>NZ_JBEEWH010000001.1:0-98440 GCF_040140305.1 Proteus sp. fly-1008
ATTGCTATTGAGTATGAATTACCCGAAGAAGAAAAACGACAAACAATAGCGATAGAAAATAAAGATAAAAGCTAATTGAGTTAGATAATGTGAATAAGATTAAGGCTACGCATAATGTGTAGCCTTAATTGTTTTTGTGAGAGTATTTAAATTATAAGGCTAAAGTTGACTAGTTCGTAGGTAGAACATATTAGAGACTACCGTCTGATTTGAACTCCCACACAGAAACAGACAGTGAAAAAATACCTTAGTCATTTTAACGGCGAATATCCATACGGTTGATGGCTAAATTTAACAATTAACACAATTAATTTATACGATATCTTCCGTAGGTAAAAAGCAATATCGAATCGCTACACAAAAGATTAATGATGTCGGTGGTCTATTGCTGGGCACAAGAGAGTTATGTTTATTTGTGAGAGAAAGCAAAACAGTTTATTCAAGGGCACTTACAACAAACGAATACATGGATATCTATGTATGGTCTTGTGATTGTTTCTAATACGTCATTTGAAGAGTATTTGCCAAGAGTTTTATTTACACAAATGAATGAACTAAAAATAAATTAAGGAAAGCTTAAAACAATCTCCTTATTGCTCAATAAACTAATGATGGTTTTTTACAATTGGATAAATCTCATGGAAGCCAATATAGGGTTCGATTAATCATAAGAAATTGGTTAGTGATGTATTAGAAGTGTGTATCAAATAGTATTAGGAGATTATATGAAGCTATTATTAAAAAGTATTGTATTTACTGTTAGCCTTTTATCTGCGAGTTTTGTTATGGCGGATGATGGCGATGAGATAACGAAAGTATCTTATGCATGTGAAAACAATCAAATAATGGAAGTTATTTATATAAATACAGCAAAAGATAGCTATGCAATCATTAATCAAATGGATGAAATGATACCAATGAAGATTATGAAAATGGCTTCTGGAGCAAACTATGAGGCAATGAATAAAAATTACACCTATAAGCTTTATACTAAAGGTGATAATGCCGATTTAGTTGAAGGAAAAGATAAACCAGTATTGAGTGGTTGCAAAGCTAGCTAATTAACACATGTTATTGAAAATAATTTAGCGTTCTTATAGAGGTCACTTCGGTGACCTTTTTTCGTATAAGCCAATTGGATATTCAATACAGGTAGGAGTTAGTTAATGCTAAGAATGAAATTACCTGCTTGCATGATATTTATGAGTGTTGTCCTGAGCGGGTGTATATCAAAGACGAGTATCACAAAATCATAACTACTTCCTCTACCAGCGTGGCTTCTGCAACCACAGTCCGACCTACTGATACCGCTATCCAAAACTATTGGTTACTCCGAGAACGAATTGCAGAGTTAGAGCATGATTACAGGATTATGCGAAGTAAGAGTATTTGAAACAAAAAAGACTTAGTTATGTATTTGTAACTAAGTTAGCACAATGGTACCTGCCAGTTATTTTTTCTAGGAGTATTACTTATGGTAGTTGTGTAGCTCGAAGGATACTCTGTGAAAAATTAATTGCTGAGACTATAGACATGGGGATTTTTTCTAGAATAAGTAATTTATTGTTGGTGATTATAGGTTTGTCTATGATATCTGTTTCTTCTTATGCTGATCCAGATAATGGGCATGGAAGAGGTCAAAATAAAGGGCATCAAGGAGAGAAGCCAAACAAATGGCATAATAAATTACAAAATAATCACTTTGATAATGAAACCTCTTTCTCAATTTCTTTATCTTATAATGAGGCTAGAGCAATTGCATTGAATGGTGGATTTACTGGATATTCATCGCTACCCCCTGGTATTGCTAAAAATTTAGTAAGAGGAAAGCCATTGCCTCCAGGTATCGCGAAGAAAATGGTTCCTGAAAAAATGCTTAGCCAATTACCTTACTATCCTGGTTACGAATGGCGCATTGTTGGAAATGATTTGGTATTGATCGCATTAAGTACAGCGATAGTCACTTCAATTATTAATAATGTTTTTGATTAAAATACAGTAAGCTAAATATATTTCGTATCTTGCGGGATTTTAATTTATCAAAACATCTTTAAATGATGATTTTGTAAAACCGTGTAAGTCAGACCTTTCTGTTACTGTTTTGTGCCAATATTTTCTCTTTTATAAATGGGGGAATTATTATGTCTACAATGAAAACAGAGGTTATTGTTATTCGTTTAACAAAAAAAGAGCGTGCATTATTGGATTCAATAAAAACAGCACCATTACTTGCAGATTGGATGAAAGAGTTAGCGCTTTCTAAATTACAAGAGCAGGAGCTTTTATCTAATAAGCAGGAGCTTCTATCTAATAAATAGTTATTGATGCCGGCAAAAAAGGAATTGGGTCGGCAATAATTATTTTATCTTAAGAATTATAATAATATAAATATAAAAAAAATCAGAGTATTAGGTAATACTTTACTGGAAACTGATTAAATCATATAAAATTAAAACATTTTGTGATTAAACCGATTGATTTTACAGTTCAACATTTGAACAAACCTGAAGAGGTTTGAATTTATTGTAATGAGAAATAATATCAACTGATCCTTCATAAAAAAGCCCAATGTGGCGGCATTGGGCTTAGTGACTCAAATAGATGGGTATAAATAACTATTAGAGATCACTACAAATATAGAGAATTTATATTTTATGAGTTAACAATAAGTGCTTTTTTCACAACAAAAAATGCGTTAACACTGCTTTTTGTCTAGTTTTAAGGTGAATTGGTGTTTTTTTATTCTTTTTTATTTGAATTCATTTATTTTTTGTATCTAGTTGTTTGAATAGACTAATGTTCATTTTTATGGCGTTTGGTGCATTGTGGCGAATTCGTTATAATCCTGTACGGGGAAAGTACTTTAACTGAGCTCATTTTTAGCTTTGGAATATGATGATAAATAAAAATAAGATATTACATGTTATTGAACAACAAAAAAGGGTATGCAAAAAATATGGTGTCTTACCTGAAAATCCGGAAGAGATGGTAGCTATTGCTTTAGATACCTTAAATTTAACACCTATCTATGGCACACGCATAAAAAGATCTAAAGATAGTACGATAAGTTGGTTTTTTTATTGTGGGGAATATTGTGAAAGAGATAATTTTTACCAAGCATTGCACACAGAACATTTAAATACAGTGTTACCGGAGGTAATGAAATATCTTTATCTTCCTGAAGGATATAACTTTATTATTGATAGAGATGGCTATGAAGATGTTTGGTCAGAATAGGAAAAGTTAACAAAATATTGATCCTTTTTTATTTGTTCAAGAACAAGTGGATTTATAAAGCTAGATAACTCAATGTATTACGTATAATAATCATAATTAAAATGTTTAATAGAAAATTATTTAGTAATTTTTAAATTATAAATATTAATTGATGTTAGTCTTATTTTTAACATAAAGACAATGACAGGTTAATCAGTTTGAGTAAGACTTAAAAGAGTACTTAATTCACAATTAATAAGGAAGGTAGCTATTTATGTTTCCAGAATATCGTGATTTAATTTCAAAGCTTCGCCAAACAGACCCTCATTTTCGCGCTCTTTTTGATCAACATAACGAACTTGACCATAAAATAGTAAGATTGGAACATAAGGATAGAAGAGGGTATGGTGAAGAAGTTGTAGAGTTAAAAAAACAAAAATTAAGACTAAAAGAGGAAATTCATCAGATCCTCAAAAATCCACCAGAAGAAGAATAGAAAATAATTATTTTATAAATAGTTAAAATATTGAAACCATCCTTTGTAAATCTGGGTGGTTTTTTTATATTTGAATAATACTAATAAGTATAATCACTAGGTTTTATTTGATCAATGAAAGGCTACTCATGTAGCCTTTCATTATTGAGGCTATAAAAAGTATTATTGAAATAATATTTTACTTCAAATTTTATCTTGCCAAAGCACATCAAAGCGATCTGAATTTATTTTATAAATAACTCTAATGTTATCATTAATATAATGCTTATAAGTTTCATTATTAGAAAAATAAACCGATACGGCTAATTCACACTCAGAAGATAATTTTCTTGGTGCATCAATTATTCTTGAGGAAAAATTATCTTTTTGGAGCTGATGGTGAAGTTTCTTGACTGCATATTGTTCATGAAAGAGGAATAAATAATTATGCGTCATTTTTATTAGTCTCATGGTGGTTTATTTTATTTGCGGCATAAGTATAAATGACACCAACAATAAATGTAACTAATAGGCCAATAATGACAATGAATTTGCCATTATCTGTAACCCCAGTGGGGCTTGAGGCGTAAGAGAAATTATGAGCAAAAGCAGCACCAAGTAACATACCTAATACACTAATTGCAGCATCGGAATTGCCTTGCCCAGCATTGGCAAGTTGGCGCAATGGACAACCGGTGATAAATACACCACAAAGGCCTACAAGCACCATAGAAAGAAAATTCCATAGTCCATCACTATGAGCAATTGGTTGATTTTCAAATCCAAGATTAAACTTTCCTAAGTAAAGATTACCTAAGAGAACAACAAGTGTTAATGCGGCCACCCCAAACGCCATATTATAATTACGTGATAAAAAGGCATGTTTTGCCATTCCAATGAAACAAAATCGAGTTCGTTGAATAATAAAACCAATAATAAGTCCCGCAATAATAGACATCCATATTGGAGCATGACTTGCGCCAGGACCTTTCACGCTGGAATTAAAAATATCACTATTCCATAAGAATAAAGCAAATAAAAATACGCATATAACGGGTAAAATAAAACCTTCTGCAGGAGATTGTCGATAATTTCTTGGTAGGGAAAATCCTTTTTTTACGAATAAGCTTCCGATACCAATTCCGATTATTAATCCAACTAATCCTATTACTGCGTTCAAATCTCCCGCACCAATACGAAGTACCATTCTTAATGGGCAACCTAAGAAAACTAAGCAACCGACCATCATTAAAAAGCCCAATGTAAAACGAATAATTGGCGCTGATCCAGCTTTTGATTGAAATTCTTTGAATAGTAAAGCCGCTACAAATGAACCGAGAATGAAACCGAATATTTCAGGGCGAAGATATTGTACTGTTTCAGTATTATGTAATCCCATACTGCCTGCACTGTCACGAATAAAACAAGCAACACAAACACCCATATTAGGGGGATTTCCGTTAATACCAAGAAGTAAAGCGATAGCACCAATAACAATTCCAGATATGATTAAAACCCATTTTATAGACATTAAATGCCTCCGTTGGCGGGGTAATCCCCTGACTAATAGAACCTATTAAGTACGGGCAACTATATATAAAAATGAAGCATGATCCTTTTATATAGATCACGGAAAAATAAATAAACTCTATGAAAAAAATCAAATTGTTAATTTAATTGATAATAAGTTAATAATAAATTAAATAACTTGTTGTGTATAATTATTCTGACATTTGATTTTTAAGTTGAGACTAAAATAATTAATTCTAGTTTAATTTGTTTTTTGTTTTTTGTTTTTTGTTTTTTGTTTTTTGTTTTATATTATATTTGTTTATCATAAATAATGATATTTTTCATAATTACCCATGAATTTTAGACATAATAAGAAGATGAGAGTTTTTGAGTCAAAACACGTTCGATTTTTTAAAAATTTTCACTATTTACTATTTACTAATCCGTAATAATACGGTATGAAAGTGTATTATTCATTATTCATTATTCATTATTCATTATTCATTATTCATTATTCATTATTCATTATTCAGATATCATTAATTAGTTTTTAGCTACAAGCTAGGGTAAGAAATGCAAGCCTATTTATTTATCTTTTACGTACTATTCCTAGTTTTTTAATTTTATTTTCAGGGAGAAGGTCACCATTAAAATTATTGCAAGTGTACGAGTCTATCTTATCAATGATTTTTAGGTATTATTTTATCGAGCATTATCGTTATACGAACATTATAATTAAAAAATTAAATTATTAATTTATAAAAATAACCCTTTAATTTAAAAAGAATAATTTAATATATATAGTTAATACTGAAAATGATAAGCTAATTTTCAATTATCATATTTTGATTTTATTTTTTATTCCAATCATTATTAGATGAAATTTTATTTTTTAATTAAGATAATACTTATCCCTATTTTATTATCTTTTGAGATAATACCGACTTAAGAAGAATAATAGAAATTACTTTCTAACTGTTAACAATACTTAAAGGATATTTATGAAAAAGCTTATTTTAGCATTGGGTTTATTATCAATCTCTTCTGTTGCTGTTTCTGCTGATTTATCTAAAGCATGTGAAGATTATTTTAAAGAAACAGACTCTTATGTTGAGTTAATGGCGAAAAATGATGCAACTAAAGCTCAAGCTGAAGCAATGAAAGCACAGTATGCTCAGGCGAAAGAACAATTTGCAGCATTACCTAAAGATGTTCAAGAAAGTACTTGTAAACAAGCATTAGATTCTTTAGAACAAATGAAGAAAATGTCAGCAGGTCAATAAACGATATTGATTTTCAGCAGCCTTATAAATCTAAGCATTTGTAAGGCTTTTTTATAATTTTTAATAGCTAATTTTTAACAAGCTTTCAAATTCAAATAATTAAACATACCTTAAATTTAATCACTTCACTTTTTATATTCCATTTTAAATCTTATTCAATAAATGTTAACTTGATGTTCCTATTCGGAATAATGAGTATAGTAAATGAATATTGTCGTTTATATCGCCACAAGTTTAGATGGTTATATTGCCGATAAACAAGGTAATATTGATTGGCTTACCGATATTGAAAATCCTGAAAATTCAGATTTTGGTTTTGCAGATTTTCTGAATGAAATTGATGCTATTGTTATGGGAAGAACGACATTCGAAACTATAATGAGCTTTGATATCGATTGGCCTTATACGCAGCCTGTTTTTGTGTTAAGCCACACCCTTAAAAGATTATCTACGTCATTACCAGATAATGTTGAGATCATGTCAGGAAATGTATCTGAAATAATACAACGACTTAACCAAAATAATTATAAACGAGTGTATATTGATGGTGGTAAAACTGTCCAAGGATTTATTGATGAAGGTTTTGTTGATGAATTAATAATAACAAAAATACCTATTTTATTAGGTCATGGGGTTCCATTATTTATCCCAAATAATAATAAGATAGAGTTTGTTCATTATAAAACTGAAATATATAGGGATTCTCTAGTTAAATCTCATTATAAAAGAAAATAAAAACACCCTATAATTAGAATGTAAGGCATTATTATTAATGCCTTTTTTATGTTGATAATTGCACCTTATATACTTATAGTAATCATTTTTAGAGTGAATGAATTGGTATATTTTCTATTTATTTTACTTATGTTGGCTTTTTTATCATTATCTGAGGTGGTTTCTAGTTTTAGCTATTTAATATTATCTTTTATAAAGATATATTCTCTTTTTTTATGATGCAAGAGAAAATTATTTTGTTAGTAAATGTATTTTATGAAATAATTGTTATTCCTATTTCTTATTGAATTTAATTTATGCATTTTTTTTTATTGCTTTTATCATCTTTAATTTTTTGTGTGGGATGCACGAGTCAGAAATTAATTGGCAATAACAAACCAGTTAATAGATCTAGTAAAGATAGTCACCGACCTGATAATAACTCGATAAATAATAATTTGGTTTTTATGTTGGGTAAACAATCGCGGTTTGAATTAGAGGTACAAGAAGATAATCGTAAATTTGGACAACTTTTTAAAGTGGGTTTAAATGAGTCAAAATCATCAGTAAATAATCAATATAGAAATAATGAATATTCAACAATGAAGCCTATTCAAAAAATAAGCTTTACGATGCCCGTTCCTGAACCTATTTGGAATGAAAAAAAACAAACAGTTGAATTTAAGTGGATACAAAAGCCACATTATACTTTTGATGCCTATTAATACTGCAATATCAATTTAAAATTTAATTTTATATGGAAAATTATGCGCATAGTAATCACTTTATTGTTATCTTTTCTATTATTAGGTTGTACAACTGATAATGTGACTTTTAGTACGGGTACTTCAGGGAGCCATAGAATAGGTAGCCCGGTGTGTTCAACATTAGTTTGCGGTAAAAATACACGAACGCCAGGGGAACAAAAAGCCATTAATGAGGCAGTTCATGAACAACAACGAGCTATAATGCGAGGGGAGAAACCAGATCTAAAAATTATGGCTTCTTACTAAGAATTTATTATTATCTAAGCCAGTAATATCTTACTGGCTAATATTAAATCTTATTAATAATAAAATTAGTTCTATTCTCTATTGTTAATTTTGGTAACTCAATCAAACTGTAATTATATTTTTTATAAACTTCTAGCATTGCTAAATAAGTCTCCTTTGCTTCTTTTATTGTTTGTTTTCTTTCTTCATCCTGCGTATAGATTTCAGGCCAAGGTGGAGCAATAAAGACATTTTTTGAATAGCGAAATAGCATTATTGCATTGTTAAGATGTTTGGGAATGGGCAATCCACACAATAATAGATAGCCTGCAATATCGGGAAGGCCTCTATCATAGAAATAAGGTGCTTCAGTGTTGGTTGCTTCATGCCATGAACGTAATTCCCAACTTAGCATTAATTGTGCGAAAGCTTCAGGCTCGATCCATGGTAATCCATTACCTTCAATAAGCATTTGATCTTGTATAATGGCTCTACCTGCTTCTAAAGAGCAAGAATAACCTTTATTTTTAAGCGTATTAATTAATGTGGTTTTTCCTGAACCTGGGCCACCTGTTAATATAATGCGATATGGTTTTTTAGACATAATAACTCCTAAAAATTTTTTATTGTTAATAGAATATAAAATAATATTTTTTTGAAAGGATAGAAGGAATGTGAATAGTGATAAGCGTGGTAATAAAAAACAAAGTCAGAGAATAATAACATAAAAAAGAAAAATTATAATTAATATGCTCTAAACTCTTAAATAAATAAAATTTTTCCATATCTTAACAAGCCCCCATATTTTCATATAAGCCTACTGTACCGCTAATAACATCTAACCAATCAACAGCGATGATAGTTTCATATAAATTTCCTTAACTCGCGTTACGCAAAAAATAATATAACGTTTATTCTCTTTGTCATATAAAAATTACTAAGTACTTCTGAATAAACTCATTGAAATATAAAAAAGTAAAAATATGACCTTTTATTTTGAGTGTTATTTACTCTTTTTCCTTTATTTGAGCACTTTATGCCTATGTTAGAACTAAATAGCAATTGAAAGCACCAGTAATTGATTCTATTATAGAACGTATATGTTTCATTATGATTTGTATATAAGGATTAGCGTGGGTATTGTAAAAATCTCTGATGAATTACATGAGTATTTGAGAAAGGCAAGTAATGTAATGTCTCGTTCTGTTAATGCTCAGGCAGAATTTTGGATAAAAATTGGTATCCAAGCAGAGTTAAATCCAGAGAAAACATTTCCAATGATTATTAACGAAATGCTGGAAAAAGAAGCTATCAAGCAACAAGCAGAATAAGAGGAAAGGAATATGGATAAAATAACAATCAAAACGTCTGATGAAATTGAATTAATGCGTGAATCTGGACGTTTGTTAGCGCAAGTTTTTACAATGCTTGATGACTTTATTATGCCTGGTGTTTCTACGTTAGAAATCAATGATAAAGTGGAAGATTTTATTATTAATGAACTCCACTCAAGACCAGCAAGTAAAGGCCAGTATGGTTACGAGTATGTATTAAATACATCAATTAATGAAGTTGTTTGTCATGGCGTACCAAAATCAGACGAACGACTAAAAAGCAAAGATATTATTAATGTTGATATCACATTAGAAAAGAATGGATTTATTGCCGACTCTAGTAAAATGTATATTATGCCAGAGGCATCTCCTATTGCACGCAAATTAGCTAAAACAACATATCAAGCAATGTGGGAAGGTATTAAGGAAGTTAAACCGGGAGCAACATTAGGTGATATTGGTCATGCAATTCAAAGCTTTGCACAAAGCCATGGATATAGTGTTGTAAGAGAATATTGCGGACATGGTATTGGTAGAGAAATGCATGAAGCACCACAAGTCTTACATTATGGTATTAAGGGGCAAGGTATTGAATTGAAAGAAGGTATGACTTTTACGATTGAACCAATGATTAATCAGGGGGGGGCTAAAATAAAAACTAAAAAAGATGGTTGGACTGTGGTAACGAGAGATAAAAAATTATCGGCACAGTCAGAACATACAATTTTGGTTACTTCGAATGGGTACGAGGTACTGACTTTACGACCTGAAGAAACATTACCATAATCGCTAATATTTAATATAGCTGGCTATTTTAAGAAAAAAACAGAATAAAATTCTTTATAACTTAAAGATAATCTGATTTTTAATTAAAATAGCCAAGTTATATTTAGATTTTACATATCCTCTAATAGTTCTAGCATTTAACCTCATATCTTTATTAAATACAGTTGTAAATTAAATTTTTGCTATTATATTTATAATACCTATTAATAATTAGATAGGTGTTTTAAATGATTGCGGGATGCGATTATCACTATATGGAAAAATAAGGATGTTAATATGAAGAATATTTCAAAAATACTTGAAGAGTGGGGAGCATGGGTTGCTAATGATCATATTGCTGTTTACTTTTTAACTAAAAACAAAAAAGAAGTTATACCGGAAAAAATAAAGCAACGAAAACAATGCTCTCATTATAAAGCAAATATAATCAATGATTTAATGAAAAGACTAATGAGGCATAATATAGAAAATTATCAGTTACTTATTAATTATTATGTTTTTGGAAAAACTTTTATTGAGCTTGCAAAAAATGAAAAATGTTCGGATACATATATTGGTAAAAAGTTAAAAAAAGCAGAAGGTTTGATAGAGGGTATGTTGATTTTTTCGGGTGATAATTAAAAAATATAAAATTGATAAAAATATGACTTTACGATCGTAAATTTTAGATTATTCTAATAATCACTTATAACAAATAAAGTGTCAAAATATGATGTTATATTATAAATTTGTATTTTACCGATTGTTGTAAGTATTGCTAATAGGATGTTTAGCAAATAATTAACTTAACCCCAAGGAGTGGAAAATATGTCAACTACATATCCAATTATTTTAGTTCATGGTTTATCTGGCTTTGATGATATCGTTGGTTACCCATACTTTTACGGTATCGCGGATGCATTAGAAAAAGAAGGGCATCAAGTCTTTACAGCATCTCTTTCTGCATTTAATTCTAACGAAGTTCGTGGTGAGCAACTTTGGGAATTTGTGCAAAAAATTCTTAAAGAAACGAAGGCAAAAAAAGTCAATTTAATTGGTCATAGCCAAGGTCCATTAGCTTGTCGTTATGTTGCGGCGAAACATGCTAAAAATATCGCCTCCGTGACCTCTGTTAATGGTGTAAACCACGGTTCAGAAATTGCTGACTTAGTACGACGTATTATGCGTAAAGATAGTGTACCTGAATATATCGCAGATGCTGTTATGAAAGCCATTGGTACAATTATTTCTACATTCTCTGGTAATCGTGGCAACCCGCAAGATGCTATCGCTGCATTAGAAGCATTAACGACTGAAAACGTAACTGAATTTAATAAAAAATATCCACAAGGGCTACCTGAAGTTCGTGGTGGTGAAGGTAAAGAAGTCGTTAATGGCGTACATTACTACTCATTTGGCAGTTATATTCAAGGACTCATTGCGGGCGAAAAAGGTAATTTACTGGATCCGACTCATGCAGCAATGCGTGTATTAAGTGCTTTTTTCATTGAGCGTCAAAATGATGGCTTAGTTGGTCGAACGAGTATGCGATTAGGTAAATTAATTAAGGATGATTATGCTGAAGATCACATTGATATGGTTAACCAAGTTGCAGGATTAGTGGGGCGAGGTGAAGATATTATTGCGATTTATACTAATCATGCCAAATTTTTAGCAAGCAAAAAGTTATAATATCTAATAACAAGATTTGTGGATTGTAAAATAATATAAACTAATGGCTCTAATTTTTATTAGAGCCATTTTTATCTTTAGCATTATCAATTTTTGTCTTTATAAACGCTAACAGAAATCCCATAGCCTAATAAATAAAGAGCTTGTTCTAAGCTATCAATTTTTGATGTTTGATTAATTTCAAATAGGCGTTCTATTTGTGCGCTAGTTAAATTCATCTTTCTTGCAAGATCTGATTTTTTTGTTTTAGTTTCCAGCATTGCATTATGAAGCGCGATTTTCAAACAGCTGATAAGTGGTAAGTAAACAATAAAATCACCCGGTTGTGCTTTTGATGGCGCAGGAATAGGCATTTTACTTGAAATAAACTCTTCAAGACCAACATGCAAAATATCAGAGGCTTCTAGCTCAATATCATCTTCCGTGTAAGCAACAGCATGTATATTATCAAAATCACGATAAGTAATTTCGTAGGTTTCACTTTCTTCATCAAAATGAGCGACTGCAGGATAGTTGAACATAATTAGCCTTTGTAAAGTTAAAATGAAAAAGCATTATACAATGTGTTTTCATAATTATTGTGTATAGTACTAAAGTGAAACATTAATTATCTAATTAATATTAAATAACATGTTGAAGATTAAAGCATATTTATCGAAGTTTATCTTCATTTCTTACTAATGTAAGAAAAAAATAAAAATAGCATCTTATAAGTTATTTCATATTTTTGTTATTGTAGCTCATCGATTTTAGGTAGGTCCTATATTTGAAGAAGAACTATCTTATAGATGATCATAGCGCTTTTTTATGAAGGAATTATTTATGTATCCCGTTGATTTACATGCTCATACAATTGCCAGTACACATGCTTACAGTACGGTGAGTGAATATTTTCAGCAAGCTAAAAAGCAGGGAATTAAATTATTTGCAATTACTGATCATGGTCCTGATATGGATGATGCTCCTCATGAATGGCATTTTTCTAATTTACCCGTGATCCCCCGCATGATTGATGGTGTTGGGATACTTTATGGTATTGAAGCAAATATTAAAAATATAAAAGGCGAAACGGACTGCAGTGAAAAAATGAGTAAGAAATTAGATATCGTGCTTGCTGGTTTTCACGATCCGGTTATGAGCTCAATGGGTATTGTGGATAATACAAAGGCTTTAATCGCGACAATAACAAGTGGTGTTGTTCAAATGATAACCCATCCAGGAAATCCTAAATACCCCATCGATATTACCGAAGTTGCCAAAGTAGCCGCTGCTAGTAACGTTGCTTTAGAAATGAATAATTCATCATTTATTCATTCTAGAGTAGGAAGTGAGAAAAACTGCATAGATATAGCTAAAGCAGTGCGTGATGCAGGTGGATTAATTGCACTAGGATCTGATTCTCATATTGCTTCATCATTAGGAAAATTTGATCGAGTATTAGAAGTATTAACTCAAATAGATTTTCCTGAAGAACGCATATTAAATACGTCTCCAAGGAAAGTTTTAGATTTTTTAAAATCACATGGCAAGAAGGCGATCCCTGAATTTAGTCATTTTTAATACTTTAATATATGAACAATAGAAAGTTATCCTAAGATAGCTTTCTATTGAGTTAGTTAGCATTTTTTATTGATGAAAAACAGTTAACTCTTGTTTTAATCGGTTTGATTGTGTTTGTAGGGAGTCTAGTGAATTAACTAGCTCCCTTGTCATTGTGGCATTAGCTTGTGTTGTTTGATCTAATTGGTTTATAGCATCTTCAATTTGAGCAATACCGTTACTTTGTTCATTGGTTGAGATTGATATATCGTGGATCATTTCATTGATGTTTTCAGTATGTTTAGAAATATCCACCATATTATCGTTTGCGTCAGCCGCTAATTGAAAACACTGGTTTATTTTTTTACTTGAATTTGCAACAAGTACTTTTATCTCTTTTGATGCTAAATTACAGCTAATGGATAATTCACGGACTTCTTTTGCAACCACAGCAAATCCTCTTCCATGTTCACCCACTCTAGCGGCTTCCACAGCAGCATTTAACGCTAATAAATTAGTTTGAAAGGCAATATTATCAATTGTTGATGTAATATCATTAATTTGTTCAGAGAAAGAGACGACTTCATGCATATTTTCAACTACGTTAGCTAACATTTCATTGCTTTGATGGATCATTGAATCTGTTTTAGTCACAAGTTCACATGATGCTTGGGTATTTTCTGCATGCTGTTTTGAGGTCACACTTAACTGTCTTATCCCTGCGGATGTTTCAAGTACAGCTGCTGATTGTTGCTCAACACGAATAGCAAGATTATTGTTCATAATAGAAATATCATTTAATTCTGAATTGATAAGTCCTGAACTGCTATTAATGTTATTAACTATCTGCTTTATTTGATCTCGCATTTTTTCAATATTTTTAGTGAGGATGTTTATTTCAAATAGGCCTTTTGTCGAGACATTAGTTGCTAACTCACCATTACTAATATCTTCAATATTCTTCATTATGGCATTTAAAGGTGAAATAAAGTTTTTTCGTAATACGATCTGGACTAAAAAAGAAAAAATAACAATAAGGATTGTAATTACAATTAAACTATAAATGATTCTATCATACAGTAACTCACCTTCATTTAATGATGCAGTGTAATGACTTTGTAGTTGTTGATGATAGCTGATGTATGCTTGCTCAAAATTATCTTGGTAGGTTTGTGTTGGTTGATTTAAATATTCGTATGTTTTTCCTTGTTCTAAGAAGGCTAAAAATTCAATTAATGCAGCATTAAGTTCAGTATATTTTTGTTCTAATTGTTGAATATAGCTATCATCCTTAATGTTATGAGGAATATTTTTAAAACGACTCCAAGCGGTTTCAACACTTTGAAGCTTTTCTTTAGTTTGTTGCAATAAAGATGAAATATCAGTATTTGCAGTGGCCATTTTATTAATAATTAATAAATGACGGGAACTTGCTCTGTTTAAGGTATTACGAGTTTGTAGCAAATTTTCCCAGGTGTTAGTTAGTAGTAATTGTTCATTATAGATATTATTTAGTGTGTTTAAGTTTCTTTTGTAATCATTTACGGATGAAAGAAATAAAACAGAGGCTAAACCAAGAAGTAAAATTAAGGAGCCCGTTATAAGCCAAACTAAGGTGGTTGTTTTTAAATTCGACATACTAAAAGAGACGTTTGGTAAATAACGTTGTTTGAAGTTCTTAAACATGAATAGTTATTTCCTTTTTATAAAAATATAAATGTACAATTTATTGATTTTTAAGTTTTATTTTTACTTCCTGTAATTGGTATAGACAAAAAATGGCTAAAAACGAGTAAAGTTATGTTTTTAGAGCACTCTTTGATTTAATGCCATATATCCTTTTGATTTTTTCAAATACTAAAAAAGAGTATCGGCATTTTATAAATATTCTTTATGGTTATTTATTGTTCTTATTAATAAATTTTTCAAATGAATGATTGAGAGATGTAACGTATTGATTTTCATTAAATTTAATTTAAGAGTTAAAATTTGAAAAAATAAAGAGATAGTATAAAAATTTTTATCTTTAATAACTTATTGATAACCTGTTGATTTATTATTGATTTAATGTGAGTTAATGGTTTGTGATTTAAACAATAAGATTTTAATAATGTAAATACTTCTATTTGTAAAATAAAAAAACACTTATGATGTAAAGAGCAATAAATAAGATTAATTTTTCTATTATTATAAGCATAAATAAGAAGTGTTTATGTGATTGTGCGAATTAAAATAGGTAAGAAGAAATTGGGGATTAGAAAGAAAATAGATAAAAATACTATAAACGGAAAATGTAAGCTTTCCGTTTATAGTTTATGTCATTTTTTCAATAAAATTTGTGATGTATGAAAATTTGAATTAAATGATATTCAATGTTTTTTTAAAGTGAAATGCCGGAAAATGACATAAAACCTAATGACATTAACCCTACAGTGATAAAGGTGATACCTAATCCTCTTAGCCCTTTAGGAATATCTGAATACTTCATTTTTTCTCGTAGGCCAGATAGGGAGACGATTGCTAGTAACCAGCCTACGCCACAACCTGCACCGTATATAACTGATTCTGAAAATGTATAATCACGCTCAACCATAAAAATGGTGGCACCAAAAATAGCGCAATGAATAGTTAATAAAGGCAAAAAGATCCCTAATGAATGGTAAAGTGAAGGGATAAACTTATCTAAAAACATTTCTAATATTTGAACTAATGCAGCTAAAACACCAATGAAAGTAATATATCTTAGAAAACTAAGATCGATACCTTCCACTAAAATATCTTTTTTTAAGATAAAATTATAAATTAAGTTATTGATTGGAGTGGCAATAACAAGTAAAGCTGTAACTGTGAGTCCTAGTTTTAATGATGTTTTTACTTCTTTTGAAACAGCAAGGAAAGTACACATTCCTAAAAAAAAACTTAATGCCATATTTTCAATAAAAGTTGCCTTAATGAAGATGTTAAGGTAATTTTCAAGCATAATCCCTCCTATTAGTGTATTTTTTTTATTAATTGTAATAAAAACATGACATTAATATAAGTGGTATTACAAAAATATCTTTTAAATTGGATCTGAATGGCATTTTTAGCCTAAAGCTGAACGTTATTAAAGAAAAAATAAAGAAAAAGTTTAAGAAAATCTCCATAAAAAAGGCATTCAATTTAAATTTGTATCAAGAAAGGTTTTTTCTATTTTTTTACTACGTGAGGTAAATAATCTTAGGCAAGATAAAACACCGATATTTAGGATGTGGTTATAATGTCGGTGTTTGAATAAGTGATAGAAAGAATATCTTTAAATTGAATTAAGTTGTCTCTTTAAGCTATCCAACATCAGTTTTTTATAGTTATTTTTTTCAAGATGTTTTTCTGTAAATCCAAACTTTGTCGCTAAATTTTGTAATTGTTTTGTATAGAGAGGGAGTTTACTTTGATCGTCAGTCATAATAGCGAATTCCGCAAATGACCCTAGATTGTCTAATTTATCAATAGTGATATGAAAATCGTCTAAAAAATAGATTTCTCTTGATTTGGTATAATTGAGAATACAGTGGTAGCCTAGCGTGGTAAACATGGAGACTGTTTTTTCTGCATCTTCTATCCGTACTGCTTCACATTGTGATAAATCAGGACCTTTAACGATAAGAAGGTTTATACCCGAAGGTAACATTTTTCTTATACATAAACTTATGTTTGATGTCGGGAATTTGAGATCGGAATGTTCCATATACCAATCTGTTTCTTGGTTATTAGGCGTAAATAAGGTTGCACCTGCTTTTTCTAACACTGCAATAAATTTTTCTGGATTTTGAAGGTGATATTTTAGTTCTGCTTCAAATTTACCTTGAAAATGATTCGACATAATTTTTTCCCTGATTTCTAGTTAACGTATTATAGCATTGACTAGAATTTCTCTGATTAGGAAAATGAATTTTTATGAAGGAAATAGAAGGTATTGTAGTGTTGTAGTAAAAAGGATTAGAGGAATATAAAAACTAAAGGGGTAAATTACCCCTTTGATATTACTATAGAAAAATTATTATAGAACACCTTCAAAAGGGTTCCAGCTTTGATCATTCTTAGTTTCTTTTAAATAATAAGCATAGTTAGCTGTCATTGCCCACAAAATATTAATGGCAATACCAATGGCATTGATTACACCATTATTTACAGGTAAGAAACCGATAATAGTAAAAATAGCAATGTTAATGGCAAATAATGTTAATGCTTTACGCCACAAACCTAAAATAAGAAAATAAATAAAACCAAAGAAAAAGGCCCAGATATTCATTCCAATGAGAATGCGTTTACCAAAGGATAGTTCTTTATAAGCAGCTTTAAATTCAGGGGTTTTAGGTGAGCCATATTTATCAAAAAATGAAAAACGCTCTTGCCATTTTTCAGAATACTCTTTATTCATGTTAATTCCTTTTACCGATATTGATTACACTTGGTTTTTTATAGTAGGAAAAGTATCTTTACATAAATTCACATGATGAACAATATAAAAGTATTAATAAATTATTAATATATATGTTTGTATAGTAACTGTTAATACACTCTTTTTTCTTCTTGTTTTTTAATAATAATCTTATTGTTTAAAGATATATTGTTAATAATTACTCTTAAAAATAAGAATAATAAAATAAAATATTATTTTGAGTTAATTTTGCGGAATAAAGAATAAGAAATCTGGTTTATGGCTTATACCAGATTTCTTATAAGAGAATAAAGTAATTAACGGACAACTAATACTGATGATTCAGCATAGCTAACAACAGATGATGCGGTAGAACCGAGGAGATAAGTTTTCATGCCAGGGTTACGAGAACCGATGACAATTAATTCGGCTTGAATTTTTTTCGCTGTTTCTAAAATTTTATCGCGAGGATTACCAATGGAAACATAAAATTGAGAGGTACTGTTGGAAATATCAACATGCGATAAGTTTTCTTTTAGCGTAGATAACGCAATTTCAATACGTTGTTTGTCACTTGCTAGCCTGTCTTGGCCTGCAAATGCAAATCCAACAAAAGACTCATAACTTGGGATCACAGATAAAAAATGAATATTCAGTTTGTCAGCGACAGACAATGCTTTTAGATGAGAAACAACCTTGTCCAATAAACCAAGCTCTGTAAAATCAACGGGTACTAACACTGTTTTTGTCATAGTGGCTCCTAATTAACCTTTATTATGATTAGGGCTTTAATACTAAATTTTTGCACATACAACTTTGAGTTACCTACTAATCTTATCAGCCAAAACCAAAAACTGTATAAAAATTAGAAATATTTTTATTTTTTGAGAGTTGTGTGTTTTTTTACATGCAAAAAATGAAAAATCGCAGTAATTTAAGAGGATGGGGCGCAATGGAGAAAACTAGAAATAAGTGTTAATAAAATAGATTAATTTACAGGTGATAATTAGTTTTTTTTATATCCAAATTAAAATGAATATATATAAAAGAAGAGGGGATTTAAATAGAGGTATAAATAGAGTGAGGAATTGAAAATAGAAAATAACAATTGAATTTTACCACTTTATTCTTATTTTATAAAAGTTAAACACTTCTATAAGCTAAAATAATTAAATTAATATTATCATTCAATTTAAAATAATGACTATTTATTACAATGAGTTACGATTTTTTATTTTTTTACCATTAATGATAATAATTAGCATTTAACTTTTGTTGAAATAATAAAATCATATTGTAAATGAGATTGGTTTTTATTTTTGTTACGTATTGAGTAATTAAAAAAATAAATAAACTCTATTTAAATAGCTATATTTTTATTTTTAAGTGTGCATAATATCCGTAATGTTAATTTTCCTAGTAAAGGACGTAAAATATGTTACATCAAGATATGATTAATAAATTGAATGAACAGCTAAATTTAGAGTTTTATTCAGCAAATCTTTATTTACAAATGAGTGCTTGGTGCGACGATAAAGGATTTGATGGTGCAGCTAAGTTTTTAAAAGCACATTCTCGTGAAGAAATGGAGCATATGCATCGCTTATTTGATTATTTAAGTGATACAGGTGCGATGCCTTTACTTGGTGCAATTGAAGCGCCTCCATCAGAATTTTCATCACTCTCTGAATTGTTCGATAAAACTTACGAGCATGAAAAACATATTACAGCTGAAATTAATAAATTAGCTCATGTAGCGATGACTACTCAAGATTATTCAACCTTTAACTTCTTACAATGGTATGTTGCAGAGCAGCATGAAGAAGAAAAATTATTTAAGTCAATCTTAGATAAATTAGCAATGGTTGGTGACAGTGGTAAAGCTTTATTCTTGTTAGATAAAGATCTGAATACATTATCAACATCTGCACATGTCTAATTATTAATAAAGCTTCAGATAGCCTAAGTTAATAAATGAATTATTACGCCCTGCTATGAGTGAATAGCAGGGCGTTATTTATTCTTCTGTATTAGCTCCTTTTCTATTTTTATCTTTTATCTCTTTCTTTACTTACACTGTTTTTTATCCTGAATGTGTTTTTGGATGTTATTTATACAGGATGTTTATTTTACGTTTAACTTAATTTGGTTATGTATTGAACTGTTTAGACTGTCAATGTGGGTATTATATTTTTTTGAAGTGTAAAAATGGGTGATATTTGAAACAGAAACTGCTCTAAATAACATATATTTTGAGTGCTAGTTCACAACCTTTTATTTCTAATATGAAGAAGCGGAGATCTTGACGCAAATTTGCTATAAAATATTTCCATAAATAAAAAAATCACCTGTAATTTAAGAGGTTATTATGTCATTAAATACACTTAAGACATCTTGGGGTAAATTATCAGCCATTGCGGTTTTATTCTTAGGTATGTCATATCAACAAGCATTAGCTCACGCACATTTAAAATCACAGTTACCTGCTGAAGGCGCGGCTATTGAACAGTCACAAGCACCTAAAGTTATCACGCTAGATTTTTCTGAAGGCATAGAACTTGCTTTTAGTAAAATTAAAGTAACAAATGCTGAAGGTAAAGAAATCACAGTAGGAAAACTGAGTTTAGATCCTGTTAACAACACTAAATTATTATTGCCTTTAGAAAGTGATCTGGCTGAAGGTAATTATTTAGTTGATTGGAATGTCGTTTCTGTTGATGGGCACAAGACAAAAGGTTCTTATCAATTTAGTGTAAAATAATGACACCTGAAGACGTTTATATTTTATGCCGTTTCTTTCATTTTGTGGCCGTCATGTTTATGTTCGGACTGAGCTTCTCGGCCGCCATTCTTGCAAAAGATAAGTTTATACCTCTTATTCAGGTTCGTTTACGCCCTGCATTAGCCATCAGCACTATTACCGTCTTTATTACGACTTATCTATGGATGGCTGTGCAATCTGGCATTATGGGTGATGGATGGGAGGATGCTTGGTCATTTGAAATATGGAAAGCGGTATTAGGTACTTCATTTGGACAGATTTGGCAATGGCAGTTGATATTAGCAACTCTTGCTTTAGCTGTATTATTTATACACCAACGTTATATTCGTAATTTCTCTTTATTAATAATTGCGTCAATTATGTTGATCCTACATGCGTCTATCGGACATGGCGCCATGTTTACAGGATCAGAAGCAACTCTTTATAAAGTTAATCAAAGTATTCATCTTATTAGTGCTGCGTATTGGTTTGGCGGTTTATGGCCATTTGTTGCTTGTTTACAATTTTTGCGTAATAAAGATGAACTTGCAGAAGGGATGATCAAGCCAATTATTGGTACAATGAAGAGATTTTCACTATTTGGTCATGTTGCTGTTTTATTGGTTACCATCACGGGTATTATTAGTGCTGTTATGCTCATTCCAGGGTGGCCTGCAATACACTTATCATCAGAATATCAAAGCATGTTATGGCTTAAAATCAGCTTAGTTGTGCTAATGCTAGGTTTAGCTGTAATTAATCGTTATGTTTTGGTGCCTCATATTCGTAAGAAAAATAATTTTCAGTGGTTGCTAATTAATAGCTGGTTTGAACTATTACTTGGAACTATGGTTATTTTTACTGTTGCCATCTTTGCGATTAACTCACCTGTATAGATTGTTATATAATCGTAAAAATCTAATTTATTAAGTGAGATATAAACATGAAACGTTTTGTGTTAGCGGTAATGTTAATGCTTTTCTCTTTTCAAGCATTTTCTGCTCCAATTTCCACAGTGAGTAAGCTTCAATTTGGTGACGATTGGCCATTTACACGAGAAGAGGTGATGCTTAATTGTCGTACTGATGGCGCTTGGTTTGTGATCAATCCAGCAACATTAGTTCAGTATCCACTTAATGAAATTGCTATGAAACAGATGGAAAGTGGAAAAGTTAAGGCACAACTAATTGATATTATTTTACTTCCAGACCCTAATTCTCCTGAAAAGAAAAAATCAGTAGAAGCTATTCAAGGTGCATTTAAAGCACTTTGCGAAAGTAATTAATCAAATGATTAATAACTGGAGGTGAGGATTTTATTTCTATTTTATTGATTTAATAAATAAATTTTACTTGAGATTATTTTTTGAATAGAAAAGGGTGTGTTATTGAGTCGTTTACTGGATATTTACATATTGTTAGCTAATATTTAACAGTAGGTTGTGAAATAGAAAGGTCTGAGTTAGTCCTAGATTTTTTTTACGCAGTAATCAGTAATTACTTTTTAGCGCACGGCTCGCAATGAGCCTTTTCCCTAAGCCAGATAAATGATTTATCTGGCTTTTTTTATGTTGTTTTAGCATCTCTTATGCCACTTTTAAGATCCAGTGGTGGTTTTCTTTGTCATAAGCATGACGATAAAGCAGAATATTTTTATCTTTCAATTGAGCCGGAATGCTCGTGTTTTCATCCCATCCATCTAGTTGCATGCAAAACTCTGTATCATAATCACATGGAATATGAATGTAAGTTAATTGATTATCGGAAGAGTGTTTCAAAGTAATATCTTCAATTTCATAGCAAGCAATTTTCAACGTTGTTTTCTTCATATTATAACTCCAGTTTAGGCGATGTTTTGTTGTGTTCCGCTATGTTTCATTGGTGGCATTTATCATGAATAATGCTTTTCGACCAAACAAAATCAAGCATAGTATAAATGGAATCTATTTCCAAAATATATTTCATAAATAAAAAAAACGGATCATTTTTTGTGATCCGCTTTAAATAACTGGAAGTAAATAAGGGAGAATTATCTTATTTTATGGCTTTGGTATCGCAGTTCCCCATTCATCCCAATCTTTAGGCTCTTTTGCATTTAAAATGAAATTCTGTTCCTGTTTCGCTTTTGACTGTAGTGGCGTGGAAGGTGGCGTTGCAAATGTAATACCTCCACGTATAAATTGTTTAAATGTTCCGCTTCGTATAACGCCACCCGTTAAACCAAAGGAGAAGTTATATCCAGAAGAGAGCCAGAATTCGGTATTATTTCTAACAAGATATTGATATTTTTTACTAATTCGAATGTGAATTAAAACTCTATCAGACATGTTCCCTAACTCAAGCCCTGTCACAGCACCAACTTCAAGACCTCGATAATAAATCGGCGTACCAATTTGTACTGAGCCGGCTTCTGTGGCATTTAAAACAAGATTTAATCCATCAAGATAGCGAGAGTCTGTAATGTTAGATGTTTGAAGTTCAAATTGACGATAAACGCCACCATTACCAGGTTCCGCTTTAATATATGGCTGAATCAGAGAGTCTAGATTATCTAATCCTGACGCAGTTAGCTCTGGTGTGACAACCGCAAAGCGACTACCTGATCTTGCGAATGTTTTTACGTAATCAGGGTAGAGTACTGCTGAAACCGTCACGGCTTTTCTATCTGGCGAGAGGAGCAGTGATTCAACCTGACCAATATCAATGCCTAAATAACGAATAGGCATGCCTTCAGAAAGCTTACTAGCATCGTAAGTTTTTAAAGTGATTTGAGCACCAATAGCCCTAGCACTAGTTTCTGACGAATAGAGTTTGTAACGTGAGGCGTTATTGTTGATATTTTCAAAGTTATCGAAGCTAATAGCGCCTTTTAAGGCGCGATTTAATGGTGTCGCTTCAACGGTCAATCCTGAACCATTGACGGAAACTTTTGCCGCACCTTCAGTCCAGAAAACACTTTTTTCAGTAAGAAGGTGGCGATATTGTTTAGAAATATAAACGTCAATATCAAACTCATTAATTAATGGCCTGACATCAGTGATTTCACCAACTTGAAATTGATGGTAAAGCACGACAGAGCCTTTTTGAATGCCCGGAAGGCTGGAGGCTTTTAGCGTTAATGTCACTGGTAATTCATTACCATTGATGCTTGCTTTAGCAAAAAAATCATTGCGATACAGACGGTACTGTTCTTTAGGAGTACCTTTGTTACCTTGGATAAGATGAATACCGCCCTCAAGCCATTCTTGAGGAGAAGCACCTTGAATATCAATGCCATTCAAGCCCATATTGACGTTTATTCGGCTATTGGCAACAAACTTACTGTTCTCATAAATATAATGTTTATATTCAGGGGCGATAATAGCATCGAAGATAACACCATCATCACTTATATTACGTTGTATAACTTGGCCAATTGTAATGCCTCTAAAGAGAATAGGCTGTCCTGCATCGACCCCCCAACTTTCTTCACTAGTTAGAGAAAGAATTAGCCCATCTTCACCATATATTGCTTTACCCGCCTCAACAGAGGTAGCTGATTGTAAAACAAACTGTTGGTTCTCTTGTGCAGGTTGACTATTTTCTGGAGAGTCAAAGGCTATCGCACCATTAATCAAAGCAGAAACGCTTTCCATTTTAATGGATACGCCACTTTTTAAATTAAAATTGCCTTGGAATCCAGAGACATTCCAAAAATGGCTGTCTTGACGAATTAAGTGTGCATATTGTTTATCGATACTTAATTCAATAAAAACACCTTGGTTGTCAGGACGAATTGCGTAGCTATAAACTTTCCCTACAGGAACTTGGCGGTAATAAACTTGAGAATCAACATTAAGTGATCCCAGCTTATCCGCTGTTAAGGTAATTAATTGCTGATTTTTATCAATATTTGCTTGAGGACGCACTTCTTGAGCAATAAATTTAAACTGCTTTTCACCATCACCGGGTAGCATACTGATGTAGTTACCACCCACTAAGGCATCTAGCCCAGATACACCTGATAGGCTTGCTTTAGGTGTAACAAGCCAAAATTGCGTATTTTTCCGTAATGCGGTTGCAAGGCTTTTTCGTACATCAGCTGTAACAATAACTCTGCGTAAGTCATCACTTAGGGTGACATCTTTAACGATCCCTACGTCAACGCCTTGATAACGGATTGGTGTTCTACCAGAGACAATCCCTGAAGCAGATTGAAAATCAATCGTAATTTGTACGCCTTTATCTTGCCAATGTTGGAATAGCAACCAACTTGCAATAAAAATGGCGATAACAGGGAGTAGCCAAAATGTCGAAATTCTACGCTTGCGGCGTATTTGGGCTTGTGTTTCCTGAGCGTCGTTTTCTTCGTGTTGCATAAGTATCCCATAGTAAACGACTATCCAACCATTCAACGGCAAGGATAGTAAGAATAACCGCAGTACCAAAATAAAAAGCTGCTGGACCCATTGTAAACGTCATCAGTTGATCTCGATTAATTAATGACATCATCAGTGCGATCACAAAGAGATCAAGCATTGACCATCGTCCTATCCAAGAGACAAAACGGTATAATTTCATACGAAATAGAGGGTGAATGTTAGAATTAAAATGAATACTCAACAATAGACCCAACATAATAATAACTTTGAAAAAAGGCACGAAAATACTGGCAATAAAAACGATAATAGCAATAGGGGTATTACCTGAATTTACCAAGGCAATGACGCCAGAAAAAATGGTATCTTCGGTGCGTTGACCATTTAAATAAAAAATAGAAATAGGCAATAAATTTGCAGGTAATAATAAAATAATCGCTGCAATTAATGCTGCCCATGTTTTCTGCAAACTCATTGGCTGTCTTGGGGTGTAGCAAGATTTACAACGTGGACAATGTGTCGAAGGCATTTTTTTAAAATGATAATGGCAAGCATGACATGTCGCAGGACTGCGCTGGATCTCTTTTTGTGGATAAAATTGTTGCCAAAGTTGGTCCATATTAATGTTAATTAGCATCAATAAGCTTAGTAGCATTAAAGAAACAAAAGCAATTAATCCATTGCCAATATAAACTGTGGCGTAATCACCTAATTTTATTGTTGCAACACCCAGCCCAATCAAATAAACATCTAACATTACCCACTCTTTTAATTTGCCAAGCATTAAAAGTACTGGACGCAAATTTAAATGTAAACGCGAACCTAAATGAAGATATAAAATAGCAATAGGAAGGCTGAGAGGGGCGGCGACAGCACAAAAGAGAACCATAGTTGCAGTAAGAGGAGCGCCTTGCTCTGACATCATGCGAATACCATCAAGCACATTGGTTGTTATCATTGTGCCCAATAAATGAATTTTGATTAATGGTTGGGTAAATGCAATAGATGCCAAGATTAGCATTGTAATCGACAAAATGAGTAAGCGAGTAAGTGACCAATCTCGATAAGAGGCAAGCTTAGCTTGGCAACGAGGACAGTACGCATCTTCTCCACGCTTAAGCGCAAGAGGGAGTGCCACAAGATGGTCACATTCTTGACAGCGTATTGATTTTATTTCGTTAATTGCGATATTGTTCTCAGTGTTGCTCATTAATTCGCCTAAGTTAGCTTTCTTAAGAGTTATCGTTTGATTAAGCTAAAAAAAAGTACCTATACTCAATGGTTCACAAGTTATCATTTTTATTATATTTATGCCTTTCATTTTACAATAATAAGAGTCTGAATTTTTTTGTAGATGTTAAGGGAGTTTTATCGTTTTTTTACCCAATTCTTGAAAATGGAGTATTCAACCTCAAGATAAAATAGGCTAAATTACGAGTATGTTATCTATTTTAGTTATGTAAATAGGGGTTAATGATGCCAAATTCGCTTTTTTATCAGGAACTCACTGATAATTTGTCAGCCTTGTTGTCTGGTGAAAATGATCTTATCGCATCACTTGCTAATACCAGCGCACTTCTTTTCGAAAAGTTAGATACGATAAATTGGGTTGGGTTTTATCTTAATGATGGTGACTCATTAGTTCTTGGTCCATTCCAAGGTAAAATTGCTTGTGTCAGGATAGGTTTTGGAAAAGGAGTTTGCGGAACTGCATACTCCGAAAACAGAATTTTAAGAGTGGATGACGTTCATCAATTTAGTGGACATATTGCTTGTGACAGTGCAAGTCAGTCTGAAATTGTTCTACCTCTAGAGGTAAATGGACAAATTATCGGCGTTCTCGATATTGATAGCCCTATTTTTAATCGTTTTGATAAAAAAGATGAAAATGGGCTTAAAGCGTTGTGTGACGTGCTCTGCGAGCATTTAAAAACTTGTCATACAGCAAAATATTGTGAATTTTGTGTAAGTTAACAGGCGTTTGCCATAGAAATTGTTGGCAACACTATTATAATGTCGCTTGTTCATGCCTGCGCTGGTTGGCAAAACCGTTGTAATCAGGAAATTTCATGGAAAATCAACCTAAGTTGAATAGTAGTAAAGAAATCATCGCTTTTTTAGCTGAACGTTTCCCTAAGTGTTTTATTGCTGAGGGCGAAGCTCGCCCTTTGAAAGTTGGCATTTTTCAAGATCTTGTTGAAGCTCTAAAAGATGAAGCTGAATTAAGCAAAACACAGTTACGTTCTGCATTACGCTTATATACCTCAAGTTGGCGCTACCTTTATGGAGTTAAAGAAGGGGCAAAACGTGTCGATTTGGATGGTAATGACTGCGGCGAACTGGAAGCTGAGCATATTGAACATGCTCGTACACAATTAGCAGAAGCCAAGGCGCGCGTTCAAGCTCAAAGAGCTGAACAACGTGCTAAAAAGCGCGAAGCTGAAGGTGATAAGGAGACCAGTAAGCGTCCGGCAGCGAAAAAGCCAAATAATACGCGTCGTCAGCCACCTAAAGACGGTGAAAAACGGCAGCCTCGTCCTCAAAAAGCGGCTCAAGCTCCTCGTAAAGCACCACGCCAAAATACTGAAAAGTTAATTCCAGTAACAGACACATCAGTTCTTACTGTTGGTCAATCGCTGAAAGTTAACGTCGGTAGTAGCGTGATGAATGCGACAGTGCTAGAGATAGCAAAAGAGGGTGTACGTGTACAATTGCCTAACGGTTTGGCAATGAATGTACGCACGGAACATTTAAAGTTCTGATACGGAGGCCAACCAGAGCATGAACAAACTTTTAAATGTGGCTTTTGCAATCGGATTAACATTAACAGGTACTTCTGTTGTGATGGCTGAGAAACCAGCCACTCCAGCAATGGCAACTATTGATCAGTTACCCGAATTAAAGCAAGAGCCACAACACTCTACTGTAAGCGAGCGAGTAACCTCTCGTTTTGAACGCTCTCATTATCGCCAGTTTTCTCTAGATGCGAGCTTTTCTGAAAAAATATTTAATCGCTATCTTAATTTATTAGACTATAGCCACAATGTATTGCTTGCGTCTGATATCGCCCAATTTGATAAAGAAAAAACCAAAGTGGGTGAATACCTGAAAAAAGGCGATCTTCAACCCCTTTATGATCTCTTCAATTTAGCGCAAAAAAGACGTTTTGAACGTTTTAAATATGCGTTAGATCGTATCAATAAGCCAATAGATTTAACCGGTCAGGATAAGTTTGAGTTAGATAGAACGAAAGCGCCATGGCCTCAAACTCAAGCTGAATTAGATAAGCTTTGGGATGAAAAAGTTAAATATGATTGGTTAACACTGAAATTATCTGAAAAAACAGACAGTGAAATTAAAGAAACGTTGACTAAGCGCTATAAAGCCGCTTTGCGTCGTCAAACACAAAGCCAAAGTGAAGACGTTTTTCAAATTATTATGTCGGCATTTGCCCGCGAAATCGATCCTCATACCAGTTATTTATCACCAAGAAATACAGAAGCATTCGATTCTGAAATGAGCCTTTCATTAGAAGGCATTGGTGCTGTATTACAAATGGATGATGATTATCCGATGATCAACTCGATGGTGACCGGAGGACCGGCTGCAAAAAGTAAAGAGTTGAAAGTCGGTGATAAAATTATCGCCGTAGGCCAACAAAATAAACCGATGGTAGACGTTGTCGGTTGGCGACTTGATGATATTGTTGCCTTGATTAAAGGCCCGAAAGGTAGTCAAGTTAAGTTGGAAGTTATCTCTGATGAGAAAGGCGCTAAACCAAGAACAATCACGATAGTGAGAGAACAGATCCGTTTAGAAGACCGAGCGGTTAAATTGACAGAAAAAGTTATTAATGGCGATAAAGTCGCTATTTTAGATATTCCAAGCTTCTATGTTGGTTTAACTAATGATGTTAAAACTCAATTGCAAAAAGTAGCAAAAGATAATGTATCGTCATTAGTTATTGATTTACGTGGTAACGGTGGTGGTGCTTTAACTGAAGCCATTTCACTGTCAGGATTATTTATTCCAAGTGGCCCTGTGGTACAAGTTAGAGATAATAATGGTCGTGTAAGACAAGATTTTGATAGGGACGATGTTGTTTATTACAAAGGTCCATTAGTTGTTATTGTAAACCGTTTTAGTGCTTCAGCTTCTGAAATTTTTGCGGCTGCTATGCAAGATTATGGGCGTGCTTTGATTGTTGGTGAACAGACATTTGGTAAAGGAACGGTTCAGCAATATCGCCCTCTAACGCGAGTTTACGATCAAATGCTTAGCCCTGATTGGCCAGGTTTAGGTTCAGTACAATACACTATCCAAAAATTCTATCGAATTAATGGTGGTAGTACTCAGCTTAAAGGGGTAACACCTGATTTATTATTACCAAGTTTTGATAGTGCTGAAATGGGCGAGAGCTTTGAAGATAACGCATTACCTTGGGATAGTATTTCTCCAGCTAGTTATCAGTTATCTGAATACTCAGATAAATTGAAAACAGCATTAGCGCCATTAACGGAGCAGCACACTAAACGTATAGCAAGCGACAGAGAATTCTCATATATTTTTGATGATATTCAACGTTACAATGATGCTAAAGCAAAAGGTGAAGATAAATTTGTTATCCTGAATTTTGCTGAAAGAGAGAAAGAAAACAAAGAGCTAGAAACTATTAAATTAAATCGTATTAATGAGCGTTTTAAATTAGAAGGTAAGCCTTTGTTAAAGTCACTTGATGATTTACCTAAGGATTATGAAGGGCCAGATCCTTATTTAGATGAGACTGCAAAAATCGCAGTTGATCTTTCAAAAGTACTTAAGCCGAAAAAACTATTAAATTAAAGTATTCGTTTTAAAGTCGGTATTTATTGCAGCCCCCAATAATTGGATAATCAATTACTGGGGGCTTTTTTATATCTTAATACAGCCAAGATTTAAGGACTGCTATTATCAATCAATGTGCATCTGGTGAGTTATTAAAAGCATTTTTAATAAAATAGATTATGTATTTTCTAGCGATAATCTTAATGTTGTTTCTCAATACACTTTAATGACCCCTCTATTAAGTTACCAGTAACATTAGTAATTATTAACGTCACTAGCATTTTATAATACATAAAAATTTAAATTTTTTTTACGTCACTTAATTTTTAATTCAAAATAAAGTTTAAATAAGTATTACGAGATATAAAAAGAATAGCTTGATTATTTATTGTGACTTAATTCACATTTAATGATTTGTTTATTGCAATAAATGTAACATGTTGTGACAATGGTCGCGTAAACTGACATAAAATTACTATAGCATACAGTTTATGAACTTTTTGTGTCACTTTGGCTCGCCATCACAGTAGCTAAAAATTATTGTCTAAATAGTGAATTATCATTGTTGATACATTGAGAATACGTTATTAGAGTAGCAATTAGTGATTTAAATATTATATTTTCAAACTCAGGCTTTTTACGTAAGGGATAATATCTAAACGTCCAATAAACTATAGTTTGTTTAAAAAACTTCTATTAAGAGAAAATAAGTAAATACTAATGTGGCGAAATAGTCATATTGAATTTTTTATGCCAAAAAATGACTTAGTGTTTAAAATTACTGCAACAATAATTTAAACAAGGGTAACTTTTTAGCTAAATATAAAAATGGTACTTTGTTGAGCTTATGGAATATAAGTCAATATAAATTAATTAAAAATATTTATTAACCAGGTTTTATTAAAATGAAAGTAAAAAGAATTGCGTTGCTTATGTTATCCCCTTGTTTTTTGGCTGTGAGTGCTGCGAATGCTGGAAATTGGGAAGACTCAATTAAAGAAAACTCATTGATCTCAGATTCTGAGTTAGAACTTTCTACTATTAATATGTGGAAATACTTAAAAACTGAAAACCGTTTTGATAAAGAAGAGCAACGTTATAGAAAACAAGTTGCCAATGCTTGGGGACAAAACTTTCAAGCAGATTTCAGATCTGGTTATTTAGGTGGCATTCTCGGATTTGATGTCTCTTATTATGGTGGTATCAAATTAGGTGCAAGTAAAGACTTCGCCTCTCGTGCAATTTTATATAATGATGATGGTGATGCAAAAGGCTATAACAAAATTGGTCAACGTTTCGCAAAAGTTAAATTTGATTTAGATCCTGTTTTAATTAACGGTAAAGCAGGTTGGTTTACGCTGAAAAATACGGGTATTTTTACTAACTCACAGCGCTTATCATTAAACAGTTATAATGGTTATGCTACCAACACTGCAATGGGTGATTGGAGCTTAGATTTACTGTTTCTTGATGGTAAAGTAATGCGTCGTGATAGCCCAAATATCGACAGAATGTATTTCAGTGATGGTAATGGTGTCAGACACAATATCGATCATGTGTTAACTGGTGGAATTAACTATAACTCTAAACCGTTAAAAGTATTTTATTTCTATGGTCAGGCGGATGATGTGTTCCGTCAGCAAGGCTTAGAAGCAAAATATAAATTAACCTCAGATGTGACGATTGGTGGTGTTGTTTATTATCACGATTATGGTAGTGAAGGTAAGCGTACATTAAGTGATGCTAATAAAGGTAAGCGTAATTTTGATAATGATGCATGGCACTTTGCAGGTACGATGGAATGGCGAATTCCTGAGTCACCATGGACATTGCGTACAGGTGTGACTTATACCGATGCTGAGAAAGCAAATGGTGTTGGTCAATTTGCACGTAACCCAATAGGTAATACTCGTGGACGCTTTAACTCACCAGCTTACGCTGATATTGACTATGTACGTGATGGTGAAGTTATGGGGGCATTGGAAGCTGAATACAGAATTAGTAAAGAGCTGTCAATTGGTGCACGCACTAACTATAGTGAATTCAGTTATTCAGGTGAAAGATTAAAACAAGGACAGTTTGGTTTATTTAGCTATTGGAAACCAACAAAAAATCTTTCTGTTTCTTTAAGTGGTGGTATCGGTTGGCACCACCAGCAAGAAAACGATTACACCACACCAAAATTGTATGATGGTCATTCACAACGAGCACATTCATTATCAGGCTCAATGACAACCACATATCGTTTTAAAATGTAATTAGTTTATAGCGTTAATTACGCTATTGCTTGTTTCATGTGCACGATTTGTATTATTTACAAGTCGTGCACAAAGAGCATAGCGACAGTTAGCTCGACGATAATAGTGTCCCATTTATATGCTAATCTATTTCACTTTTTATGATGAGCTTATTATTGATAGGTATAAGGTTATAAAGCCTTCTCTTTAGCTAAATAATACGAAAAGTTGTCCCGCCTATTTTAGATCACCCATCTTTTTTCAGTTTTAAATAATGCCCAATAAGTAGGTAATTAAATCCTATTTTTTTATCAAAATGTAAAGTTATACTGTTTTTAGTATTAAATACGTTAAAAGACTTGATAAAATTCAAAAAAGCCTTATTTATAAGATAGTTTTTGCAATGTGATAATTAGATAAAATAGGAACAGTATCAATATGATGAGAATTGCGTTATTCCTTTTAACAAACTTAGCTGTAATGTTTGTTTTTGGGATCATCTTATCTTTAACCGGTATACAAGGTCGCAGTGTTCAAGGTTTGATGATCATGGCGGGTTTGTTTGGTTTTGGTGGTGCATTTATTTCACTGTTAATGTCAAAATGGATGGCATTACGTTCAGTGGGTGGTCAAGTTATCGAAAACCCAACTTCAGAAGTAGAGCGTTGGTTATTAGATACGGTAAGACGCCAATCTGAACAAGTCGGTATTAAAATGCCACAAGTGGCTATTTATGATGCACCTGATATTAATGCTTTTGCGACAGGCGCTCGTCGTGATGCTTCGCTGGTGGCTGTAAGTACAGGATTGTTAGCCAATATGAGTCGTGATGAGGCAGAAGCGGTTATTGCTCACGAAATTAGCCACGTTGCTAATGGTGATATGATAACCATGACCTTGCTTCAGGGGGTTGTGAATACCTTCGTTATCTTTATTTCGCGTATCATTGCACAATTCGTTGCTAATTTTATTTCGAGTGATGAAGAGAGTGAAAATAGCAATGGTAACCCATGGGTTTATATGGGGGTTTCAATGGTACTGGAAATTGTATTTGGTATTTTGGCAAGCATTATTACCATGTGGTTCTCTCGTTACCGTGAATTCCATGCAGATGCGGGATCGGCAAAACTTGTTGGTCGCGAGAAGATGATTGCAGCATTACAACGTTTAAAAACGAGTTATGAGCCACAAGAAGAGAGCAGTATGATGGCTTTCTGCATTAATGGCCGTAATAAGTCATTTAGTGAATTATTTTTATCTCACCCACCATTAGACAAGCGTATTGAAGCACTACGCAATGGTGAGTATCTAAAATAAAAATATTAAAGGCTATAAATTAACGCCAATGTTTAAACGCTCAATATGATCAGTATTGGGCGTTTTTTATGGAAAATATTGATATTTAATCTAAGTATTCCCCAAAATAAGCCATGGCTTTTTCTTCATCAATCTTGAGATTACCGTTCCATCCTGCCCACGGCATTTCCATATCGGAACGCCCTTTGGTGTTATTAAGCTGATTTTCTACAATGGTAATATCACCGAAATTGGCCCAGCTATTTAAAGATAATGGAATAAAGGCGTTGGGAATAACACCCACTAAAGCAAGTGAGTGCAAGATACCTCGCTTGGTGTATTTATCACCAGAAATTAATTTAGCTTCATTTAACCGTTTTTCAAACTTACCCGGAGTTTCATCTTCATGGGCGCTACGTAATAAATGAAGTAATTGCTTAAAAGTCTCTTTGTCTGCCTGCGTTGGACTAACGGGAGGAATTGTTAGCAAGTGCTTTAAATTCAGATAAGCATAAGAGGGATTGCCAGTATAAGAATTACCGTAATAGAGGCAATATTGAAAATAACTATCATTAATATGCTTTTGGTCGTTGCTATCACTACAAATCCAACAACAGGCATATTGAGGCTTTTCGTCATAATTATGTAGTGGCAAATTTTGTAATTTATGGAAAGCGCCTAAAACAGAGCGTCCTCTAAGATAGCTACCACCAACACCAGCCACAAATGCATCTAAACAACGTTTTTGAGTGAGTAACGGATTGTTTTTTAAACTATGTAATTGATTAATAATATCTGAATGATCCGCAAATTTTTCAATAATATTAGGTTGCCAATTGGCTGCTAATAATATGTTTTTTTCCTTTTCGGAAAGAACATCAAGATGATAAAGAGAAACTTGGCGTTCAGGATCATATTGGCTGTTTTCATACTTATAGAGTTTTCGCAAAACTCGCATAATTTTTTGCACGATTTTACCTTGTTATATTTATAGGTTTTTTATTGATATTGGTGAATGGCATAGATAGAAGATATGTAACTTAATATAGATATAAAAAAAAGCCAGTTCAAAATGAACTGGCTCTCTCAATAGAGGTAGATAAAGTTTATTTTACTGTAAGTTCTGTTTCTTCATCTTGATTGAAGACCGCTTTATCCGTTTGCCCCATGATTTGGCTGGTGATTGTACCAGCAGTCATTGAGCCACTGACGTTTAATGCGGTACGTCCCATATCAATTAATGGTTCTACAGAGATTAATAGGGCAACTAATGTCACAGGTAAACCCATTGCAGGCAGAACGATAAGAGCTGCAAATGTAGCACCGCCACCAACACCCGCAACACCCGCAGAGCTGACGGTTACGATAGCGACTAAAGTGGCTATCCACATTGGATCTAAGGGGTTAATACCCACGGTTGGTGCAACCATAACAGCGAGCATTGCAGGGTAGATACCTGCACAGCCATTTTGGCCAATCGTTGTACCAAAAGATGATGAGAAACTCGCGATAGATTCTGGTACACCTACACGTTTGATTTGTGTTTCAATATTTAACGGGATACTTGCTGCACTTGAACGGCTAGTAAATGCAAATGCTAATAATGGACCCGCTTTTTTGAAGAATTTAACAGGGTTTAAGCCTGTAAAACTAACGAGTAATCCATGAACCACAAACATTAAGCCAATAGCAACATAAGAGGCAACAACAAAGCTTCCTAATTGAATGATGTCGTGCATATTTGAGCTGGCTACAACTTTAGTCATCAGCGCCATAACACCATAAGGGGTTAACATCATAACGATACGAACTAGCTTCATGATCCATGATTGTAAGCAATCAATCGCAACTAAGACTTTTTCGCCACGAGGCTGATCTTCTTTGAGTAATTTCAGCGCAGCCATACCTAAGAATGTAGCAAAGATAACAACGCTAATAATTGATGTTGAACTTGCACCTGTTAAGTCAGCAAATGGATTTTTAGGAATAAATGACAAAATAAGCTGAGGCATGGTTAAGTCAGAAACCTTACCCATGTAATTTTGCTCAAGCGCAATTAAGCGTTGTGCTTCTTGTTCGCCTTGCACTAAGCCTTCTGCGGTTAAACCAAATAAATTGGCGATCACAATACCAATTAATGCAGAAATGGCAGTGGTAAATAATAAAGTACCAATAGTTAGCCCACTGATTTTTCCTAATGATGATGCTTGATGCAAACGAGCAACGGCACTAAGAATAGAGGCAAATACTAATGGCATAATGATCATCTGTAATAGCTGAACATAGCCATTACCCACGATATTAAACCAAAGAATAGATTCTTTAATAATAGGATCGTGTGAGTCATAGAATGCGTGTAGCGCTAATCCAAAAGCAACACCAAAAACTAAACCAACAAGAACTTTCTTTGAAAGGCTCCACTGACGTTGACTTAATTTAGCCAAGACGAGTAATAACACAACAAAGACGAGTACGTTAATGATTAACGGAAAATTCATCTTAACTCTCCAACGAGATTTTTATTTATATAATTTCGACGATTGTATGCGATATGAGTTCTTAGATAGTAAGAAAGGATATAACAGCATCAACTCGCTATAGGGTAACAGGATTGTTAATAACTTTTTATAATTAATTATTCTTTTATATAATCGTTTGGTTATAAAGACAAGAAAATAGGCATAAAAAGATGTAAGAATTTATAAATAAATAGAGAAACGTAGGGTTTTGTCAGGGGGGGTTAAAAATTAGTGCGCTTGTCGTGGTACATCTGTAACCAATTATTGACTTGCGAAGGCAATGTAACAGTAAGGTGTGGAGGTAAGAAAAGTGCGCCTACAAGAATAAGAACGGAGATAAAACGCTCCCCTTTTTTATTATTTTTTTTACCTAAAATAGGTAGCGCAAAGCGCATTTTTAAAGGCCATAGGAAAGGAACTCCTGCTGGGGTTAACATATCGGCAATGAGATGGCTAAGATAACCAAGTAAAAGTGCATGAAAAATATCTGCTGAAATTTCCCAGCGTGGTGAAACTTGGGTTTCCCATAAAATGGCTAAACCACAAAATGCGAGTAGGCTATGAGTGAAACCTCGGTGACCACAAAGTTTTGATAAGGGCAGAGAAATAATACGGAACAATCGTCCAAGTATAGAGGCAGGATGATCTAAGTCTGGTAAAAGTGAGCCTAATAAGACAGCAGGGATCATGTGAAACCAATCACCATGAGCAAGAGCTGGCGTTATTTCAAGTTTCTGTGCTAACACAAGTGTTGCAACAGAAAAAAGTAAATGTCCTTCTGCGGTCATTCCAAGTCTGTTCGTTTGCTGTTCATTTATACAGTGATAAAGTATAAAAGGTTTTGATGATAACTAACAGACAAAAAAGATAAAAATTGTCTTAAATATTAAGCAATAACAGAAATATTTTATTTGATTGATTTAAAAACGATCGAATTTAGGATAAAAACCTAAAAGATAGAATGGGGGCTGGTGGTAGTAAGACAAATGAGTGAGAAAATGCTAAGAGTAAAAAAAGTAGCATTAATGAATTAAGTGTTAGAAGCAGAACAAAAGGGATATCTAATAAAGCAAAATATCCCTTTTATTGATGGAAACTAACCTAATAAATGTAGTTGTGTTAACTCATTAAGAGAGGCAATTTTCACATCAGCTAAACCCCATTGCTTATCATTAAATTGTGTTGCTGCTGGTACAACGATAGAGCGCATTCTTGCACCTTTACAGGCAATCATGCCATTACGAGAATCCTCTAATGAAACACAGTGGATAGGATCAAGATTAAGTGCTTTAGCTGCATTTAGATAAACTTCTGGATGTGGCTTACTGTGCGGTAATTCATCAGCAGACACGACAGCTGAGAAATAATGACGAATATTAAACAACTCAAGCACACGCTCAAGCATAAAATCAGGAGAAGCCGATGCTAACGCAATTTTTAATCCTGATGATTTACAAAGATCTAGAGCATGTTCGACACCAGGTAATAGTGGCTTGGTTTCTTCAACCAATTTGACAACACGAGAAACCATTTTTTGTTTTGCTTCTTGTTTTGAAACGCCTTGCCATGGTGAGGCTTTATACCATAAATCAATGACTTCGTTTATTCTTAATCCAACCATATCGGGCATTGCCGATGAAAGGGATAAATCGACGCCTAATTCAGCAAAGACCTCATGTTCTGCTTGCTGCCAAAATGGTTCAGAGTCGATTAATAAACCATCCATATCAAAAATAGCAGCTTCAATAGGGAATTTAAAAGACATGTTACTCTCCATAAATAAGGTCTATGTTGTCGAATGGCGATTGTAGCAAGAGTTACAAAGAAAATCTTTTTAATCAGTTTCTTATTTATTTAGTAAAATAAATAGAGAGAATGGCTACTATTAATATATTGTCGTATTAGCCGTTAATTAGACTACGATAAACAGATAAATATTGACGAATTCTACTAGTGAGGATGTGATGAGTTATCAATATGCAGGATTATATGCCATTTCAAAGCGAGTTCTTGGCTGGCTTATTTTTATTCCTGCCTTTATTTCTACAACAGTGTCGTTGATAGGATTGGCTGCAATCCAACGTCCAAGTGGTGATGGTGTAAATGCCGTGATCAATGATTTTTTTCGTGTGTTAGCGGAAATGGTACAATTTAATACACCTTTTTTAGGCTTCTTCTGGCGAAATTCACCTATCCCCAATACACAAATGGGATTGAGTCAGGAAAATATCACTTTTTTTGTTATTTTTCTTTTTATGTTTGTTGGATTGGCGTTTAGCGCATCGGGATTACGAATTTATCGTCAAGTTAAGTATTTAAAAGAAAATATACAAGATCAGCTTATTATTGAACGAGCGATGAAGAGTGGTATCACTGCGGAAGAGTTACAACAGAATATCAAATTACCACGACATACTATTTTCACTCAAATTATGGTGCTTTATCTATCCCCCATTATTGTTATGGCAATTGGGTATTTCTTGCTGAAATTTTTAGGGTGGTAATAGCCCTTTACAATGAACGAGGATAGTTCATTTATCTAACTGAAGGGAAAATAAACCTCGCACAATGTGAGCTGGCGAGGTTATATTTTTAGCTTATTACCTGTTTTAAACTGTTTTTTATCTTTTGTCAGGGGGTGGCTAATAAATCATCAATGATTTTTCGGGCTTCTAGGTAATCTTTTTCACCACCAAATAGATTACAACGGTTGAGGAAAAAATAGAGTTGATAAATGGGCTGACGTAATAAAAACTTTTCAGATAATGGCCAGACACTCTGATAACCATCAAAAATATTAGCGGGTACTGCAGTACAAAGTGGTAGCATCGCTATATCACATTCTCTATCTCCCCAATAACAAGCAGGATCAAAAACTGTACCTTCAGATTGACCAATTGCAGCGCAGTTTTTAGGCCATAAGTTGCCATGAAGCAAAGACGGTTGTGGGTTATGATCAGCTAGATGATGATGAATAATTTGGGTGATCTCATCGATATCACCAAAGACCATCCCTTTTTCTGACGCCAGTTGCAGTTGGAAGCCAACACGTTTTTCAGAATAAAAGTGGTTCCAGCGTTTTTCCCAGCCATTTAGTTGGGGAGTTGTATCGATTTGAGTATCAAAATCAAAACCATAACTAGGTTGATCTTCCCATTGATGTAGTCTTGCTAATTGTTGACCAAAGCAATAAGCACTGTGAGGTGTAAAAGGTTGCACAGGTAAGAACTCGAGGAGTAAGAAGCTGGCATCTTTACTATTACCAATGCCAAGAACGCGAGGAGTACGAATTGTTTGGCTTTTTGCCAACATTTCAAGTTGTTCTGCTTCATTTTTAAAATTAGGCAGAAACTCACGTAAGTTGGATTTTACAAAGACGGGGGTATCACCATAATAAATTTTCCATGTATGGTGAATATCGCCACTAGAAAGGTGAGTTTTTTCGTTTATCTTTGCTGAAAATCCTAAGTTTGATTCCAGTAAACGACCTATATTCTGCCACATACTTACACCTCGCAAAGTTGTTTACTTAGTAGACCCAAATAAAATAATAACGAGCGATGTTTATCTTATGACAATAACACTTTAATTAAATCAATAAAGTATAAAGCTAAAAAACGGGATGATTATCCCGTTTTTGCGAAGATAAAGGAGATTATCAGGCGTTCGCGGGTTTTGTTTGTCGCTTTATTTTTGCTAATTTAATCTGATTACAGAATAACGCAATAATAAAGAATATAGCTTGAGTTAGCACAATACATGGACCTGTTGCACCATCAATATGGAAACTAATAAATGTACCAATCACACTGGATGCGACAGAAAATATAATAGCTAGCATTATCATACGAGAGAAACTACGTGTTAATAAATACGCAGTGATCCCCGGAGAAATAAGCATGGCGACAACTAAAATAATCCCGACGGCCTGCATTGAAGCAACGATAGTTAATGCCAAAATAGACAGTAAGCCATAGTGCAATAAGGTAACAGGTAAACCGACGATCCTTGCTTGATTAGGATCGAAACAATAAAGCATAAAGTCTTTTTGCTTAACTAGCATGATAGTGATGGTAATTAAACAAATAATACTAATTTGAGTTAATACATCTGGCGTTATACCCAAAATATTACCAAATAGAATATGCATTAAATGTTGGTCTGTATCGACACTGGCAAAAATAACCAAGCCTACGGCAAACATACCTGAGAATACAATTCCCATCACAGTATCTTCTTTAATACGACTGTGCTCTTTTAAATAGCCAGTGGCAAACGAACAAAATAAGCCAGAAAGAAAGGCGCCTACCGTTAATGGAATTGCAGTGACATAAGCAAGTACTACACCGGGTAACACTGCGTGAGAGATAGCATCTCCCATTAAAGACCAGCCTTTTAAAACCATATAACAAGATAAAATAGCGCAGGCGATCCCGATAATGATAGCAGCAATAATAGCTCGTTGCATAAAAGGATATTGAAATGGTTCAATGAAAAATTCGATTAGCTCATTCATAGTTTCACCTCTTCTTGTTTTGCAACTTCTTGGTGCTGATGAGATTGTGAGATTAACTGTTGTGAGCTTTGGCGAGCACGGCGACGTGCAGCTAACATGCCATGTTTAGGCGCAAATAAGAATGCCAATAAAAAAAGTGCAGTTTGCATTGTGACAATGACGCCACCTGTTGCACCATTAAAGAAATAGCTAAGATAGGCACCTACAGCACTGGTTATTGTGCCAATGCAGATAGCAATAATAGCAAGTCGTTTAAATTGATCGGTGAGTAGATAAGCTGTTGCGCCAGGTGTTACAACCATTGCAATGACCAGAATGGCACCAACAGTTTGAAGTGCAGCAACGGTGCAAGCACTTAATAAAGTAAAAAAGATAATTTTTAATTTTAAAGGTGATAGACCAATAGATCTGGCATGGATTTCATCAAAGAAAACGACCAGCAAGTCTTTCCAGATACAAAATAAGACGAGAAAAGAGACACCTGTAATAATAACAACTTGCCATACATCTTCATCTGCAATACCTAGAATATTCCCGAGGATGATGGTCTGAACGTTGACGGCTGTCGGTTTAAGCGAAACCAGCAACAGACCAAAGGCAAAAAAAGTAGAGAAAATAAAGCCAATAACGGCATCTTCACGAAGGCGTGTGATATGGCGAATAAATGTCATTGATAATGCTGCGAGCAAACCCGTAAAAAAAGCACCGACCGCATAAGGTAAACCTAATATATAAGCCCCCGCAACACCAGGAACAACGGAGTGGGAAAGGGCATCTCCCATTAATGACCAACCTTTCAAAATAAGATAGGATGAAAGAAACGCACAGACAGCGCCTACTAAAGCACTAACCCAAATAGCTTTCACCATATAGTTATATTCAAAAGGCTGTAGGAGTAAATCTAGCATGGCTAATCTCCTTGTTTGCGCTGACTTTGGTGCGCTGGAGTATGTTCTTTTTGATGACCATAAAAAACGGCCGCGCGTTCATCATCAGTAATGACAGTAAGTGAGCGTGGATCATCGTCATCGTGAAGATCAGAACCCGACAAACTGATATGACGCAATACACCACCAAATGCGTGTTCTAAGTTCTTTTGGGTAAAGGTTGTTTCAGTTGGTCCACTATCTAATACCGTTCTGTTTATTAAAATAACGTGGTCACAAAATTCAGGCACACTTCCTAAGTTATGTGTTGAAACTAAAACGAGATGACCTTCTTCACGTAAATTACGTAAAAGTTCGATAATGGCATTTTCGGTTTTAACATCGACACCAGTAAAGGGTTCATCAAGTAATAAAACAGTGCCTTCTTGAGCCATTGCTCGCGCCAAGAAAACACGTTTCTTCTGACCACCAGAAAGCTCACCAATTTGACGATGACCTAATCCAGATAACCCCACACGCTCTAGCGATGCTTCAACAACCTCATGATCATGTTTTGATGGAATACGAAAAAAACCCATTTTTCCATAACGTCCCATCATTACAACATCAGAAACGAGCACAGGAAAATTCCAGTCAACTTCTTCTGTTTGTGGTACATAAGCAATCATGTTTTGCTTTAATGCTTGTTGAATAGGGTTGTCGTTTAATGTCACTTTACCTTTAGAGGGCTTTACTAGCCCCATAATGGTTTTAAATAGAGTGGATTTACCACTACCATTGATGCCGACGAGGGCACAAATTGTGCCACCCGTGATAGAGAAGCTCGCATCAAAGATGGCGGTATGACCATTGTTATAGGTGACAGTAGCGTTATCAACTGTCAACGTTGGATTCGTTTCTATTTTACTCATTGACCAAATCCTTTCGCAATTGTATCCACAGTGATAGTAATTAAATCAATATAAGTAGGAACTTCACCGCCTTCAGCGGAAAGTGAATCAACGTAAAGAACACCGCCATATTTTGCACCAGTTTCTTTGCTGACTTGTTTAGCCGGTTTATCTGAAATTGTACTTTCACTAAAGACAACAGGGATATTGTGTTTTCTTACTGTATCAATGACGTATTTAACTTGTTGTGGTGTGCCTTGTTCTTCTGCATTAATTGGCCATAAATAAACTTCTTTAAAGCCATAATCATTAGTTAAATAACTGAAGGCACCTTCACTGGTCACTAACCAACGATCTTCTTGTGGTATACGAGACAATCTTTCTCTTAATGGTGCATCAAGTTGTTTAATTTTTTCTGCGTAATTTGCTGCATTTTGATTATAAATTGCTGCATTATCAGGATCGTGTTCAACAAGTGCTTTACGAATATTTTCAATATAAATTAATGCGTTATTTGGTGACATCCATGCGTGTGGATTCGGATTATTTTTGTAAGCACCCTCACTAATTGCCATTGGCGTGATGCCTTCTGTTACGACGACCGCAGGAACATTACGTAACTCATTAAAAAAACGCTCGAACCAGCGTTCAAGGTTTAAACCATTCCATAAGATCAAATCAGCTTTTTGAGCTTTTACAATATCTTTTGGGGTAGGCTGATAATCATGAATTTCAGCGCCAGGTTTTGTAATTGATTCAACGATCGCTGCATCTCCAGCGACATTTTGTGCGATATCTTGAATAATAGTAAAGGTAGTAACGACTTTAAGTTTATCTTTTGCTTGTGTAGGTGTGGTTAAAAATACAGTTGCCATAAGGCATAAAGCTGTAAGTGAAATTTTGTTTACAGAACGAAATATATCCATATTATTATTGCCTTATAGTTGCAGAGTTATCTTCTTAATTGATAATGATTATCAATATCATTTCAAAAAAGTCAAGTTATCTCTGTGCAAAAAGCTTCATTTGATAACGACTAGAAATAAGATAACAACATGTATTCCAATAAATGTTAAGTAGATTGTCGGGTTTTGTCACAAAAATTAACAATCGTTCGTAACTATTTGTGCAAGAGATTATTTTTATTACTAATAAAAGCTCACTTTTCCTCAAAAACCAACGCTTGTTATACTTCTACCATTTTTATAGTTCCCATAAACCCCCTTCTTATTGTAATTAATTCATATGATTTATTTTAGAATATGTAATAAAAACCTATTATGCTTGGCTCGATTTTGATTGAGTGATTTCTGGGGGAAAACAGGATATAGGCTAAATTTGAGATAAAACGCACGTGCTAGAAATAGTAATAGATTGATTTATTTCTCGCACTTTGCCATATTTTAATATGTATTTTTGTGTGGAAGTAGAATAATATATCTCCAACTTGTTGATATATAAATATGTCTTTGTACAACCCTTTATGCAAAAGGATAAAACGTGAAAGTAAAAATCATCTTTTCTTTGGCAATTTTGCTTCTTGCTGGTTGTGCTGATAATGCTCGTCAACCGATTCAAAAAGACACATCTCGATTTTTAAGCCAAAAGCCGATAAATAGCCGTATTAATAATGCTTCAATATCCACGGCACAATGGAAAGTAACCCCTTTTGATAACCACATACAACAAGCCTCTAGCCGTTATAATGTTGATGAAACATTAATTAAAGCTATCATCCAAGTCGAATCTAATTTTAGGCCAGAGGTAATTAGTAAATCAAATGCAGTTGGATTAATGCAGATTAAAGCATCAACAGCAGGAAGAGATGTTTATCAAAATAGAGGAAAAACGGGACAACCAACAACAGCTCAATTGAAAGATCCCGCTATTAATATTGATTTAGGTACTGCTTATCTTCAACTATTAAGAGAGCGCCACCTTGTTGGTATTGCTGATCCTGAAACACTTTATTACGCCACCATCCTTGCTTATGTTAATGGCGCAGGCGCTTTATTGAGAACATTTGATAAAGATAGAGACAATGCGATAGCTAAAATTAATTCAATGAGTGCGGACGATTTTTATCGTTACGTTGAAAAAAACCATCCGGCAACTCAAGCACCACGTTATTTAGCTAAAGTAAGAGCCGCTTACCATGCTGGGGATAATTAATCTGGCAAATTAGCTACGGCCTGAGCCTGTTTTAATAAAGCAGGCAAATCTGCAATGATTTCAAGAACACCGTTAATCATAAATTGAACGCCCATACAGATTAATAAAAATCCCATTACGCGAGAAATAGCATCAATGCCACTGTGACCTAAATATTTCATAATACTGGTGGAGCCACGTAGTGACAGCCAAACAATCACACTAATTAAAAAGAAGGTCGTTATAGGGGCAACATATAATACCCATTGTGCAATATCAGTACGCGAAGGAATTGATGCTGCGGTACTGATTATCATTGCAATAGTTCCTGGCCCAGCAGTACTTGGCATTGCTAAAGGAACAAAGGCAATATTGGGTTCTTTGGGATTGTGGTGGGGATTATTATCGTCGGCAATAGGATCATCAACATTAGGTGTATTAGGAAATAACATACTAAAGCCAATAAAAGCCACTATCATCCCACCAGCAATACGAAGACCGGGTATCGAAATACCAAACGTTGTCATTATGACGCGACCCGCATAAAACGCGATGGTCATAATAAGGAAAATATAGACACATGCCATTAAAGATTGTTGATTACGCTGTTCTTTGGTCATATTTCCTGAAAGACCAAGCCAGAGAGCAACAGTCGTTAATGGATTAGTTAAAGGTAAAAGTAAAATAAGACCAAGGCCTATAGCCTGAAAAAACTGGTAAGCAGAGTGCATGGAATATAAAAGCTCCTATAATAACAGGTAATTAAGGAGCAATTATGATAACAAATTAAACAGCAAAAAAGTTATTTTTAAGCATAATAATCTTAATGTTTATTGGTATTTCTTCATTAACCACTCTAAATGTATTTTTACTGAGTGCCAGTCATAATCAGTAATACTATAAATACATGTATCCCTTTTTTGACCGCCTGTAGTTAGTCGATGATTGCGTAAAATACCATCAAGTTTTGCACCTAGGCGTTCAATTGCTTTGCGGCTTGTTTGGTTTAATATGTGAGTACGAAATTCAACCGCAATACACTGTAACTCTTCTAGCGCATATTTAAGTAATAGGTATTTAGCTTCAGTGTTAATTCCTGTTCTTTGTACTTCTTTTGCATACCACGTTGAGCCTATTTCTAACCTTGGTGTTTGGTTATCAATATTCATAAATGTTGTTATACCTACAATACGGTTATTTGCTTGAGAATAAATGGTGAAGGGCAACATTAATCCTTTTTGTTGTAATTGAAGCTTATGTTCAATATCACGTTTCAATTCTGTTACTGAAGGAACAGTCGTAAACCAAAGTTCATCGGGTTTATCTTTCTTAATTAACTCATATAAGTCTGAATAGTGATCCATACTAAGTGGTACTAAGCGTACGAGCTTTCCTTCAAGAGTTACCCAGTCTGTTATTTTTTTCATTTCATATTTTCCCGCTTTAGCATGAAAAGACTCACCATTAAGAATACTTTTTATACATAACAAATTTATGAAATGGTACGACTATTTAAATAATGGTTAAAAATACGGAAAATTATTAATAATTTAAATAGTGAAAAAATAGAATAGGATGATTCTTTCTCAACAGAGAATGATTGTCTTGCTACAGGTGAGGTTGCATGATGCATGTTAATCTATAACTCAGTAATCAAGATATCACTGTAAATAAAATAGATTGGTAAAAAATGATAAATGTAATTGAATGGGATGATTTTCTCCGTGTAGAAATGCGTGTAGGAACAATTATTAGTGCCGAAATTAATAAAAAAGCGAATAAACCTGCTTATGTTATGGAGGTAGATTTAGGTGAGTTGGGTATTAAACGGTCTAGTGCCCAAATTACGGTAAATTACACACCTGAAGAACTTGTTGGACGCCGTATTTTATGTGTTTGTAATTTCCCTGTTAAGCGTATAGCTGGCATTAAATCCGAAGTGCTAATTACCGGAGCACCAGATGAAACCGGTGCGATTGTATTAGCTGAATTTAATTTACCTTTACCAAATGGTTCTCGTTTGGCTTAAGTTTGTTTAACATAATAATTTTCTAACAAGATACTCTTCGATAGTGATGTTCGGTTGAGTTTTGATATAGTGTTTATCAACCAGTGTATTGAAAAGGAGGAGTGTCTTTTGTTATTACCTCAATTACATTTACGATGTTATACACAAGAGACTGTATCTCATCAGCATGATAATTTATGGCAGATTATTTTTGGTTTGTCTGGCTCGATGGAGGTTAACTTTAATCGAGAAGATTTTCTTATTTCTAATCAAAATTGCTTAATTATCCCTCCAACTATTAATCACGCTTTTTCTGGCAATAAAGATAATAAAAATCTTATCTTAGAATTGCCCGTAACTTCACAATGGCAATTGAGTGAAAAGGGGGGGCAATTCGCTTTGTCACCAGCTGCTATAGGGTTATTAGAGTGGTTGCATCAATATCCCCAGCCTCCCGAGCAATATTCAACCATAACACGACTTTTACTTGCTCAAATGGAAATACAAAAAGATTGGCGTGATAATCTTGATGCGTGGTTAGCAAATAAGTTACATACACCACTCACAACACATGATATTGCATTAGCATTTAATACTTCAGCAAGTACGTTACAACGAAAAATGAAATCTGAGCTGGGCATGTCTGTTATGCAATATGTGACTAAACAGCGACTTAATAAAGCCGCTGAGTTATTGAAATATACATCCACAAATATTGAGAATATTGCTTTAGTGGTAGGTTATGATTCTCATTCCGCATTTAGCCAGGTATTTCGCCAATACTTTAATAAAAGTCCTACAGAATATAGGGAAACCTAATTATTGCGTTGCTTTATTTTCATTTTCGGCTGAGTAAATTCGAGGACATAATTTATCGAAAATTAGCGTAAACAAATAGGTATAGATAAAAAAGAACACCAAAATGGTGATTTCCATACTTATGGCTTTTATAAAAACAACGTTATACCACCACATATAGAGTGGGATCGTAAAGAAAAACAAACCTAATTCAAAGCTAATAGCATGGATAAGACGTATAATAATTGTACGTTTTTCTATTTTTAGCTTTAGCTCAAAAAATTCAAAGAAAGAATTAAAGATATAATTCCAAATTAGGGCAATAACAGAAACAGCAATTGCAACAGGCAGTGAATTATGTGATTGGCTTTGGCTTAATATTGCAAGTAAAACAGTGCTTAATAAAATCGCGAGAGTTTCAAAAGTAATGGCATAGACTAACTTACGAGGACGAGGCTTTAGATAAAACACGTTATACACCTTTTATATTAACGATGAAAGTTCTGGCCCGCCCCAGAGTCTATTATTTTTAAAGCCACGGTTTCCGCTTGGTTACTAGTGATGGTAATAAAATCCTATAAAAAAAGCAAAGTTTGTCTATAACAAGAATATACTTAATTGGTTCGGATGGAGACTAGATAATAACTTTGTAAATACAAGCGATTATCACTGTAATGGATATAACTATGTTAGCGAATAAATTAGAAAAAGAAAAATTTGCGTTAGCTATTTACTTCGATATTTTAGATATAATTCCATCATCAAAAATATAGATAATAAAAAAGAGATAGAGAAAAGGATATCAATCAATTAATACAATATGATGTGTGCATTTTCTTGTGGTTTCTATTTGGTATTTTCTTGAGGAAAGAAAGACAGATAAATGTATAAATCTTTACTGTCTGTGATAATATCCCCCCTGAGTTGCGATAAGGCTCAGTAATGCTATGGATATTTATATAATAAATATTGTGTACATAACTGAGTACAAACCTCGCGAGGTAAAGTGAGAAATTGTCGTAACGTACTGAATATAGATGAAATAAAAAGCTTACAAGTGATCTTGCGTATGGGTCACCACTGTAAATAAGGATTTTAAATGCCAATTATTACTCTTCCTGACGGAAGCCAACGTCAATTTGAAAATGCAGTTTCTGTCATGGATGTCGCTGCAGATATCGGTCCTGGACTTGCAAAAGCATGTATTGCAGGCCGTGTTAATGGTGAACTGGTAGATGCCTGTGAGTTAATCGAACATGATTCAAATCTAGCGATTATTACCGCAAAAGATGATGAAGGTCTTGAAATTATTCGTCACTCTTGTGCTCACTTATTAGGGCATGCCATTAAACAATTATGGCCACAAACCAAAATGGCGATTGGTCCTGTTATCGAAAATGGTTTCTACTACGATGTAGATTTAGACCATTCTCTCACGCAGGAAGATTTAGAAACTCTAGAAAAACGCATGCTAGAGTTGGCGAAAACAGATTACGATGTTATTAAAAAACGCGTAAGCTGGGCTGAAGCTCGAGAAACATTTGTTTCCCGTGGTGAAGATTATAAAGTTGCTATTCTTGATGAAAATATTAGTCAAGATTCACAACCAGGTCTTTATCATCATCAAGAATATGTTGATATGTGCCGTGGACCACATGTTCCAAACATGCGTTTTTGTCATCACTTTAAGTTACAGAAAATCGCAGGTGCATATTGGCGCGGTAATAGCGATAATAAAATGCTACAACGCATTTATGGTACAGCTTGGGCTGATAAAAAACAGCTAAAAGCCTACTTAGATCGCTTAGAAGAAGCCGCAAAGCGTGACCATCGTAAAATTGGTAAACAGCTTGATTTATATCATATGCAAGAAGAAGCACCAGGTATGGCTTTCTGGCATAATGATGGTTGGACAATTTTCCGTGAGTTAGAAACATTTGTACGTTGTAAATTAAAAGAATATGATTACCAAGAAGTAAAAGGTCCATTTATGATGGATCGTGTTCTTTGGGAAAAAACAGGTCACTGGGAAAACTACAAAGAAAACATGTTCACAACTTCTTCGGAAAACCGTGAATATTGTATTAAACCAATGAACTGTCCTGGTCACGTACAAATCTTTAAACAAGGTTTACGTTCTTACCGTGATTTACCATTACGTATGGCTGAATTCGGTAGTTGTCACCGTAATGAACCGTCAGGTGCATTACATGGTTTAATGCGTGTTCGTGGCTTTACACAAGATGATGCGCATATCTTCTGTACTGAAGAACAAATTTTAAGTGAAGTAAATGACTGCATCAAATTGATTTATGATGTATATTCTACTTTCGGATTTGAAAAAATCGTTGTTAAGCTGTCTACTCGCCCAGAAAAACGTATCGGTGAAGATGCATTATGGGATGTTGCGGAAGCAGACTTAGCAAAAGCCTTGTCTGATAATAATATTGAATTTGAATATCAACCGGGTGAAGGGGCGTTTTACGGCCCTAAAATTGAATTTACACTTTACGATTGTTTAGATCGTGCATGGCAGTGTGGTACAGTACAATTAGACTTCTCACTACCAGGTCGTTTAGGCGCGTCTTATGTCGCTGAAAACAACGAGCGTAAAGTACCTGTTATGCTACACCGAGCAGTGCTAGGATCCTTAGAACGTTTTATTGGTATTCTGACAGAAGAGTACGCAGGATTCTTCCCAACTTGGTTAGCACCACAGCAGGTTGTCGTGATGAATATCACGGATGGACAGGCTGATTATGTACAAAAACTCGTCAAAGAATTGCAAGATGCCGGAATTCGTGCAAAAGCAGACTTGAGAAATGAGAAGATTGGCTTTAAAATTCGTGAACATACTTTACGTCGTGTTCCGTACATGCTTGTCTGTGGTGATAAAGAAGTTGAATCAGGCAAAGTGGCGGTTCGTACTCGTCGAGGAAAAGACCTTGGCAGTATTGACGTTAACGAATTTAAAGAAAAGCTTCTGCAAGAAATTAGAAGCAGAAGTCTTCATCAGTTGGAGGAATAAGGTATTAAAGGCGGAAAAAGAATTCAATCAACGCGTCAGAATCGCATCAATGGTGAGATTCGCGCTCATGAAGTTCGTTTAACAGGTTTGGATGGCGAACAGATTGGAGTTGTTAGTCTGAAAGAGGCTCTTGAGAAAGCCGAGGAAGCAGGTGCTGATTTAGTTGAAATTAGTCCTAATGCCGAGCCGCCGGTTTGTCGTATTATGGACTACGGCAAATTCCTCTATGAGAAAAGTAAGACTCTCAAAGAACAGAAAAAGAAACAAAAAGTTATTCAGGTCAAGGAAGTTAAATTCCGTCCTGGTACAGATGAAGGCGACTATCAGGTCAAACTACGCAACCTGATTCGTTTTCTTGAAGATGGCGATAAAGCTAAAGTCACGCTACGTTTTCGTGGTCGTGAAATGGCACACCAACAAATCGGTATGGAAATGCTTAACCGTATCCGCGAAGATTTGGATGAACTGGCTGCTGTTGAATCTTTCCCTAATAAGATTGAAGGGCGTCAGATGATCATGGTGTTAGCGCCGAAGAAGAAATAGTCGGGCAATTCAAGTAATAGCGTCAGCCTTAATGGCTGATTGCTATTCGCCTCATTATTTTATGTTATCAACAATGCGAAGTGGATTATAGAAATGCCAAAGATTAAAACAGTACGCGGCGCAGCTAAGCGCTTTAAAAAAACTGCTGGTGGTGGCTTTAAGCGTAAACATGCTAACCTCCGTCACATTCTGACTAAAAAATCAACTAAGCGTAAACGTCATTTACGTCCAAAAGGCATGGTCTCTAAAGGAGATTTAGGTCTGGTCGTAGCTTGCTTACCATACGCATAAGTATCATTTTTTTAACAGAATATAGACATTAGGAGTTTAATATGGCTCGTGCTAAACGCGGCGTTGTTGCCCGTGCTCGTCACAAGAAGATTTTAAAGCAAGCTAAAGGTTATTACGGTGCACGTTCACGCGTATATCGTGTAGCTTTCCAGGCTGTTATCAAAGCTGGTCAATATGCGTACCGTGACCGTCGTCAGAAAAAACGTCAGTTCCGTCAGCTGTGGATTGCGCGTATCAACGCAGCAGCTCGTCAGAACGGTATGTCTTATAGCCGTTTCATCAATGGTCTGAAAAAAGCATCCATTGAAATCGACCGTAAGATTCTGGCTGACATCGCTGTATTCGACAAAGTAGCATTTGCTGCTTTAGTTGAAAAAGCGAAAGGTGCTCTGGCTTAATTATTAAGTCAATGGAAGAGGGAGTTTTCTCCCTCTTTTATTTTGTCTAAATTTGTGGCTTAATGATATAAATTCAATAAGTTAATATTTGAAGAGACATTATTCATGTTAAATATCGCTTTTTTCCGTTTCTTTTTTTACTTTAGCGCCTAAATTAAGGGGCTTTTGCGCGTAAGAAAAGAAACGAAAAGTAGCGCCTGAGCCTCCAATATGGAGGCTTTTTTGTTTTCAGATCCCAATACTGGGTTAGAAACCAAAAAGGGCAATTTTATTCGTCATCATTGATAACAACTAATAGACCTCATCAGGTCAAAGGAAGAGGAAACGATGCCACATCTCGCTGAACTCGTTGCTCAAGCTAAAGCAGCTATCGAAGAGGCACAGGATGTTGCTGCGCTGGATTCGGTTCGTGTTGAATACTTGGGGAAAAAAGGTCATTTAACGCTTCAGATGTCCACGCTGCGCGACTTACCCGCGGAAGATCGTCCAGCTGCAGGGGCTGTCATTAACCAGGCTAAACAAGAGGTTCAGCAAGCGCTGAACTCTCGTAAAGAAATTATGGAATCAGCATTATTAAACGAACGTTTATCTGCTGAGAAAATTGATGTTTCTTTACCTGGTCGCCGTATTGAAAACGGTGGTCTACACCCAGTAACTCGTACAATTGAACGTATTGAAACTTTCTTTGGCGAATTAGGGTTTTCTGTAGAATCAGGCCCTGAAATTGAAGATGATTATCATAATTTTGATGCGTTAAACATTCCTGCTCATCATCCAGCAAGGGCTGATCACGATACATTCTGGTTTGATGCGAAACGTTTACTGCGTACGCAGACATCTGGCGTGCAAATTCGTACCATGCAAGATAAACAACCACCTATCCGCATTATTGCACCAGGTCGTGTATATCGTAATGACTACGATCAGACCCACACACCAATGTTCCACCAAATTGAAGGTTTAATTGTTGATAAAGATATCAGCTTTACCAATTTGAAAGGAACACTGCACGATTTCCTGAAAAACTTTTTTGAAGAAGATATGGAAATTCGTTTCCGTCCTTCCTATTTCCCATTCACAGAACCTTCTGCTGAAGTTGATGTTATGGGCAAAAATGGTAAATGGTTAGAAGTGCTGGGTTGCGGTATGGTTCACCCAAATGTATTACGTAATGTAGGTATCGATCCTGAAGTTTATTCAGGTTTTGCGTTCGGTATGGGTATGGAACGTCTAACTATGTTGCGTTACGGTGTCACCGACTTGCGTTCATTCTTCGAAAACGATCTTCGTTTCCTCAAACAGTTTAAATAAGGTGGGATTATCTCATGAAATTTAGTGAACTTTGGTTACGTGAGTGGGTAAACCCAGCGATAAGTAGCGAAGAACTTTCTGAACAGCTGACAATGGCTGGTCTTGAAGTTGATGGTGTTGAAGCTGTTGCCGGTGATTTTCACGGTGTGTTTGTTGGCGAAGTTGTTGAATGTGGGCAACATCCAAACGCAGATAAATTACGTGTGACTAAAGTCAACGTAGGCGGTGAGAGATTATTAGATATCGTTTGTGGCGCACCAAACTGTCGCCAAGGCCTAAAAGTTGCAGTCGCAACAGTAGGAGCTGTATTACCGGGCGATTTCAAAATTAAAGCAGCAAAGCTGCGTGGTGAACCTTCAGAAGGTATGCTGTGCTCATTTTCTGAGTTGGCTATTTCAGAAAATCATGAAGGCATTATTGAATTGCCTGCCGATGCACCTATTGGTATGGATATTCGTGAATACTTAAAATTAAATGATAATACTATTGAAATTAGCATTACACCAAACCGTGCTGATTGCTTAGGTATTTTAGGTGTTGCTCGTGATATCGCTGTTATCAATAAAATGGAATGCCAAGTACCTGATATGTCGCCGGTTGCAGCAACTTCTTCAGCGACATTTCCTATTCGTGTTGAAGCACCAGAAGCGTGTCCTCGATATTTAGGTCGTGTTTTCACCAATATGAATGTGAAGGCAAAAACACCTTTATGGATGCAAGAAAAATTACGCCGTGGTGGTATTCGTTCTATTGACCCAATTGTTGATATAACTAACTTAATTCTACTCGAAATGGGTCAGCCTCTGCATGCGTTCGATCTTGATCGCGTTGAGGGAGCTATCGTTGTTCGCATGGGTAAAGAAGGTGAAAAACTAACTTTACTTGATGGCAATGAAATTACATTAAAAGATGATGTTCTAGTTATTGCTGATGAAAAACACGCATTAGGTATGGCGGGTATTTTTGGTGGCGAATCCTCAGGTGTTAATGAAGAAACTAAAAATGTATTTTTAGAGTGCGCATTCTTTTCTCCATTATCCATCACAGGCCGTGCACGCCGTTATGGTTTACATACAGATGCTTCTCATCGTTTTGAGCGTGGTGTTGATTTTGAGCTTCAATACAAGGCAATGGAACGTGCAACTAAGCTACTGTTAGAGATTTGTGGTGGTGAAGTTGGTGAAGTAATTGATGTAACCAATAAAGCATATTTACCTAATATTGCACCAGTTAAATTAACTCGTAACAAGTTAGACCGTTTATTAGGTCACGTTATTGATGATGCACAAGTTCTGGATTCATTAACTCGTTTAGGTTTCACCGTTACTGTTGAAAATGATGGTTGGTTAGCAAGCGTTCCTTCATGGCGTTTCGATGTTCAAATCGAAGAAGATCTTATTGAAGAAGTCGCTCGTATTTATGGTTACAACAATATTCCTGATGTGCCATTACGTGCTGATTTAGTGATGACTAATCATCGTGAAGCGAACTTGTCATTGAAACGCGTTAAAACAATGCTGGTAGACAATGGTTTCCAAGAAGCTATCACTTATAGCTTTGTTGATCCGAAGATCCAAGCTTTATTACACCCAAATGAAGAAGCATTAATTCTACCTAATCCAATTTCAGCTGATATGTCAGCAATGAGATTGTCTCTACTAACCGGATTATTAACGACCACTGTATATAATCAAAACCGTCAACAATCTAGAGTTAGGTTATTTGAAGCAGGTCTGCGTTTTGTTCCTGATAATCAAGCAGAATATGGAATACGTCAGGAACTGATGCTGGCTGGTGTGATCGCGGGCAACCGTTATGAAGAACATTGGGCTTTAGAGAAGCAAACTGTTGATTTCTTTGATTTGAAAGGTAATATTGAATCAATTCTGGAATTGACAGGCCAGCTAGATGAAATTACATTTAAAGCAGCTAATCATTCAGCGCTTCATCCGGGACAAAGTGCTGGGATTTATCTGAGAAATGAATACATTGGCTGTATTGGCGTTGTTCATCCAGAGCTTGAACGCAAACTTGACTTAAACGGTCGTACGGTAGTATTCGAAATACGTTGGAATGCAATTGCAAATCGTAGTTTACCACAAGCAAAAGCAGTTTCTCGTTACCCTTCGAATCGTAGAGATATCGCTGTAGTTGTTCCGAATGATGTAGCTGCAGAAGATATTTTAGCTGAATGTAAGAAAGTTGGCGGAAATCAAATAGTTGGCATAAACTTATTTGACGTGTATTGTGGTAAGGGAGTAGCAGAGGGCTATAAAAGCCTCGCTATTAGCATAATCTTGCAGGATATCGAGCATACACTGGAAGAAGATGAGATTGCTGCAACAGTAAGTAACTGTGTCGCAGCATTGAAACAGCGATTCCAAGCATCCTTGAGGGACTAGACCTATGGCGCTTACAAAAGCTGAAATGGCAGAAAATCTGTTTGAAAAACTTGGTGTTAGCAAACGCGATGCAAAAGACCTTGTAGAAGCCTTTTTTGAGGAAGTGCGTCGTTCTCTTGAAAATGGAGAACAGGTGAAGCTGTCTGGATTCGGAAACTTTGACCTGCGTGATAAAAATCAGCGCCCAGGTCGTAATCCGAAAACAGGGGAAGACATTCCTATTACGGCTCGCCGTGTTGTTACTTTCCGCCCTGGACAAAAGTTAAAAAGCCGGGTTGAAAGCGCAACACCAAAAGAGTAAAAATTAAAAACACCCAAAACGGCTTTCTATTGAAGGCCGTTTTTTTTTGCTTTTTTATCCATAATTTTATTATGGAGCTCCAATTTAGAGGATGTTTTATTTATCAGATATTATCTGAATAAACATTTGTCTTTAGATTGAGAATTTTTTGTTTTTTTAATAACCTTCGTTTCTTATTGTTTATCATGTAGTTAAATACTGTAATCATAAACACATCTCTCTGTCATTATTCACTTCCAATTAAGGTGTTTTAAAATTAGCTTTTCATCATTGAATACGAACATGTTATGTTGCATTAAAGGTATTTTATAAATAAAAACGATGAAAAAAGCGGTAGTGTTAATAGGGAATAAAATGAGTAAAGATAATCCTCTTATTGAACTTAAAAAAAAGCAAAGTATTGGCGATAGAAAAAAATTATTCTTGATGGCATCAATATTGAGTCTGCTTTTTGTTTTTTCCCTTTCTCTTGGTGAAATTTCCTTATTTCCACATCAGTGGTTAACCGATGAAGCTAAATTATTTATTTGGCAAATTCGATTACCAAGAATACTTGCTGTCATGATGGTAGGAGCAAGCTTAGCCATTGCTGGCGCTATTATGCAGGCTTTATTTCAAAATCCGTTGGCAGAGCCAGGATTATTGGGAGTAAGTAGTGGTGCTGGTGTGTGTATTGTATTACTGATTGTCTTACACGTTGGTTCAAATCCTTGGTTAATAAGCAGTGTGGCAGTATTAGGTGCGTTAGGTATTACTATTTTATTAATGTGTTTTGCTCAAATAAAAAAACTGTCTAATGCCCAGTTGCTATTAATAGGTGTAGCATTAGGTGTTATGGCGAGTGCCGTCATGACTTGGTTAGTTTATTTCAGTTCAGCTTTAGATTTAAGACAATTAATGTATTGGTTGATGGGGAGCTTTGGGGGAATTGATTGGCGTCATCAAGTATTATTTTGGGCTCTTATTCCGATAATTGCGATCCTAATTTCACACGCAGATACTCTGAATTATTTATCATTAGGTTCGTTTAGGGCAAAGCAATTAGGAGTATCAGTTAATCGATGGCGCAATGGATTTATCTTAGCAGTCGGTTTATTGATAGGGCTAAGTGTGGCGATAGCAGGTGCTATTAGTTTTATAGGTCTTGTTGTACCTCATTTATTACGATTAAGTGGCATAACTCATTATAAAACACTGTTACCCGCGTGCGCACTCACGGGGAGTGGATTGTTATTACTTGCTGATCTTTTATCTCGCTTGATGCTAAATGGTGCAGAAGTTCCGATAGGTGTGATTACGGCAACACTTGGTGCCCCTGTGTTTATCTGGTTATTAGTAACAAAAGAGATGGGACGTTTGTAATATGGCGTTGCTTAAGCTTGATAATTTGAATGTTGATAACCGACTTCATACATTTACAGAGATTGTGGATTATGGCGAACGTATTCACTTAATTGGCGCGAATGGTGCAGGAAAAAGTACGCTTTTAATGGCTATAGCGGGGGAAATTTCATTTAGAGGCGGAATTATTCTAAACGAAACCTCAATAAGACATTATAAATATGATGATCTTTCTAGAATGCAAAGCATTGTTATACAACAATTAGAGGCTTTGTCGTTTATGCCCGTTTTTCATTATCTTGCTTTATATCACAAAGTGTCTGAAATGGACGTTGAGCTATTAAATGTATTGTTGAGTGATTTTCAGATTGATGGTTTATTATCAAAAAATATTCATCATTTGTCTGGGGGGGAGTGGCAACGTATCAGGCTCGCTGGCGCATTTATTCAGTTATGGTCAAGTTACGATTTAAAAGGAAAGTTAATGTTACTTGATGAACCAACGAATAATCTAGATGTCGTACAATTGGCAATTTTGGACAAATGGCTTGATATATTTTGCCAACAAGGTGGTACAGTTATTATGAGTACGCATGATTTAAATCATTCCTATCAAAAAGCAGACAGAATTTGGCTAATAAAAAATGGATATTTGGTTGATTCTGGATCACCTGCGCTCTTATTGGACGAAAAATTATTATCAACTACATTTAATACAAATATCAAATGCATCAATGATGTTGATCATATTGATTGGCAAATTTTTTAATATTATGGCTATTGAGATGATTATCTCCAAGTAATTATTAAGGTTTTTTTAATGTTTTCTTAATAAGACGGATGTCGGTGAACAATAGTTTGTATATAATTGTATTTATTCATTCATTAATTAGGCTACATTTTTATGAGTCATTTCCTTCCTTTCTCTCGCCCTGCGATTGGCGATGAAGAAATCAAAGCCGTTGAAGATGTATTACGTTCAGGTTGGATCACAACAGGCCCTCAGAACCATCAATTAGAGCAAGACTTCTGTGAAAAATTTGGTAGCAAACATGCTATTGCAATTTGCTCGGCCACTGCGGGTATGCATGTTGTTCTAATGGCTATGGGAATTGGCGCAGGTGATGAAGTTATCACACCATCACAAACGTGGGTGTCAACCATTAATATCATTACATTACTAGGCGCAGAGCCGGTGATGATTGATGTTGACCGTGATACTTTGATGGTAAGTGCAGAGGATGTCAAAAAGGCGATTACCCCTAGAACGAAGGCAATTATTCCGGTTCATTATGCCGGTGCGCCTTGTGATCTGGATGCATTACGAAAAGTAGCACGAGATGCGGGAATTCCTCTTATTGAAGATGCAGCACATGCGATTGGCGCACGCTATAAAAATGAATGGATTGGTGAAAAAGGAACCTCTATTTTCTCTTTTCACGCTATTAAGAACGTAACTTGTGCTGAAGGTGGGTTGGTTGTTACTGATAATGACGAATTAGCCAATCGAGTACGTTGCTTAAAATTTCATGGCTTAGGTGTTGATGCTTTTGATAGACAAATTCAAGGGCGTAAGCCTCAAGCTGAAGTTGTTGAACCTGGTTATAAATATAATTTATCTGATATTCATGCCGCTATTGCTGTGGTGCAATTAGGGCGTTTAGAGGAAATGAACGCGAAACGTGCTGAATTAGTGGCACTATATCGTGAAAAACTAAAAGACTCACCATTAGAGATGTTGAGTATTCCTGAGTATCCTCATTTGCATGCTAATCACCTATTTATGGTGAGAGTAGATAAAAGCATTTGTGGTATCGATCGTGATACTTTTATGGAAAAATTGAAGCAAAAGGAAATTGGTACAGGGCTTCATTTCCGTGCGGCGCATACACAAAAATATTATCGTGAGCGCTATCCCGCTTTATCACTTCCTCAATCAGAGTGGAACTCTGCAACGTTATGCTCGCTGCCATTGTTTCCTGATATGAGTAATCAAGATGTTATTCGCGTTGTAGATGCGATCAATGAAATTCTTTCGGAGCATATCTAAGTGTCAACATTTGATAAAATCAAAAAAGTATCGGTTGTAATCCCCGTTTATAACGAAGAAGAGAGCCTCCCTCAACTTTTAGAGCGTACTATAAAAAGCTGTAAGCAATTAAAACAAGCGTATGAGCTGATCTTGGTTGATGATGGTAGTAGTGATAATTCAGCCAAAATGTTAGAAGAAGCCGCTGCTATTGAAGAAAATCACGTAATTGCAATTATTTTGAATCGTAACTACGGTCAACACTCTGCAATTATGGCTGGCTTTAATCAAGCTGATGGTGATTTAATCATTACATTAGATGCAGATTTACAAAACCCACCTGAAGAGATCCCTAGACTCGTTACAACTGCAGAAGAAGGTTATGATGTTGTGGGAACCCGTCGTCGCAATCGTCAAGATTCATGGTTTCGTAAAACAGCTTCAAAAATGATTAACTCCATGATAACCAAGGCGACAGGTCGTTCTATGGGAGATTATGGATGTATGCTACGTGCATATCGTCGCCATATTGTTGAAGCGATGTTACAGTGTCACGAAAGAAGTACCTTTATTCCTATTCTTGCGAACACATTTGCTCGTCGTACTATTGAAATTGATGTCGCACACGCAGAGCGTGAATATGGTGATTCAAAATATAGCTTTTTAAAGCTAATTAATCTGATGTACGACCTTTTAACTTGTCTTACTACAGCACCACTACGTTTATTAAGCATTGTCGGCAGTGTGATCGCTGTTTCTGGCTTTGTTTTAGCATTACTTCTAATTGTTTTGCGTATTATTTTCGGTGCAATGTGGGCCGCTGAAGGTGTATTCACACTTTTCGCAATCTTATTTATGTTTATCGGTGCGCAGTTCGTTGCAATGGGCTTATTAGGTGAATATATAGGCCGAATTTATAATGATGTAAGAGCGCGTCCTCGGTATTTTATCCAAAAAGTGGTTGGTGTTAACAAACCCAACGAAGATCAGGAAAAAGACTAATGAAAGCAATAGTATTTGCCTATCACGATATCGGCTGTGTTGGTTTAAAAGCACTTGAAAAAGCGGGTTATGATATTCAGGCTGTATTTACCCACACTGACGATCCAAACGAAAATCATTTCTTCTCATCAGTGGCTCGTGTGAGTGCAGAAATGGGATTGACAGTATTCGCGCCTGAAAATGTCAATCATCCATTATGGATTGAACGTATTCGTGAAATGAAACCTGATGTCATTTTTTCTTTCTATTATCGTCACATGTTAAGTGATGAGATCCTGAATTTGGCACCTAAAGGCGCATTTAATTTACACGGTTCTTTATTACCAAAATACCGTGGACGTGCACCAATTAATTGGGCGATTGTGAATGGTGAGACAGAAACGGGTGTTACTCTGCATAAAATGACAGCGAAAGCTGATGCGGGTGATATCGTTGCTCAAGAAAAAGTTACCATCACAGACAATGATACTTCTCTGATTTTACATGAAAAAGTAAGAGAAGCAGCGAATAAATTACTCTCTAGTGCATTACCACATATTGCATCAGGTGATTATTCAACAACTGCACAAGATGAAAGCCAAGCTACTTACTTTGGTCGTCGTTGTGCTGATGATGGTTTAATCGACTGGAATGCGGACGCAAAAACAGTTCACAATTTAGTGCGTGCTGTTACTGAACCATACCCAGGTGCATTTACTTTCTTAGGTGAACGTAAAATGATTATCTGGCGTTCTCGTGTTGTTGCAGATAATCAAAGTAAGCGTCCAGGTACGGTTATATCAACAGAACCTTTAGTGATTGCATGTGAGAAAGGCGCAATCGAAGTGGTAACAGGTCAAAGTGAAAATGGCCTTTATATTCAAGGAAGCCGTTTAGCGGCTGAAATGGGCATTGTGACAGATGTTCGCGTTGGGCCAAAAGCAACGACACAGGTTAAACGTCGTAAACGTGTTCTTATTTTAGGTGTGAATGGCTTTATTGGTAACCATTTAACAGAGCGCCTATTGAAAGATGATAACTATGATATCTATGGTATGGATATCGGTTCTTCAGCAATTGAACGCTTTATTGGTAACCCACGTTTCCACTTTATCGAAGGTGACGTGAGTATTCATACAGAATGGATTGAATATCATATCAAAAAATGTGATGTTATTCTGCCATTAGTGGCTATTGCAACGCCTATCGAATATACCCGTAATCCATTACGAGTTTTTGAATTAGACTTTGAAGAAAACTTAAAAATCGTACGTTATTGTGTTAAGTATAATAAACGTATTATTTTCCCATCCACATCAGAAGTTTATGGCATGTGTGATGATAAAGAATTTGATGAAGATAATTCACGTCTGATTGTTGGCCCTATCAATAAACAACGTTGGATTTACTCTGTATCTAAACAGCTATTAGACCGAGTTATTTGGGCTTATGGTGCTAAAGAAGATCTTAAATTTACATTATTCCGTCCGTTTAACTGGATGGGACCTCGTTTAGATAACTTAAATTCAGCGCGTATTGGTAGTTCTCGAGCCATTACACAATTAATTCTAAATTTAGTTGAAGGTTCACCAATTAAATTGGTTGATGGTGGTGAGCAAAAACGTTGTTTCACTGATATTAATGACGGTATTGAAGCGTTATTCCGTATTATTGAAAATCGTGATAACAAATGTGATGGTCAAATTATCAATATTGGTAACCCAACTAACGAAGCAAGTATTCGCGAATTAGCAGAAATGCTGTTAGATTGCTTTGAAAAACATGAGTTACGTGGTCATTTCCCTCCATTTGCTGGCTTCAAGAAAATCGAAAGTAGTAGTTACTATGGTAAAGGCTATCAAGATGTTGAACACCGTAAGCCTAGCATTAAAAACGCAGAGCGTTTATTGGACTGGAAACCAAGTATTGAAACCCGTCAAACTGTAGAGGAAACATTAGACTTCTTCTTACGTGGTGCGGTTGAAGAATTAGGCGATAAATAGGATCAGATAATGAAGAAAGTTGGTTTGAGAGTTGATGTGGATACTTATCAAGGAACGAAGCAAGGTATTCCACAGCTACTGGATGTATTTGCCAGACATAACATTCATGCCAGCTTCTTCTTTAGCGTAGGTCCAGATAATATGGGGCGCCATTTATGGCGCCTTTTAAAACCAAAGTTTTTATGGAAAATGCTGAGATCTAACGCTGCATCGTTGTATGGATTAGATATTTTATTAGCAGGAACAGCATGGCCAGGCAAAAAAATTGCTAAGAATCTAGGTTATTTGATGAAAGAAACCCAAAATGCTGGGCATGAAGTAGGGCTACATTCATGGGATCACCAAGGTTGGCAAGCAAAAGTTGCTCGTTGGTCAACAGAAGAATTAATGCAACAAGTTCGTTTAGGTGTAGAAGCACTGGAAAAAGCACTTGAAAACCCTGTAAAATGTTCAGCAGTTGCTGGATGGCGTGCTGATGAACGCGTATTAACAGTTAAAGAAACTTTTCAATTCGATTACAATAGCGATTGTCGAGGAACGCATCCTTTTAGACCTATTTTAGAAAATGGTTCTATCGGTACAGTGCAAATTCCAGTAACATTACCAACTTATGATGAAGTCGTCGGCACAAAGGTAAAGGATGAGGATTTTAATCAATTTATTATTGATGAAATCAAAAAAGACAGTGGAATACCTGTTTATACTATCCATACCGAAGTTGAAGGAATGTCAAAAGCAGCTCAGTTTGAGCAGTTACTGGCAATGATTGCAAATGAAGGCATCGAATTCTGTCCGTTAAGCGATTTATTACCACAAGATAAAGAAACGCTTCCGATGGGTAAAGTTGTTCGATCTGACTTTCCAGGTCGAGAAGGCTGGTTAGGGTGCCAACAAGAGGTCTAACGAAACTATGTTGAATAACCGGGCGAGTAAAATCGGGGCCATCCTCTTGGCTCTTTTTTTTGTTCTTACCTACTTATTTCCATTGAACAGCCGGTTATTATGGCAACCAGATGAAACCCGTTATGCGGAAATTAGCCGCGAAATGGTGGTGAGCGGGAACTGGATTGTTCCTCATATGCTCGATATTCGCTATTTCGAAAAACCCGTTGCAGGTTATTGGATCAATAATGTTAGCCAATTAATATTTGGCCACACAAATTTTGCTGTGCGTTTTGGTTCAGTTATTTCTATTCTATTAAGCACATTACTTGTTTATTTACTGGCAAGAATGATGTGGCGTAACCGCCAAGTCGCTTTTGTTTCTAGCTTAATTTATTTATCCATGTTTTTAGTGTTTAGCGTAGGCACTTACAGTGTGTTAGATCCTATGTTAGCACTTTGGGTTACCGCGAGTATGGTCTGCTGTTTTTGGGCACTGAAAGCGACGACGGTAAAGACACGAATATTAGCTTGGATAACATTAGGTTTGGCTTGTGGTATGGCATTTATGACTAAAGGGTTTTTAGCATTAGCTATCCCTGTCATTGTGATGATACCTATTACTCTTTATCAAAAGCAATTTACTCAAATGTTGCTCTATGGCTTACTTGCGGTGTTTAGTGCTGCATTAATTAGTTTGCCGTGGGCATTAGCTATTGCAAAAGCAGAGCTTGACTATTGGCATTATTTCTTTTGGATTGAACATATTCAGCGTTTTTCTGGTGAAGATGCTCAGCATAGTTCCCCATTCTGGTACTATATTCCTATTATATTGTTAGGGGTAATACCTTGGCTTGGTTTATTGCCTGGCGCATTAATGGGGGCATGGAAGAAAAGACGTAAACGCCCAGAACTGTTTTTCTTATTGTGCTGGTTTGTTGTTCCGTTTTTATTCTTTAGTATTGCGAAAGGAAAGTTACCAACATATATGTTGCCATTTATGGCGCCGCTTGCAATGCTAATGGCAAAATATGGCGTAGATTGTGCACGTAAATTTAGAATGAAAGCACTGCGTATTAATGGCTATATCAACATTTTTATTGGTGTTGCCGCCGTTGTCGCTATCTTAATCATTCAACTTGCTTCTTCAAAACCTATATACATGCCTTATGAGTGGTCTAAATGGGTTTTAGCCATCGTCGCATTCTCTTTATGGGGTATTATTGGTTATCTTTGCTCTACGCTTAATGGTAAACATTGGCTATGGGCAGCATCTTGCTCGTTAGGTGTGAGTTTGTGCATTGGGCAGGCAATACCTAACAGTAGTGTTGATGGAAAGTTACCTCAAGAATTTATTCGTCAAAATATTGATACACTCAATGCGAGCAAATACATTGTAAGTAACAGTGTAGGGATTGGTGCTGGATTGGCGTGGGAATTACAGCGTAGTGATATTTATCTTTATGAAAGAACTGGTGAGTTAACTTATGGTATTAGAGAATATCCTGATTCTCAGCATAAATTAATTAAACCTGATAATTTTGCTCAATGGTTAGAGCAAGCAAGAAAAGAAGGTAATGTATCAGTCGTTATTACGTTTAAAGATCCGAAAAAATTAGCTCAACTACCAAGACCTGAAGAGCTTGTGACAAATCATCGAGTTGCTATTTTGACGTATGAGAAGCGTAATTAATGTCCTTTGTTTTATTGCTAATTGTGAGCTTTTTGACCTGCATAGGGCAAGTATGTCAAAAACAAGCGGTGGTTAGCTGGCAAAGTGACTCATTAACAAAAGCCAGAAAAACGATTTTCTGGCTTTTTGTTGCCATTGCGATGCTTGGTTTAGGGATGCTGTTTTGGTTACGACTATTACAAATTCTTCCTCTAAGTATTGCTTATCCTATGTTAAGTATTAATTTTATTGTGGTGACATTAATCGGGCAGTTTGTGTATAAAGAGCCTGTAAATGTGAAGCATTGGATTGGTATTGCATCGATTATGATTGGTATTGTATTGATGAGTATGCAAGCATGAAAGGCTATTTATGGGCGATGGGAAGCGCACTATTAGTCACTGCTGCTCAATTGTTGTTAAAGTTTGGTATGTCTGAGCTACCGGATTTACAGCTAGAAAAACGGTGGTTTGATTTTTCATGGCTATGGGACAATATTACACCTTTAAGCATTGTATTTGCTGGGCTTGTAGGGTATATACTGTCAATGGTTTGTTGGTTATTTACTTTACGTACTATCCCTTTAAATAAAGCTTACCCACTTATTAGTTTGAGCTATGTTTTTGTTTATATCCTTGCAGTGATATTACCTTGGTTTCAAGAAACCCCTTCATGGACAAAAACAGCAGGTGTTATTTTTATTATGATAGGCGTTTGGCTGATTAGCCAGAAACCCAAAGAGTCAACATCACACTAAATTCAAAGTTTGGGTTTTATTTTCTGTACCTTGTTGGTTATTGTGCGATTTATTCTATTAATCTTGATTCATTCACCTTCAATAACTTGTTTTTGCTTAAAAAAGCAGATAGATTTTAAAATCTCACATAATAATAATGGTGGATGCAATGAGAAAGTCCGTTTTCTATCCTTTCTTACTCTGTATTATCCTGTTGGCTGGATGTTCATCTAGTCCGTCAAAGCGCATTCCACCAGCGCCTCCTTTAAAAACGCAGCTTTCCGATCCTATTATGGTGATAGTGCAGCTTAAATCACAACTTGAGCAGTGGTATGGTACACCTTATAGTTATGGCGGAATGACATCTTCAGGTATTGATTGTTCAGGGTTTGTCTATAAAACGTACAGTGATCGTTTTGATATTAAATTACCTCGGATGACTATCGATCAAACCAAATATGGAACACAAATCAGTAAAAGTGACTTAATGCCAGGGGATTTAGTATTTTTCAAAACTGGTGGTGGTGAAAATGGACTTCATGTTGGTATTTATGACACTGACAACACATTTATTCACGCATCAACTAGTAAAGGAGTTACTCGCTCCTCTCTTGATAATGTCTATTGGAAAAAAACATTCTGGCAAGCTCGCCGATTGTAATTTAGTGCCATTTAAGACCCTAATATATTGAGAGTTATGCTATCTTATACCTTATTTTCTTCATATAGGTATTCCTCATGTCAGGTAAGTTGCGACTGTTAATTTCCGAATCTTATGATCCTTGGTTTAACCTTGCTGTTGAAGAGTGTATTTTTAGACAAATGCCAGCGGATCAGCGTGTACTTTTTCTGTGGCGTAATGATAATACGGTAGTTATTGGACGAGCCCAAAATCCGTGGAAAGAGTGTAATACGCGAAAAATGGATGAAGATGGCGTGAAATTAGCACGGCGTTCAAGTGGTGGTGGTGCTGTTTTCCACGATCTCGGTAATACCTGTTTTACCTTTATGGCGGGAAAACCAGAATATAATAAAACGATCTCAACTCAAATTATACTTGATGGCTTATCAAAGGCAGGTATACAAGCTACAGCATCAGGGCGTAATGATTTAGTCGTACCGCAAGAAGAGGGTGAAAGAAAAATTTCAGGCTCGGCTTATAAAGAGACAAAAGATCGTGGTTTCCATCATGGCACATTATTAATAAATGCTAACTTATCTAGATTAGCCAATTATCTCAATCCAGATCCGAAAAAACTTCAAGCTAAAGGGATCACTTCTGTACGTTCTCGAGTGACTAATTTAGTCGAACTGAAATCTGATATTACTCACGAAAAACTTTGTGAAACTATCACCGAAAGCTTTTTTGAATACTATGGTGAACGAGTAGATGCAGAGATTATTTCCCCGCAAAAATTACCTGACTTACCTGGTTTTGAAGAGACATTCGCTAAGCAAAGTAGTTGGGAATGGAATTTTGGACAAGCTCCTGCATTTTCTCATTTGTTAGATAATCGTTTTAAATGGGGTGGGGTTGAACTACATTTTGATATTGAGCGTGGTAATGTAGTCAGAAGTCAAATCTATACTGACAGTTTAGATCCTGCACCGTTAGAAGCTCTGTCAAATATGCTTGTTGGACAACGTTATACACCAGCATCTTTAAATGTGTTGATAGAACAACTGATAACATGTTATCCCAGCAATAAAATGGAGCTTAAAGAGCTTCAAGAGTGGTTAGTGACAGCAATTGCTTAATTTTTTGTTCAAAAAATATAGTAGAACACAAAAAAACCAGCTCGATGATAGCTGGTTTTTTTATGACATCTTATAAATGCTAAATTAATCAGTGAGTTTCACATGACATAAAGCAATGTGTATCTGGCATAGTGCCATTTTCTCTAAACTTAGCAGGTGTAGTATTAAAATGTTTTTTAAAAATACGAGTAAATGTTGCTTGAGAGCTAAAGCCATACATTAAAGCGATGTCTAAAATAGACATATCTTTTTCTTGTAATGATTTAGCCGCTTCTAATAAGCGACGTTTGCGGACATATTCGCCTAATGTGCAGCCTTTAAAATCTTTAAATATGCGTTGTAAGTGCCATTTTGAATAACCACTTTTGTTCGCAATAGTATCGATTTTTATACCTTCGTTACGTTGTAACTGGGTTTCTAACCATTTTAGAATATCATTAACGACATTTTCAGCCATAAAACCTCCCACAAAAATGGTGGGGACACAGTGCCCAAGTAAATAGAATAGTAACGTATGTTATTTATAACCTATTTTAAGCATGGGGAAAATAACTGGTAGGCAAAAAGTGCTTTTCGTTATTGATAATCATTATCAAATTAATAGGTGAAAGCTATATATCTCAAGTAAGGTAGAGCTTAATGGAAATTTTTGATTAAAAAAATTGCTTTGGATGCATTTTATTTTGTTGAATTTATTGATTTATTTTTTCTTTCGTCATTCTGTTATACCGTTTATTTTTAAGATTGTTATATTTTTTCGTGTGATTTATAAGCCAATCAATGATTAAGGTGTATTTTAAAGTCAATTTATTTGACCAAATAGGGAAGTTTAAAAATAAGATTTATTAATCAATTGGGGTGGTGTTACTTAGTGCATTTTATTTGAAATAAATAAGCATATAAAAATAAATTAACTCAGTCACAATCTAGAAAACATATGTTAGAAGGTAACTGAGTAAAACTAAGGTAACTTATGGGCGGAGAAAAACTTGTGGATACGAATGCTCTGGATGGGTATCAACACTCACATCTGCGCCATACCATTTTTGGATATTTTCTGTTGTAAGGACATTGTGTGGGGTACCTTCACAAACTAATTTCCCTTGATGTAATAATAAAATTCTATCAGCATAAAGTGAGGCTAAATTAAGGTCGTGTAGAACGCAACAAACCATAAGATGTTGTGTTTTTGCTAATTGCTTTAGTAAGCGCAAGCTGTGTTGCTGATGGTAAAGGTCAAGTGCTGAAGTCGGCTCATCGAGGAATAACACCGCTTCTTGTGGTGTTGGATGCCATAATTGAGCTAATACTCTGGCAAGTTGCACTCTTTGTTGTTCGCCACCTGATAATTGACGATAGTCTCTATCTTTAAACTTTAAGCAATCTGTTTGTAGTAGAGCCGTTTCGATAGCTATTTTTTTATGTTGTTGCCCATGAGGGCTTCTTCCCATTGCAACCACTTCTTCTACAGAAAAAGAAAATGAGAGTTGGCTATTTTGGCGCATAACAGCCCGGTTTTGTGCTAATTGTTGGCTATTCCATTGCGAATAAGTCTTTTGTTTAAAATAGCACTCACCTTGTGTTGGTGTCGTATAACCAGTCAATAAACGTAGTAATGATGATTTTCCTGCACCATTAGGTCCAATTATAGTGACTAACTCTCCGGCATTAAGTGAAAGAGACACATCATCAATAATGTTTTTTTCACCAATTTGATACGTCAAATTATTTCCATAGAGCAACGAAGTGTTTTGTTTTTGAATCATGACATCCTTCCCGCGGGTTGTCGTAATATAAGCCAAAGGAAATAAGGGCCACCAATTAATCCTGTAATGAGCCCCACAGGGATTTCTGCAGGAGATACCAGTGTTCTTGATAATGTATCAGCGGCGAGCAACAGTGTTGCACCACCTAAAATGGTAGCAGGTAATAACCATACGTGATTACTACCAATGCGCATGCGAATAAGATGTGGAACCACAAGGCCAATAAATCCAATGACACCACTGAGAGCAACAGCACAACCAATTAAAATGGCACTAAGTAGTAATAAAATAAATTTGGTTCGTCTTACGTTTAATCCTAAATAGTGCGCTTCTTCGTCACCAAGTTGTAATAGATTTAATTTATGGCTTTGCCAACAAGCTAAAAGGCTGACAGGGATGATCACAAGGGTTGCAATTGATAAGGTTTTCCAGTCAATTTGGCTTAATGACCCCATCATCCACAGTGAAAATTGACGTAATTGTTGATCTGTACTGATATAGCTTAAGACACCAATAAAGGACATACAAAGTGCATTGATAGCGATCCCTGCAAGTAATAACCTTGCTAAATTACCATCACTCAATTGATGTAATGAGAAGATGATCATTGCCACAATTAAGCCGCCAACAAAGGCGGCAATGATATGACTGTAAAATGCGAATACAGGTGAAAAAGAGAAGGGTAATATAATCACGATAGCAACCATTAGTGCTGCACCGCTACTTATGCCAAGTAACCCTGGGTCAGCTAATGAGTTTCTAAATAATCCCTGCATGATCGCACCTGATATCGCTAATGCCCCACCGACAAGAATAGCCAAAAGCACACGAGGCAAGCGTATATCAAGCCAAATTTGCCATTCCATATCATCAAAAGAGCTATTCCATAATGTATGAAATGAGAGTGCCAATGCACCGCTATTCACAGAGATTAATGTAACAATGGTGAGCAAACAGAGTAAAACTAAAATACTCATCCACGGTGAACGAAAACGAGACATTATTGCTCCAATGCTTGACGAATTTGATGCATGACATCAGGTGTTGAAAGCGTAAAACCTAACAAACCCATATCATCGACGACGACATAATGTTTATTTTTACCTGCAGGTGTGTACTTTATACCGGGTAAATTCCAAAGTTTTTCAATACCGCCAATGCCTTTAATACCTTCTTTAGTCACCAGCAAAATATCAGGTTGGCTTGCAATGACACCTTCTTGAGAAAGAGGGCGATAACTCGTAAAGCCTTGCATTGCATTCTTACCTCCAACTAGTGAAATAATGGTATCTGCTGCAGTATTTTGACCAGCGGCCATAGGAACAACACCACCATGACTCATGATATAAATGACTTTTTTATCTATAGGAGTTGTGGGTATTTGGCTAATAGATAGGGTGAGTTTTTCTTTTAGCTGCTCACCTTCTTTTTGTTTATTTAAAATGGTGGCAATGGTGTCTATTTTTTCATTAATGGCTTCTAATGAATGTGTACCTGTAATCGTTTTAACAGTGACTCCTGCCTCTTTTATTCGGCGTAGTGCTAAAGAAGGGCGAGCGAGTTCGCTGGTTATAATTAATGTTGGTTTGACCGATAAGATACCTTCGGGGTTTAGCATTCGCATATAACCCACATCAGGGAGTGCTTTCACTTGTTCAGGGACTAAACTAGTGCTGTCTCTTGCAATAATTTGTTCACCTGAACCTAATGCGAAAACGATCTCTGTGATATCACCACCAATAGTGACAATACGTTCATTGGCGGAGTTGGCAAACGACATTAAGCTACACAGGATCAAAAGAAGCCATTTTTTCATTAACTCATTCTCCGATTAGGCTATTTTAGCAAGAGTATTAACTTGCTCGCGCCATTGTTGTTGCTCAGCAGTGCCTTCAGTTCGTTGTCCATAAAGCTGGGCAATCTGTTGGCCTTTGCTATCAAAGATTTCAAGACTGGTGACAAAACCATCCTGAGTTGGTTTGCGAGTGATCCAGCTTTCAGCGATTTCGCTTTCAATTAAATGAAGTGTAAATGCGGGATTGAAAACGTTAATCCAGACTTGATCGCTATTCTCAAATTGATGAGGAACTAAACGGTCAATCTGCCCCGTAAAGATTTGCACACAACCACGGCTTCCGACAAAAATCATGATCTCATTTTGTGCTTCTTTAGCGAGGGTTAATAAGGTTTTCAGTGCACTGTTATCGACTTGATAAGCAAGGTCATCGGCAACAGCTTTAAAGGCTTGTTGACGACTCAAATTATTTTCTTTTAGTAGTTTGAAAAATTGGTGAACATCGGTCATTGAACGCCATTGTTGTTCAAGTTGCTCTGCCAATTCATGACTAACCGGTGTGCTTGAATAAGGTTCGATAGGGGTAATGTCGAGAGCTGGATTTTCTTCCGATAAGAATGATTGGATTAGCGCATTCCATTCATCCATATTGGTATTGTCAGTTGCATAGACTTTATGTAATGCATCGCCATGCATATCAAAAAACTGAATGCTATAGCGAGTTCCTTTTGAGGTTTCTTCAGCGAGTGCAAAAATGCTAGACCAATAAGCGAAGAAAAAGCGTAAATCCATTGCACGAGGATTTAAAATCAAACCTGCGTGATCGTTAAAGCGAGCATTAGTGTATTCACCAAGTTGTTCGTGAACGGCGATATCGTTACGAGTAATGGCTTTGACTTCACCTACTTTACTTAAGGCTTTTAATAATTCTTGCACATCGTTACGTAAGCGTTTTGCATCATGTCCTATGCGTGCATGGGTTAATTCGGCTTCACTTACATTTAAGTATGTAGCCAGATCACGGGCATAAGGTGCTTTTTTATCCGCTTTAGCTTGCAGGTAGCTCTCATAAAGAGGTTTATTCACAGAAACTCCTATTATATTGTTGATTTTATTGTTTATTACCACTGGTAACTCACAAGCACTTTTGCATTACGACCTTCTTGAGGAATACCGGCAGAAGAATAATAAGTTTTATCAAATGCGTTACCCAGTACAAATGAGGTTGTTAATCCTTTTAATGAAGCACTTCCTTCATAGCGAAGGTAAAAATCATTGACGCCATAACCTGCTTGTTGATTATTAACTGGGCGATTAAAGCGATTATGTTTGGTAAAATCTGTTTTTTTCGTAAATTGACCGACCCAACCTACTGAAAAGTCTGTGCTTGGAACTGGAACATCAAAGCGACTGGTCAAAGTATCAGGTTCAATCGAAGTAATTGAGGCATTTGTAGCATTATCTTTTCCTTTGGTGTGGTTATACGCTAAGTCCCAATTAAAGAATTTAGATTGGTAGCTCATAGAAACATCCCACCCCCAAATAGTTGCTCTTGGAATATTTGTTGATTGTGTATATCCCTGAAAAATAGCGACATCTGCATCAATATAATCTTTTGCGCGAGTATTGAAATGGGCAGCTTTAATTTTCAGATTATCATTATTAGATAATAAGTCATCGAATTGAAAACCAAATCCATATTCAGTGGTTGAATTGGTTTCAGGCTTTAAATTAGGGTTAGGACGCCAATAGTTTGTTGGTGCTCCTGGGAACGGGGCATCAAAATGCTTAGCATCATTGTACATTTCGCCTAAAGAAGGTGCCCTAAACGCTTGTGAATAAGAGGTATAAAGCATTGACCAATCGGTAGGTGTGATGCTGATGGCTCCTTTGGATGACCATTTATCAGCGGTAATATCATCATAACGATCGTTTTGGCTTTTATATTTATCAAAACGGGTTCCTAAAATTAAGGAGACAGGCAAATCATGTAAAGTGACTTCATCTTGAATCCAACCTGACATAAAACGAATATCTGCTTGTGGGAAGCTTTCTGTATTTTGACTTGGTGATTGTTTCTGTTTATATACTTCACCACCATAAGTAAAACCATGTGATGCGAAACTCTGCATGGCGAGTTGTGAGCGGTTTTCTAGTTTTACGCCATACGTCTTTTGTTCTCGACCTTCAAATCCTTTTTGTACTGTTTTAGCGTTGATATCAACTTCACTGTAATAGGCTTGTGTTTTTAGATTAATCCATTGTAAATCTGAAGGATTGTATTGATAGGTTAACTGTGCATCTTTTTGTGTTGTTGTTCGGTCAGTTTCCACATTTGTCAGTGTGGAATTTCCAGCAATTTGAGGGTTTTTAGGTTGATGAGCATTATTATGGTAATAGCGGAATTGACCACTTAAAGTATTGCTATCATCAATAAACCAACGCCCTTTGGAGAGTAGGTTAATAATGGTTTCATCATTTTGTGCACGATAACCCCCACCATAACGTATATCACCTTTATCACGTGCTGATAATGCAACAAGACCATCAAGCTTCTCGTGTTTACCAAAAGCGGTAACTCCTAAACCTTGGCTATGTTGTGCGGTATTACCAAGACCAGTGACACGTACACCGCCTTGTTCATTTTTTGAAAGTAGATCGCTCGCATCAACTGTATCGTAAGCAATAACACCGCCAAGTGCTCCACTACCATACAATAATGCAGAAGGACCCCTAACCACTTCAACTTGCTTTATAAGAAGAAGGTCAACAAAAATACTATCAATATGGCCAGTGTCAGTTCCTTGACGTACACCATCTACAAGTGTCAATATTCCATTTTTACTGTATCCACGCATACTGATGGTTTCACCATTAGTACGACCTGTGCCTGAAATAGAAATTCCGGGCACATGACGAAGTAGTTCAGATGCACTACCCGCGGTTTCTGACAACGCATTGTTATTTTTAATAACGGTTGACATCATGGGTAACGTAAAGCTATCACGCTCATTACCAGTCGCATAAACGGTAAGTACTTCTGTTTTTTTCTCCTCGCTAGTGTGTGTTTTTTCTTGTGCTGATACACAAGCAGAAGAAACAGCAACAGCAAGTAAACTAAATTTAATTAATAGGAATGACTGAGACATGCAGATGGATCTCCATTATTTTAATGGGCTGTTTAAACAGCCCTTTGTTATGTAAATCATTGCTCCTCATCTACCAGCGATAACTGACGGACATTTTGATATTTCTGCCTTCTTGAGGCACACCTTGAGTTGAGAAATACTCATAATTAAAGGCATTTGCCAACATAAGTGTTGCTTGTAGATCTTTATTTTTCTTAGATTGATAGCTGAGTGAAAAATCGTGGACAGCATATCCAGGAAATTGTTGAACAACTTCTTGTAATCGAGTGACTTCTTTTCCCCTATTTTGTGGAGCAATCATGCCCTTGTAGCTACTTTTAGAATCAGTAGCACTGGCAAATTGTCCTGACCAACCTAATGAGAAAGGTGTTTTGGCGATAGGAACTTGTATAAAGGCAGTAAGAATTTCTGGTCTTACGGGGGAGATGGTTTCACTATCTGTAAGTTGGAATGTGTTTGTATGGTTATAACTTAACCCAGCAGAGAGCCAAGTGTGGGTATAACGTAAAGCAATATCGGCACCTTCAATATAAACATTCGCAATGTTATAGGCTTTTAGGCTCATCTTGCCAAGAATTGTTCCCATCCAATGAGCATAGGAAATATAGTCTTTTGACAATGTATCGAAATAAGCCACTTTAATTTCTAGTGCATCATTTTCGGATAGCAATTGTTGGAATGAGAATTTTCCACCATATTCCCAAGTTCTGTTTCTTTCTGGGTTTAAGTAAGGATTAGGTATCCAATAAGATGTTAAAAATCGACCTTTACTAAAATGAAGTGAATCATTAAACATCTCACTTAATGTAGGTGCCCTAAATGCAGTTGAGTATGACGTGTAAAGCTGTAACCACGGTGTTGCAGAAAATGTTAATTTTACATTTTCAGTGGTACCACGATAACTTGCTTTATGCATGAGTTTATTTTCATCTACACTTCTAACGCTAGCTGCATGATTGTAAATGAAACTATCAATCTTTTTATTTGGAGAGCTTTCATAATAGTGATAGCGAACACCGGCTGTTAAGGATAAAGGGAATAGCGGTGTCGATAGTGTGCTTTGTAACCATGCTGCGGCATAATCCATTTTTGCCAATGGGAAGTTTTTTGCTTTTTCGTTGGATGTCATTTTCTGTCGGTAAGCTTCAGTGCCCAGAATGACAGATAAATTAAGATTATTATGAGGAGTAATATTAGTGTAATTTTCTAATTTTCCACCATAAGTTGATTGTGTTCGAGCTTCGAAAGCACCGATATTACCTTTTAAATTTTTTTTAAGTTCACTTTCTGTAAGTTTTACATCGGTTAAGAAAGTTTGCTCAATATTAAACTGTGAGTAATAAAGATGAGTTGTTAAATCAATCCAAGAATTACTTTCAGGGGCATAGTGATGAGTTAGAGAATAATTTTTTTGCTGAGTATCCCGATATACTTGGTTACTTTTATTTTTACCATATCCACCCATACGATGTAATACTTCTCGTTGTTCACCTGAATTATCATAATGGCGAGCTGAGAAAATAAAGGTTTGGTTATTTGTGGGATAGAGATAGATTTTAGCAAAGTAGTTATTAATGGATTCATTGTTATCCATTTTCTGCCCATCAGCCAATAAGATAGGACCACGCTGACGTTGAGTGTAAGAGATTAAACCAGAAAATAATTTATGTTGGCCCGCAATTATTCCGCCATAAGAAAAATGGCGATCAGCAGAAGAATAAGAGCTGAATAATTTAGCTCCTAAGTTTTTATTCTTTGCCAATATTGATTGAGGATCGAGAGTATTAAAAGCAACAACACCTCCCATAGCGCCTTCGCCATGAACAGTTGAGGCAGAACCGTGTTTGACATTAATACTTTTGATTAAAGAAGGATCAAGAAATACCCCTCCTAAGTTATTCATCGTATTTTCGAGTGGTTGATGAATGCCATCAACGAGAATTTTGACGCCTTTTTGATCATATCCTCGCATTAGAATGTTGGCACCATTAGTCACTCCCGTTCCTGAAAGAGTGATACCCGCGACTTCTTTTAACATCTCACCGGTTGTTGAAGCTGTTTTTGCCTGGGGGGTTGAGGTTTCAATTGTAGATTGAAAGTTATGCTCAATTTCATGATATTTATGACCAATAACAGTAAGAGAGTCCGTTTGTGTGTTTTCAGCGTGTGCAGAGGCAATAGGGGAATACAACAGACAAAGTGCTGTTGCTATACCTGAATATTTGAAATGTTTTTTCAGCATACACATACCATAAATATCCATAGAAAGTCCTTGTATATGGAGTTATTTAGCTGGCTGCCTAGCTGAATCGATAGGTGGCTTGCGAGTTATTGTCAAAAATGATTATTTAGTCAGGATCAGTTTTCCTGCTTTGGTTTGACGTAGTTGATACAACTCTCCGTTATGTTGAATGTAAACCACGCCATCTTTGCCCAATAATTCAATACTATTAATAGATTGAATTATTGAAGAATGAGAGTCCTGTTTAACTAATGAACTATCCAAATTATTGGCTTTTTTATTCATAATACACTAAGAGTAATAAGCGTTATCATTATGATAATCATTATCGTTAACAAATGTATTTAGACAAGCTTTTTTTAACGTAAACAGGTAAATTTAAGTCATATTGTGAGTGATAAAGCGGTATGTGATGAAATTTAAAACAAAGGAATAAAAGAGGTTTATCTTTTTACTGAAAAATAAGAACAATACAGAATGAATATAGAAGAAAAATAATAGGGGATAGGATTATCCCCTTAAGAAGTAAGTTTATTAAAATCGACTTTCAACGGCTTGTGCTAATAATTCAAGCAATTGCTCGGTATCATTCCAACTTAAGCATGGGTCAGTAATAGATTGTCCATAAACAAGAGGTTTTTCTGGCAAGACTTTTTGCGAGCCTTCCTGTAAAAAACTTTCAGCCATCACACCAACAATTGCTTGCGAGCCATCTTTAATTTGTTGACTGACATTGCGAGCCACTTCTAATTGACGGCGATGGATCTTTTCACAATTGCCATGACTAAAGTCGATAATAAGATGCTCAGGTAAATCCACTTGTTTTAGTGCATCAATAGCATCTGCAATATCGCTTGCATGATAATTTGGTTTTTTACCACCTCGCATAATAATGTGCCCATAAGGGTTACCGCTAGTTTGGTAAATTGTCATACGGCCATTTTTGTCAGGTGATAAGAAAGTGTGACCTACGCGAGAGGCACGAATTGCATCAATAGCAATACGAGTATTACCATCCGTACCGTTTTTAAAGCCCACAGGACAAGAAAGTGCAGATGCCATTTCACGATGAACCTGACTCTCTGTAGTTCTTGCGCCGATAGCACCCCAACTAATTAAGTCAGCAATATACTGACCAGTTACCATATCAAGAAACTCGGTTGCAGTTGGTAAACCTAATGTATTTATCTCAATTAATAATTTTCTTGCAAGGCGGATACCTTCATTTACATTGCAAGAATTATCAAGATAAGGATCAGAGATTAAACCTTTCCAACCAATAACCGTACGTGGTTTTTCAAAGTAGGTTCTCATGACAATTTCTAAGCGGTCATGATAGCGTTCTTTTTGTTGGTTAAGTTTCGTGGCGTATTCTTTGGCTGCTTTGGGGTCATGAATAGAACAAGGACCCACAATCACTAAAAGCCGCTTGTCTTCACCAGTGAGGATAGCTTCAATTCGTTTACGTGCTGATGTGATATTTTGGATTATCTCATCAGAAATGGGGAACTCTTTTGCTAAGGTTTCTGGTGTCACCAGACTGTCTAAAGCCTTAGTCCGTAGTTCGTCTGTCTTTAACATAATTCATCTCAATAAATATACAGGGTAAGTCTACCCAGTGATTAAGATCACAATAAACGAAATTCAGCTAATTTCAACAGCGTTATTAGAGAAAAACCAATAAAAAAATACGGTTAAGACTTAGAACATTCTTCTCGCTAATCCCATAGAATCAATTACCTTGGTTGAAATTTCTTCAACAGAATAATTTGTGGTATTGAGATAAGGAATATTATTTTTTCTAAAAAGGGCTTCGACTTCGGCTAATTCGATTCTACATTGGCGAATTGATGCATAACGGCTATTTTCACGACGTTCACCCCGGATAGCAGCAAGGCGTTCTGGTGCAATGGTTAAACCGAATAATTTATGTTGATACTCTTTTAATTCAGCAGGGAGTTTTAAAAAATCCATATCATCAGCAGTAAATGGGTAATTGGCCGCTTGAATACCAAATTGCATAGCTAAATAGAGGCTGGTGGGTGTTTTACCACAACGAGAAACACCAATTAAGATAACTTGTGCTTGATCGAGATTACGTAATGATATTCCATCATCGTGAGAAAGCGTGTATTCAATAGCCGCAATACGGGCATCGTATTTACTAAGATTTTTTTCTGTTAACCCGTGTGTTTTATTTAATTTTGGTGAGGCTTGAATACCCATTTCTTTTTCAAGCGGTAATACAAGAGATTGCACAATATCCTGACAAAAACCTTCACTACTATTTATTACCCGTTTAACTTCAGGGCTAATAATAGAATAAAAAACAAGGGGTTTAGCGCCACTCTTTTTATAAATTTCAGAGATTTTCTGTTTTATTTCTTCAGCTCTTTCCACCGTAGAAACAAAAGGTAATGTATAACTTTTCATTCTTAGTGGAAATTGAGAAAGTACGGCGTGGCCTAAAACTTCAGCTGTAATAGCTGTACCATCAGAGATAAAAAAGACTGTTCTATCAATGGGTTCATTATTATCACAATTAATAGAATTTAAGCTTAATATCATAATGCTCACCTTTTTTTAGCTGAATTAGCGAATCAAACAACATTATCTATAGCATTTTTAGTGATTATAAAGGATAAAAAAATAAAGTTTTCTGGTTGATCGATTCACCTTTCTATATTCACTATAACATTGTGATACGCTTATTTAAGTTGTCGTTTTGACAGCGGGTTTTTCTTTTTTTCTCTCTCTCATAATTGTTTAAAAAAGGATTGTTCTCAATGTCCAGCAATAGCCTCACCCCGTGCAATGTACTTTGGTATAACCAATTAGGTATGAATGACGTTGATCGTGTTGGTGGGAAAAATGCTTCCCTCGGTGAAATGATCACAAACCTCGCGGAACTGGGTGTTTCTGTTCCTAATGGGTTTGCTACCACAGCGCAAGCGTTTAATGATTTTCTGGAACAGAGTGGTATCAATCAGCGTATTTATGAATTACTTGATAGCGTTGATGTTGACGATGTTAATCAACTGGCTCAAGCAGGTAATCAAATTCGCCAGTGGGTAATTGATACACCTTTTACGCCTCAGTTTGAAAAAGATATTCGCGATGCTTATCTCACATTAAGTGAAGGTGAGTCAGAAGCTTCTTTTGCCGTTCGTTCATCTGCAACTGCAGAAGATATGCCTGATGCTTCTTTTGCGGGCCAACAAGAGACGTTTTTAAACGTTCAAGGTATTGATGCCATTCTCGTTGCGATTAAACATGTATTTGCCTCGTTATTTAATGACCGAGCAATTTCTTATCGTGTCCATCAAGGCTACGATCACCGCGGTGTTGCGTTATCGGCAGGTGTTCAACGTATGGTGCGTTCTGATCTTGCCTCTTCTGGTGTGATGTTTACCATCGATACTGAATCAGGCTTCGATCAAGTTGTCTTTATTACATCAGCTTATGGTTTAGGCGAAATGGTTGTTCAGGGAGCAGTAAACCCTGATGAGTTTTATGTACACAAGCCAACTTTAGCAAAAGGCCTACCTTCAATTGTTCGTCGTAACTTAGGTTCTAAAAAAATCCAAATGGTTTACGCAGACAGTGTAGAGCATGGTAAACAAGTACGTATTGAAGATACGCCAGAATCACTGCGCAATCGTTTCTCTTTGACAGATAATGAAGTTCAAGAGTTGGCAAAACAAGCTGTATTGATTGAGCGCCACTATGGTCGTCCAATGGATATCGAGTGGGCTAAAGATGGGCATAATGGTCGTTTGTACATAGTACAAGCTCGCCCTGAAACCGTTCGATCTAACCAGCAAGTGATGGAACGCTATCAGTTAAATGAAAGTGGCTCTGTAATCATTGAAGGCCGTGCTATTGGTCATCGTATTGGTACAGGCACAGTCAAAGTTATTCATAACTTAAATGAAATGGATAGAATTGAAGCTGGTGATGTACTGGTTACTGACATGACAGACCCAGATTGGGAACCTATTATGAAAAAGGCCTCTGCGATTGTGACAAATCGTGGCGGTAGAACATGTCATGCTGCGATTATTGCTCGTGAATTAGGTATTCCTGCTGTTGTAGGTTGCGGTGATGCCACTGAATGTATTACAGAAGGGCAAGTCGTTACAGTTTCTTGTGCTGAAGGTGATACGGGATTTGTCTATGATGGCAAACTAGATTTTTCTATTCAAAGCTCCGCAATCGATAACATGCCTGAACTTGATCTGAAAATCATGATGAACGTCGGTAATCCTGATCGTGCATTTGATTTTGCTGGTTTACCAAATGACGGTGTGGGGCTTGCGCGTTTAGAATTTATTATCAACCGTATGATTGGTGTCCATCCTCGTGCATTATTAGAGTATGACGATCAAAGCGAAGCATTAAAAGCTGAAATTAATGAGATGATGGCTGGCTATGAATCTCCTGTTGAATATTACATTAGTAAATTAACAGAAGGGATTGCAACATTGGCGGCAGCATTCTGGCCTAAACGTGTGATTGTTCGTTTGTCTGACTTTAAATCTAACGAATATGCCAACTTAGTTGGTGGTGACCGTTATGAACCGGATGAAGAGAACCCAATGTTAGGATTCCGTGGAGCAGGTCGTTATGTATCCGATGATTTCCGTCGTTGTTTTGCGCTTGAGTGTGAAGCGGTAAAACGTGTTCGCAACGATATGGGGTTAGATAATGTTGAAGTGATGATCCCATTTGTTCGTACGGTACGCCAAGCTGAAGAAGTTATTGAAGAATTAGCGGCAAACGGTTTAAAACGTGGTGAGAATGGCTTAAAAGTGATTATGATGTGTGAAATTCCATCAAATGCACTATTAGCCGATCAATTCTTAGCGCATTTTGACGGTTTCTCTATCGGTTCTAATGATATGACCCAATTAACATTAGGTCTTGACCGAGATTCAGGAGTGGTTTCTTCGTTGTTTGATGAACGTAATGACGCGGTAAAAGCGCTGTTATCAATGGCGATCCAAGCGGCTAAACGTAACGGTAAATATGTGGGTATTTGTGGTCAGGGACCTTCTGATCATGAAGATTTCGCACAATGGCTAATGGAAGAAGGGATTGATAGTTTATCTTTAAATCCAGATACCGTAATTAAAACTTGGGTGAAATTAGCACAATAGAATTAATATAAAGGTTATAAATGAAAGCTCACAAAATAATGTGAGCTTTTTTTATACAATTATTAAATAATAGGCAAAAAAAAAGCCTATCATGGGCTGACAGGCAAAGACTACACACAGCAATATTTTATATTCTTTAATTTCGCCAATTAATTTATTAATATGAAAGGCGAAATCATTAATTCGGTGAAACATTTGTTTCGTTGATATTTATATTAAGAGAAATGAGTTAATTATGCTCTAAGAATTATCTCAATAAAAATAATATTAGTCTATTTCAAAGTGAATATAACTAGCTGGTAACAAACAGGTTTAAAAAAATGTAATTTGTTTCAAATTGTAAGTTTGAATATAAAAATATAATAATTCATTCCTAAATTGATAATCTTTATTAAACTTTAGTCTATTATTTTTAGAGCATGTAAGTAGCTACACTTACATGCCCCATTATTATTTATTCTTTCTCAATAAAGTTTTTATTCATAAATTCTACGGTTTCAGTTAGATCAGGATTAGGCTTTGGTACTTCATTTATCCATGCATTTAATAAACTATGTGTAACAGCAAGAACAACAGGACCAATAAATAATCCAATCATACCTAATGTCAAAATGCCGCCAATAACCCCCGTTAGAATTAATACCATCGGTAAATCAGCCCCCATTTTGATTAAGTATGGGCGTAATACACCATCCATAGTTGCCACGGCACCTCCCCAAATTACCATGACAATGCCCCAAGTTGTATCACCAGTCCAAAATAGCCATAGAACAGAAGGGATTAGCACTAATAAAGGGCCTATTTGAGCAAGGCAACAAATGAACATGACAACGGTAAGTACTGTGGCATAAGGCACGCCTGATACCGCAAGGCCAATGCCACCGACAATGGCTTGAATTAAGGCGGTTAATACCACGCCCAGAGCAACGGCACGAATAGACATTGATGCTAGTAAAATGGCCGCATCACCACGTTGACCTGCTAAGCGAATAGAAAAATGACGTAACCAAGCAACAACGTTCTCACCTTGTAAAAACAGTAAGCCAGAAAATAACAACATCACACCTAAATGCAGAGCAAATCGACCGATATTTAGGGCTTGAGCAAAAAACCAGTTAGCGGCTTGCCCAACATAAGGTTGAATTTTGGCAATTAACGCATTGCCACCAGAAACGAGAATAGAGTGCCATGCATCATAAAGCTTGCTTCCTATCATCGGGATATCATTAAGCCATAATAATTGAGGAGGCTGAATATTCGAAGGTGACTTAGCTAACTCAATTAGTGGGGCACTATTATCAATAACACTGCTAATTAACAAGATAATAGGGATAACAAAAATCAGTAATATCAAGATCATCATTATCATGGTAGATAGCCAACGATATTTTACTCGTTTTTCAATAATAAGGAGCAAAGGCCATGTGGCAACAACAATCATTCCAGCCCAAATAAAACCCACAATAAAAGGGTTGAGTATCCAAAAACTGGCGATAATAAAAAAAGAAATAAAAAGAACAGTGAATAAAACTTTGGGTATATCTGTATGGATCTGCGGTTTTTCCATGGTTTTAAATCCCTACACGAATAAAAATGCTAGAAGCAGATGAATAAACATTGCAAATATCACGTTGTTTATATCACTACGCAATTTGCCAGAATTGTATGATAAGGTGAACAGGTATCGGTCTGAAAGTACAAAATGAGTAAAAGTACCTCTTAGCATACATTTCAATATCAAAAATTAAGCAATGTGGACTATTAGATTAAAGAGCTATAACAAATGATCCCACGTATATCGCAAGCACCGCAAGTTAGTGAACTCACAACAGAATTTCTTGATACTCTCCGTAAGAATGGCTTCACTGGTGATATCTCCAGCAGTTATGCTGATAGACTCACTATGGCAACAGATAATAGTATTTACCAGTTATTGCCACAGGCGGTGGTTTTTCCTCGCTCAACGGCTGACGTTACTATTGTTGCACGCCTGGTCGATGAACCCAAATTTCATTCGCTTTCTTTGACACCAAGAGGCGGAGGTACCGGCACCAATGGGCAGGCATTGACTGATGGTATAGTGGTTGATTTATCTCGTTATATGAAACGTATTATTGAGATAAACCCAGAAGAACGTTGGGTTAAAGTTGAAGCTGGTGTGATAAAAGATGAGCTCAATCTGTTTTTAAAACCCTATGGCTTTTTTTTCGCACCAGAACTTTCTACCAGTAACCGAGCCACATTAGGTGGAATGATTAACACCGATGCCTCAGGGCAAGGTTCTATGGTTTATGGTAAAACCTCTGATCATGTCCTCGGTGTTCGGGCGGTCTTGTTAGGTGGCGAACTCCTTGAAACCCGCTCCATGGATACGGCATTAGCCGAAAATATCGCCCAAGAAAGCTCTGCTATTGGGAAGGTTTATCGAACAGTTTTATCCCGTTGCAAAGAGCAACGAAAACTTATTCTTGAAAAATTCCCTAAATTAAACCGCTTTTTAACGGGATATGATTTGCGTCATGTTTTTAGTGATGACATGAAACGCTTTGACTTAACGCGAATTTTAACCGGTTCAGAGGGCACACTGGCATTTATTACTGAAGCAACGTTGGATATCACGCCCATTCCTAAACAACGTAGCTTAGTAAATGTAAAATATGACTCTTTTGATTCTGCATTGCGTAACGCACCTTTTTTAGTTAAAGCCAATGCACTTTCTGTTGAAACCGTTGATTCCAAAGTCTTGAATCTTGCTCGTGAAGATATTGTGTGGCATTCCGTCAAAGAACTGATCACGGATGTGGCAGATAAAGATATGCAAGGCCTTAATATTGTTGAGTTTGCGGGTGATGATGAAGCATTAATTCATTCTCAAGTTACATCATTATGTCAGCGTTTAGACTCATTAATGAAAGAGGGACAAAGCGGTGTTATTGGTTATCAAGTGTGTGATGATTTAGCGGATATTAACCGCATTTATGCCATGCGTAAAAAAGCAGTTGGTTTATTAGGTAATGCAAAAGGGCAAGCAAAGCCTATACCTTTTGTAGAAGATACCTGTGTACCACCAGAACATCTTGCTGATTATATTACAGAATTTAGAGCGTTACTTGACAGTCATCAACTCAATTATGGCATGTTTGGGCATGTTGATGCGGGTGTATTGCACGTAAGACCTGCACTTGATATGTGCGATCCACAACAAGAATTGCTGATGAAATCTATCTCAGATGACATTGTTACGTTAACAGCCAAATATGGTGGGTTACTTTGGGGTGAACATGGAAAAGGCTTTAGAGCGCAATACAGCCCTGAATTTTTTGGTGAAACGCTCTATCACGAACTTCGCCAGATAAAAACGGTGTTTGATCCTCGAAATCGACTTAACCCTGGGAAAATCTGCCCTCCGTTAGAGGTTGATGAACCTATGAAACAAGTTGATACCATTAAACGAGGCACCTTTGATCGCACCATCCCTTTATCTGTCCGTCAAGATTTTAAAGGGGCTTTAGACTGTAATGGTAATGGGCTTTGCTTTAATTTTGATGCGAAAAGCCCGATGTGTCCTTCCATGAAAATTAGTGGGCAACGCATTCATTCACCTAAAGGGCGAGCTACACTTGTAAGGGAGTGGCTACGTTTATTAACAGAGCAAGGTGTTAGCCCAAAACAACTTGGATCTAGCCTAGAAAATAATAAACCTAGCTTAAGAAGTTTGATTGAAAAAACACGTAATACATGGAAAGCAAAACGTGGCGAATATGACTTTTCTCATGAAGTGAAAGTGGCTATGAATGGCTGTTTAGCTTGTAAAGCCTGTTCAACTCAGTGCCCGATTAAAATTGACGTACCGTCATTTCGTTCTAAATTTACTGAATTGTACCACCAGCGCTATTTACGGCCATTAAAAGATCATATTGTTGCAAATGTTGAATTAACAACTCCTATCATGGCTAAAGCGCCGGGATTCTTTAATTTTTTTATGAAGCAAACCTTGGTGCAGTCATTAAGTAAACATACCATAGGAATGGTAGATTTACCGTTACTGTCATCGCCAACATTAAAACAACAACTAGCTGGTCACCACGCTCTAGATATGACGTTAGAAGATTTAGAACGTTTATCAGATAAGCAACGAAGTCATTATGTGTTGGTGGTGCAAGATCCTTTTACTAGCTATTACGATGCAAAAGTGGTCGCAGATTTTATCAAACTCATTGAAAAAATTGGGTTTAAACCTGTTTTACTGCCTTTTTCACCTAATGGAAAGGCGCAACATATTAAAGGCTTTTTACAAAAATTTAGTAAAACAGCACAAAAAACGTCAACTATGCTTAATCGTGTTGCAAAATTAGACATTCCAATGGTGGGAGTTGATCCCGCATTAGTGCTTTGTTATCGCGATGAATATCGTGAAATACTGGGTGATAAGCGTGGTGATTTTAATGTTCAACTAGTTCATGAATGGCTAAATAAATTAGTGAGTGAACCAATGGCTGTTCGTGATGATGCTGAAAAATGGTATCTTTTCGGGCATTGTACGGAAGTGACGGCACTACCACAAAGTATGAAACAGTGGCAGACAATTTTCCAACGTTATGGGCAACAACTCGAATTTGTAAGTACTGGATGTTGTGGAATGGCTGGTACTTATGGACATGAACTGAACAATTATGAAAACTCATTAGGCATTTACCAACTCTCATGGGGTAATGCACTAAAAACATTGCCGACAATGCGTTGCTTAAGCACAGGGTATTCGTGTCGTAGCCAAGTAAAACGTATTGATAATATTGAGCTTAAACACCCACTACAGGCGCTATTGGAGATTATGCCATGATATGGAAACGTGAAACGACAATCGAGCATCTTAATCATATTGGCCAAAACAATATGATGAGTCATTTAGGTATTGAATTAACGTGCCTCGGTGATGATTATCTTGAAGGAATAATGCCTGTTGATCATCGTACAAAACAACCTCTAGGTTTGTTGCATGGTGGCGCTTCTGTTGTTTTAGCTGAAACCCTAGGATCGGTTGCTGGGTATCTTTGTACCGAAGGGGAACAGAAAATTGTGGGTTTAGAAATTAACGCTAATCATATTCGTTCAGCCAGAGAAGGTAAGGTGAGAGGGGTATGTAAACCTATTCATTTAGGGCGTTCTCATCAAGTGTGGTCAATAGAAATATTTGATGATGAGGATCGTCAAGTGTGTATTTCAAGGTTAACCACATCGGTTATTTCTTAAGAAAGTAAAAAATTAAACGCACAAAGTGAAATACTCGCTTTGTGCGTTTTTATGTTTATAGGTAATGAGAAAAAGAATAAAAATAGAGAACGAAAATAGAAATTATTCTTTATTTAGACTTTATTTTTAATGATAATCATTATCTTCATAATAAAAGAAAAGACGCTCACAATGTTAACTATTTCAAAACTCAACACCGCAGCATTATTAATTGCAGGTTTATTACTCACCGGATGTGATAATAATTCTACCTCTAAAGCGAGTAACAATATAAGTAATATTCCAGTACAAAATATTTCTGGTTTTAATATGGCGTATCCCACTTCATTTTCAATGAGCAGAGAAGATACTGAAAACTATTTTAAAATATTGCCTGATAATGTTCAGGACGTTACAACAGAAATGATAGTTTATAAATCAAATCCTATTTGTGATTTGTCGGAAGTTCGTCTGGTTTATTTTAAAATGGCCGATGCAATGACTTACGATGTGGATGCTGGAGCACAAGGCATCATTGATAATATTGCGATAATTGATGGTATGAATGAGATTTTCACATCAATAAAACCATTAACCATTCCAAATGTTGAAAGCCGTCATGTTCTTTTTGAAGGAAATATGGCAAGAGAAAATGTGAGCTATGAAGGTGTTTTAGTGGCAGACCTTAGCACTAATCGCGTTTGGCAATTGCAATTTATTAGTACAATAAATAGCCAGTCGAACAAGCAAAAATACAAACAACTTATTGAATGTACAAGAGAACATATTCAAACCATTTCAATTAATAAATAAGTTCAGCAAACACACAATACAATAAGAAGTTATTCCATCAGTGGTGCTATCTTATCCCTCATGACAAGCATAAAAATGAAATGTCTGTATTGTAAATACCATCGTGTAGATACATATTTTTATGCTTTTTTCTCTCGATTTCAGTGATAACATATAAAGTGCATTTATATTGCAACTTATATGCTTATTGTGCGAATTATAAGAAAAATTAAAAGTTTTATTTTTTGTTATAAAAAAAGACAAAAGTGATATATTACATAGCGTTAAAAATAAAATTTAACAAATTTAACGCAATAATAGAACAAAAAACATACATTTGCATAATATCCTTTCAAAAGACATGGTTGAAGTGATAAGGGTTATCATTACCATTAGTGTCAGGAAAGATATCAATCTCCTTTCGAAATGAGGTCAGAAATGACAAACAACGTTGAAACTTTTTCTCTTAACGACACAGCTTGGCAAGGCATTGTACTGACGGATGATGCAGCAAAACATATTTGCCATTTAGTTGAGAAAAACCCTGAAAAACAGGGGCTTTCCTTAAATATCAAACCCTCTGGTTGTACTGGGTATGGTTATGTTATTGAACTCGTAGCAGGCCCTAATGAAGATGATATTGTGTATGAACATAATGGCGCAAAACTGTTTGTTTCATTGAAAGCAATGCCATTCATCGATGGGCTTGTTGTTGATTATGTTCGTGAAGGACTTAATCAAATGTTTAAATTTAATAATCCTAAAGCTCAAAACGTCTGCGGATGTGGTGAGAGCTTTGGGGTATAACATAGTGAAGTCAGATTATGTCTCAGAGCAATGTTGAAATTGGTGATGAAGTTCAGGGATGGCTAAGCGATCATCACTATAAAGAAGGTTTTTATACCGATATATCAACTGACACCTTAGAAAAAGGATTAAATGAAGCGGTTGTACGTGCAATATCGGCAAAAAGAAACGAGCCAGAGTGGATGCTGGAATTTCGTTTAGATGCTTATCGCCATTGGCTAGAAATGGAAGAGCCGCATTGGCTAAAAGCGGATTATCCATCACTTAATTACCAAGATTATAGCTATTATTCTGCGCCTTCTTGCAGTTCATGTTGTGCTAACGGCAGTTGTGCTGGTGGTACAAATGAAGCAGTAACTAGTGATAAGCAAGCTGTGCAAGATTATTTAACTAAAGAAGTTGAAGATGCATTTAACCAACTGGGTGTTCCTGTAAGAGAAGGGCAAGCGGTTGCGGTTGATGCAATTTTTGACTCTGTTTCAGTTTCAACTACATATCGTGAAGAGCTTGCTGAACATGGCATTATTTTCTGCTCATTTAGCGAAGCTATTCAAGAATACCCTGATTTAGTGCGTCAGTATTTAGGCACTGTTGTATCAAGCCATGATAACTACTTTGCCGCACTGAATGCCGCCGTCGCGTCTGATGGAACTTTTGTCTATATTCCAAAAGGGGTACGTTGCCCAATGGAATTATCGACTTATTTCCGTATTAATGCGGCTCAAACAGGTCAATTTGAACGAACTATTCTGGTCGCTGATGAAGGCAGTTATGTCAGTTATATCGAAGGTTGTTCAGCGCCGGTTCGTGATAGTTATCAACTTCATGCTGCTGTGGTTGAAGTCATTATTCATAAAGATGCTGAAGTAAAATATTCTACTGTACAAAACTGGTTCTCTGGTGGCGATAGTGAAGGTGGCATTCTTAACTTTGTAACTAAACGCGCTATCTGCGAAGGCGAAAATGCCAAGATGTCGTGGACGCAGTCAGAAACGGGCTCTGCAATCACTTGGAAATACCCAAGCGTGATTTTAAAAGGGGATAATTCTACGGCTGAATTTTTCTCGGTTGCTCTAACTAACGGCAATCAACAAGCAGATACTGGTACTAAGATGATCCATATTGGCAAAAATACCAAATCAACCATTATCTCTAAAGGCATTTCAGCGGGTAAAAGTCAAAATAGTTACCGTGGACTTGTGAAAGTCCTCCCTGGTGCAAAAAATGCCCGTAATTTTACACAATGTGATTCTATGTTAATTGGTACGCAATGTGGCGCACATACTTTTCCATATGTTGAGGTAATGAATAACTCAGCACAGCTTGAACACGAAGCGACAACGTCACGTATTGGTGAAGATCAACTGTTTTATTGTCGTCAACGTGGATTAAGTGAAGATGATGCAATCTCAATGATTGTAAACGGGTTTTGTAAAGACGTGTTCTCAGAATTACCGCTGGAATTTGCTGTAGAAGCACAAAAATTATTAGCAATCAGCTTAGAGCATAGCGTTGGTTAAGTATTAATCAAATTCTGGGTGTAACGATACCTAAGGCATATATTATGTTAGATATTAAAAATTTACATGTCAGTGTTGAAGGCAATGAAATCCTGAAAGGGCTAGATTTGCAAGTTCGTGCAGGTGAAGTTCATGCGATTATGGGGCCAAATGGTTCAGGTAAAAGTACCTTATCTGCAACACTCGCTGGCCGTGAAGAATATGAAGTAGATGAAGGTTCTATTACTTTCAAAAATAAAGATTTATTAGAATTAGAACCTGAAGATCGCGCAGGTGAGGGTATTTTTATGGCATTTCAATACCCTGTTGAAATACCCGGTGTCAGTAATCAGTTTTTCTTACAATCTTCAGTGAATGCGGTAAGAGAATATCGTGGACAAGAGCCATTAGATCGCTTTGATTTTGAAGATTTTATTGAAGATAAAATCAAATTACTGGATATGCCTCAAGATTTGTTAACACGTTCTGTTAACGTGGGCTTCTCAGGTGGTGAGAAAAAACGTAACGATATTTTGCAAATGGCAGCCCTAGAGCCAGAACTGTGCATTTTAGATGAAACAGACTCCGGTCTTGATATTGACGCATTAAAAATCGTGTCTAATGGTGTTAATAGCCTACGTGATGGTAAACGTGCGTTTATTGTTGTAACACACTATCAACGTATTCTTGATTATATTAAACCTGATTTTGTACATGTGCTTTATCAGGGAAAAATCATTAAATCAGGTGATTTTTCATTGGCGCAAAAATTGGAGGAACAAGGTTATGGCTGGCTTATTGACCCTCAATGAAAAGCGTGAAAAGCAGCGCCAAGTTGAATTACGTAATCAACAAGCACTAAAAATATTTTCTGAGTTATATCATCAACGTAAAGGTGACGATAACTTCAACGCTCGTAATCATTGGTTGCAAGTTGAGAAAGTAGGTTTTCCTATTTATCGCCATGAAGATTGGCACTATACACCATTAGATGAGACGTTAAGCCAAAGTTATCAACAGTTACCCCCTTTTGATGTGCAAAGCTTGATTACTAAACATGCTTTAGCACTTGATTGCTATCGTGTTGTAATGGTGAATGGTACGTTTTCGCCAACAGAAAGTAGTAAAGAATTCGGCCCTTATCAGGTGACCTTACTTGATAATCAGAGTGAGCTACCTGAGGCCGTCAATGGTGAAATTTTTCTGCATTTAGTTGAAAGTTTAGCGCCACACCCTTTGCTTATTACACTGAAAAACGGTGTTATTGCGGATAAACCGCTTTATATCCTTAATATTACACAAGGTGAGCATGGTGCGAAGGTGAATAACGCGAATTATCGTTTTCATCTTGATGTGGGTGCTAATACACAAATGCAGGTCATTGAGCATTATATCAGCAGTAATAATGAAAATCGTCATTTTACTGGCGCGAGATTAACGGCAACGATTGGTGATAATGCCTCTTTTAGCCATATCAAATTAAGTTTTGAAAATGCAGAAAGTCAGCACTTTGCGCATAACGATCTGACTATTGGTCGTGATGCTCGTGTTAATAGTTATGCTTTCTTATTGGGTGCTAAACTCAGTCGGCACCATACTAGCTCTGCGCTAAAAGGTGAAAATACAGAGCTTTCGATGAATAGCGTTGTATTACCTAAGGCCGGAGAAATTGCTGATACTCGTACTTGGTTGGTTCATGGTGAGAAAAATTGCCAAAGTCGTCAACTACATAAAAGTATTGCAATGGATGCAGGAAAGGCCGTATTTAACGGTATGATCACTGTTACGCCACAAGCATTAAAAACAGATGGTCAAATGACGAATAACAATCTGTTGCTGGGTGATAAGGCGCAAATCGATACTAAACCACAACTTGAAATTTATGCCGACGATGTAAAATGTAGCCATGGCGCTACAGTGGGTAGAATTGATGATGAACAGTTGTTTTATTTACGCTCACGCGGCATCCCTTTAAGTGATGCTCGTAAAATGATTATTCATGCATTTGCTGCTGAATTAACTGAATCGTTAGAAAATAAAGTGATTAAATCGCTTGTATTAGACAGAATTAATCAGCGCTTATTAGAGGTATAAAATAAGGCATTATGACGCATTCCATTGAAAAAGCGCGAGATGACTTTCCAATTCTTTCACAACAAGTGAAAGGAAAACCACTGGTCTACCTCGACAGTGCCGCAAGTGCTCAAAAACCGGCTTGCGTCATTGAACATGAAAAACAGTTTGCCTTAACACAATATGCCGCGGTTCATCGCGGCATTCATACGTTAAGTGCAAATGCGACAACGTTGGTTGAAAATGTCCGTAAAAAAGCCTGTGATTTTTTAGGTGCCAATAGTGAAGAGGAGATTGTTTTTGTTAAAGGAACAACGGAAGGGATCAACCTAATTGCAAATGTTTATAGCCAACGATTTTTAAATGATGGTGACAATATCATCATCACAGAAATGGAGCACCATGCGAATATTGTTCCATGGTATATGCTGGCAAAACAGTATGGTTTTCATGTTCGCATTTTACCGTTATCACAAGATGGTACGCTGGACTTAAGTCAGTTACCTAGTTTAATTGATGAGCGAACAAAATTACTTAGTATTACTCATCAATCAAATGTATTAGGCACAGTGAACCCAGTTGCAAACATTATTTATGATGCTCGGCAATATGCTTCTCAACAAGGTGGTGAATTACATATCTTGGTTGATGGTGCGCAGAGCGTAATGCATCAACCCATTAATGTTTCACAACTTGATTGTGACTTTTTTGTTTGTAGTGCTCATAAGCTTTATGGACCAACAGGAATTGGTTTGTTGTACGGTAAAAAGGTAGTTCTCGATGAATTGCCACCTTGGGAAGGTGGTGGTGCAATGATAAAACATGTCCATATCAATGGTGATATTACCTATGCGGATGCGCCTTGGCGTTTTGAAGCGGGTACGCCTAACATTATGGGGATGATTGGGTTAGGTGCAGCATTAGATTATCTTTCAGATTTAGGCATGAATAATATTGCGAAATATGAAAATAGTATAATGAAGTATGCACAAGAGCAGCTACAAAAAGTAAAATCATTAACGCTGTATGGCAATGATTTTCGCCAAGGTGTGATAGCCTTTAATTTAGGTAAACATCACGCTTATGATGTAGGTGCTTTTCTTGATAATTATGGTATTGCGATCCGTACTGGCCATCATTGTGCTATGCCAATTATGGATTATTATCAGGTTCCTGCAATGTGTCGTGCATCTCTTGGGTTGTATACTAATAAAAACGATATAGATGCACTGGTTAATGCATTATTGCGTGTCGAAATGCTATTAGGTTAAAGATTAAAACAAAGAGGTTATTCATGGCAGTTGCTAATTTGCCAGATGAAGCAAAATTATTACGCAATTTCTCTCGTTGTCAGGATTGGGAACAACGTTATCTTTATATGATGGAGCTAGGTGAGCGTCTTCCTTCTCTAACAGAAGAACAACGTATTTCAGCTAACTTTATTGAAGGTTGCCAAAGCCAAGTTTGGATCGCTGTTTCTCTTAATGAGAATAAACAACTTATCCTTGCTGGTGATAGTGATGCAGGCATTGTTAAAGGGTTAGTCGCCTTGGTTATTATCTTATTCCAAGGTAAAACAGTTGAGCAAGCTTTAGCGACGGATGTAAAACATTATTTCTCATCATTAGCACTAGAAAGTCACTTAACGCCATCTAGAACACAAGGTTTACATGCAATGGTGACAACGCTTATTAGGCGTTTTTCAGAATACACTGTAGCGTAAATGTTATCTTATCCCTCATTAATGATCTAAACTGACTAATTATATGAATAGCATAACAATGATAATGTTATCATCATAATAGTCAGTTTATTTTATTTCTAACACACGGGATAAACGATGAAAAAATGGTTAACTCTCTTGGGTGCATCGCTATTAGGAATGAGTAGTCACTTATCTTATGCTACAGAATACCTATTACCCGATGATGGCCAGCGTATTATTGGTAATAATCAATCTTACATTGTGCCGGATGATAAGCGTTCACTAGAAGCGATAGCGTCTGAATATCAAGTGGGATTGCTCAATATGATGGAAGCAAACCCAGGAATTGATCCTCTTTTACCCGATGCTGGTAAGGCATTAACGATCCCGTTACAGATGATTTTACCGGACACTGTACGAAAAGGTATTGTTATCAATCTTGCCGAATTGCGCCTTTATTATTATCCCAAAAAAGGTGGTACGGTTGATGTTTATCCTATCGGTATTGGTCAATTAGGGCGTGAAACACCTGAAATGGTGACTTCTATCTCCCAACTTATAAAAGATCCCACTTGGACACCAACGACCAATATTCGCAAAAATTATGCGGCAAAAGGGATAACATTGCCGGCGGTTGTTCCTGCTGGCCCTGAAAACCCTATGGGGGCTTATGCGTTAAGATTGGCTCATAGCAGGGGCGAATACCTTATTCATGGTACTAACGCTGATTTTGGTATCGGTTTAAGAGTGAGCTCAGGTTGCATTCGTTTACGTCCGAATGATATTGAGACATTATTTAATGTTGTACCCAAAGGAAGCCGAGTTCAGGTTATCAATAAACCGATTAAATTTACTGAAACTGCAGACGGTAGGCAATTTATTGAAGTCCATCAGCCACTATCACGCAATGAGAATGACGACCCCCAAACCATGCCTTTTACATTTACAAAGCAATTTAATGCTTGGTATGAAAGTGGCAAAGTCGATAAAGATAAAGTCGATGCAGAGCTTATTCGTCGTTCTGGTATTCCTGTAGAGGTTACAGTCTACTAAGTTTGAATGATAGTTTATAAGTAGCAAAAGACTGCTTTATAAAATCAATAGCGTTAAAGATACCTTACTATAAGTAATATTATTTTACTGATAATAAGGAAATTTAATGAGAGTTTCAGCTAATAATGAAAATCTGATAAAGAGAAATAACAGTATCACGCCTAGCATGGCGGATAATTCTGGTTTGCTATTTAATAAGTTATCTCAGGTGATAAATAGCTGTAAAACATTTTTAATTGGGGATAAAAAGCTAAAAAGTGAAAATATTCAATTAATGTGCGAGGAGCTTCTTCAGCGAGTCATCCCTAAAGAGGGATGTAGGGCATATGAGTTAATTGAAATAGAGACTTTGCCTGATAAAGTTAGCTCCAGAGTATCTTACTCAAAGTATTCAAAGTCAGTGACAGAGCTATTTAATATTCTAGAGAATGAATTAAAAAAAGTCAGTGGCATGGAATATTTTGTACTGACGAAAGATCAACAAAAAAATGTTGATAAAATTAAGGATATATTTAGTCAGATATCTACTCAAACAGACAAAAATATCAGATATAACTCATACCTAGCAACGAATCTTAATTTAAATGAGCGTATAAAAGCTTTTGGCATTGATACACTTAATAATAATTAAAAACCTTATAAAAACCAAAGCCCTAACATTGTTAGGGCTTTGCTATTAATGCTTACCTAAAGCTGTTTTCAGCTTATTGGTGAGTCAAATTACTTTTTATAAGTAGTGACTTGGTTATCTAAACGTTGATTAGCACGAGCTGCTTCGTCATAAGCTGATTTAGCTTCAGCACGCGCAGATTGTACATCACTACTTAGTTGTTGAACTTGAGAGTTCAGGCTACTTACATCAGAAGAGATTTGATCTAACTGTGCATTATTACTAGAAGAACAACCTGCTAATAAGCCTGAAGCCAGAATTACCGCACCTAGTACAAGTTTCGCTTTCATAGTTACAACCTCTATTATTAATTTGTGTAAAGGAACAAGTAGCATTTATATGAAACCATTAATAAGTATGGCACAGATATAAGAAAATGCTGGATTTATTTACTATATTCTACTTACTCATTAACTGAACAATAGAAAAAATAACACCTAAAACGCAAATATTCAGTACAAAAAATGCGTGTTATTTCACAAAAGAATTTTATTCATAAAAGTCTGATAGAAAAATATATTATCTGTCCTTTTTTATTATTGCTCACGCTTTTATCTATAAATGACCTTCTAAATTTACTTTTATGAAAATAGGTTCTGCTTCATTTTTAAATGCTTCAAGCGTAAACTTTTGAAAGTTAAGATTGTTATACCCTCTAAAAAAGAGTATTCCTCGTTCTAAATCGGTGAGCGTTGTCCACACTGAAAATTCACTTGTATGAAGCGCTTTTAACGTATCATGGCCTAGCAATGGATCGATTGTGGAATTTTTAGGGCGATCGAAACGGTTCATGATATGTGCTAATTCAACAAGTTGTATATCAGGATCAGACACCTGATGATAATACGTTGTATAGTAAACCGCACGAATAAATCTATCGACAGAAGTATCAGAGCTTGGTAAGGAAGCTAAAGCAATTCCACTATCTGGTTGTTTGACTTTAATATTTCCCAATGTGCTGGTGGAAATATTAACATTAGAAAGGTGAGTGTAATTATTTAAGTTAGTAAGATTCCATGGGAATAATGGGCCATTGGTCATGCAATAAGTAGGATTATCATAAATATGCAATTTCCCTTCTGAAACCTCAACAACAATGCAAGCACCTGTTTTATCATAAAAAGCATAATGAAAAGGGCTGGGTAAGTTGCGTAAAAGTAATAGTTTTTGTGACCAAAAAGCCGTTTTAGGAATGGCTTTCCTTAACTCTTCAACGGTTGCATATTGTGCTAAAGCCCATTCACCGATTGCCGCAATAGGTACTGACGTTGAGTAATCTTGCGGGGTAATATCATCGAGCTTTGAATCAGGAAGCATATTTAAGCTAAAAGAAAGACCTTGAGTATTGACGCCCTCAAGTACGTCTTTTGTCCCTTCTAAATTAATGGGGGCTGTAATGGCAATAAAAGGGTATTTAACAGTATATTTTAGCCCTGGTGTACCGTCTGGTGCATTCTGTTGGAAAGTATGTGCTTTAGGATAATATGCAAATATTGAAGCGGGTTTATCTGTTGAGAACTCCATTGTTCTACCATGGTAAATACGATTTTTTTTATCTTTAATCGCGAGGGTAGTACAAGCGAAGACATTAGTATTTATTTTATCATCAGGCATTTTATATCCTTATTTAGCGTATATGAATAAAAGGCTTACTAAAAGGATAGAAGAAGTGGTAAAGAAAAGTGAATAAATAAACGAGATGTGGGTGAATAATAAAAAACGCCACTTAAAAAGTGGCGTTTTGAACAATTAATATACTGTGCAAATTACAGAACGTGAACAGATGAAGTATTTGTTGTACCGCTATCAACTAATGCGCCTGTTACCATAACAACGCGATCACCAGCATGAGCTAAACCACTTGCTAATGCAGCTTCTTTACCGATACGGTAGAAGTCATCAGTAGAAGAAATTTCATTAACTAATTGAGTTGTTACACCTTTAACTAATAGAAGTTGACGAGCAGTTTCTTCGTTGTTTGTTAATGCTAAGATTGGCGCAGTTGGGAAATATTTACGGATAGAACGAGCTGATTTACCACCGAAAGTTGCAACAACAATCAGAGGTGCATCTAAGTTTTCAGCCATTTCTACCGCACCGCGACAAACTGCTTCTGTGACGCGTAATTTTGCAGCGGTTTGTTTGTAATCAAGGCGAGATTGCATGATACGGTCTGTACGATCACAGATAGTTGCCATGATAGTTACCGCTTCTACTGGGTATTTACCTTTTGCACTTTCACCTGACAGCATAACCGCGTCAGTACCATCTAAGATAGCATTCGCAACGTCACCTGCTTCAGCACGAGTAGGGCGTGGATTTTTGATCATTGAATCTAACATTTGCGTTGCAGTGATAACTACTTTGCGCGCAGCGTTACATTTTTCAATCATCATTTTTTGTGCAAAGATAACTTCTTCAACAGGGATCTCAACACCTAAGTCACCACGAGCAACCATGATACCGTCAGAAGCTTCTAAGATCTCATCAAAATTGTTTAAACCTTCTTGGTTTTCAATTTTTGAGATGATCATGATGTTTTCGCCACCGTGTGCTTTTAAGTGTGCACGCATTTCTTCAACATCAGAACGTTTACGAATGAATGATGCTGCAACGAAATCAACGCCTTGTTCGCAACCAAAGATAAGATCTTGTTTATCTTTTTCAGCTAATGCGGGTAAACCGATAGAAACGCCCGGTAAGTTAACACCTTTGTTTTCACCTAAGTCACCGTTGTTTAAAACTTCACAAACAACTTCAGTATCAGTAACTTTTGTTACTTTCATACCGATAAGACCATCATCAACTAATACAGTATTACCAACGGTTAAATCTTTTGCGAAACCTTCATAAGTTACAGCTACACGATCTTTATTACCAACAACAGATTTGTCTGTAGTAAAAGTGAAAGTTTGGCCAGCAACTAAAGCGACATCGTTACCACCTTCTAATTTGATGGTGCGGATTTCTGGGCCTTTAGTATCTAATAAAATAGCGGCTTTTTTGCCTGTTTTAGCACATACGTTACGCAGGTTTTTGATACGGTTGCCATGCTCTTCATAGTCACCGTGAGAGAAGTTTAGACGCATAACATTCATGCCTGCGTCCAGTAATTGATTCAGTTTTTCTTCAGATTCGGTTTTTGGTCCGATGGTGCAAACAATTTTTGTCTTTTTCATGGCAGTCTATTTAATGGTTGTATTGTAATGGATGAATAAGGGTTAATGTCGCTATTTTTAATCAACTGTGCGAAACAGAATATGTAAACTCATCTCTAATGGATAAGTTGCGCAACATGTTAATGATCTAGCAACACCATAAAAAACTTGTCACTATTTTGTATCAATGGTTGGTAGACATCTTACATTATAGTCTATCACGTTTCATTTGTTCTGTTTTCTAAAGATGCCCGTAAATCAACACGCTGAAACCTTTCAACAAAATTATGTTTCGTATTATAGAGGTTAATTTCTATGAAGAAAATCGAAAAAAGGTAAATTTAAGTGATGTGATCAAAATACGGTGCTGACTGCTTGTTTTTTAAACGTTTTGTTGCGCAATAAATTTTTGCAAGCTGAATTAATTATTTTGTAGGGTAGGTAAGATGAGAAAATATTAGAAAAAAGGATAAAGAGAAAT
>NZ_JBEEWH010000001.1:98540-996117 GCF_040140305.1 Proteus sp. fly-1008
GGTGCGTCCAAGTGGACTCGAACCACCGACCCCCACCATGTCAAGGTGGTGCTCTAACCAACTGAGCTATGGACGCACTGTATTGAGATGTTGTTGAAAAATAAATGGTGCGTCCAAGTGGACTCGAACCACCGACCCCCACCATGTCAAGGTGGTGCTCTAACCAACTGAGCTATGGACGCATTATCTATTCTGGGTAACAACGGGAACGAATATTAACGAGATGATCCGATTCTGGCAAGAGGAAAAACACAAATTTATACTCAACTGCTCGTATTTAAAGCTATTTGTTGATATTTGTGTCATTCCCTTGCCAAATTAACCTTTTCGTTTAACGCTCTGAGCGTAATAACACCACTTCATCAGATTGACGCTGGATCCACCAAATGCGAGATCCCATCATAATGGCTGAAGCCGTTAAACCAAGAATAAAGCCAATCCAGAAACCCGCAGGACCCATCGCTTCAACAAAATAATCAGTACGCCCTAAGATATAACCTGAAGGCAGACCAATGATCCAATAAGCAATAAAAGTAATAAAGAAGATAGAACGTGTATCTTTATACCCACGTAACACACCCGAGCCAATAACTTGCACCGAATCTGATAACTGATAAAGGGCAGCAAATAACATTAAGTGAGAAGCTAATGTTACCACTTCAAGATTGTCGTTATACATTAAGGCAATTTTTTCTCTAAAGATAATAGAAAAAATAGCGGTACAGCTGGCAAGCATTAACCCGACGGCAAGTGCCGTGATCGCAGAGATACGCGCTTGCTCTGTAGATCGTTGTCCTAAGTTATAACCCACACGAATGGTTGCTGCTATTCCCAATGAAAGAGGGAACATGAACATCAGTGAACTAAAGTTAAGTGCGATTTGATGACTGGCAACAGCTGTAACGCCTAAAGGCGAGACTAACAGTGCAACAACAGCAAATAAAGTCACCTCAAAGAAGAGTGCTAATCCAACGGGTAACCCTAAAAAGGTAATACGCTTTATCGTATTTAACTCAGGGCTAACAAACCGTTTTTTAGGCATAACATCGCGCTGTGTGGGAGCACGACGCACGTAATAACGCATCATCAAGAACATTGCCCAAAAAACAGAGGCGGTCGCAACACCACAACCAATGCCGCCTAATTGTGGTGCACCAAATTTACCGTAAATAAAGGCATAGTTCACAGGGATATTAATCAACAAGCCAATAAAACCAATGATCATACCGGGTTTTGTTTTGGATAATCCCTCACACTGACTTCTTAATACTTGATAATAAAGACAACCAGGTGCTCCCCACATAATGGCATGAATAAAACCAATCGCTTTTTCAGCTAATTCAGGATCGATATCATGTTGTGCTTCAATAATAAATCGGCTGTTATAAAGAACGGCAATTACCATAATAGACAAGAATGTGGCGAGCCAAAAACCTTGCTGTGTACGATCCGCAATATGTTTTCGTTGTCCTGATCCATTTAATTGAGCAACGATTGGCGTCAATGCCATTAATATGCCTTGACCTAATAAAATCGTTGGCAACCAAATAGACGTACCTACTGCTACCGCAGACATTTCTGTGGCATTTACAGCACCCGCCATAACAGTATCAACCACACCCATTGCCGTTTGGGAAAATTGCGCGATGATAACGGGGATGCCTAAAGCAAGTAAGCTACGCGCTTCTTTTATGTACTTCTGCACGCATACACCTTTATTTATTATAAGAAAAAGGAAGGAAAGGAAGAGAATAAACGCCGTATTGTTAAAATGGCGTAAAGAGATCCTCAAGAACGCATATTCTAATGATAAAAGTTTAATTAGCAATGAAAGATGCTTAGCTTTTTAAACACAGGATTTTGATAATTTATTAGGTGTTTTTACGTTATATTTAACGGCAGTTCTCAGCAAGGAATAAATACGATAATTGTTCCTTTGTATTAATAAGAGCTATGTTATTCTAACTAGCATAAGCCTAAATTGAGTTTACCAGTTTATCTACCCAAGGAGATGTAAGATGTTTACAGGTATTGTTCAGGGAAAAGGGCGAGTTATTGCTATAGAAGATAAAGGCGATTTTCGTACCCATATCATTGAATTACCGAAAGAGTTAGTCGGTAACTTAGAAACAGGAGCCTCTATTGCGAATAATGGTTGCTGTTTAACGGTTACTAAAATTGAAGGTACGCACATTAGCTTTGATTTAGTGAAAGAGACGTTACGTCTCACTAACCTTGGTGAATTAAATGTGGGCTCTGAAGTTAATATTGAACGCGCAGCTAAATACGGCGATGAAATAGGCGGGCATGTGATGTCTGGTCATATTGTCACAACCGCCGAAGTTGCCAAAATTATTACTTCAGAAAACAATTTACAAATTTGGTTTCGTATCTTCGATAAATCGCTGATGAAATACATTTTGCATAAAGGCTTTATCGGTATTGATGGTATTAGTCTGACTATTGGTGATGTGGTTAATAACCGATTCTGTGTCCATCTTATTCCAGAAACACGAGACAGAACGACACTCGGTTGTAAACGTCTTGGCGATAAAGTGAATATTGAACTTGATCCTCAAACTCAAGCGATTGTGGATACAGTCGAACGTGTTATGGCACAGCAACAAGCTTTATTAGCAGCACAGCAAAGTGAAAACGAAGAGTAATAATAACATTATGACTTATTAGCTTTGTTGCTTTTTAAGCTAAAGTAAAAAGAAAGCCAGTTCATTGATTAAACTGGCTTTTTTGTTTTTAATTAAAATTAACGTGGAATTTGTAAACCACCAACTTGCCCTTTAGGGCTTAACATGATTTGCCATAATTGAATATCTCTGGCTCTAAATGCACCAGCACAGGCATTTAGATAATAGCTAAACATGCGTTTAAAGCGCGGTGTATAATTTGATTCAATCTCTGGCCAACAGGTTAAAAAGCGCTGATACCATGCCATTAGAGTTTTATCATAATCAGCACCAAAGTTGTGCCAATCTTCCATTACAAACTTACCGTCCATTGCATGTGCGATTTTTTGAATCGATGGCAAGCAACCATTAGGAAAGATATATTTACTTATCCAACTATCTACATTCACTTTATCGCGATTAGATCCAATGGTATGCAATAAAAATAGACCGTCTTCTTTTAAGTTACGACGAGCTACTTTAAAGTACGTTGCATAATTTTTAGGGCCAACATGCTCAAACATACCGACAGAAACGATGCGATCAAATTGTTCATGTAAATCGCGATAATCTTCTAAAATAATATTAACATCAAGTTCTTGGCATCGTGCTTGTGCCAATTTTTGCTGTTCAACAGAAATGGTGACACCAGTGACAGAAACACCGAAATGTTTTGCTGCGTAAGCGGCAAGCCCACCCCAACCACAACCGATATCTAATAAAGTCATACCAGGTTTTAAATCGAGCTTCCGGCAAATAAGATCTAATTTGTGTTCTTGAGCTTGTGCTAAGTTATCTGCATTTTTCCAATAGCCACAGGAATATTGCATATTAGGATCAAGCATAGATGTAAATAAATCATTACCAAGATCGTAATGCTCTTTACCAACCATCCATGCACGTTTTTGTGTTTGTAGATTAAAAAGACGGGCCGTTGCAATTTTGAAAATATCACGTAGATTCTGCGGAAGCTTATTTTCAAGGCCTGCACGCAATACCTTATGAAAGAATATATCAAGTCGCTCACAATCCCACCAACCGTCCATATAGCTTTCACCGAGACCTAATGAGCCTTGTTGCAATACTCTTTTATAAAAATTTTGATTGTGAACCTGAATATCATAAGGTTCAGAGCCATTTACTCGAATATCTGCATGAGTTAATAGTTCGATAGCGATCCTTTTATAAGGATCATGAGAGGTCTTTCGGCCTTCTTCTACACAAGATGTACTCATATACTCTCCGGCGTAAACTAAGCGGGTTTTGAGACATAAAGCTAAAAAAGGATGTGTACAGATTGACAGTATTAAAATGGTATTGTGTTCAATATGAATTGAACGAATAGAATTAATAAAACAACTAATCTGACATAATCAGCTAATAATCTGTTTAATGCCTCAAAATCCGAAAGGAAAAATAAATAAAACGCTATTACAGCGTATAGGTAAGTATAGAGACGTAGATTATTTTTCTCTAGGAAATAAAAAGGCCATTTTTTATAAAATAGCCTTTTTAAGAATATTCCCAAAAATATGAGTGCGATTATTCTGCTGTTTGAATTGTGTGTTTGCTAACGGATTTATTACGCTGAATAAAGTAACCAACTGCCATTGGGATCGCAGTTAACGCCATAATTGCGGTGGTGTTAATAAGCGGTTGTTGGCTGATAAACGCAGACACGATAAAACTTGCTAAACTACAAAGACCCAGTTGTAGTGCATTTTGTAATGCGGCTGCTTTACCACTGATTTCAGGGTAAGCTGATAAAGCATTAGATACAGCGATTGGATAAGATGCACCATTCATTGCAGCCATAATACAGAACGGAATTAAGATCGTAGTTAATGTTGGCTCAGTAAATTTAGCAACAAGGTATAATGCAGTCATACTAACGGCATAACCAATTAACAGCAGGGGTAATAATGCTTTACCCGTCATTTTTGACAGTAAAATACGACAACCATAACCACCAACCATAAAGGCAATAGTTTGTGGAATATAGCTTAAACCGATATCCTGTGGTGAGTAACCCATTTTCTCAAGAATAATAGGTGAGCCTGCTAACCAAGCAAAGAAACCTGCACTACAAGAAGCGTAAACTAATACGTTACCTGTATATAGAGGTGATTTCAGTAATGTCATAAATGACGCAGTAGATTGGTTTGCATCGGAGACTGATTTTTGTTTAATATTTTTCAGCATTAATGTTGGTAACATTAAAACAAGTGTTACTGCCATTAGTAGCATGAAAATCATACGCCAGCCGCCGTGATTTAATAGTGAGGCACCAATTAAAGGGGCGAGTGCGGGTGATAATGCAACCAGTGGCATAATTAAAGCAAAAACGTGTTGTGCGCGAGATTCATCGAAGCGATCAATAACTAATGCTTGCCAAATAACAGCTGCAGAGCAGACACCAAAAGCTTGTAAGAAGCGCATCGCAAGTAAACCTGTTGCACTTTCAACCCACAACATACCAAGACAGCCTAAAGAGAAAAGGCTTAAACCAATAAGAAGAATAGGTTTACGACCAACTTTGTCAGAAAGTGGTCCCCAAAGTAACTGAGCAACAGCAAAACCAAATAAAAAGATACTTAAGCTATTACTGATAGCGCCTTCGCTGATAGCGAGTTCACGCTGCATCATACCGAATGCAGGTAAGTACATATCAATTGCTAAGTAACCCAGCATACTTAAACCTGCTAGGTACACCATGAAGCTCATAGGTGTTTTTGATTGTGTGGATGTTTTAGTATTCATTTTATTTTCTATGCTATGTGATGTAGAACATTTTATGTATTGTAACTAAGACCTATTTTACTTGTGAAACGGGAATATTTGGTTAATGCTGTGAAAAATTTTCAAAGGAATAAACTCTATGTGGTCAGAATACTCTTTAGAAGTTGTTGATGCAGTCGCTAGAACAGGAAGTTTTAGCTCCGCTGCTCAAGAATTGCACAGAGTGCCCTCCGCCGTTAGTTATACTGTTCGGCAATTAGAAGAATGGCTCGCCGTTCCTTTATTTGAGCGCCGTCACCGTGATGTAGAATTAACCGATGCGGGTAAAATTTTCATCAAAGAAGCGCGATCTGTTATCAAAAAAATGAATGACACTCGACACCTATGTCAACAGGTTTCCAATGGGTGGCGTGGTCAATTTAGTATAGCAGTTGATGGCATTGTTAAACCCGAAAGAACACAACAGCTTATTCTCGATTTCTATCGCCATTTTCCTGATATTGAGTTGTATGTCTACCCAGAAGTGTTTAATGGGGTATGGGACTCCTTAGTTAATGGTCGTGTTGATTTAGCAATTGGTGCAACAAGAGCGTCACCGATTGGTGAACGTTATAGTTTCAGGGATATGGGTTTTATGCCTTGGCGCTGTGTTTGCCATGTTGATCATCCATTAGCTAAAGCAGAACACCCATTAACCGATGATGAAATGCGACCTTATCCTAGCTTATGTTTAGAGGATACATCACGTAGTTTACCAAAGCGTGACACTTGGGCGTTAAATAACCAACGTAGAATGGTTGTACCAACATGGGATATGGGGCTTGAGTGTTTGTTGGCAGGATTATGTGTAGGAATGGTGCCTTGGCATCGTGCTGAGCCATTGATAGCCCAAGGTAAGCTAGTTACTTTAAAACTTGCACAGCCATTGCCAGACAGTCCATGCTGTCTGACGTGGGTTGATAAAAGTGAATCGCCCGCTTTGACGTGGTTGTTAGATTATCTTGGAGATAGCCAAACCTTAAATGAGGAATGGCTTCGCTAGATATTATATAGCTGAATAGGAATTAGCGGCGATAGTCGATAAAAGGACCATCAGCAACTGAACGACGCTCAACCAATCGAGGGTGTACTTCGATTGTTTGGGCATCTTCACGTTTGTTAACGATGCGATCAAGCAACATAGATAAGGCCATTTGACCTAAACGTTCTTTAGGCTGGTGGACAGTGGTTAATGCAGGGGTAAAATAACGTGCATTACGAATATTGTCATAACCCACAATTGAAATATCAAAAGGAACACGTAAACCTAGCTCATCTGCAGCACAGATTGCTCCCATTGCCATCACATCACCGCCACAAAAAACGGCAGTAGGGCGTTGTTTTTGATTTAGCATTTGATACATCGCTTTATAACCTGACTCAGGTTCAAAGTCACCTTGTACAATCCACTCATCTTTTACTGTGATTTTGGCTTCTTCCATGGCTTTTAGAAAGCCTTGTAGACGACCACCGCCGGTGTTGCGCTCTAATGGACCAGGAATAATACCGATATCGCGATGACCTCGTTCGATAAGATAACGGCCAGCGATATAACCACCATGAAAAGCGTTATCGATAATTGTATCTGTAAAGTCGCCACGGGCCTTACCCCAATCCATGACAACCATGGGAATATTACGATAACCTTCCAAAAGAGTGAGAAGGTGATCGGGATATTCAGAACACATCACTAATAATCCATCAACGCGTTTTTGTGCCAGCATTGCTAAATAGGCTTTTTGTTTATCAAGATTATTATGTGAATTACATAAAATCAGTGTATAGCCTTTGCTATAACAACTGTTTTCAACTGCTTCAATCACTTCAGCAAAGTAAGGAGCTTCACTGGACGTGGCTAACAGGCCAATAGATTTGGTATGATTGACTTTTAAACTACGCGCCACGGCACTAGGCGAATAATTTAATTCTTTTATAGCGGCCCAAACTGCTGCCCGTGTGTTCTCTGCAACAAAACGCGTTTTGTTGATCACATGAGAAACAGTCGTGGTTGATACGCCTGCGCGTTTTGCCACGTCTTTTATTGTTGCCATGGTGTGGAAAACTCCTGACCTTCATTGGTCTCTTTTATCTAATTTTATGGTTTAACTGCCAGTATAGTCATACATAGGGCAAACACTGGCAATAATTTAGCGATTAGCTGTGAATTTTGTATGATCTAGCTCAAAAGTGAAAGTATTAATCAATGTTATAAATTGTGCACTGGTCGCTATTTTAGCAAATTTTGATATGTGATAATAATTAACCATGACAAGGTTATGGTTAATAATGTGTATTATAATCATTTTGAGGGAGAATAGATGGATACGGATCTGAAATTTGGTTTGAGTACAGCAGTAGCAGCACTTGTTATGATCGTTATATTTTCAACGCTGTTGTTCTAATCTCTGTTTTATAAAATATCCGATCAATTTGAATTATAAATTATCGAATATCTGAATATAACAAAGGGCTCAAGGCCCTTTGTTATTATGTTACCAAAAACGAATCTTAATCACTCATCTTTGATTATCAAGTTCAATTAAGCTAGGTTAGCTTCAACAAATGACCAGTTAACCAGAGCCCAGAACTCTTCTAAATATTTCACGCGTGCGTTACGGTAATCGATATAGTAGGCGTGTTCCCATACATCCACAGTTAACAGTGGTTTGTCTGCACCTGAAACTGGTGTTGCTGCATTAGATGTGTTAACAATTGCCACTGAACCGTCAGCTTTTTTCACTAACCAAGTCCAACCTGAACCGAAGTTTTTTGCTGCCGCATCATTAAATTGCTTTTTGAACTCTTCAAAAGAACCAAATGCTTTGTTGATAGCATCAGCTATTTTACCTGTTGGTGCACCACCAGCGTTTGGTGCTAAGCAATTCCAGTAGAAAGTATGGTTCCATACTTGTGCTGCGTTATTGAAGATACCACCATCAGTCGATTTGATGATTTCTTCTAACGATTTAGATTCTAGATCAGTACCTTTAACCAGATTGTTTAAGTTGGTTACATAGGTTTGGTGATGTTTACCATAGTGGTATTCTAATGTTTCTTTAGAGATATGTGGCTCAAGAGCATCTAACGCATAAGGTAATTTTGGTAATTCGAAAGACATTGCGTACTCCTTTATACTATCTATTTCGGGTTTTGTGCCTGAAATCATTTCATCAAGATCATCTGAATTGATAAAATGAGGCAAATGAATCACTAACTTGTTACTATTTTGCTAATTATTTTAACAAAAATTTGCTGAAATAACAGCTAAATATCTTTTATCTATCGTTATAAGGCATATTGATTAATTATACTCATAAGAGTATATCCCACCAAGCGACGCGTAAAGCAGTAAAGCCATTATTGTGCTAAATGAAAGTATTATTATTAATACGATTATTTCAGGGTTATAAAAAAACATCTCTAATTTTACTTATTTCATTGATATAAAAGTATTTTTGTTTTTTTCTTATTCGATAATCAGTGTATATATCATTTTAACAACGACTAAAAATAAAAATAATGCAAATATTTGGCGGACTTTGGAAATTGGCAGGCGATAAGCCACTCTTACTCCAACAGGGGCGAAAAGCACGCTAGTAATGCTTATTCCGACAAATGCAGGTAAATAAACAAAACCTAAATAATAGTCATGAATATTCGTTTGGTTCCAACCATAAATAATCCCCATCGTTGTGCCAATTAGGGCAATAATTACTCCTAACATTGATGAAGTTGCAATGCATTTACGTGTATTAAATCCCCAATGACTTAAGAGCGGAATGGTAATAGTGCCACCAGCAATACCAATAAAGCTTGAGACAAAACCAATAAGTGAACCACCACTTGTTAGTGCAGGTTTTGAGACAATAGGATCTTTAACATTTTCAATGCGTTCTGTTTCTTTCTTTTTGGTTAACAAACCATAAATGGTATAGATCATGAAAATACAAAACACGATTTGCAAAAAAGTGTTCGACATTTTTTGTACAAGAAATGTTCCCACAAGCATGCCAATAATAGTACCTATGGCTAATAGAGGAAATTGCTGCCATAAAATGGCTTTATGTTTATTATGAGAGTATGCCGAAGATGCCGTAGAAAATATAATGACAGAAAATGATGTGGATAAGGCTATTTTCATTACCATATCAAGAGGTATTGCTTGTTGGCTAACCACATACATAACGACGGGAACAATGATTGCTCCTCCTCCAATACCAAGTAATCCAGCAAAGAAGCCCGTGATACATCCCACTAAAAGAAAAAGTAAAATCATCTCCATAATTAATACTACCCATCAGGATTTATCATAAACCCATTTATATACATTATATCCTTTTAGGAAGGTAGCATTAAATCGCTAGTTATCAAAAACTGGGCGTTCAGGCTCTTAGTGATTAAAAAAAGATTACAAATTAATATGGTAGGGGGCTATTGTTAACCGAAGTATAGAAATAGTTATTTTTCGAATTTTTTATATTTTCCTTTCTTCTTTTTAAGATGTAAAAATATTTAACTGAATATAATTCCAATAAAGAAGAATGCAACATACTTTATCAATATCGCTATAATGAATTCTATATTTAAATCTTTATATTTAAATTTCCGAATTAATTTTTATGGGGAATAATAGTAGTGTGTAGAATAATAAACCCTAAGTTTAGATATAAAGACACAATAAAGAATTATTTGGCGATACTATTGTGTGGTGATGGTGGTTAAGTTGGAATATAATGCTATTATTTTATTTCTTCATTAAAGCTTAAGGCGAGAGACTTTTCTTATTTTAAATCATACAATAGACAGTTATAGTATCGTTCATTTATATTTCCATTAATATAAAATAAAAACATTAAGCTGTTTAAGTAGTAATGTATTTCTCTACAAAATTGGCGAGGAAGTTGTTTATTTACCTATTATATTTTTATATGTCTTTTTTTGACGCTATAAAGGATTTTTTATGAAAAAGAGAGTGTTATTATTATCTGCAATTATATTATTATCGGGATGTAAAATAAATGAAGCTATTCGCTCAGTTAATAGTGCTGTTAGCCAAATAGTTCCATCAATGGAATCAACAGTAACAGAAGCTTCTTATGCAGGAATATGCAAGGATTTTAATGATAATGAAATAGCTGCTCAGAAAAAATGGAGAGGTAAGTGGGTCATTTTGGAGGGAAGAGTGACTAATATCAGAAGTTTGGATGAAGTCGTTAGATATGACCTCTATAAACCGACCCCACCTAAAGTCGTTGCTATCTCATTTAATAATAAAACCAGTGCGTCATATACTTTAAAACCAAGCGAAGAAGAAAATGTCCTTAAAATTAAGAAAGGACAAACTGTGAAAATAAAAGGTGAAATAACTGATATTACATATGCACTGGGTTGCTTGATCCTTTTAGACAACGGAACCATACAGCAATAAGTCATATGAATTAGGTTAATTGGTTTGAGTTATGATGATTTTCTCATCTGAAATGTATCCAGCCTCTTAATTGGGGCTTTTAGTGTATTATCACCGATAAAAAATAAATAACGAAAATAGAGTTGTAAAGAATTACCTGTTTTTACAGTACGTATCTTTTTTAACATCTTAGAAAGTGAATACGTAGATCGTAAAGGTGAAATAATAAGGTAAAACACACACATAAACATCTATAACTTGTTGATTTATTTTTATGCATTATCGTGCATTTTCTCGTCAATAGTATTGTAATTTGATACCAACTTATTGTTTTATATTGATAACTAAACTTATATAGAGCTTTCTAATATAAAGTGGTATTCTTCTTTCATGTTTTCCCCTATAAAGCATATTGAATATAAAAGGCTGTAAGGACTTACAAATGACGACTATTGAAAAAATTGAACGCCAGATTAATGAAAACCCAATTATTTTATATATGAAAGGTTCACCAAAATTACCAAGTTGCGGTTTTTCTGCTCAGGCAGTTCAAGCTATCTCTGCTTGTGGTGAGCGTTTTGCGTATGTTGATATCCTGCAAAACCCAGATATTCGTGCAGAATTACCAAAATATGCACACTGGCCAACTTTCCCACAATTATGGGTAGATGGTGAATTAGTCGGTGGATGTGATATCATTTTAGAAATGTATCAGCGCGGTGAATTACAGAAGTTACTAAAAGAGACTGCTGATAAATATCGCGGCGAAGAAGAAGCCTAATTGTTTTTCTTTTAATATATTGATATTAAAAGAAATAAAAATAAAGTATTCAATAAAAAAGCCAGTTCAGTGATGAACTGGCTTTTTCTGTTATTCATATTGTTATTATTGAAATAATAGAATTAAGGTGTTGGTAATGGCCATCCACCGAGCTTTTTCCAGCGATTAACTAATTCACAAAAAAGTAATGATGTGCGATTCGTATCATACAACGCACCATGAGCAAGTTTGCTATCAAAAGGTATTCCTGCAGTAATACAGGCTTTAGCTAAAATAGTTTGTCCCAATACTAATCCACTTAACGCCGCTGTATCAAATGTGGCAAAAGGATGAAAAGGGTTTCGTTTTAACCCAGCACGTTCAGCCGCCGTCATGACAAAGCTATGATCAAAATTTGCATTGTGCGCCACAATAATGGCACGGTTACAATCAGCATCCTTCATTCCTTTACGTACCATTTTAAAAATAGCATGTAAAGCTTCATATTCACTGACTGCGCCACGAAGTGGATTTGTTGGATCAATGCCTGTAAATTCTAAGGCAGCAGGTTCTAGATTAGCACCTTCAAAGGGATCAACATGAAAATGTAGCGTGTTATCAGGTTTTAACCAACCTTGTTCATCCATTTTTAATGTAATGGCTGCAATTTCAAGTAAACCATCTGTTTTTGCATTAAATCCACCTGTCTCAACGTCAATAACAACAGGGTAGTAACCTCGAAAACGGTTACAAAGCTTATTGGGATTATTTATTTCAGGCATCAAATTGTACTTATCCGATAAAAATAAAATATCGGAAATTAATAATAAGCAAGGCCAGAAAGATAAAGAGATTATCTTTCTGGTTAAATAAAAATCAGTTACCTAGTGCGTGACTTGCACTTTTATTTTCGATGAGTTCGATTTTGTACCCATCAGGATCTTCAACAAAAGCAATAATAGTTGAACCACCTTTAACTGGGCCTGCGTCACGGGTAACATTACCGCCAGCTTGACGAATTGCTTCACAGGTTGCTGCAACATCATCAACACCCAGCGCAACATGGCCAAAAGCCGTTCCCATTTCATAGCTGTTTACGCCCCAGTTATAGGTTAATTCAATAACCGCACCGGTGCTCTCATCACCATAGCCCACAAAAGCTAACGAGTATTTATATTCCTCATTCTCGCTAGTGCGTAGAAGTTGCATACCTAATACTTTGGTATAAAAATCGATAGAACGTTGTAAATCGCCTACACGAATCATGGTATGAAGTACTCGCATATAAACCTCTCGTGTTTTTTTAATGTTAAACCTTACAGATAAACTGATGGCGCAGTACTATAGCGCGTTAAAGCCCTAAAGTTCAATTTTACTACACCCTTAACAGTTCAATCAGTGCATTGTGCAGATAATATCTCCATTAACTATACTCTATAGTAACAAACAACAGGGGGGGGAAATCAAATGCAAGATCAATTAGAATTTTTTGATATTCCTAGTCCTTGTATTGGATGTTGTGAAATGAACGCTCAAGGCTATTGCATGGGATGCTATCGTAACCGGCAAGAACGATTTAATTGGTCAACAATGAGCGCACTAGATAAAAGAAATGTATTACGCCTTTGTCAGCAACGTTATTTAAGATCATTTAAAAAAGGAGGAGCAACAATAGAAAAAGAAAATAAACAACTTAATTTATTTTAAATTTTCCACTTGTTTTTTAATTTTGAAAAATAAATGAAGTGTTTTTTTAATTCATTTTTGTTATTTATTATAGTTAGTTGGTTTATTATTTTTTCTTTATTAATACAATTATATTGATTAAAAACATTTCTAATGGTTATTTATTTGTAATTGCATGATAACAAAAATATTTTTCTTTGCAGGGATATAAATCGTGAAATAATGATTGTTATTATGTAAAAAAATATAGATTAGTTTTTATAACAAGGTTATTCTTTAAGAACTTTCGTTGTCAGAAAGAAAATAAACTAATAAAGTCTTGAAAATAATTACTTATCTAATAAATAGGAATATAATTATATTAGTTATTAAAGGTAAATATTCTAATTAAAAAGAATAGGTAAATGTTGTATTAAAAATGAATATCTAAACTTTGCAATAAGTTGACTGAAAATGCTAATTAAGGAGAGATAAGTGGAATCAACATTAGGAGCTGATTTGGCGCGTTTAGTTCGATTATGGCGTGCTTTAATTGATCATCGTCTCAAACCATTAAAATTAACTCAAACCCATTGGGTCACTTTGTATAATATTAGCCAATTACCGCCAGAGCAGTCACAAATACAATTGGCTAAAGCTATAGGTATAGAGCAACCTTCTTTAGTAAGAACACTTGATCAACTGGAAGAAAAAAAACTGATATGTAGACATACATGTGCAAATGATCGTAGAGCCAAACGTATAAAATTAACAAACGAATCAGAACCTTTTATTAATGAAGTCTATGCAGTTATAGAGCAAACTAGACGAGAAATATTGGGTGATATTCAACGAGATGAAATTGAAACATTAATTGGTATTATTCAAAAGTTGGAAAAAAACATAAATAGATTAAGTAGCTAATAATTTAAAAATCAATATATAATCTATTTAAATAAAGATTAATTACTATTGTGATAATAATTATTACGTGAGGGTAATAAATAGGTGGGTTATATATTTAATCTCTCTTTAAATTCATTATTAGGCCATAAAAAAAACAGGCAACATTAAGTTGCCTGTTTTATATCCATAAACTATCTAGGAGATACAGTTAAATTATTACCATTACCAATAACTGCAACACGTTGACCTTGGCTATAAACAGTATTATCTGCTTTTTGAACGATAGCCACGGTTTTACCGCTATCTAGACGAACTTCAATTTGAACACCCTTGGTTGTATTTAATGCACCTTGTGCTTGTTGTCCTGCCATACCACCTGCGATTGCACCAGCTGCTGTTGCAAGGTTACGACCTGTACCACCACCAATAGTGTTACCTAACATTCCGCCAAGAACAGCACCACCAACGGCACCTAAGATGTTCTCATCACTGCCGGCTTGGATATTAACTGCACGAACAGAAACAATCGTACCATAAGTAATATTTTGCGCTTGTTTAGCTTGGCTTGCGGTGTAAGTGTCGCCCGATAATGAACTTGTGTTCACACAACCAGTAAGAACGGTCATTGTAAAAAGACCAATAAGTAAATGCTTAAACATAGTTACTCCTAAAGAAAACCTGATGTACATTGTTCAGGTTATACCAATGTTATCTAGTATCAGTTATAGACTATTTTTACTTATGTCGACACTGATTTTAATAATATATAGCTTACTATATAGTAAAGGCCGATAGTAAAAACAGAAGAGATTTCTGAAAAAGAGAATATAACATTATATGTTAAAAATTTGCATCATCTTGATTATAAGGAAAAGAACATGAGAGCAGGGCGATACATTGGCGTGATGTCTGGCACAAGCTTAGATGGTGTTGATGTTGTATTAGCTGCAATCAATAATAAGTTCGTTGCACAACAAGAAACTCATTTTTTACCTTATCCTCAACTTCTACGTCAACGTATTTTAGCTGTTTGCCAAGGACAACCTACTACTCTACATGAGCTAGGCTTATTAGACGCGCAATTAGGGGAGCTATATGCTCAAGCAATTATAGAGTTACTGGCAAAAGTAAAACTTAGTGCAAGCGATATTACGGCGATAGGGTGTCATGGACAAACGGTCTGGCATGAACCTGAAAGTGATATGCCATTTACTATGCAAATCGGTGACAATAATCGTGTAGCCGCATTGACAGGGATCACCACTGTCGGTGATTTCCGTCGTCGTGATATAGCATATGGTGGGCAAGGTGCGCCTTTAGTACCTGCTTTTCACCTTGCAGTATTAGGGCATTCTATCGAGAGACGTATTATTCTAAATATTGGGGGAATTGCCAATATTTCATTACTATTGCCTGGTGTCGCAGTAAAAGGCTATGACACAGGCCCTGGCAATATGTTGTTAGATAGCTGGAACTGGATACATAACCAAACGCCTTATGATGATAATGGGCAATGGGCAGCAACCGGGAAAGTAAATGCTGCATTATTAAAAGACATGCTGTCTGATCCTTATTTTTCTCGTTCAGCACCTAAAAGTACAGGACGAGAATATTTCAATACACAATGGTTAAACTATCATTTAGAAAGAGTACCTAATGTCTTCCCTGAAGATGTACAAGCTACTTTAGTTGAATTAACCGTTATCAGTATTGTGCAACAAATACAATTAAGCGGGGGATGTGAACGCCTTTTAGTTTGTGGCGGAGGCGCTAGAAATGGGCAAATCATGCATCGTTTGGCTTCATTGTTACCAGGCACAGAAGTGGCTGCTACAGATAAATATGGTTTAAGTGGTGATGATATGGAGGCTCTTGCATTTGCTTGGCTCGCAGCTAGAACTATTGCCAATGAATCAGGAAATTTACCTTCTGTCACAGGGGCATCAAGAGAAACTGTTTTAGGGGCGATTTACCCTACAAATCCTCGTTAAGCGTGATATGCTGAACGCAGTTTCTCAAAAGAGAGAGTGTGAAAAATGACAGATCTTGATTTTATTGATGTTGCCGATTTACGCCGTGAATATATGAACGGTGGATTACGACGTCATGAATTAACTGAACAGCCATTGGTGTTGTTTGAGAAATGGTTAAAACAAGCTTGTGAAGCGCGTTTAAGTGATCCTACAGCAATGTGTGTTGCAACTGTTGATGAAAATGGACAACCTTATCAGCGTATCGTGTTATTAAAGCACTTTGATGAACATGGCTTAGTTTTTTACACCAACTTGGGGAGTCGTAAAGCGAGTCATTTAGAACATAACCAAAGAGTGAGTTTGTTATTTCCTTGGTATCCCTTAGAAAGACAAGTCTGTTTTTTAGGGAAGGCAGAAAAGCTTTCGCCTATTGAAGTTCTGAAATACTTCCATAGTCGCCCTAAAGATAGTCAAATTGCAGCTTGGGCTTCTCAACAGTCTTCTCGTATTTCCGCAAGAGGCGTGTTAGAAAGTAAATTTTTGGAATTAAAACAGAAATTCCAAAATGGAGAAGTCCCATTACCGAGCTTCTGGGGTGGATATCGTGTGACATTTGAATCTGTTGAATTTTGGCAAGGACGAGAAAATCGTCTACACGATCGCTTTATCTACCAAAAATCACCACAAGGATGGGATATTGAGCGATTAGCACCTTAATAGTGCGTTAATAAATTTTCCTCAAAAAGCCTTTTTCTACTGGTACTTAACGTAGTGGCGCTTTATGCTATACCACTTGTGTTTCACTTATATTTTAAATAGACAAAAAACAATAAACCGATGGAGTCATTGATGTCTAGCAAGAACCTAATCACACAATTGCAGGAGCGTGGGCTAATCGCTCAGGTCACGGATGAGGCAGCTTTAGTAGAGCGTTTGGAGCAAGGTCCTATCGCTCTCTATTGTGGCTTCGATCCTACCGCTGATAGCCTGCACTTGGGGCATTTGGTTCCTTTGCTGTGTTTAAAACGATTCCAACTAGCCGGGCATAAGCCTGTGGCGTTGGTGGGTGGTGCAACGGGTCTGATTGGTGATCCTAGTTTTAAAGCCACCGAGCGCAAACTGAATACCCAAGATACTGTTCACGAATGGGTAGAAAAAATTCGTAAACAAGTGTCACCTTTCTTAGATTTCGACAGTGGTGAAAACAGTGCGGAATTAGCAAACAACTATGACTGGTTTGGTCAAATGGATGTGCTGACATTCCTGCGTGATATCGGTAAACACTTCTCTGTGAACCAAATGATCAACAAAGAAGCGGTTAAACAACGTTTAAACCGCGACGATGTGGGGATCTCTTTTACTGAATTCGCCTATAACCTATTACAAGCTTATGACTTCGCGTCATTAAATACGCATTTAGGTGTTGAATTACAAATCGGTGGCTCTGATCAGTGGGGTAATATCACTTCAGGTATCGATTTAACCCGTCGTTTCAATCAGAAACAAGTATTTGGTATGACTGTACCATTAATTACTAAATCTGACGGAACTAAATTCGGTAAGACAGAAGGCGGTGCGGTTTGGTTAGATCCGAAGAAAACAAGCCCATACAAATTCTATCAGTTCTGGATCAATACAGCAGATGCTGACGTTTATCGCTTCTTAAAATTCTTCACCTTTATGAGTATTGAAGAAATTAATGCACTTGAAGAAGAAGATAAAAATAGCGGTCAAGCGCCTCGTGCTCAACGTGTATTAGCAGAACTAGTTACTGGTTTAGTTCATGGTGAAGAGGGATTAGTCGCCGCTAAACGTATTACAGAAAGCTTATTCTCTGGTGCAATTGCAGACTTAACACAAGCTGATCTTGAACAATTAGCACAAGACGGCATGCCTACAATTGAGTTAGAAAAAGGCAGTGATTTGCAACAAGCGCTAGTTAACGCAGAATTAGTTCCTTCTCGTGGTCAGGCTCGTACAATGATTGGCTCTAACGCCGTTTCAATTAATGGCGAAAAACAAGACAATCCTGAATACGTTTTTGAAGAAAAAGATTTCTTATTTGGTCATTATTCTATTTTACGTCGCGGTAAAAAACATTACTGCCTTGTTATCTGGAAATAATTGACAGTAAAGGGCAGCTAGTGAGTTGCCCTTTTTCTTAATAACAATAAATAACGTATATACCTCGCCTATGATGATAAAGCTTGGGTGTTGTGTGTATTCACAATAATCGGTTTATGTCATGAAAAATATACTCTCTATTCAATCTCATGTTGTTTTCGGTCACGCGGGTAACAGTGCTTCTGAGTTTCCAATGCGTCGTATGGGTGTGAACGTTTGGCCTTTAAACACAGTGCAATTTTCAAACCACACACAATATCCAGAAAAATGGACTGGCTGCGTCATGTCAGCAGAACATATTACTGAGATTGTTGATGGTATTGCCGCAATCGGCAAGCTCTCGCAATGTGATGCTGTACTAAGTGGTTATTTAGGATCGGCTGAACAAGGTTTGCGCATTGTTGATATCGTTAAAAAAGTAAAACAAGCCAATCCTAATGCATGGTATTTTTGTGATCCAGTGATGGGACATCCTGAAAAAGGGTGTATTGTTCCTCCTGCTGTTTCAGGTGTGCTATGTGAAGAGGCTTTGCCAATTAGCGATATTATTGCACCTAATCTTTTAGAGCTTGAAACATTAAGTGGTGGTAACGCTCTTCACAACGTTGATGAATGCGTAAACGCTGCTCGTGAATTGTGTAAACAAGGCCCTAAGATTGTATTAGTAAAACACTTATCACGTGCTGGATATCGCCATGATCGTTTTGAAATGCTGTTAGTAACCGCAGAACATAGTTGGCATGTTAGTCGGCCATTAGTTGATTTTGGTGAGCGTCAACCTGTGGGAGTCGGTGATTTAACCAGTGGTTTAATGCTGGTGGATTTACTCAAAGGGGTTGAATTACAAACCGCACTAGAACACGTTGCCGCGGCAGTTTATGAAGTGATGCTTAAAACGAAAGAAATGAATGAGTACGAATTGCAACTCGTTGCTGCACAAGATCAAATGGTGCATCCAACACATAAATTCTGCGCAACACAGATAGATTAATTGCAATAAAGCGTATTTAATTAAAACAAGAACGGAGGCTTAATAGTTTCCGTTTTTCTAGCAGTCCAGTTGTAAGATATCGATGGATTATACAAACAACGATAATATTATAAGCCATCTATCTCATCTTCACTCATTAGGTTATTGATAAAAATATCGAATGAAGGAGCTAAATAAAGTTGAGCATTTTTATGGTTTATATTCATTGTCTTTTAGTAAATTTTCTATATTTTGAAAATCGATAGCATAATCATTAAGAATAATACCTTTAAATGTTGTTAATTTATTAAAAAAGCCTTGTGCATGTAATGCCATTGTTCTTATAAACAGGTCTTTTTTAATAAAAGATTTTCGTGATTCATTGGCATTGATGACAATGAGCACATTTTCATTGATAGGTTGAAATTTCATTTCAATAGGTTGATCGGGGAAATTTATTTTAGCTTCTTGATTTTTATTTATTTTAACTAAAGATTCAATCAGGTAACTCCATAATTGGTCAACATAATCCCACATTTCTATATCAATTACTTTGATATTATAAATAGATAATTCTATGGCACCTTCAATATAGAAAGTATTTTTTAATAAGCCATTATAGTCATTGATATTAATAAAATTATCTTTTATTTTTAAGTAAGTAGAAACGTTGATCATGTAATAAGGTAATTTTCCTGAGTAATTTTTAAATATAGATATGAAAGTATATTATTTTAGATAACAATATCTGTTACATAGAGATATATTTAAAAAACAATAGCTCAAGTAAATTGAGAACACTTGAGCTATTTTAATTAAAAAATCAAAAGTTACTCTTTAATGAGTCCTTCAGTGACTAATGCACTGTGCACATTAGGGCGTTGTGCAATACGTTTTAAGTAATCTTGTAGATGTGTTAGATCAGTTAAATCTAAGCCAACATGCGGTGCCCATTGGCTTAATGTAAATAAGTAAGCATCAATAACAGTAAAATACTCACCACATGCAAATTTATGTTTGCTTAAGACATCATTGATATAAGCAAATTTACTTTTGAGTTTGGTTTTAACTACAGGTAGGTAGCTTACAGGTGTGTCTGGTGAAAATAATGGGCTATAGCCTTTATGAACTTCACTCGCAAGAAAGTTTAACCATTCTATTTGGTGATAACGTTCTAATGTTTTTGCTGGTGCAATTAAATTTCTGTCTGGTTTTAAGTCTGCAAGGTATTGAATAATAGCAACGCCTTCAGTCAGAATATCACCATTATCTAATTGAAGAACAGGAACCTGCCCTTTAGGGTTGATGGTTAGGAAATCTTTACCTGATTCTGTTTTTTTAGCACGTAAATCGATGCGCTCAATAGAAAAATCTAGGCCTGTTTCACGTAAAACGATATGAGGGGAAAGTGAGCAACTACCCGGTGTGTAGTACAATTTCATATTGAATAGCTCCCTATCAATGAGATGGTGATAATGACTTACAGATATCAAAAAATATCTTCATTAACATAAGATAATAAGGTGTTCTAAGAAATTAGCAAACTCAAATGATGCAAATGAAAAAGGCTTTTGTAAATCTGTGAACAAGACAGATAATTGATGAAATTATAAGAAAATAAGTATTCTTTATATTAATTATATTTAGAGCATTTAATTATCATTCTTCAAATGAAGGTAGAAAAGAAATATCAAGATAATAAATCTTGGGTTTTTTCTTATCGACATAGACTGTAACTAGCTCTTTATTAATATAAGGTGTGGGATCAAAAAAGATATAACCACTTTTATAACGAATTAAACGATTGTTTAATGTGTCATGATAATCTGCAATGATTTGATAAGGAGAACGGTGATTAATTCGAATATTATTATTAATAATAACCTCAGATATTTTCACATTAATAGGCATGCCATCCCGTTTTAATCGTTGATCTCTATTGGCTCTTCTTCTTATAAAATACAAAGGGATAAGACCCGTTGAGGCAAATGCTAAACTAAAAATACCTAATATAGTGCCCGCACCATATAAACCTAAAAAGTTGTTAATTGTCGCTCTTTGAGGATCATTTTGAAGATAAATAACGCTGATTTTTTCACCAATATGGAAACGAGGTGGGTTACTTCCTTCTAGTGAACGAAAAGTAATTTCTCTATTATCATTAGTAGTAAATTGAATAATAGGGTGATAAATACTTCTTTCACTAGAGGACTTACTCATATTTTGATCAATAACAACACCTGTTGTTTCTATTCCGTTTCTTACTAAATGTAATTCTGATTTAATAACAAATAAAGCGATGATAAAAATAATCACGCCGATAATGGCAAAAATATAAAACAGGAATTTAAATTTCTTCATACATTAAATCCTTTTATTAATATGTGATTATTTTATCTGTAATGAGTGAAAAGATTATAGGAATTAACTAAAAAATAAAAGTTAAATTTAGCTAAAAAGTAATTGCTCTAAATATGAAGTTCAAAAAGAGTGAAAACAAGATGAAATATGGATATTTATCAACAAAAAAGCAAAATAATTAAACATAAAAAAACTTAAAAAATCTAACAGGATGGATGAAATGAAGATACGCAGGAATGTTATTTTCATAAAAAAGCCAGCCTAAAATCATTAAGGCTGGCTTTTGTTATTCAGACAATAGAATTATTTTAGTTCTAATTCATTCATTGCTGCGATGCTAAAGCCACCATCAACGTGGATGATTTCACCAGTAATACCACCTGATAAGTCAGAGCATAAGAATGCAGCAGTATTACCTACATCTTCGGTTGTTACTGTGCGACGCAGAGGGGTTACTGATTCGCAGTGGCTTAACATTTTACGGAAGTCTTTGATACCAGATGCTGCTAATGTACGGATTGGGCCAGCAGAGATACCGTTAACACGAATACCTTCAGGACCCATGGCGTTTGCCATGTAACGTACGTTAGCTTCTAAAGATGCTTTAGCCAGACCCATAACGTTATAGTTAGGGATTGCACGTTCAGCACCTAAATAAGTCAGAGTTAACAGTGCAGAGTTTGGATTTAGCATTTCACGACTTGCTTTTGCCATCGCAACAAAGCTGTATGCGCTAATATCGTGAGCAATTTTAAAACCTTCACGAGTAACAGCGTTAACATAGTCACCATCTAATTGGTCAGCTGGCGCAAAACCGATAGAGTGAACAAAACCATCGTATTTTGGCCAAACTTTTGCAAGTTCTGCATACATGGTATCGATGCTTTCGTCTTTTGACACATCACACTCTAATACGATATTTGAGTCTAATGATGCTGCAAATTCTTCAACGCGTGGTTTCAGTTTTTCATTTTGGTAAGTAAATGCAAGTTCTGCACCTTGGTCACGCATAGCTTTGGCAATACCATAAGCAATTGATAATTTACTAGCAACACCAGTAATAAGAATGCGTTTGCCGGTCATAAAGCCCATAGCTGTATCCTTGTTTTTTCGTAAATCGCGATAATAACATCATTCACAGTTTTATTTATCTGTTGGGTTATCACGCTTATTGTTAATAAACGTGGCTGATTCTACCACGACATTTGTAAATTTGTTTAATTTCCCTAGCACCTCCGAGGAGTTAGGGAAAAAGGGTGAAATAATGTGCAATTAACATTAGACCTATATTATTTATACTTAAGTTAAATCTTGACGCCAAGCTTCGGCTGTTAAGGCTTCACCAAAATGGCTTGCAACCAATCTTCGTGTGACTTCATGCAAAGGTGAAGCAAGAACTTCAGCTGTATTACCGCGTTCAACAACTTCACCATTATCCATCACAATAATCTTATCGCTAATATGTTTAGTCATACCTAAGTTTTGTGTTACATAAATATAGGCAATATCATGAGTTTCTTGCAGTTCTAACATCAAGTTTATAATTTGTGATCGTAAAGACATATCCAATGATGCGATGGCCTCATCAGCAATAATCACTTGAGGTTGTAAAATTAATGCTCTTGCGAGCGCAATACGTTGGCGCTGACCTGATGCAAACATATGGGGATAATAATTGGCATGTTCAGGCAAAAGACCTACTTGGCGTAATGTCTGATAAATGCGCTTTTCACGTTCAATAGCACTCAGATCTGTATTAAGACGCAAAGGAATATCTAATGTTTGACCGATACGCTGGCGTGGATTTAATGAGTTAGTGGGATCTTGGAATATCATTCTAATGCGTTGACTACGATAAGGATAATCACCGAAATGGAGCTGATGCCCATTAATAAAAATATCCCCGCCTGTAGGTTCAGTTACACCTGATAACATTCTTGCTAATGTAGATTTTCCTGAACCATTAGCACCAATAATGGCTAAGGTTTGTTTGGGTTCAAGTGTAAAACTAACTGGCTTTACAGCTTCTAATTGTTGACGCCGAAATAATCCAGTGCGATAGCGAAAGGTTTTTGAAAGATTTTTTACCTCAAGCAATTTATCGAACATCAGTTGGCTCCACATTTAACGGAAAATGACAAGCCACGGCATGGTTTTTAAATAAACGTAACCGAGGGGCTTCAATACATTGACGTTGTGCATATGGGCAACGAGGGCCTAAACGACAACCGACGGGCAAATGTTCAAGCGAAGGAATTGCTCCAGGTAATGTATTTAAACGGCTCTTATGTGCCAATGAGTTGGTAAAATCAGGAATAGAGCGTATTAATGCTTGAGTATAAGGATGATAAGGCGTCACTAATAGTTCATCGGGAGAGGCAGTTTCAACCATTTGACCACAATACATCACTGTAATTTTATTCGCCAATTTACTCATCCATTGCAAATCATGGCTAATCAAAAGAATTGTCATATTATTATTTTGATTGAGTCGAGTAAGTAAACGAAATATTTGTGTTTGTGTTGCGGGTTCCATTGCGTTAGTTGGTTCATCCGCAATCAGTAATCGAGGCTGATTAGCAATGGCGATGGCTATCATCACTTTTTGGCATTCACCTTCGGTTAATTCATAAGGGTAACTGCGCATAATATCTTTGTGATCTTTAATACCTACACGGTGCAATAATTCAATTGCACGACGTCTTCGCCAATGAAAGCGTTGCCACCAATGGCCTTTAAATGTCCAGCCTGGGATAGCTTGTATCAACTGCTGCTCAATTTTTGTTGCAGGATCAAGACAAGATTGCGGCTCTTGGAAAATCATTGAGATATTATGACCAATAACACGACGTCGCGCTCTCGGTGATAATTTAAGTAAATCAATATCATCAAATCGGAAACGATCAGCGGTTACGTTGATATTATCTTTAGTAACGCCACAGATGGCTTTTGCAATTAAGCTTTTACCTGATCCTGATTCACCGACAAGACCCCTGACTTCACCTTCATTTAGGGTGATAGAAACACGATCGACGGCTTTAACTGGCCCATCAGGTGTCATAAATTCAATGGTTAAATTGCGTATATCTAATAAAGGCATTATTCAACTCCCTCATTTATTGCACGCTGTAAACCATCTCCTAATAGGTTCACCAATAAAACGCTGATCATAATTGTGGCACCCGGAATCAAGACAGTCCATGGGGCGACATAAATTAACTCAAGTGAATCACCCAGCATGGCACCCCATTCAGGAGAAGGAAGCTGAGCGCCTAAATTGAGGAAACCCAATGCGGTAATATCAAGAATAGCGATTGAAAAAGCACGCGTTAATTCAGAGACCAATACAGGGGTAATATTGGGTAATACGGTATACCATAAAATGGAAATATTAGATGCGCCATCAAGTCGAGAAGCAATGACATACTCTTTGTTTAATTCATCATTGACCGCAGAATAGATCATTCTGACTAAGCGAGGTAGCAAGGCTAGCCAAATCGCTATCATGGCATGACCAAGGCTTGTTCCCACAAAAGCCACAACAATAATGGCCAGAAGTAGTGATGGAATTGATAATAAGGTATCTAATATATGGTTAAGAATGGCGGATTTTAAACCATGAGTCATCCCCGCAAAGCAACCAATAATCAAACCCATTAATGTCGCAGCAAAAGTGACAATAAATGCACCACCAAAGGTCATGCTTGTCCCAATTAAAATTCGACTAAAAACATCTCGGCCTAAGTCATCTGTACCAAAAAAGTAAGAAACGTTCCCATTTTGATACCAAGATGGTGGCGTTAATTGATGACCGAAAAACTGTTGATCAAGAGCATAAGGCGCAATATAAGGGCCAATTACACTCAATACTAAGAGAAAAAGAACACCATAAAACCCGACCATTGAGATAACGTCTTTAGAAAAACATTGCCAAATCACCGCTGCGGGTGTCGGTGTTTTTTTCTCTTTATAAAACTGGCTATCTAAAGGCATATCCCACCTTGTGTTTCATTGGGTTACTCATAGCGCCTACAATATCTGACAAGACGTTGACAACAATGACCATTGAACCTACTAACATCACTCCTGCGGAAATCGCAGAGTAATCTTGTTGGCGGATTGCTGTGACTAACCAGCGACCGAGTCCCGGCCAGTTAAATACAATTTCAGTCACCATGGTAAGTGTAAGCATGGTAGAGAACTGTAAGCCTAATTTAGGGATGATAGGGGGTAAAGCATTATGAAGAATATGGCGACGAATAATAGTAAAACGTGAGAGACCTCGAGTTGCGGCTGCCTTCACGTAGTTCTCTGACATAATTTCTTCCGTACTATTGCGCATTAATCGAATAACTTCCGTTGTAGGTGCAATAGCAAGTGTTGTTACAGGTAAAATCAGGTGTTGTAACACATTAATAATCATTTGCTGGCGATAAGGCGAATTAGATAACCAAGCATCAACTAATGCAATGCCTGTAATAGGCTGTAAGTTATAAAGTAAATCAATACGACCAGAAACAGGAAGCCAACCCAGTTTTAAAGAGAAGAACAGTGTTAATAACAAAGCGAGTCCAAAAACAGGCACAGAAAAACCTAAGAGCGCAAAGTTACTAATAATAATATCAGCAGATTTATTACGCCAAACACCAGCAATGATCCCTGCGGGAATACCCACAATTAAGGCAAAAAGAAAGGCTAAGGTGCAAAGCTCCATTGTTGCTGGCAATGCTTCAATTAATTGCGCTTTAATGGGTTCTCCATTAATAGAGGAAATACCAAAATCAAAATGAATCATATTGTGAGCATAGAAAAAGTAGGCATCTATTAGTGATGCACCACTTAATGGACCATTTGGTGTGTAATAGCTCAGGCTAAAGCTCACGAGTGACAAAAAGAACAGTGTCACAAGCAATAAAAGCAATCTACGTATTGAATAAATAATCATGGATTATTTTATAGCCTCTTTCTTGTGATTTTGTTCATCCACTTCTGCTTCTCGATAAACACCAGCAAAAGACGCATTACCGAAGGTACTTAATAGTAATCCTTTAATATCATAACGATATGCTTGCATACGTAAAGAATTAGCTAAAGGCAATACAGGTAGTTCTTGAGCGAGAATATCTTGTGCTTGATGATAATAATCCATTCTTGAAGCAAGTTGCTGACTATAAAGCGCTTTTTTTAAAATATCATCAAAACTCGGTAGGCACCAATGACTAAGGTTAGTCTGTGAACCAATAGCTGCACAACTAAATAGGGGACGGAAAAAACTATCAGGATCGTTACTGTCTGTTGACCAGCCAGATAACGTCATATCATGAGTCCTATCCATCATACTGGTTTCTTGGTATCGCCCTTCAATTGGGCGAATATTCATTTGAATGCCCACTTGAGCTAAGTCTGCCTGAATGAGCTCAGCCATTTTCAATGGGCTTGGGTTGTAAGATTGTGATGCGCTGGGTACCCAAAGGCTCAATTTAAGTCCATCAAGCCCTAATTCTTTTAGTATTTGTTTCGATTTCTCAGGATTGTACTCTGTGATTTTTGCACGATTATCATAAGCCCAAGATGCACGAGGAAGTACCGATGCGGCTGTTTCAGCAGTACCATAATAAATCGATTCCATTAAACGTTCATTATTTATGGCATAAGCAATAGCTTGGCGTACTTTCAGATCATTGAGTGGAGGCTTACTAGTATTAAAGGCTAAATAAGCAATATTCATACCTGAGCGTAATGTTAATCTTAACCGAGGATCATCACGTAAAACTTTTAATTGGCTAGCCGCTGGATAGGCTAAAACATCACATTCACCCGTTAATAGTTTAGATATGCGGCCTGTACCTCCAGCGCCCATATCAATAACAACTTGTTGCATTTTAGGCTGACCTTTCCAATAGTTTTCATTTCTGAATAAGCGAACAAATTGGCCTGGTTGATATTCATCAAGAAAGAAAGGGCCAGTACCTACTGGTTTCCAATCAAGTTGTGTCTGGTTACCTGATTTTTCTAAGCTTTGTGCATATTCAGCGGAAAGAATAGGGGCGTAATGTGTTGCTAAATGCCATAAAAAAGAGGCGTCAGGCTCTTTTAAGCTAAACTCGACTGTGTATTGACCCAATTTTTTAATTGATTGGATATTGTCGGCAAAACTTAAGCTATCAAAATAGGGATATTTCCCACCATTGACTTGATTATAAGGATTTTGTGGGTTGATCATCCGTTCAAAACTAAAAATTACATCATCTGCTGTGAGTTTTCGCGCAGGTGTAAACCACGATGTTTGCTGAAACGAGATATTTTTACGTAAATAAAAGCGGTATGTTGCGCCATTATCTAGCGATTCCCAGCGTGCTGCTATTTCAGGAATAAGACGATAAGTATAAGGGTCAACATCTAAAAGACGATCATAAAGTTGCGCCGCAAGGGGATCGATAATTAATCCACTGCTTGATAATTGTGGATTAAAGGTATTCACACTGCCATCAACACAATAAACAAAGCCATTTTGATTAATAGGAGTTGGCTCTTGTTTTATCGATAACGCTTGTGTTTTTGGTGCTACATCTGCGATACAAGTAGCACTTGTTAGGCTAACTAGCAGAGTACCAATAAGTAAAATAGGGCGCATAATAATGTCTTTTAGAGAAACGATTTTGCTATTGTAACTTAAAAAACTTTCTATCCCCAAATAGTCAAAAAAACAAAGTGAGAAAAATTCTCAACAAAAAGCTTTACAAATGCTAATGATAAAGATTATCATCCGTATTGTCCTTCAGCGGTAAGAGGTTTTCCGCAGAAGGTACGACATTGCTCACATTGCTTCCAGTATTTTTTACTAGCCAGCTCGGGTGCTGGCTTTTTTTTTGCCTATTTTTTAAACCACTTCTTGATAAATAAAAATCATTATTAATCATGATTTTATGTTGTTATTTGGTGCTTTTTAATCAATCCTCTAAATTGATCGTAGCTTAACTTCAGTTTCTCAGCAGCTTCTTTTTGATTATATAAACTCTCTTTCAATGCATTGCTAACTAATATTTTTTCTATTTCATTTTGCCATTGTCGCAAATCAAGAGGTAAATCTGGTGGCGAAAAAGACGAAATCTTTTTTTCTAAAGGTGATTGTTTTGATATTGCGGTTTGCAAGCCTGCAAAAGGATTAATAATAATATTGTCTAATTCTCTATCACTGGTTCCATGGCGATAAACCGAACGCTCCACAACATTTTTTAGCTCACGGATATTACCAGGCCATGAATAGCCTAAAAGAATTTGGCATGCGTTATCACTAAAACCAGGAAAAAAAGGTAATCCCAGTTCTTGGCACATTGAAATTGCGAAGTTTTCAGCAAGTAACATGATATCTGCTTGTCGTTCCCTCAACGGGGGCAATCTGATGACATCAAAAGCTAATCTATCCAGTAAATCAGCACGAAATTTACCTTCTTCAGCCATTGCAGGTAAATCTGCATTTGTAGCGCAGATAAGTCTAACATCCACATGCAAAGATTGGCTGCCACCAACACGCTCTAAATGACCATATTCAATAACCCGCAATAATTTTTCTTGTACAAGCATTGGCGCTGTTGCCAGTTCATCAAGAAAAAGAGAGCCACCATCAGCACGTTCAAAACGCCCTTGATGGCGACTTTTAGCGCCAGTGAAAGCACCCGCTTCATGACCAAAAAGTTCAGAATCGAGTAAGTTATCATTAAGTGCAGAGCAGTTGATAGAAATAAAAGGGCCTTGCCACCAAGGTGCAAGGTAGTGTAATCGGTGAGCGATTAATTCTTTACCTGTACCTCGTTCACCAATAATTAATACCGGTTTTTTTAATTGAGCAAGTGCTGAAGTTTGTTCTAAAACATCAATAAATTGACTATCAACACCGATTATTGTCTCTAAATTCTCATTCATTGGTTAAATTCACCATAGTGAGGTATTTTTTACCAGTGTATCAGGTGTTCGAAAAATAGGCGAACAATATAAATTGCCTATTATTAATAGGTTAAGTGAATTTTAAAAGTTGGCACGTTAATTGTATTAACTAAAGTAAGCCGAGCGTTATGATAGATGACGCCATTTAATGAAACATTTAACATTACTAATTAGCATAGCTATTAAGGATGACATCATGGGTATATTTTCACGTTTTGCTGACATTATTAATGCCAATATCGCTTCTTTATTAGATAAAGCGGAAGATCCTGAAAAAATGATCCGTCTAATGATCCAAGAAATGGAAGATATGTTAGTGGAGATCCGTACAACGTCTGCACGTACTTTAGCTGAAAAGAAAGGATTAGAGCGCCGTATCGAACAAGCGGAAAAACAGATTAAAGATTGGCAAGATAAAGCTGAGTTAGCTCTGATTAAAGACAAAGAAGATTTAGCTCGGGCGGCATTAATTGAAAAACAACGTGTTGCTTCAGTTAATGATACGCTAAAACATGAGTTGATTATCATTGATGAAACCTTGACTCGTTTGAAAGGTGAAATTAGTGAATTAGAAAATAAATTGACAGAAACTCGTGCTAAACAACAGTCTTTAGTTGTTCGCCATCAAGCAGCAAATTCATCTCGTCAAGTTCGTCGTCAATTAGACAGTGGTAAAATGGATGCAGCGATGGCACGTTTTGAACAATTTGAGCGCCGAATTGATCATATGGAAGGCGAAGCGCAAAGCTACGGGTTAGGTAAAGAGAAATCATTAGACCAACAGTTTGCTGAATTAAAAGCTGATGATGAAATTAGCGCGCAATTAGCGGCATTAAAAGCTAAAATCAATATCAATAAAGAGTAACAGCAAGCGTAATAACCATCTTATAAAGGATATGTAATGGGCTATATATTTCTGGGAATACCACTGACCATTTTTATTTTATTTGTTCTCCCTATCTGGCTGTGGTTGCATTACAGCAATCAGAAAGGTGGTGGGAATGTTCAGTTAACCCAACAAGAAATGCAGCGACTGAGCGCGCTGGTGGATAAGGCTCAGCAAATGCAGGAGCGCATTAAGACGCTAGAACAAATACTTGATGCAGAACATCCTAACTGGAGGCAATCATAATGACGGTACAAAGTAAGAAATTGTATCGCTTGCCACAAGAGGGCGTGATCCGTGGCGTATGCGCAGGCCTTGCCCATTATTTTAATATTCCTGTTTTACTTGTCAGGGTTATTGCGGTGATTGCACTCTTTGCTGGATTTTTTGGACTAACTATTGTTGCTTATCTTGTTTTGAGTTTTTTTATGGAGCCTGCGCCAGCTAATTACCAACAAGGTGGTGAGCAACAGGAGAGTTTAAAAGAAATTTTAAGCGGTGTTGATAATCAATTAATGCAAGGTGAAAAACGTTTACAACAAATGGAACGATATATTACGTCTTCCAGTTATCAATTAAATAAACGCTTTCGCGATCTGTAATATTTTCACCAATTGATCCGATAAGACGCTCCGATTTAGGAGCGTCTTTCGTTAAGTCGGTTTATTTTCTACTGAATGAATTAGGAATAAGCAAAATTCCTGATTGAGGAGAGTGCTATGAATATTAATCAAGCTTATACCTCGTTAAAAACAAATAAACTCACCTACTTTGCCAAAAAAGGGTTAACATTTGGGGTAATGTTATTGACTTTATTTGGGCCAGCCGCAATAACTGGCAGTATAATAAAACGCGTAAGTAGCAAGCCGTTACGTTGGTTGGTTCTATTGATAGCAGAGCCTGTTATTAAAGCAGGTTTAAATAAGCTATCGCGTCAAATGTCTTGGGAGAAACATGAAGCGCCTACAAAATGAACTTACAGCTTTTATTAATCGTGGTGTTGATAGACATCTTCGCTTAGCGGTAACTGGATTAAGCCGAAGTGGTAAAACGGCATTTATTACTTCTTTAGTTAATCAACTTATTAATGTGCATACAGGTGCGCGTTTACCGCTATTTTCAGCGGCACGAGATAAGCAACTATTGGGTGTAAAACGTATTCCTCAGCATAATTTAAATATCCCCCGATTTACTTATGACGAAGGAATGGAATCGCTTTATCACACGCCTCCAAGTTGGCCGGTTCCGACTAAAGGAGTGAGTGAAATTCGTTTACAACTACGTTATCGCTCAAATGAATCATTAACACGTTTTATCAAAGAAACATCTTCGCTTTATTTAGAGATTGTTGACTACCCGGGCGAATGGTTATTAGATTTACCGATGCTTGAGCAAGACTATTTTGAATGGTCAGAGCAAATGAATAAGGTAAATCGTCAAAGAACATTGCCAGAACAAAATTGGCAAACACTACTTAAAAAATGCGATCCCTTTGCACCTGCTGATGAAACATTATTAGCGGATATTGCCTCCGCTTATACTGAATATTTATTAGCATGTAAAAAAGAAGGGCTTCATTTTATTCAACCCGGTCGTTTTGTTTTACCTGGTGAATTAGCGGGCGCGCCTGTTTTGCAGTTTTTCCCTTGGCCCGATTTACAACAGCTTGATATTACTAAATTAAAAAATGCTGATAAACGGACTAATATTGGCATGCTAAAGCAACGTTATGAATATTATGGTCAGCATGTGGTAAAAGGTTTTTATCGAGATCATTTTCAAGGTTTTGATAGGCAAATTGTTTTAGTGGATTGTTTGCAACCTCTCAATCAAGGCGCTGATGTTTTTAATGATATGCGGCAGGCTTTAACACAATTAATGCGTAGCTTTCATTATGGTAAAAGAACACTACTTCGGCGTTTATTTTCACCTTGTATTGATAAGTTATTATTTGCAGCGACTAAAGCTGATCATATTACAGTTGACCAGCACGAAAATTTAGTTTCATTGCTTCAACAACTTATTCAAGATGCTAAACAAAATGCTATTTTTGAGGGGATCAGTATTGATTGCATGGGGCTTGCCTCTATTGCTGCAACTGAAAGTGGCATTGTGGATCATCATGGTGAAAAAATCCCAGCATTAAAAGGTTTTCGTTTAAGTGATAACAAGCCTTTGGTGTATTTTCCTGGTGAAGTTCCTAAACGATTGCCTGAAAAAGCATTTTGGGAAAAACAAGGATTTAGTTTCGAATCTTTTAGACCACAACAAATATCAAGAGATAGCGCAGTTCCTCATATTCGTATGGATAGTGCAATGGAATTCTTGTTAGGGGATAAATTAAAATGAATGAGCCATTAAAATCACGAATTGATTTTAAAGAGCCCATACTTCAAGATGAAGTAAGCTTAAAGAAAGGTATTGATTTTCAGGAGAATGAAGCATTTCTACCTATTGATCCTCAATTAGATGAAGAAAACGAAGGGCAGTTAGAAGGTGATATCCAATCTATTCTAAAACCTAAAAAAAGTGTATGGAAACGCTTAATCACAGTTGCAAGTACTATTTTAGGGATTAGCGTTATCGCTCAAACAGGGCAATGGATTTATGAGTCATGGATAAACTCGGATTGGATTGCATTAGGTGCGGCAAGCGCAGGGGGCTTAATTGTTATTGCAGGAATTGGCTCTGTAATAACAGAATGGCGTCGTATCTATCGCTTACGCCAAAGAGCAGATGAAAGAGATAAAGCAAAAGAATTACTTTATAGTCATGCGATGGGAAATGGCCGACCTTTTTGTGAGAAATTGGCTAAACAAGCAGGGATACACTCACAACATCCTGCACTAATTCGTTGGCAAAGTGCATTACATGATACGCATAATGACAAGGAAGTATTAGAGCTTTATAGCCAATTAGTTCAGCCTATTTTAGATAAACAAGCGAGAGCTGAAATTAGTCGCTCTGCTGCAGAATCAACATTAATGATAGCAGTAAGCCCGCTAGCGATGGTTGATATGGCTTTTATTGGTTGGCGTAATATTCGTTTGATTAATCGTATCGCTGAAATTTATGGTATAGAGTTGGGATACTATAGTCGCTTAAAATTATTTCGCCTTGTCTTAGTCAATATTGCATTTGCGGGTGCTACTGAACTAGTAAGAGAAGTCGGAATGGATTGGCTTTCTCAAGATCTAGCTGCACGACTATCAACACGAGCAGCCCAAGGAATTGGTGCTGGTTTATTAACGGCACGTTTAGGGATCAAGGCAATGGAATTATGCCGACCACTACCTTGGATCGATGATAATAAACCAAAGTTGGGTGATTTTAGAAAAGAGCTTATAGGAAAATTAAAAAATACAATTAGTGGTAAGAAAAAAGAATAAAATAATGTTTCTAACATTGAGTTATTTTAAATAAAAACCGTAGAGTTATTTCTACGGTTTTTTTGTATCAAAAATTTGTGAAAAAAAAGTTTGTATAAAATTACGGTCATGATGTAAATGTCAATATTTTATATTTAAATAAATAATTTCATGCTATAAAATTCCGTCTGTTTTTATTTATTATATTGTAATTATTTATTAATGAAATTAGTTCAATAAATTATCTTTAAAAAGAGTAAAACTATCCAAAAAGAAAGGTATTTATAATCTATTGTATTTATTGAATAATGTTTGTGTTCTTAGTGAAATATTCGTAATTTCTATAAAAATATTCCCTTTTTGATAGAAAATAGTATTGAGTTTAATAGGGTAAGTAGCGTTAAATATCACGGTAAAATATTTACCACAGAAATATTATTTTAATATATTTTTAAAACTTACTTTTTAGGCAATTTTCTATTAAAAAAGAAAGATAGTTTTATTTATAAGAAATAGGTAAAGAGTTAACAAATAATACTTTTAATTAGGTCGAAAAATGAAAGAAATACAGATATCAGTAATAAAAAAACTCTCGAAGGAGAGACGCCGGCTTTATCTTAGTTCTACTCTTAATGTGTCAAATATTGATAAACAATTGAGTATTTTGATCCCTATTCTTAGTGAAACAATCGATGAAATTAAAAAAAAGCAGTACCAAAAACAACCTAAACCATTTCAAATAAAAGAAACATCAGAATTTTTTGAATATCTAAGAGAGGCAGATAAAAAAGAACAGGCAATCAATGCATTAGAGTATCTTCTTTTTTGTTTTGATAATGGCTGTAAAACTATTAAGAAAGTAATACGCCGAGAATTAGGTCCCTTAATAAAAGATATCGAATATCTTATTGATTTTGAGCTAAAAAAAATAATAAAAAACTCTTCATTTTCATTATTTGATTTTTTTAAAGCATAAATAATTCAGGTTTAAAATCAAAATACAAGCTTATCTGTGTAAAAATAAATGCTAGTAGTGTCAACTTTTGCTGACAAGGCTCTTTATTTGGTTGATATTTATGTATAATATCTAGAATAAGTTCAGGGTCACTCAGTATTAAGAAGGTTTATAATGCGTTTAGAGATCACTTGTGAAGATCGCATCGGGTTAACCCGTGAATTGTTAGATCTACTAGTATTAAAAAATATTGATTTGCGTGGAATTGAAATATTTCCAATAGGTCTTATCTACCTGAATTTTTCACAGATTGACTTTGATATATTTCAACCGTTAATGGCGGAAATACGGCGAATAAATGGTGTTATTGATGTTCGTACGGTTGCATTTATGCCATCAGAACAAGAGCATCGAGCCATGTGGACACTGCTAGAATCTGTGCCAGTTCCGGTTTTTTCTATTAATATTAAAGGCCAAATAAAATTACAAAATCCGGCAACTCGTCAACTATTTGAACTTGATGCTAACGATAATAGCGAGAAATCATTCAATCAACTGATCCCTAATTTTAATATTCATCGTTGGTTAGAACAAAAAGATCCTTCAGCTGAAATTATTCCAATCAATTTAAAAAAACAAAGTTTTGATATGGAAATAGTACCAATAAAACTTGCAGATGATAACCAATCTAATCATTGTGTCGGCGCGCTTATTTTATTGAAATATCGAGATGCTATTCATGAGAGTTCAAAATTAATTGTTAGTGATAATCATGAATTTGAGAAAATTATTGCTGTTAGCTCTCAAATGAAACAACTTGTTGAACGTGCAAAAAAAATGGCAAAAATGGATGCGCCACTGCTATTGGTGGGGGATACCGGTACAGGAAAAGATTTATTTGCTAAAGCCTGTCATTTCCTTAGTTCCCGCGCTAGAAATCCTTTTTTGGGACTCAATTGTGCTTCAATGCCTGATGATGTAGTAGAAAGTGAATTATTTGGTTATGCTGCAGGAGCTTACCCTAATGCTGTCGAAGGAAAAAAAGGCTTCTTCGAGCAGGCAGACAGAGGAACTGTTTTACTTGATGAAATTGGCGAAATGTCGCCTCAAATGCAAATTAAGCTTTTACGTTTTTTAAATGACGGGACATTTCGCCGTGTAGGTGAGGAGCACGAGGTTAATGTCAATGTTCGTATTATTTGTGCGACGCAGAAAAATTTGTGGGAGTTGGTGCAAAAAGGATTATTTAGAGAAGATCTCTATTATCGCCTGAATGTATTAACGTTAACTCTACCTCCGCTGCGGGAAAGAAAAGCCGATATTATGCCGTTAGCGATGCATTTTATTAACCAATATTGTATTGAGCAGCAAGCAACTAAACCTGTAATATCACCGGAATTATCAGTTTATTTAACACAGTATGGTTGGCCTGGTAATGTTCGCCAATTAAGAAATACTGTTTATCAAGCAATGGCACAATTAGTAGGAAACACTCTGCGAATTCAGGATATTACTTTACCTGAACATACAGATGAAACTCTATTTGATGAGGATTTATTGGAAGGCTCTTTAGATGAAATGACAAAACGCTTTGAAGCTTCAATTTTAACACGTTTATATCGCGATTATCCAAGTACCCGGAAACTTGCAAAACGTTTAGGCATTTCTCATACGGCGATTGCCAATAAATTGAGAGAATATAATTTAACAAATAAAAAGAATGAAAAATCTGAAGGTTAATTTTGTTGTAGGAATTTCTGCATAAAAAATAGACGAGCATTATGCTCGCCTATTTTTTTTATAATGAATATTATTTTAGTGCATTTAATGCATTATCATAATTTGGTTCAGTTGTGATTTCATCAACTAACTGGGTGTAGAGAACAGTATTGTTTTCATCTAACACAATCACAGCACGGCTAGTTAAGCCCGCTAATGGGCCTGATGTAATAGCAACACCATAGTTTTCTTTAAATTCAGCACCACGCATTGTAGATAATGTTACAACATTATCTAAACCTTCAGCACCACAAAAACGCGCTTGGGCAAAAGGTAAGTCAGCTGAAATACATAAAACAACCGTGTTATTTAGTTCATTTGCAACTTTATTAAATTGACGAACACTCGCAGCACAAACACCCGTATCTACGCTTGGGAAAATGTTTAGAACTTTACGTTTACCTGCAAAGTTTGTTAAAGAGATATCATTAAGATCTTTACCAACGAGAGAGAAATCAGCAGCTTTTTGACCTACTGTTGGGAATTTACCCGCCAGAGTCACTGCATTTCCTTGTAAAGTAACTTGATGTGCCATTGTTGTTCTCCTTTATTAGTTGTCAGACTAATTATTATTAATACTAAATTATTAACGAAAAATCTTGTTAATGCTTAACCATTATTAAAACTTGCCACTATTTGCATAGTGACCATGAAAAACATAAAAATTTATAAAATATTTGTAATCAGTGATTGTGCCTTTTTATCAGGCTCTTATAATTATGCAGTTCATTCTCATACAGATTACAGGACGAAACAGTCATGCGCAAAATATTCGTCATTTCATGTGCACTTGTCGTTCAAGGATTATTCCTATCGCAGGTAAATGCGGCGGTAGTACCAGCTGGAACGATACTTGATAAAAAACAAGAAGTGGTTAGACATTTAAAAGATGAACCAGCGTCACTTGATCCTATTAATGCCGTTGGTTTAACAGAAGCTCAAGTGCAACGTGATTTATTTGAAGGGTTGACGATAGAAGATGAACATGGGCGAGCTATTCCTGGCGTCGCTCAGAGTTGGCGTACTGAAGATAATCGTGTATGGATCTTTACTTTGCGTGATAATGCAAAATGGTCTAATGGAGAAAGAGTCACTGCGGCTGATTTTGTTTACAGTTGGCAACGATTAGTTGACCCTAAAAATCTTTCACCTTTTGCATGGTATGCTTCACTCGCTTCTATTGAGAATGCTCAAAAAATTATTGATGGAAAATTAAAACCAAGCTCATTGGGTGTAGAAGCAATAGATGAAAAAACGTTAAAAGTGACGTTAGAGCGGCCCGTTTCTTATTTTCCAAGTCTGACAACGAATTTTTCTTTATACCCAGTTCCTTGCCATAGCATTGAAAAATATGGTGTTGGTTGGATCAAGGTTGGTAATTTAGTTGGAAATGGTGCTTTTGTTTTAACAGACAGAGTGGTTAATGAAAAAATTGTATTAACGCCTAATCCTTATTATTGGGATCATAAAAATACAGTATTAACAAAAGTCACTTTTGTACCGATAAACCATGAATCACATGCAACTAAACGCTATTTAGCGGGTGATATCGATATAACAGAGTCATTTCCTAAAAATTTATACCATAAACTAATGAAAGATATTCCTAATGAGGTTTATATACCAGATCAATTAGGAACATATTATTATGCTTTTAATACTCAATCAGGGCCGACAAAAGATATTCGTGTACGTAAAGCGTTGGCAATGGCAATAGACAGAAAAATCATTACCGATAAAGTGTTAGGCACTGGTGAAAAGCCAGCAAATCGTTTTACACCAGATGTTACGGCTAATTTTACACCAGAATCAACTATTTACGATGAATATAATCAAGATGAGTTAGATAGCCAAGCCAAGATACTGTTGGCAGCAGCAGGATATGGCTCTCATAATCCATTAAAATTATCATTGTTATATAATAATTCGGAAAATCATCAGAAAATTGCCATTGCAGTCGCTTCTATGTGGAAGAAAAAGCTAGGGGTTAAAGTTGAGCTACGCAATCAAGAATGGAAGACGTATATAGACAGCCGAAACTCCGGGGATTTTGATGTGATAAGAGCATCATGGGTTGGTGATTATAATGAACCTTCTACTTTCTTAAGTTTATTAGGCTCTAAACATGCGGGCAATATACCTAAATATCAAAACAAGCAATATGATGAAATTTTGACATTGTCAGGCATGGCGATTGATGCAAATGAAAGAAATAGTTTATATAACCGAGCAGAGCAAATTATCGCTGAGGATGCGCCAATAGCACCTATTTATCAATATACTAATGGACGATTGATAAAACCTTGGTTGAAGGGTTATCCCATTGAGAATCCTGAAGATGTTGCCTATAGCCATACGCTGTATATATTAAAGCATTAAAATAGTAATGAAATAGATTACTTGAAATTAGCCATTGGTGAAATGAGGCTGTATAAAATAGTAAGAGAAAATAGATAATGCCTCAAAGTTAATACCTTACTTTGAGGTGTTTTTTTATTTAAAAACAAAAAAGAAAACTAAAAAATTCTTGTTTTCAGTATTAATTTTGAATAAATGGAGGTGTATAAAATAAGAGGGTATATAAATAAAAAAAGAACCCCTTTTAAAAGGGGCGTAGCAAAATAAAGCAGATTAATTTATTGTCTGGATATAAATTATATTTTTAATGCCCTGTTTGCACGCTTTTTATTGTATCTAACTGTTACGGCAATTAATAATATATGTATAAAAAAAAAGTCCCTCTGTTATAAAAACAGAAGGAGACTCAAAAGGAATAAACATTGCAGAAGAGATGTTAATACATTTTTGCCACTTTGTTTTGACTAATTGTGCAATGTGTCCGATGTTAAATATTATATTTCATATTATTTATAGGTATAATTCCTTAAATACAATAAAAATTGATGTGTTTATTACTATATTTAAGCCTTTTATAGATAAATCCACCTATTAGCATTCTATTTATTGTTAAATAAAACTATAGTTTTTCAGGGTGATTTAAAAACGATAACCTAAAGATAATTGTATGCTATTTAATTCAATGTGACGTTTGTTTGCTGTGACATCGGAATAAAGATAGCCAAAGTTAATTGCAATCTCTTTTGTTGGGTGATAATCGATACCTATTTGACCAATAACACTTGTTGTCTCAACAATATGTGTGTCTGTTACCTCTATTTCAGGATGAAATTTATCTTCTTTATGTTTTAATTTATTGGGCCCCATTTGGGCATAAACAGAAAAGGTCGGTGTTATTCTATAAGTAGGACCGATTAATAGAGCTGTAGTTTTAGTTTTATATTGTTTTATTGATGGTGTGATAAAACGAGGATCTTTAAAGGGTTCTTTATGATTTGAATTTAAATGCAGTAGAGAAACTAATATTCCCCACGTATTTCCTGTCTCATAACGATAGCTGACAATCATCCCCTTTGCTGTATCACCTTTTATTTTTCCATGCATATAACCGCCATAGACGGTATTTGCCTCATTATTAGCATGCAATGTAGAAGAATAAGATAAAGCGAAACTAATTAAAAAAAAGACTAATTTATTCATTATAGAGTTTCTATGTTGATGTAAAGAACTCTATTTTTAGTAAATTCAAACACGATTTCAATGTTAATTGATTGAAATTACTCTTAAAAAAAATTAGCAGACTTATCTATAATAAATAATAAAAAATGAGATTACATAAATAGCTTATTAATAAATTTTATCAATTTGTTAATAATAACTATCAGAAAAATAATATTAATAGATGAATTACTCACAATAGTGAATACGGCCTATTGTGAGCTTGAATTAAGTAAAAAATTACTTTTTATCGACAATTTCTACCAGTGTATATTTTACACTAGGTGCATCAGCTGGGGGATTAGGAATATCTGTAACATTTACTTTTAATGTGTATTCAGTACCTGCTTTATATTCAAAACCTTCAATATTCTGATAGAAAAGGGACCATTCGCCTGAAGGTAGTTCTTTCACCTTCATGCATTTCATTGGTGCAACACCGACACAGTCATAAAGTTGTGAATCGACCAGAAGTGTTTTTGTTGTATCAGAAGTAGAGGCAGTATTAGCACTTTCAGTCGATGTTGCATCATTGCATCCGACTAAAAGTAAAAATAAAGGAATAGCGAGAAATTTTTTCATATTCATGACCTTATTTTTAGGTTGCAATAAATGTATAAGATAATATTTAGTATACACTAGGGAGCTAATTATTATAAATTACAGTAGATAAAATTTTTTCTATAAATAAAGGAAGTTATCTATAGGTATTTTCAGTATTAATATACTAACGTAATTATCCGAATTGGATTTAGTGTAATAATCCTAAAGTGGGAAATATAAATAGAAGCTTTAGATTAACTATACAAAAATAGTGTTGATATACAGTGGACTAGAAAAAAGTATAAAATAAAGCTTTGAAAATAATTAGATAAAGAGATGATGAATTAATCTATTGCGACTAAAGCAAGAGTATGGAGGAAACTAAGTGAAAACAATTAATGACTCTATTTTGCAAGATTCAGATGCAATTTATGCCACACAACTTGATGGACATGGGGGAGCAATAGAAATAACACCAAAAACAGTTGTTTCAAATGAAACCCCATATTGGATACATTTAGATTATCGCAAGCCACAAAGTGCACAATGGATCCAAGATACAGAATTACTTCCACCGATTGCTAAAGATGTATTATTAGCTGAAAACGTAAGACCTAAAGCACAGCGTATTGGTGAAGGTGTCATTATCAACTTACAAACAATTAATAATAATCCTAATGACCGACCTGATGAACTAGTTGCATTCAGGATTTATATTAACAGTCAAACTATTATTTCAAGTCGCCATCGTCGTGTTAATTCGGTTGATTCAGTTATTCATACATTAGAGTTAGGCAATGGACCTGAAAGCAGTGGTGATTGGCTTATTACCATGGCAGATGCTGTGACCGATGAAATAGGGGAGTTTGTTGAAACGCTGCATGATCAATTAATTGAATTAGAAGATATGATCCTCGATCAACAAATACCGGCGAGAGGTGAGCTTGCCTTATTAAGAAAACAGCTGATTGTCTTACGTCGTTATATGGCACCACAGCGAGATGTATTTTCAAGGCTTTCTATCGAAAAGCTACCGTGGATGAGTGATAGCGATAGAGTCACAATGCTTGAAATATCGGAAAGACTTTCTCGACGTTTAGAGGATTTGGACAGTAGTATTTCTCGTACAGCAGTAATCGCTGATGAAATAACATCAATGATGGCTGATGCGATGAATAGACGTACTTACACTATGTCATTAATGGCGATGTTATTTTTACCAACAACATTTCTAACAGGACTATTTGGTGTCAATTTAGGCGGAATACCTGGAAATGAATTTCCTTATGGTTTTACCATTTTTTGTTTATCTCTCTTTGTTTTGATTGTGATTGTTACTTGGTGGTTAAAGCGTAGTAGATGGTTGTAAAAATTCAGAAAATTAATCGTAACTAAATGGATTTAAAAAAGAATTCTCTTACCCTGTTTGAGATATATCAATTTTTTAAAATAGAACATCTGGCATTATAACTCTCGCAGGTGAATACAACGTTGAGCGATGAACGTTGTGCTCCATAATTGTAGTTTTTCTCATATTGAGTTCTTAATACAGAATAATTGACCATTATTACACCGATGTTTATTAACATCGGTTTTTTTTTGCTTAAAATTATTGTTGGCGATTATTTTATCAAAAAAATCCTAAGCCTCTAAGACAATAAGGCTTAGGTGATAGAGGCCTATTTAACTTCAACAATATCTAATTTATTCTGGCTAAAGTCTGGGCGCTCGTCATCTTCTTCTTGAAACATCACCGGTACAGCAGGGATCTCATCTTTATCAAATGCTAAGTCACCACCATTAATAACTTCATCACCATGTTTGATATTGGCAAAGTCAAATAATTGAGTATCACACAGATGTGATGGAACAATATTTTGTGTTGCTCTAAACATCGTTTCAATGCGTCCTGGATAACGTTTATCCCAATCTCTCAACATCTCTTTAATTACTTGGCGTTGAAGATTAGGTTGAGAGCCACAAAGGTTACATGGAATAATTGGGAATTGTTTGGCTTGTGCGAAACGCTCAATGTCTTTTTCACGTGCATAAGCGAGAGGGCGAATAACAATATGTTTGCCATCATCACTCATTAATTTAGGTGGCATGCCTTTAAGTTTGCCACCATAAAACATATTTAAAAATAACGTTTCTAAAATATCATCACGATGATGACCTAAAGCAATTTTCGTTGCGCCGAGTTCTGTCGCTGTGCGATATAAAATACCACGACGTAAACGTGAACATAACGAGCAAGTTGTTTTACCTTCAGGAATAATATCTTTGACAATTCCATAGGTATTTTCTTCAACAATTTTATATTCCACACCAAGTTCATTTAAATACTCAGGTAAAATATGCTCAGGAAATCCGGGTTGTTTTTGATCTAAATTGACGGCAATAAGTGAAAAATGAATTGGTGCGCTTTTTTGCAGATTCATTAAGATGGAAAGTAGTGTGTAACTATCTTTACCACCAGAAAGGCAGACCATGATTTTGTCGCCTTCCTCAATCATATTAAAGTCAGCGATAGCTTGCCCAACATCACGGCGTAAGCGTTTTTGGAGTTTGTTGAAATTATACTGCTCTTTTGGGATGCTCATTTTTTACGGTTCTATATCGTTGCTGATTATTCTGTAACTTGCTAACCAAGGCTTTGTTTTCATGTTACGTTTTGAACCCTTAAAAACTTTATCAATCAATAAGCTTTTAAGACCCAAATACTGGACGATTTGAAAAACAAAGTTATTTATGGCAAGAAAATTGATAAGTCGCCAATGATACCAGATGCTAGGGTAGTTTCGATATAGATAACTGCAGTTAAGCGATATCAGAACTAGTTAAACATGGAAATAAAAAACGGCAATTCGTCAATGATTGCCGTTTTTTCTCATTTTTTACTACATTTAATTATGATGATAATGTCGCTAATTTTGTAGCAAAACCCATAAAGAAAATGCCTATAACACCATTTCCTAACTTAGCAATATTTTTGCGAGAGCCGAAGAATCGAGCAAGCGCTACACCGCCAAATATTAAAAAAGAGAGATAGATAAAACTAAAAGCCTCAAGCATAGAGGCTAGGATTAAATAGGATAACCCTGTATGTGCATAATTAAAGTCGATAAACTGCACAAAAAATGAAATATAAAATAAGATTGCTTTAGGATTGGTTAAACTTAATGTGAGTGCTTTTCTAAAAATATGTTTTTGTATATTCGCTGTTTGTTCAGCATGTGTTTTTTTGGAAAAAAAAGTTGAATGAATAATTTTTATTCCCAGATAAAGAAGGTAAAAAGCACCTAAAAAACGGACAATAGTAAAGAGAACTGGGGAGGCTTTTATTACAGAGGCGACACCAATAAAGGCGAGGAAAATCAAAATTGCATCACCTAAAAAGACACCAAATGCTGCACGGTAACCTGCACTGACACCGCCAGATGCACTTGTTTTTAGTACATAAAGTGTGTTAGGTCCAGGAACAAGAATAATAAAGAACATACCAGCAAGGTATGTCCAAATATTGAGTACGCCAAATTGTTCAAACCACACGTTAACCCCCAAATCTGACTTCTTCGTATAACTTCATGAACCATTATTATATAAAGAGGATCGCTCCTATTAAAACGTATATTTTCATTTAAATTAATAATAAATGTTTGATGATCACTGCTATTTATTCAACAAAAAAATTTCTTTGTTATTTCAAAGAGATCTTAGCACTACTTCTATCTTTCCTTTCAAAATAGGTGTGCTCTTAAAAAGAAGATAACGTATTGATAGAGATATAAAATATGTTTTAAAGGCAAAAATACAACAGAGAAAATTGATGAGTTTGCCCAAAAAGTAAGACTGTTCACTTATTAGCTGGAAAGTGAACACTTAAAAAGAATATATCTGCTTTAACGATGTTATTTTCATCTTTTTAATATTGCTTTTTTCTTATGTAAAGATGATAGATCTCTTTAGGTAACTCGACTATATTTATCTGTATGTTTATACAGTTAATGCTTATTAAGTCGATCAAGGAAACATCATGCTAAAAGTGATTGCTGAAGAATTTATTAAAACAGAAGCGATTGAAATTGTTTTACCACTCTACCGTGAATTAGTGGAAGCGACAAAGAAAGAACCTCTTTGTATTAGTTATGATTTATATATTGATGAAAAGGACCCAGGTCATTTTGTTTTTATTGAGCAATGGCCTGATCATGCTGCTCTTGATATTCATTGTGCCAGTGAACATTTTCAGCGGCTCGTTCCTATGATTGATGCCTATAAAAAAGCCGAGCCTAAATTTTTACTTATGGGGAATGCTTTTGATGAAAAGTAAAGGGAAGAGCACTAGTCTACTTTTTTAGGAGAGTTATTTGTTAGTATAAAATATATCGGAGTAAATTATGGAAAGTATAGAAAACAACCAGGATTATTTAGACAAAACATTTAATAAACTTGATGTGGCAGAAGGGGAATTTAAAAATATTACCTTTGAACAATGCGAATTCCATCAATGTGATTTTTCATCTGTAAATTTATCACACTGTAAATTTGTTAATTGTTTATTTGATCGTTGTAATTTAAGTTTAGCATATATACCGAATACTCGTTTTTCTAATACAGAATTTATAGGGTGTAAACTCGTTGGTATTGATTGGACTAAAGCACATTGGCCTCGGTTTGATCTCTATTCACAATTAAGTTTTAAAAGTAGTATTTTAAGTGGATGTAATTTTTTTGGTTTAAAACTCTATGAATCTGTTTTTGATGATTGCCGATTGCATGATGTCGATTTTAGAAATGCAGAACTTAATAAGTCGATAATGATAGGATCTGATTTTACAAATAGCTTGTTTATGCAGACAAATATTGAGGCTGTAGATTTTACAGATTCACATTCATTTGATATTGATATTCGTCAAAATAAAATTGCAAAAGCAAAGTTTTCAAAATTTGAAGCTCTTGATTTATTGCGATATCTCGATATTAAATTAGTCGATTAAAATTGTCAGAAAGAGCCACTTAAATAAGTGGCTTTTTTAGTATGGTTTATGCGCAATATAATTCTAGAGGCAATCCGTCGGGATCTTGAAAAAAAGTAAATTGCTTATGACTACCAGGATCAATTCGTATTGGCTCACATGTAATACCATGTTGTTGTAGATATTGAATACTTTCTTCAACATTATCGACACTAAAAGCAAGATGGCGTAAGCCACAGGCTTCTGGATAATTTAAGCGTGGAGGTGGTGCTGGAAAACTAAATAGCTCAATTTGGTAATTATCCCCAAATGCAAGCTCTGCTTTCCATGATTGTATTGCTTCACGATAATTTTCTTTAAGTAACGTTAATCCCAAAATATTGCAATAGAAATGTTTACTCACTTCATAATCGACACAAATAATCGCAACATGATGGATTTTATTGAGTTTTAGCATAAATAGTAGCGCTCTAATCTAGTAAGAAATTCCCACCTATTATGATGCTAAATAAAGTTAACAACAATAGATTAATTTTTAAACTTAAATTAATTTATTACCTTTAAAACTACCATGTGTAATAATTTGTTTCTCCTTAACCTATATAATAGTTTTTTCTTTCTAGTGTTGAATAATTTGCTTTTAATTATAGTGAATAAAATAATATTTAAAATAAATTCACACCTAAAAATATAGACTCATTATTTAATTAATGATGGTGTAAAATAATGTATGTTTACTCTTAATAAAGATAGACTTTTAATTTTACCCTTAATGATAATGATGCCTTTGTAAATAATTTATTAATAAAGTATTATTTAAAAATAAATTTATTGGATTTATTCCAGTTTGATAAAAGAGCTAAATTTAGCTCTATTTTTCTGTTTTTTCATTTTATATAGAGAATAAAGATGAACCGTTTTTTACTTATTTCTACTTCAATGTTGGCAATTTCTACACTTTCTTTTAATGCACATGCTGCATTGAATAATACTCTTTCAGTAGGGTATGCTAAAAGTTCAATTAAATTCGAAGGTAATAAACTTGAGGATAATCCTAAAGGAGTTAACTTTAAATACAATCATGAATTTGATAATAATTGGGGCGTTATTGGCTCACTCACATATACAAAGTTAACATATGATTTCTATAGTTATTGGGGCAAAATAGGAACCACGGAAATTGATTATGTTTCATTAACAGCGGGTCCTAGCTATCGTTTCAATGATTACTTTAGTGCTTATGGGTTAATCGGTCTTGGTCATGTTAATCAAGAAGATAAGTTTTATGATTATCGCGGTGACTATAATAAAACGTCATTAGCTTATGGTGTAGGTTTTCAAGTAAATCCAATTCCTAATATCGCAATTGATGCATCTTATGAATATTCAAAGCTAGATGATGCTAAATTTGGGACTTGGGTGCTTGGTGTGGGTTACCGCTTCTAATATTGTCTTAATATATTCTATTTCTTAGAAAGCCACATTAAAGTGGCTTTTTATATTTATATTTATATTTAATAATATTAAAATTAATTATTTCCCTCGGTTTATCATGCTTTGTATTTTAACTTTATTGATTTTAAATTGTTAAATAATCGTTTTTTCAAGGTAATTATTTTATATTTTAGAATGTAAGAAATAAAATATTCTTATAAATTTTTTTTTGCTTTATTATTTTAATTGAGAGTTTATGCGTTATAACACTAACTTCTTATTGGTTTAAATTATATTTACTTAATTACTTTAACGATTTAAAAATATAGAGGAATTTAATGAAAAACAAATTAGTAACTCCAATTGTAGCTATTGCTTTATCAATAATAACATTTAATGCATCTGCTAATTTAAAAAACACCTTATCCCTTGGTTATGCGCAAACTCAGATAAAAATCGATGGTGATAAGGTAGATGGGGCACCTAAAGGGATTAATATTAAGTATGATCGTAAATTAAATGAGAGCTTTGGTATTATTGGCTCAATTATTTATAATCATAAAAAATATTATTGCTATGATGTTCAGGATGAAATGAACGCTCAGAGTAATTTTAATTATTATTTACTTACTGCTGGACCTAGTTACCGATTTAATGAATACATAAATATTTATGGTTTAATTGGTACGAGTATTATTAGTGCTAAATATAAAGATGATATTGAAAATCATCATGAAAAAAAAGCGTCTTTAAGTTATGGTGTAGGTCTTCAAATAAATCCAATCTCTAATATCGCAATTGATGCATCTTATGAATATTCAAAAGTGAATGATGCTAATTTGGGAACTTGGGTACTCGGCGTGGGTTATCGCTTCTAATATTATATTAAACAATCCTTATTCTAAAGACCATGATATATGGTCTTTTTATTTAATTAATTTCTATATTAATATTTCAATCAATATTGTTGTAATGATGTTCAAAAATATTATAAAATAAGTATTTAATGTTAAGTTTTTAATTTATAATAATCAATTATCCGCTTTTTAACAGAATAAATTATCTGTAAGTAAAATATCTTTGAGATGTGGGATTTGGAGGATCAACATGTTAACAGTTATAAAAGCAGAATCATCACATTATAATGAGATGATCTCAGTGTGGGAGTCTTCAGTGAGGGCAACGCATACATTTTTGTCTGAAGATATTATTTCATCGCTTAAAAAAGATATTTTAGAACAGTATTTTCCTATGCTTAATACTTATATTGCGATAGATGAAAATAAAACTATTCATGGGATCTTAGGTACAGCGGGAAATAGGCTCGAAATGCTATTTGTTCATGCTGATTCTAGAGGTCATGGTTGTGGTAAATTGCTCATAAATTTTGCAATAAATATACTCAATATTGATGAGTTAGATGTTAATGAACAAAATCCTCAAGCAGTTGGCTTTTATCTGCATATCGGGTTTGAGCAAATAGGGCGTTCTGAATTAGATGGTCAAGGAAATCCTTTTCCACTACTACATTTAAAATTAAACAAAAATAAGTATAAATACTAAACAAAGAACGAAATAAAAAAATGTATTACCAAAATGAGAGAGGGAAATAAAAAATACTCTCTCTTTCCCTTTCATAAAGATCAATTATCCACTTTAATTTGATTTAGGTCGTGATAATTCCTTCACTTTCATGGAATAATTTTTTCATAATTAAATAAATTTCATATAGTTATGGAATCGTTATGAAGAAAATAGTCGTTGTTATTTTATATTTATTTGTGCTACCTGCTTGTTCTGAATCACAAGAAAATGCAGTTATTGAATATTGTCTGGATACATTAAATGTCTATAGCATTGTCACTAAAGATCAATGTTTGTGTTTTTATAATGAAGTGGACAATAAATTTTCTTCCTCTGAAATAGATAGAATGATCCAATCATCCCCCATCAAAAAAGACAGCACATTAAGTCGTGAAGGTATAATGTTTTTAACTATTACTCACTCATCAAGATGTTTTGAATAAATAGCATTATAATTCGTTTAATAGAAAATAATACATTAGATATAAATACTTAATTCATTGTTTTAAGGTGTAATACCACAAAATTGATAAACTCATTACTATAAATCGCTTACATTGGTACTGTTTTTATATCCAGCATGTAATTTGTTTGCCTTTATTGTGAGAATATTATGTCAAAATTGCGTTTATCTTACCCAAAACTTAGTCCCGCAGCTTATGCGGGCTTAATTCAATGTAAAACAGCATTAGAAAGTAGCTCACTTGATATTATGTTGATTGAACTTGTTTATTTAAGAGTCTCTCAAATCAATGGTTGTGCTTTTTGCCTAGAAATGCACAGTACTTCATTACGTCATCATGGTGTTGCCCAAAATAAATTAGATGCATTAAATGGTTGGCAGGTCAGTGAGCGATTTACAGAGAAAGAACGAGCTGCATTATTATGGGCTGATGCTGTAAGTCAAATTTCCGCAAAAAATACCAATGATGATATCTATCAACAAGTGAAAGCATATTTTTCAGATACAGAAATGAGCGATTTAACATTGGCAATCGGATTAATGAATGCCTTTAATCGTATTGCAGTGAGTTTACGTCAGTAATTATCTGTATTTAGGGTAATAAGCATGGCAAGACAATTTAGTATAGAAAAAGCGCTGATCTTAATAGCGCTTTTAATTTTTTCTGTTGTATGTTTACCAGAGATATTGCATTAACGGTATATAAGCAAAAACTAAAGCGAAAAGAATAAAAAAGATGCGTAATAACATTTTTTTGGTTTTTATTACACCATAAAACATCACAATAATAAGAACAATGCAGATATACCAATAAGATGCGCCAAAGAGAGCGAGTGTAAAAATCGTATCGGTAAGAAGATGGCTTGAGTTCATTTTATTGGCTATTTGAAATAGAAATCGCCAGCCTAAATATGAGCTGGCGAAGATAGTGAAAAGATATTATGACTTCCAGATAATATGGAACATGGGATTTAAAGGATCACGGCTAATCAGTACACGCCCAAAAATATCATCAATATCTGAATTATCATCAGGTGCAAGGCCAATAATCACTTCACTAAAGCGAGCAGGTGTAACTGGCAGACCAACAATGAATTGCCAATCATTACCTAATGGAACCACTTCGGCTGCACCTCTTTCTTCAAATTGCAGATTAAAGAGTAATTGGTCTGCAACATCTAAATTATCAGCTGCTTGAGCTAAAAAGAGATCATACGCTTGTTCTAGAGCGTCATCTTCACTGATCAAGGTTGGTTCATTCATGGTAATGCCTGTTTATTATTCCAATGATTATCGCGTTGTTTGTATCGCATTTTTGCGAATTTAGCAAAGTATTCTATCGCAGATCCTATTTACCTTCTTGATAACAATATTTCTGTTATAACAGAGGGCTAAAGAAATAGCAGATACGTTCTAAAACGCGATTGAAGAACGGTCGCTTTTCCCATTCATCTAATGTTAATTCTGTAGAACGAGCAATGTAATCATATTGTACAATGCTTAAGTCGCTACCAAAACCTTCATCATCAATGACGACAGTAATTTCAAAGTTTAACCATAAGCTTCGCATATCAAGATTAACAGAGCCGACCATGCTGAGTTGCCCATCAACCATTACGCTTTTGGTATGTAATAAGCCATCTTCAAACTGAAAGACTTTCACACCTGCTTCGAGCATTTCTGTAAAAAATGCACGACTTGCCCAACGTACAAGGAAAGAATCATTACTACGAGGCACAATAATACTTACCTCAACACCCCGCATTGCTGCGGTTGAGATTGCATGGGCAAGATCGTCACTAGGCACAAAATAAGGTGTTGTAAGAACCAATTCTTTTCTTGCTGAATAAATGGCGGTAATTAATGACTGCTGGATGAGTTCATCAGGAAAGCCTGGACCTGAAGCAATCACTTGTGTTGTATGACCACTTTCTTGTTCACAAGGCATAATGTTGTCATCAGGAGGAGGAGGTAAATGACGCTCACCTGTTTCCATTTCCCAATCAAAGGCATAAATCATACCTAAAGTAGTAGAAACAGGGCCTTCCATTCTGACCATGATATCAATCCATTGTCCTACACCTGAATCTTGCTTGAAATAACGAGGATCAACCATATTCATACTTCCGGTGTAGGAAATATAGTTATCAATCAATACAATTTTTCGATGCTGGCGTAAGTCCATTCGGCGTAAGAAAAAACGGAATAAATTAACATGGAGTGATTCGACAAACTCAATACCCGCGGCTCTCATTACATCAGGGCCTTTGGTTCGAAAGAAATTCCAGCTTCCAGCAGAGTCAACCATGATACGGCATTTTACACCCCGTTTAGCGGCTTTGATTAAAGCATCTGTCACTTCTTCGACTAAACCACCAGGTTGCCAAATATAAAAAACCATTTCAATATTATCGCGGGCATTATTAATGTCTCGCGTGATTGAGTTCAACGAATCTTCGCAGGTAGTTAACAACTCAATTTTATTCCCTTTAACGCCTTTAATACCTTGGCGTTTAGCGGTTAATTGAAAAAGAGGTGTTGCAACATCACTAGTACCCGTTGCAAAAATATGCTTACATTTTTTTAAGTCTTCGAGCCAAGCAACAACAGAAGGCCACATCTGCTTAGCATGTTCAACACGCCGTTTACCAAGATGTAATTCACCAAAGGCAAAATAAGCAATAACACCGACTAATGGCAGAATATAGATTATCAATAGCCAAGTCATTGTGGAGGTGACAGGACGTCGATGCATTAGGACACGAAATGTGACCCCTGCAATTAATAGCCAATAGAAGAAAAAGGTTAGCCAACTTAATACAGTATAAAATGTTGTCATAGTAGAGCTATTTTCCGTTGAAAATGAATCGCATGGATAAGCTTAAAGGCAATTTACTAAAAATAGTTCATTATTTTTGTTATTTGCCGAATGTTGTTATTAAATCAGGATTATTATCTCTGTCAAATCTCTTTGTTAAGATATAAGCATTAAATAAGCAATAAGATACGATGTTTTATTTATTTTTCCTTTGTGAGAAATGCTCAAAGAATGAATGAAATTTAAGCAAATCATAAATCACCTCTTGGATCACAAAATGAACGTCTTATAATACACCACTTATTCGAAAAAATAGGTGCTGATAGCATGAGACACAGTAGGACTGAAGTAGCTCGTTGGCGAATGATGAGACAAGCTATACGTAAACGTCGTCGATGGTTAGAAGGGCAATCTCGTCGTAATTTCCGAATTTATAAGATGCGTAAACTGGATACTTCAAAAAAACACAGAGCACTTTTATTTGTACAGCAGATTGAATGGAACTCATAATTTCACTTTTTAACTGTTTATATCAATCATTTTGATAAACGTTATTGAATATGATTGCTATTTGCATTTAAACTAGGGGCATTGTTTTTTCTTTAGGTGAAATAAGACAAGTTATGCGTTGGAAGCTTTGGGTATTCATATCACTCTGCCTGCATGCCTCTTTGGTTGCAGCAGCAATGTTCTATGTTGTAGAGGACGAGGTCGTTACACCGGAGCCTATCTCTATACAAATGTTGGCATTTGCTGCGGATGAACCTGCTGGCGAACCAGAACCTGTGGTTGAAGAAGTCACACCGCCAGAACCGGAGCCAGTTGTCGAGCCTGAGCCTGAACCCGAACCAGAGCCTATTCCTGATGTAAAACCTGTTATTGAAAAACCGATAGAGAAAAAACCAGAACCAAAACCTAAACCTAAGCCAAAACCGGTTGACAAACCTAAGCCGCCTGTTGAACGACCACAACCTTTAGTGGTTAATAAAGGCAATGATCTTAAAAATCTTAATCCAACGGCTAAGCCAAGTGATAAAGGTGATGAGAAACCTGTCGCAGTAGCAAGCAGTGGCGAAGGTAGAGTACCTAACGTTGTACGCCAAGGTTTACCCGAATATCCTTCACGTGCACGAGCAGTCGGTATTGAAGGTTCAGTGAAAGTACGTTTTGACGTTGATGCTGATGGGCGAGTCGATAATGTAGAAATTGTTTCTGCTGATCCTAAAAATGTGTTTGAACGTGATATTAAAAGAGCCATGCGCCAATGGCGATATGAAAAAATTCCTTATAAAGGGAAAGTTATCGTTATCGAGTTTAAATTAACAGGTGTTTCAGCAAGCTAAAATACAATGTAGATATTAGATCTCAGATAAATAAAAAGGCACTTTAATCAGTGCCTTTTTTAGTGTTTAAAATGTCAGTGTCTTCATATCATTTGTTTTAATCGACGAGCTTGTTATTCCATTGTACTTGTTAATGTGAAGTGTGCTTTACCTTCAGGTAAGCGACGAGCTGCATTGTTTTCATCAACAGCAACATAAGTAAACACCGCTTCAGTTGCACGATAACGTTGTCCAACAGGTTCAGTTGCAACCTTCTTAACCCAGACTTCAATATTCACAGTAATTGAAGAATTACCTGTTTTTAAGCAACGTGCATAACAGCAAACGACATCGCCAACCGCAACAGGTTTAAGAAAGGTAATGCCTGTTACACTAACAGTAACGACACGACCTAACGCAATTTCTTTTGCTAAAATTGCACCACCGATGTCCATTTGAGACATTAACCAGCCACCGAAAATATCACCATTGGCGTTTGTATCAGCAGGCATGGCAAGGGTACGTAAAACGAGCTCACCATTAGGCAAAGATTGTTGTTCAGTCATGGAGAATTATTATCTGTAAATGTTTAAACCAAGGAGACATCTACTCATCTACTTCAAGTTAAATATGATGAGTGTACATCTCCCAATAAAATAAATGTGATTACTCAGATTTTGAATGAGCATCGTGTGATGACGGTTTAGATGCTTGTTTTGTCATATCATCTGATAATGTGTGTTCAGTATTTTGTGTGGCTTCTTCTTCAGTTTGTTCTTCTGGTAAACGATTATTCCAGATATAAACCACACTGGCGATAGTAAAGATAAAGGTCAAAATGGTTAAACCGAAGACTTTAAAATTAACCCAAGTCTCTTCAGGTAAAGAGAATGCCACGTAGATATTACCTAAGGCACAAGCAAAAAAGAAAATCACCCAAGCTATATTTACTTTTTTCCAATTAACCGCTGGCATGGCAAGCTCTTTACCTAACATTCTTTCCATTAATGTTTTAGGTGTAAATAGCTGCATACCAATTAATACAACAGCAAAAATGGCATATATGGCAGTGACTTTCCATTTAATAAAATCAGCAGAATGGAAGAAGATAGTTAATGAGCCAAAAATAGTGACAACAATAGCCGTAATGAGTGGTGCTTTTTCAACTTTATGGAAAATAAGCCACGTCAAGCCGACTGAAATCCACGTGGCGACAATTAACGCACCTGAAGCGTAGAAAATATCTTGCCATTTATAGAAGATAAAAAACACTAATAGTGGAGCGAAATCAAGTAATTGCTTAAGCCAGCCATTTTTCATAACAAATAGGAACCTATGGTAATTAAATTCATAAACTAGGCTATTCTAATGCAAAGCGACAGAAAATGGGTAAACAATTGCATATCTTTAATTATGAAGTGCTGATTTATATAAAAAACACAGTTTTTCTCTGAAATAACTCAATGAAAAATCAACGTAATTGCATTTAGGGATAGCTGAAGTTAAAGCTTAAGTTATGAAAGAGGATTTAAATATCACTCTAGTATATGATTCAGTAACTCATCAACATTATCGCCACTTTTTGATGAATGCATAAATATAAAAAAGTATTTCTGATAAGAGGAAATCAATGAACGGAAAAAGAATAATAAAATGGATGCCAGGATTAGGCTTATTGTTTAATTATAAGCGTAATTATTTTGGCTATGACTTAAAAGCTGGGCTTTCTGTTGCTGCCGTTGCATTGCCGGTCGCAATTGCTTATACCGAATTATTAGGGATTAACCCGATTGTTGGATTATATGCCTGTATTTTTCCGATGATTATTTATGCGTTGTTTGGCACATCGCGTCAGCTAATTACAGGGCCTGATGCAGCAACCTGTGCTGTTATTGCTGCTGTAGTTATTCCATTATCTGCTGGTGATGAGAATGCTAGATGGCAACTTGCAATTATTATGACGGCAATGACGGGATTTTGGTGTATTTTAGCCAGCCATTTTCGGTTAGGGGCTTTTACTGATTTTCTATCTCGACCTATTTTGCAGGGGCTTTTAAATGGTGTCGCGATCACCATTATGGTTGGGCAAATCAGTAAAATCTTTGGTTTTGATACTTCTCCTGACCATCTAATCGAAAAATTAATTGAAGTTCCATTTCGATTAATGGATGCGCATTTACCCACCGTGTTAATGTCTGCGATAACATTAGCACTATTATTAGGTATTCGTTATTTTCGTAGTCGATGGCCAGCTCCTTTAATTGCTATGGTCGTGATGACGTATTTAAGTTGGCAATTTGATTTAGCAAGCTTTGGCATTGCTATCGTAGATAAAGATGCAGGTAATGTTGATCTGTTTTTACCTGTTGTATCCATGACGGGATTTCATCCAGGTGTCTTGAGAGAATTGTTAGTTCCATCTATAAACTTGGCGGTTATTAGCTTCGTTAGTTTTATGATGACTGCCCGCAGCTTTGCCAGTAAGAATGGTTATGATGTCGATGCAGACCAAGAGTTAAAAGCGTTAGGTATTGCCAATATTGCGGCCGCGCTTTCTCAAGGATTTGCGGTAAGTGCGGCAAGTAGCCGTACTGCAGTCAATGATTCTGTTGGTGGGAAAACGCAATTAGTTTCTATTATCGCAGCACTGGTTATTTTGCTAGTACTATTATTTATGACCGATTTTCTCGCCTATATTCCATTATCATCATTGGGGATTGTGTTGATTGTCTCTTCATGGTCATTATTGAGTATTCGTCATATTTGGTCTTATCGTAAACGTAATAAACAAGCATTTACATTGGCATCATTCACCTTATTAGCCGTGTTATTAGCAGGGCTAATTAACGGTATCGGTTTTGCCGTTTTATTAGGTTTGTTACAATTTTTGCGTATTGTTTTTCGTCCGAGCGATCAATTATTGGGTGTTGATGAACAAGGTATGGTTCACTCAATGAATAAAGATAATGGCATTGAACCTATTGATGGTTTAATGATGTATCGGTTTAATTCACCACTGACTTATTTTAATGTGGGCTATTTTAAAAAACGGGTACTTCAACTTGTTGATAGCGCACCTCGACGGCCAGCATGGTTAGCGGTAGATGCAGCTGTAAGCTTTACCTATGACGATGTTAGCGTGTTTGCTGCTATTGATGAGCTAATACGAGAGTTACGAATAAAAGGCGTGAAATTGGTTTTAGCTGGCCGTAGAACAGAATTAAATCGTTGGATTGAACGTAATAAAATTTCACTTAATGAAGATGATTTGATTATTGCTCCCGATCTCTATTTTGTGATCCGACTGTATCAAAGCCGACAACAAATAAAAGAAAAACAAAAAGAAGCAAGAATAGAGGCGTTAAAACAAGATGCTGAGAGCCACGATGAGGATACATCAACGGCAACAATAGTCAGCAATATACCGACACCAAAATGTGCTGATTAAGCATTATTGAGGCGTATTTTGTACAAAGAAAAATCCCGTGATATGACGTAACCTCAAAATCGGTTAATTATCACGGGATTTTTTATAGATAAAACTAAGGTATAGAGCGATTAACGCTGTTGCGTTGTGTATTTATTTTCCACCAGCATAAATAAGCGAAACAAGTAAATAATCAACCAAGCTGAAGCCATGTTTTTCAGAAAGTAGAATAAGAAGTTATGGATAATATCGGGCAATTGAATTGTGAGATTACCCACAAGACCAATACCGAACTGCAATAAGATCCAAATCCCTAATGCGGGGATAAGTGAACCTGATTCACCAAAGCCTATTCTCCATCCTAAACGAATAGCACTTCCCATATTCTGTTGGCGTACTAGCACAACTGGCGCTAATGCAAAGCCAATCAGCAAAATGATACCTGGAATGATCATCACCATAAAGCCCGCACTAATCAAAATAGAGCATAAGACAATCAATAAAAACATTTTCGGTAGGCGAGGTAGGCTAGCATTAGCTGTTTGACCTAGAGTGACGCTATGACCTGAGGAGATAGCCATAGCAAACATCAGTAGGGTAAGCACGAGAATACTTTGCTGGAGTGTTTCAAATAAATAGAGCACTAAGACTTTTTTGGCAACACCCACGACACTGTTTGACATAGCTTCTAATTCAGCAGGAGAAGTAGAAGAAAGTTGTGTGTTTTTAAAATTGGCAACAAATTCAATCATCAATTGGTACTCTTGGGGAGTTGGACCAACTAAGACATGAATGATCGCTAAAATAACAGCAAGAATAGCGGAAAGAGTAACAATGCTACGTTGTTCATTCTTATAAAAATTAAGGCTGTCGCGGTAGATTGTGCGTGCCGTGGTAGGCATGAAACTGCTCCTATAAAAATAGACTAAGTCAATGTGCGCCATTGTACCTTTTACAACAGCAAAAAGGGATATTTTCTATCAAACCGCTTACTAAGCTTATTTTTTGATATTAACAGCCACAGTACATTCATTATTTAAATTAAAAAAACATTATTTTAACATAAAGATAACTTTATTTTTAAATATGCCTTTTTAGGATGTTTTTTATTCAAAAAATATTACTAAAAATAAATTTAATTATAAGAAAAAATTGTATTAATGTGTAATTTGACGTGGATCAATTATAAATAATTGTATTGATAAATAATAAAAAGAGAAATAACACTTTCTGCAAAAATAATTCCAAAGTTGTGATCGGTATTAGATCATAATTATCAATAAATGGTTATATTTTTAGCGGAGATTTTACTTATTACAGGAATGGGTTAAATAATGAAAAAACTTTCTGCGCTTATTTTAGCGGCTGCAACTCTTGCGCCTTCTATTTCTTTTGCTCACCAAGCGGGGGATTTTTTATTCCGTGCAGGTACTGCAACTGTTCGTCCTAATGCGGGTTCTGATGCAATATTAGGTGGCGACCATTTTGGAGTAAATAATAATACTCAATTAGGTTTAACCTTTGGGTATATGATCACTGATAATATCGGTGTTGAATTATTAGCCGCAACACCATTTGAGCATAAAATTTCATTAAGTGGTGTGGGCGAAATTGCAAAAGTTAAACATTTACCACCAACATTAATGGCGCAATATTACTTTGGTAATGGTGAAGATAAATTACGTCCTTATTTAGGTGCTGGCCTTAACTTTACCACTTTCTTTGATGAGAAATTCAATAACAATCCAGCAGTAGATGGCTTAGGCTTGAATGGGCTTGATCTTAAGGATTCATGGGGCTTTGCAGCACAAGCGGGTTTAGATTATAACCTCGATAAAAATTGGATGCTGAATGCTTCTGTTTGGTGGATGAATATCGAAACAAAAGCAAGATTCAACAGTGAAGTTGCTAATAAAGACTTTGATGTTAAAACACGTTTAGACCCATTTGTATTTATGTTTGGTGTGGGCTACCGTTTCTAATTATTCTTTCTTTAAAAGAATATCTCATAATGAAAAAGCGAAGTTTATCTTCGCTTTTTTTATGTTTTAAATTCACAAGACAACTCTCATTTTTAGATTATCAAAAGATACCATTTTATTATTAATACTTAAAATAAGAGCCATTTTTAAATAATGTTAAATAAATAAAGATGCATTTAAAATGGAACATATAATGTTTAAATATCTTTTAAGGTGTATTTTATATGCATCTTAAAGCTCAACTATAAATATAATGAGAATTATTTATTTCTATTTGTTAATAATAAATAGCATTGTAATCGATAAAATCGAGTATTTCGTAGATGTATTTAAAATGCATCTTTATATTTAATTTTAGTAAAAGCGTGTTATCTATCAACGGATAGATGAGATTAATAGAGAAATAAAAAGGCTTAGAAAAGCCTCGTACAGATAATAACTAAGTGGTTTGTTATTGAACGCAAAATGATTAGAGAACCTTTTGCTTTGCTCTTTTTATGAGCTTGTTTTTAGGGTGAGACAAAAGCGGGCTATTTTTGAATGATTTGATTTTTTTGCAAAAATTGATCTGTATTATGATAGTCCGTACAAATAAACATAAATTCATAAATGAAAAAGACCACCGAAGTGGTCTAAAAAATAAAGCTAAGGGAAGACTAGAATAAAAAAGGGATCAGCGAACAACCATTGAATTGATAACGCCTTTTACACCTGTAACTTTGCGTGTTGTTTCAATGGCACGATTAGCATCCGCTTGAGAAGAAACGAAACCACTTAATTGAACTTTACCTTTAAAAGTCTCAACGCTAATTTGTGTTGAATTAAGATTTTTTTCACCGATTAGTGCTGTTTTAACTTTGGTGGTGATCACAGAGTCGTCAAAATAACCCCCAGTACCTTCTGACGTTGAAGTCGGAGAACATGCAGACAACGTAAATGCCATCAATAATGCCGCCATGACAGCGGAGATTTTTGCCCATAGTTTCATTATCAAACTCCTTATATATTGTGTAATTGGTTGAGTATTTTTGAAAAGAAAACATAAAGCGCTTTATAAAGTATGTGCAAAAAATAAAATATTGCCAAATTTTTATAGGTATTGATTATGTACTTTAAATGGAGAAAGAAGAGAGATTGCACCATTTCATGCGGACTAAGCCCCAAAAATGGACTTCAAAAGTGTGGGTCAATAAATGATGAATTAAGAGTAATCCGCTTAGAAAAATAGCAAACTATTCTCCTAAAGCGGATCGGTAACGATAGTTAAGCGAGTGTAGCCGCTTTCATTTCTTTGACAAATTGAGTAAGCGCTTTAAGCATCACTTCAGGTTGATGAAGATTTTTCTCAATAATTTGTACAACGGCAGATCCTGAAATAGCACCCGTTGCCCCATTTGCAATAGCCTCTTTGACTTGTTTTGGCTCTGAAATACCAAATCCTTGTAATGCAGGTGGCGCATTATAAGTTTTTAATTTGTCAGTAAGGTGCGTTAGCGATTGTTCAGCACGTTTATCTGTTCCTGTTACGCCTGCTCTTGAGAGTAAATAGGTATAGCCTTTACCTGAGATGGCTAATTCTTGTAAAAGCTCATCATCAGCATTAGGCGGGCAAATAAAAATAGGCTCGATATTCGCTCGCTGTGCTGCTTCTCTGAACTCTTTTGATTCACGTAAGGGCACATCACCAATTAAGACAGAATCGACACCAGCTTGTTGGCATTTACCATAAAAGTTATCAACCCCATTACTAAAAACAAGGTTGGCGTAAACTAATAGGCCAATAGGAATATTAGGATGTTTTTTACGTATGTTAGTTAATAGAGCAAAGCAATCGGTGGGTGTTACACCAACATTGAGGGCTCGTAAATTAGCACCTTGAATAGTAGGGCCATCTGCAAGAGGATCGGAAAAAGGAATACCAATCTCTAAAGCATCGGCACCACCTTCAATTAACGCATCAATAATTTGTAGTGACAGCTCAGGAGAAGGATCACCTAATGTTACAAAGGGAACAAATGCACCTTGTTGTTTTTGTGCTAATGCATTAAAGCAGTTTTGATAACGGCTCATTAGATTTCTCCTCTTGCTGCTAAAATATCGTTTACAGTAAAAATGTCTTTATCGCCACGTCCTGATAAGTTCACAATAAGTAATTGCTCTTTATCAGGATTTTGTGCAATTAATTTAAGTGCATAAGCTAGAGCATGAGAAGATTCTAAGGCTGGAATAATTCCTTCTCGGCGAGAAAGTGCTTTAAATGCTTCTATTGCTTCATCATCTGTAACAGAAACATAATCAGCGCGACCAATGCTATTTAAATGTGCGTGTTGTGGTCCAACTGATGGGAAATCAAGACCTGCTGAAATTGAATAAGATTCTTCAATTTGGCCTTCATCTGTCTGCATAATAGGGGATTTCATCCCAAAATAGATCCCCAATTTACCGTGTTTCAGTGGTGCGCCATGTTCACCCGTTTCAATACCTTTACCTGCAGGTTCAACACCAATCAGTTGCACTGACGTTTCAGGAATAAATGAAGCAAATAAACCGATAGCGTTAGAACCACCACCAATACAAGCGATAGCTGCATCGGGTAGACGACCTTCACGCTCTAGGATCTGCGCTTTAGCTTCATCACCAATCATACGTTGGAATTCACGTACAATTGTTGGATAAGGATGCGGGCCCGCTGCGGTTCCTAGTAAATAGTGAGCGCAGTCGTAACAACCAGACCAGTCACGTAATGCCTCATTACAGGCATCTTTTAAGGTAGATGAACCACTATGAACGGGAATAACTTCAGCACCCATTAAACGCATACGAAAGACGTTTGGTGATTGACGTTCAACGTCTTTTGCACCCATATAGATACGACATTTCATATTAAGTAATGCGCAGGCCAAAGCAGTGGCAACACCATGTTGACCCGCACCCGTTTCTGCAATTATTTCGGTTTTCCCCATACGTTTTGCCAGTAAAGCTTGACCTAATACTTGGTTAGTTTTATGAGCGCCACCATGCAGTAAATCTTCACGTTTTAGATATAAACGAGTTCGCGTACCTTCTGTTAAATTACGACAAAGGGTTAATGCCGTTGGCCTGCCTGCATAATTTTTTAATAAATCTTGGAATTCTTGCTGAAATGACGGATCGTTTTGTGCATCAATAAAAGCTTGTTCGAGTTGATCCAATGCAGGAATTAAGATTTCAGGTACATATTGGCCACCAAATTCGCCAAAGTAGGGGTTAAGTTTTCTCATTGTGATGTCATCCTGTTTAAAATTTTATTTTTATGAAATTTAGTTTCGCTGTAATTGTGTAAACACTTGGTCTAGACGTTGTGCATCTTTTATGCCAGGAGCCGATTCTACCCCAGAGTTAAAATCAAGCCCGATACAGCCTGTTTTAACTGCATCTAAACAGTTTTCACTATTAAGGCCACCAGCAAGTAATGCTTTTTCACGTATTGAGTTTGGAATTTTTTGCCAATTAAACGTTATTCCTGTACCGCCTGTGCCATTATCAAGTACATATTTATTAACGTGTGAAATGGGAGAAATATCATTGTGGATTGCCATATTTATTGCTTGCCAAATCTCACAGTTAGGTTGAATTTTTTGTCTAAGTTGCTCAATAAACTGAGCATCTTCTTGCCCATGTAATTGAATGGCAGATAAATTAAGTTTTTCAGCATAGTCACAAATAAGTGCAATGGGTTGGTTTTGAAAAACACCCACAAACGCTAAGGGGGCTTGTGTTATCAACGCTTGTGCTTGTGACAATGTCACTTTACGCGGGGATTTTTCTGCGAAAATCAATCCTGCATAATAAGCACCAGCTTCATAAACTGCTTTTACATCTTGTGTACGAGTTAACCCGCACACTTTATGCTTTCCCAAAACAAGCGCTCTCACCGCTTGGTCAATATTTTCTTGTGACATTAAGGCACTACCTACCAGAAAACCATTAGCATATTGACTTAACTCTTGGACTTGCTGGTGGGTATGAATACCAGATTCACTGATCACGATTGCATCTTTTGGTAATCCTTGGCTTAGTTGTTGAGTGCGCGCTAAATCAATAGAGAGATCACGCAAATCGCGATTATTAATACCAATAACTTTAGCATTAAGCTTAATTGCTCGCTGACGCTCTTCTTCTGTACTGACTTCGGTTAATACACCCATATTTAATTGATGAGCAACCGTCGATAGCGCGTGATATTGCTCATCATCTAAGACTGAGAGCATTAATAAGATGGCATCTGCTTGATAAAAACGTGCTAAATAGATTTGGTATTCATCAATAATAAAATCTTTGCACAAAACTGGCTGATGTACGGCTTGGCTGACTTGACGTAAATAATCAAAGCTCCCTTGAAAATATTTTTCATCGGTTAATACCGAAATTGCCGCGGCATAAGGCTGATAAATTTTAGCAATCGTTGCGGGATCAAAATCAGCACGAATTAATCCTTTTGAGGGCGATGCTTTTTTACATTCTAAAATAAAAACAGTATTAGGCTGAGTTAATGCCTGATAAAACGAGCGCGTTGATGGCACTATTTGATGCGAAAATTCTGATAATGGTTGGCTTGCTTTACGTGCAATCAGATATTCTGCTTTATCTTTTACAATGGCGTTTAATACGGTCATGTTTTTATCCTCTAGCTGCTAATGCAGTGACACGATTTATTGCTTTACCGCTATAAATGGCGTGCATGGCAACTTCAGTATTCATTTTTAAATCTTCTTGCCCATGTAAACGCATTAATAAAGCGACATTAGCTGCAACAGATTCGGTATGTGCTCTTTTTCCTTCACCTTGCAGTAAATCTGCCAATAATTGACGGTTAACTTCAGGTGTACCACCTTCCAAATCGGCCATTGAACAAGGACGAAGACCAAAATCGCTGGGTGTGAGTTCGTAACGTGTAATTTCACCATTACATAATTCAGCGACTTGAGTCGGAGCATGTAACGACACTTCATCCATACCACCACTGTGTACCACTGCGGCACGTTCATAACCCAATACTTTTAGTGTGTCTGCAATAGGCATTAATAACTCAGGACTATAAACACCAATTAATGCTAATGGTGGACGAGCTGGATTAATCAAGGGACCTAGTACGTTAAATAAGGTGCGTGTTTTTAGTTGCTGGCGCACAGGGGCTGCAAAACGAAAACCACTGTGATACTGCGGTGCGAATAAAAAGCAAAGTCCTACTTCATCTAATAATTGACGTGCATCATCTGCACTTCTATCTAATGGAATACCAAAAGCAGCGAGTAAATCGGATGAGCCTGAGCGACTAGATACGCTGCGGTTGCCATGTTTGGCAACTTTAATACCGACTTCTGCCGCTACGAATGCGCTAGCGGTTGATATATTGATGCTGTTTGCGCCATCACCACCAGTACCAACAATATCGCAAAAAGTGTAATCAGGACGAGGAAATGGCAGTGCATTTTCAAGTAATGCTCGTACAGCACCGGCGATTTCTTGTGGATGTTCACCACGCATTTTCATACTAATTAATACAGCGGCTAATTGTGATTCTGTTAATTCACCACGGATAATCGCGCTAAACAGAGTTTGGCTTTCTTCTAATGTTAACTGCTGCGCGCTAAATAATTTGTTGAAGATAGTTTCCATTTTATGCGTCTCCTTTAGGAGTTAATGCCCATGCGATTGTTTGTTCTAAAAGTTGTGCGCCTTTGGTGGTTAAAATTGATTCTGGATGAAACTGAAAACCACAGGTTTTATGTTGACGGTGACGCACCGCCATAACAGTGTTATCGCACCACGCATTGATAATAAGTTGTTCGGGAACGTGTTCTCCAGAAAGCGAATGATAGCGTGCAACAGGTAAAGGGTTGGGTAAATTAACAAACATCTCACTGTTATCATGTTCAGCCAATGTCGCTTTACCGTGTAAGATCTCTCCACATGAAGAAACTTTTCCACCGTAAGCTTCAATGATGGCTTGATGGCCTAAACAGATGCCAACGACAGGTAATGTACCGAGTACACGCTTCAATAGTTCAGGCATACAACCAGCTTGTGAAGGTGCGCCAGGCCCCGGAGATAACAATAAAATAGGGTTATCTAGTTCATGTAATTTCTGTTCAATAAAATCGGCAGTGACGCTATTACGATAAATGACGACGGTATTACCGAGGCTACGCAGTTGATCGACTAGGTTGTAGGTAAAAGAGTCGATGTTATCGAGAAGTAAGATAGTTGCCATTAGCAAGCCTCCTGCATTTGTACTTCTGTGTGAGCTTGCAAAATGGCATTAATTACAGCTTGTGATTTATTGCGGGTTTCTTCCGCTTCCATTTTGGGATCAGAATCGAGCACAATTCCAGCGCCAACTTGAATAGTAGCAATATTATTTTCAACATAAGCAGAGCGAATAACTATGCAAGTATCAAAATCACCAGCGCCAGTAAAATAACCAATGGCTCCACCATAGCTACCACGTTTCGTTTTTTCATAACGAGCAATTAATTGCATAGCACTGACTTTAGGGGCACCTGATAGTGTTCCCATATTCATACATGCTTGGTAAGCATGGAAAATATCTAAATCATCACGTAATTTACCTACCACTCTAGAGACTAAGTGCATCACAAAAGCATAACGATCAACTTTTGTTAGTTCCGCAACATAGCGACTGCCAGCTTGGCAAATACGAGCCAAATCATTACGCGCCAAATCAACTAACATTAAATGCTCTGAAAGTTCTTTGGTGTCAGTACGCATTTCTAGCTCAATGCGGCTGTCCAAATCTGCATTAATTGAACCATCGGCATTGCGTCCTCTAGGACGAGTTCCCGCAATAGGGTAAATTTCAATTTGGCGATCACTGGTTTGATATTTTAGTGCGCTTTCTGGTGATGCACCAAAAACAGTGAATAGAGCATCTTGCATATAAAACAGATACGGGCTTGGGTTTTTCTGTTTCAACACTTGATATGCAGCAAGTGGTGAAGGGCAAGCTACTTGAAAACGACGTGATGGCACGACTTGGAAAATATCACCACGACGAATATAGGTTTTCATCGCCTCAACGATATCACCATAGCCTTTATCGTCCATATTGGCGTGTATCGCTGAACCCTCTGCTGTTAAAGCGGGGCGAATAGGGTGTTTTAATGGTTGTTTAGCTAGCGAAATTAATTCGGTTTGTCGTAAAGTGAGGCGTTGACATTCTGTTTTATCATCAGTAAATGCAATAGAAACCAACTGGCTATCTTTATTTTGATGGTCGATCACGATTAATTGTTCAGCTAAATAAAAGCAATAATCAGGGCAAGAAAAATCACTTTCTAATTCAGGAATAGACTCAAATCCGCAGACTAAATCATACGCAAATAAGCCACCAACAAAGATAAAGTTTGCATCTTTAGTGTCTTTATTAACAAGAAAGAAACGTAACGCATCAAATACGCTAGCTGATTTTAATTTGCTTTCTTCATCAGTCTCTTGTGAAGGCGTTGCAAAATTAAAAACACACTGTTTGTCGCTCTCTAACGTTAAACTAGCTTTTTCTTTTAGTGCGATTTTTAATGCTGGCAATAACGCTTGCCCATTAACGCTTAATGCATCAATAGTGACTTGATTTTTTACTGCACTGATGCGTAATGCACTATCAACAATTAATAAGCTTTTTAAGTTTGCTTTAGTGTCGATTTGTGCAGATTCTAACAATAATGTGTAGTGTTGATTTTCACATAATGTATTGAAAAGCAAAGCTGGTTCGCTGTGATAAGGCAGTGGCGTTGCCTTGGTATTAAATGGGAATGCAAGTGATGTATTCATTGTTATCGCTCTATATTATTTTCTTTATTTACTGTTTTTAAAGCATAAAAAAACCCGCGTAGGCGGGTTTTAGATATCACTGACGTTAAGCCGGAGATCAAACCGCCCATAAAAGAGTGTTGCGCCACCAAAGAGCGATAAGATGTTGATTGATATTCATAAGATCTCCTTACAGCCAACGACAGATAAATAGAAAGTGAACTAGCTCGTGTTGCGTACTAGTAAACTGGATTGCGTTAGGTTCGTCAAGTACTTTATGGCATACTCTTTAAAAATTATTATCTTGCTAAGGTAAAAAGGGAGACGTGATGACTGAAGGGCTATCTGATTTAAGAGTGATTTATGATTTACACAGCCACACTACCGCGTCAGATGGCGAGCTTTCACCAGAAGAACTGGTTGATAGAGCGATAGAGCGTCAAATTAATGTTTTAGCGATCACGGATCACGATACAACAGCGGCCATTGCACCTGCTAACCATTATATTACAGAAAAAAATCTGCCTCTTACTCTGATATCAGGTGTCGAAATATCGACTTTGTGGGAGAATATAGAAATCCATATTGTTGGATTAAATATGGATATCGACCATAACGCGATGAAATCGCTCCTTTCATCACAAAGTCAATGTCGTGAAACACGTGCGATAATGATAGGTGAGCGATTAGAAAAAGCAGGTATTGCCAATGCTTTTGAAGGTGCTAAAGCGCTAGCGCATGGTGGGCAAGTAACAAGAGGGCATTTTGCTCGCTTTTTAGTGAATGACGGACATGTTGCCTCAGTTAATAAAGTATTTAAACGTTATTTAGCGAAAGGAAAAACGGGCTATGTACCCCCGCAATGGTGCTCGATCGGTGACGCTGTCACAGCAATTCATGCTGCTGGTGGTGTTGCAGTGTTAGCACATCCGGGCCGATATGGTCTATCTTCTAAATGGTTAAAACGATTAACACTTTATTTTAAACAACAAGGTGGTGATGCAATCGAAGTGGCACAATGCCAACAACCACCACAAGAACGGGAACAACACGCAGCATTAGCTCAATCTTATGAGTTAAAAGCTTCGTTAGGTTCTGATTTTCATCGTCCTTGCTCGTGGATAGAGTTGGGGCGTAATTTATGGTTACCCGGTGGCGTTGAACCAGTTTGGTCGCTATGGCAGGAGTAACATTAGATATTCGTTGAGGGATGTATGAGCCAACTTTTTTATATTCACCCTGATAATCCGCAGGCTCGTTTAATTGAACAAAGTGCTGATATTTTACGCAAAGGCGGAGTGGTGATTTATCCAACAGATTCTGGCTATGCTATTGGCTGTTGCTTAGAAAATAAAGATGCAATGACGCGGATTTGTCGTATTCGTCAATTAGATAAAAACCATAATTTCACACTGATGTGTCGCGATCTATCAGAAATCGCTAATTACGCTTATGTTGATAACGTGGTATTTCGATTAATAAAAAATAACACTCCAGGTAATTACACCTTTATCTTAAAAGCGACTAAAGATGTACCAAAACGTTTGATGAATGATAAACGTAAGACGATTGGTTTACGTGTTCCTTCTAATCCTATTGCATTAGCATTGTTAGAAAATATTGGTGAGCCATTGATGTCAACTAGTCTGATTTTACCAGGTAATGATTTTGCAGAGTCTGATCCTGAAGAAATCAACGATTTATTAAGCAAACAAGTGGATTTAGTGATCCATGGTGGCTATTTAGGTCAAAAGCCTACAACAGTCATTGATTTAACAGAAGATAGCCCGGTGATAATCCGAGAAGGCACTGGAGATATTACTCCATTTCAGTAAATGATTTGGCCGATTAAACTAAATATCGATCCGATAGACGCATAATAAAGAAATTTATCGTGAGATAAAGAGATAAAAGGTGAAGGGATTTACCGCTTGTGTTAAATTTATACATTGCGATAAAAATCACGGTGTTTGTTTTTAACATCGGTTATGTCAATGAGCGTTTTCGTTGAAACGCTACTATACATAACAAAAAGAAGTAAAACCGTCATGCTATTTTATCGAGACTATTTATCACAATGTTGATGTGAAAAGCATCAACATTGTTCACTATTGAATCAATAAGCCTATGTTTATGAGTGAATTTAATAAACATGGGTTATTTTTTACTTAATTGATTTTTTAAAAATTAATTCTATTTTTATGACGCCTGTGAAGGCGACACATGAGGTTGTTTCATGAGCGATAAATCGCAACGTACTGAAAAATTACAAAAAATTCTGGCTCGTTCTGGCCACGGCTCTCGTCGTGAGATTGAGGGTTACCTTCAAGAAGGACGTATCAGCATTGATGGTACAAAAGCAAAATTAGGTGATCGTATTGATGTCACCACAACAGCAAAAATCCGCTTAGATGGTCGTATTTTAAATATTCGCGAAGCCCAAAAAGATGTTTGTCGAGTGTTAGCGTATTACAAACCTGAAGGTGAACTGTGCACTCGTAGTGACCCACAAGGCCGTCCTACCGTTTTCCAACGTCTTCCTCGTCTTAACAGTGCTCGCTGGATCGCTGTTGGTCGTCTTGATGTGAATACCAGTGGATTATTGTTATTTACAACAGATGGTGAATTAGCTAACCGTTTAATGCACCCAAGCCGTGAGGTTGAACGTGAATATGCAGTTCGTGTTTTCGGTGAAATTGATGACGCTAAAATTCGTCAATTAACTCGTGGTGTGCAATTAGAAGATGGCCCAGCATCATTTCGCTCTGTTTCTTATCGTGGTGGTGAAGGGATTAACCAATGGTACAACGTTTCACTGACAGAAGGCCGTAACCGCGAAGTTCGCCGTATGTGGGAAGCTGTTGGTGTTCAAGTAAGTCGTCTTATTCGTGTTCGCTATGGTGATATTGATTTACCTAAAGGCTTACCACGCGGTGGTTGGGTAGAACTTGGATTAGAGCAGATTAACTACTTGCGTCAACTGGTTGAATTAAATGATGAGACAGTAACAAAAGTGGCGGTAGAAAAAGACCAACGTCGAATTAAAGCAAATCAAATTCGTCGTGCGGTTAAGCGTCATACTAAAATATCAGCTCGTACCTCTACGTCACCTGCAAAAAGAGCGTCAAGTCGTCGTCAGTCAGCTGGAAATAATAAGTAGTTTTCGAATAATTATTTATTAATTTAAATTAAAATATCATTTTTCATTAAGAGGCAACCAATAAACATTGGGAGCCTCTTTTTTGATGACTTTATTTTTATTATAAATATATCTATGATAGTTATATTGTTTCCACGATATAAATTGATATTTAACGATAAGGTATTCAAAATAATATGTATCGTTATTTTTATTTGATAGCAGCATTATATATAACCTCTTTAGTCACGGGGTGTGATTATCCCGCAATAAGAGAAAAGCAAAATGGTGTTTTCTACATCAGTAATAACCAATTAGAACTTTTAGAGTTTAAAATTGATAATATTAAATTTGTAATGGGAAAAGGTGAAGTAAAAAAAATCAAACTAAATAATGGTGAACATGTACTTGTTGATGGGCAAGGCAAACAAAGTATATTTATGGTTTATCCGGGAAATCGGGGCGGCATAATTAATCCTAATAGGGATATATATTATAGTTTTACAGCATTATTTAAACAAGAATATACTCCATCTGAAGAGATGCACATAGAGGAGCGTACTGTATGGGTAAATGGTATACTTTTAAGAGGTGCGATAAATAGCTCAGATTCTCTCTTTATTGATAATAATATATTTAATTGTGATATTCCAATCGATGAATCATTACCTACTTATTTATCTGATTGGGAAGGTAATGAAAAAGTAAATGTGTTGACCAAATGTTTTACAAAAAATGATTTCCATCAATATATTATTAAGTTTCCCTATGGTATTAAATTTTATTCAGAGCGTGATTTATTAACCCAATATAAAGCAGAAAACCAATTTAACTGGATCGATGAAAATAATACACGAACAGATAGTTTATCTCCGTTAGAAGCTAACTTTAGTTTCAGTGATGAAAACTTAATGAAAGAGGCAATAAGTATCCACGAAATAGTTAAAAAATATTTAACATCGAGAAACTCTACTGAAAGAATATTATTTTATGATGAGTATCATAAACATATTATGAAGATGGCAATACTCTATGATCAACAAATAAGAAGACATATTTTTGTTGATAGAGAGATGTATTTAGATTTTATTAAAAAAAATGGACGCATATTTGGTGCGGGTATTTTAGGAGAGCCCATTCTTATGTAATGTTTAGATTGCGCTTGTTACTCAGAGTTACCAATCTATGCCTTGTTGTGCTTTTATCCCACTATCAAAAGCATGTTTGACAGGACGCATTTCTGTCACCGTATCAGCTAACTCAATTAATTTTCTATGGCAGCCTCTCCCTGTAATAATAATGTTTTGGTGCGCAGGGCGAGAGCTAATCGCTGAAATAACCTCATCTAATGGTAAATAGTTAAAGCTAATCATATAGGTAATTTCATCAAGGATAACTAAATCATACTCTGGGTTGTTAAGCAGTTTGAGTGCATATTGCCATGTATTTAAGCAAGCAGTTGTATCAGTACTTTTATCTTGAGTTTCCCAAGTAAAGCCTGTCTCCATGACATAAAAAGGCACACCAAATTGTTCTAATAAATTACGTTCACCGTTCTCCCATGTTCCTTTAATAAATTGCACAACACCGACTTTTTTTTGATGACCAACAGCACGTGTCGCTGTGCCCATCGCTGCCGTCGTTTTACCTTTACCATTACCTGTAAATATCATCAAAATACCTTGTTCTCTTTGAGCTTGCTCAATTCGGGTATCTACTTTCTCTTTTAAACGTTGTTGGCGTTTTTGGTGTTGTGCATCATTCATTTTTGACCTCGAGTTTATGTTATTCAGCAGGGCCGGCTTTGCGACCTGGTTGGGCATCTAAAGATTGTCCTTTTACATCGATGCTGTCATCACTCATCAAGTAGAGATATAACGGCATTAAGTCTTTAGGTGTTTTTAGCTTTTGTGCATTTTCATCAGGAAACGCACTGGCTCTCATTGCGGTACGAGTGCCACCAGGATTAATGCAGTTAATTCGTAAGGTGCTATCGTTATATTCTTCATTGAGTACCTGCATAAAGCCTTCTGTTGCGAATTTGGAAACAGAATAAGCGCCCCAACCGTAACGACCTTGGCGCCCGACGCTGGATGTGGTGAGAATAAGACTTGCATGAGGGGCTTTTAGCATTAAAGGTAACAGTGCTTTAGTCAGCATGAATGTCGCGTTGACGTTAACTTGCATAACATCATGCCAAAGGTTACTTGGTTGATTAATGATTGGTTCAACAACACCTAGCAGACCTGCATTTTGTAGCACACCATCAAGGTGAGGAAAGCGTTTAACAAGCGTATCAGCAAATTGCTGAAAATCATTTTCAGTTGCTGTAAGTAAATCAAGGGGATACAACATTGGTTGTTGTCCTCCTGATGTAATGATTTCTTCTTGAACATCTTCAAGTTTTGATAAAGTACGGCCTAATAAGATAAGTGTTGCGCCATATTGCGCATAAGTTAGTGCGGCTTCTTTTCCTATGCCATCACCAGCACCAGTTACTAGAATAATTTTATCTTTTAGCACGCTATGATCCGGTTGATATTGCAACATATTGATGTCCTGTCTAGTAAAAAGTAAATAAAGTGTAACGTCTTATTTGTCTAGCGACCAGTTTAGTCTAGTTTTTTGTTTACAATTTATGGCTATTTTCTTTATGGTATCGCCCATAATTATGCCTTTGTGACTAGCGCTAAAGCAGAATTTCGTTAAACTAGGCATATTGGTTTTAGTCAGTGTTATTAACCTTAAAAAGAGGTCTTTGTGGAGTATATTTTACAATATGGACTGTTTTTAGCAGAGATCGCCACGGTTGTCGTGGCTATTATCGCTATTGTGTTGTTTTTTATCGTTATTGGAAATAAGAAGCAAAATCGAAAAGGCACGTTAAAAGTGACAGATCTTGCTGAAGCTTATGAAGAAAAACAGCGGGTAATGCAACAAGCGAGAATGGATGATGCTGAATTAAAGGTCTGGTACAAAGCGTTTAAAAAACAGCAGAAAAAAGAAAATAAACAAAGTAAAAACAATGCGAAAGAAGGTAAGAAAGGCGTTGTAAAACCTTGTTTATATGTTCTTGATTTCAATGGTAGTATGGATGCGCATGAAGTAGGTGCATTACGTGAAGAGATCAGTGCCATTCTTTCTGTTGCCCAAACCAGTGATGAAGTTTTACTCCGTTTAGAAAGCCCAGGTGGCATGGTTCATGGATATGGGCTAGCTGCTGCGCAATTAACACGTTTAAAAGAAAAAGGCATTAAACTTACTGCGGTTGTCGATAAAGTCGCCGCAAGTGGTGGATATATGATGGCCTGTGTGGCTGATAAAATCGTCGCAGCACCTTTTGCGATTATTGGCTCAATTGGTGTCGTTGCTCAAATCCCTAACATTCACCGATTGCTTAAGAAAAATGATATTGATGTTGAGTTACATACTGCTGGTGAATATAAACGTACATTAACTTTGTTGGGTGAAAACACAGAAGAAGGTCGTGAGAAATTTAAACAAGATTTAAATGAAACACACTTGTTATTTAAATCTTTTGTACATAAATACCGCCCTCAACTTGATATTGATAGTGTCGCGACTGGAGAATATTGGTACGGCACAGAAGCATTGAATAAAGGCTTAATTGATGAAGTTGGTGTGAGTGATGACTGGTTAATTAATCACATTAACGACTATGAAGTCTTTTCTGTTCAATATGTTCTTAAAAAGAAAATGGTTGAACGTGTTACGGGGGGTGCAATGGAAAGCGTTGATAAATTGATGATGCGCTGGGTTCAAAGAAGTAAAAAACCATTGCTATAACCCAAACGAGTACACAAGATTAAGCTTTATTTAGCGATACCGAGAATTTAAAACTTAAAGCTTGGTATCGCTGTTATTTTCCCTTCTTGTTTATCAACACTTCTTGAATTTTTCAAACCGCTATTTTGATGTCTTATTGGCAAATCGTATTGCAATAAGGCAAAAAAAAGCCAGTGAAGTATTCACTGGCAATCAAAGAAATAATTGATATTGCTTAACAACAACAGGGTAAATATTTCCTCTTTCTAGGAGGTGCCAATATAGCGGTAAAAACAAAATAAAAATAATTGATATTACTGATTATATTAATAGGTAGGTATAATCATAAACATCAGAAAACAATAAATCGCCTTCCTTTTTTGCATTTTTATTCTTTGTATGTGATTTTTTATGCCAGTTATTTTTTTGAAAAAGCAATAACTGGCAAGTAACGTCTCTTTCTCGATAGTGAGATTAAGTGTGAAATAATCCTAACGGCGATTATTCTAAATGATACTTATCTGATAACACATGTGCTAAATGCTTAAACATATTAAAAGCCGCAGTGCTTTTTGCTGTAGGTAAACCTTGCTCATCTAAAAAAAATTCGCCTTTAAATACGAGGACATTACCTTTTTGTTCAACAGAATCTGCATGCATACCTTGTAAATAATCTTCATGTTCACATATGATTTTATTCGCTTTTTCAAGTAGCATCTCTGTTGTAATCGGTGTAGTTTGTGTTGACATAATTTGTGCTCCTTAGAAAAATAATTTGTTGCGCCTCACTTTTTATCAGGTAGAGTGTGGCATTTTTAAAAGCTTAGCTACGCTATATGTAGCAAATATAATTTGCCCGTTGCCCGATCAAAGCAGTGAGGTGATTAAAATACCTCAAAAAAAGTAATGAGTTTTGAGCTCAAACAAAAGCTTTGAATAAAAACAGGTTGATATATTGCAAAACTAACGCAATATAAAAAAGAGATTTTAAACATTTTTTTAGTTGAGGGTATTAAACAATACCGTCATAACAAAGTTTAATTAGGTAAAGGTAATTATGGGTAAAGCTCTTGTAATCGTGGAGTCCCCGGCAAAAGCCAAAACGATCAATAAATATCTTGGCAATGACTACGTAGTTAAATCTAGCGTGGGTCACATTCGTGATTTGCCCAAGAGTGGTTCTGGCAGCCAGAAGAGCGAAAACTCATCCGCCACGAAAGGCGTGAAAAAAGTTAAAAAGGATGAGAAATCAGCCTTAGTCAGCCGTATGGGAATCGATCCCTATAACGGATGGAATGCGAACTATCAAATTCTACCCGGCAAAGAAAAGGTTGTGGCTGAACTAAAAGCATTGGCTGATAAAGCTGATCATGTCTATCTCGCAACGGACCTTGACCGCGAAGGAGAAGCTATCGCGTGGCATTTGCGCGAAGTTATCGGCGGTGATGATGAAAGATTTAGTCGAGTGGTTTTTAACGAAATCACGAAAAATGCTATTACACAAGCTTTCCAAACTCCAGGTGAGTTAAATATAGACCGCGTTAACGCGCAACAAGCACGTCGTTTTATGGATCGTGTTGTGGGCTATATGGTTTCACCTTTACTTTGGAAAAAAGTCGCTCGTGGATTATCTGCGGGTCGAGTGCAATCTGTCGCTGTTCGTCTATTGGTTGAACGTGAGCGTGAGATTAAAGCCTTTGTTCCTGAAGAATATTGGCAGTTACACGCATCATTATTAACACCTGATGAACAACCATTGCGTATGGAAGTCACGCATTATAATGATAAAGCCTTCAATCCTGTTTCATCTGATGAAACACAGGTTGCGGTTAATGTATTAAAAAATGCAACCTTCACAGTAAAAGATCGTGAAGATAGACCAACATCAAGCAAACCAAGTGCACCACTTATCACATCAACTTTACAACAAGCGGCAAGTACGCGTTTAAGTTTTGGTGTGAAAAAGACAATGATGCTAGCTCAACGCCTTTATGAAGCTGGTTATATTACCTATATGCGTACTGACTCGACTAACTTAAGTCAGGATGCAATTCAAATGGCGCGTGATTATATCAGTGAGCAATTTGGTGCTAAGTATTTGCCGAAAGAGCCAAATGTTTATTCGAGCAAAGAAAATTCGCAAGAAGCGCACGAAGCTATTCGTCCTTCGGATATCAACGTTATCGCAGAATCTTTAAAAGATATGGATAACGATGCCAAACGATTATATCAACTAATTTGGAACCAATTTGTGGCGTGTCAAATGACACCAGCAAAATATGATTCAACGACATTAACAGTCGAATCAGGTGATTATAAATTACGTGCTAAAGGTCGTACTCTACGTTTTGCAGGTTGGACGAAAGTGATGCCAGCAATGCGTAATAAAGATGAAGATAAGACGTTGCCGGCTGTTGATGTTGGCGCAAAACTTGCTTTAGTTGAATTAGAACCAACTCAACACTTTACTAAGCCACCAGCACGTTTTAGTGAAGCTACGTTAGTTAAAGAATTAGAAAAACGCGGTATTGGTCGTCCTTCAACTTATGCGTCTATTATTTCCACTATTCAAGATCGTGGTTATGTAAAAGTTGAAAATCGCCGTTTTTATGCAGAAAAAATGGGTGAAATTGTTACTGATCGCTTAGAAGAGAATTTTAGCGATTTAATGAATTACGATTTCACTGCGCAAATGGAAGATCACCTCGACCATGTTGCGAATAATGAAGAAAATTGGAAAGCGGTATTAGATGCGTTTTTCTCAGATTTTAGTCAGCAACTCGAAGTGGCTGAAAAAGATCCTGAAGAAGGCGGAATGCGACCAAACCCAATGGTTATTACCTCAATTGAATGTCCGACATGTTCTCGTCATATGGGAATTCGAACGGCAACAACGGGGGTGTTCTTAGGTTGCTCAGGTTACGCATTGCCACCAAAAGAACGTTGTAAACAGACTATTAACCTTATCCCTGAAGATGAATTATTGAATATTCTTGAAGGGGAAGATGCAGAAACTAACGCATTACGTGCACGTCGTCGTTGTCCGAAATGTGGTACTGCAATGGACAGCTATCTGATTGACACGCATCGTAAATTACATGTTTGTGGTAATAATCCGGCATGTGATGGTTATGAAGTCGAAGAGGGTGAATTCCGCTTAAAAGGTTACGAAGGGCCTGTCATAGAGTGTGATAAATGTGGCTCTGAAATGCATCTGAAAATGGGGCGTTTTGGTAAATACATGGGTTGCACCAATGATGAATGTAAAAATACCCGTAAAATCTTAAAAAGTGGTGAAATTGCGCCACCGAAGGAAGATCCTGTACCGCTTCCTGAGTTGCCGTGTGAAAAATCTGATGCGTATTTTGTCTTACGTGATGGTGCTGCGGGTGTATTCTTAGCCGCAAATACCTTCCCTAAATCAAGAGAAACGCGCGCACCAAAAGTAGAAGAATTGGTTCGCTTTAAAGACAGATTAGCAGAGAAAATGCGTTATTTAGCTGAAGCGCCTGTGGCTGATCCAGAAGGAAATCCAACTATTGTGCGGTTTAGTCGTAAAACTAAACAACAATATGTTTCTTCTGAAAAAGATGGCAAAGCAACGGGTTGGTCTGCGTTTTATATCGATGGTAAATGGGTTGAAAAAACCAAATAACATTGGTATCACTCGATAAATAAAAAAGCGACTAATGAGAGTTAGTCGCTTTTTTTGTATGAAGAAGATATGCTAATTAATGTACATTGAAACAGTATAAGTGGTTAATTTCTATTTGTCTGATATTTTACTTTGCTAATAATAAGACGGAGATACTATGAAACTGATGCCTTTGTTACTCTCTAGTTTACTCTTCACCTCAGTGGCGAGTGCAGCCACATTAGATGTCACGTTGAAAGAAGCGCTTCCTACAGGTGCAGGTAACGATATTGGTGTTGTTACCATCACAGAAACCGATTATGGGCTGTTATTTACGCCAAAATTGACAGGATTAACCCCCGGTGTGCATGGTTTTCATATTCATGCTAATGGCTCTTGTGAGCCAGATATGAAAGAGGGTAAACCGGTTCCTGCTTTAAAAGCGGGTGGTCATTTAGATCCTGAAAAAACGGGGGTTCATTTGGGGCCTTATAATAATGAAGGGCACTTAGGTGATTTACCTGGATTGGTTGTTAATGATAAAGGTGTTGCTGATTACGCAGTATTAGCGCCAAAATTAACTAAACTTGAGCAAGTGAAAGATAAAGCCATAATGGTGCATGTCGGTGGTGATAACTATTCGGATAATCCAGAAGCGCTTGGCGGTGGTGGTGCAAGAATGGCATGCGGTGTAATTAAATAATTTAAAGCCATTATTGTTCTAGAATAAAAGCTGACATTTAGTCAGCTTTTTTTATGCTTATTTATAGCTTATAACCATTCGATATAACAAAACCTAAATAACCCTATTAATTACGTTAGACCGAAATGAAATAAGTGATATAGTGGTTATATATTACATCTTTATTATTCTTTTTAGTTATATGAATATAAATAGAATAACGGAATAATAAGTCTTTTGTTGAAGGGATAGCCTCTCTATGAAATTACAACAGTTGCGTTATATCGTTGAAGTGGTGAATAACGATTTAAATGTATCAACCACGGCAGAGCGTTTGTATACATCTCAACCGGGGATAAGTAAGCAGATCCGTATGTTAGAAGATGAATTAGGTATACAAATATTTTCTCGTAGTGGTAAACATTTAACGCATGTAACACCCGCAGGTGAAGAGATTGTTAGGCTGTCTAGAGAAATCTTGTCAAAAACAGAAGCCATTCGCTCTGCAGCAGGGGAACATACTTATCCGGATAGAGGCTCACTGTCTATTGCAACAACACATACTCAAGCTCGTTATGTATTGCCACCTGTGATAAAAGGCTTTATTGAGCGTTATCCTGATGTTTCATTACATATGAATCAAGGTTCACCAACACAAATAGCTGAAGATGTTTGCAGAGGTAAAAGTGATTTCGCTATTGCGACAGAGTCACTGCATCTTTATAACGATTTAGTGATGCTACCTTGTTATCGATGGAATCGTATTGTGGTGGTTCCTAAAGATCATCCTTTGGCACAAAAAAGAGAAGTCACACTGAAAGAGCTTGCTGGTTACGACATCGTGACTTATACCCAAGGTTTTACAGGGCGTTCTGATCTTGATGATGCTTTTGGCCAAGTAGGTTTAAAACCTAAAATTGTTTTCACTGCAACAGATGCTGATGTCATTAAAACGTATGTAAGATTGCATTTAGGTATTGGTGTAATTGCTAGTATGGCGTTTGATCCTGTGCTAGACAGTGATTTAGTGGCGATTGATATGCGCGATAAGTTTAGCTACAGCACAACGAAAATTGCGTTCCGTCGCAGTGGTTTCTTACGTGGTTATATGTATGATTTTATGTGGCGTTTTGCCCCACATCTAACTCGTAATTTAATTGAACAAGCAGTTACATTGCGAACACATGAAGAAATTGAAGAGCTATTTAAAGATATTGAATTGCCATTAGTTTAATACTGAAAGGCGGGTAATTCCCGCCTTCAAGCGTAATCATCAATCTTAACCCCGCATAACTTATTTCAAATAAAAATCCCCACTAAAAAAAGCGTCTGATTTTGTAATTCTTAGTTGACGATATTTATTTAAAAAATCATAAAACTGTTGATTAATTTCCGGATCATCCAGTGCATTAGCATCAAAGATAGAGGTGATCGTGCTGTACTCTAAAGACACAGTAAATTTACGTCCAATACAACTGGCAAGGAGCATTTTTGCTGATTGATATGAAAAACGTAAGCTCAGGATTTTTAACTTAGGTACAAAAATAAGGTGGTTGTTATGATTAAGGATCTCGGTCACTCCTGCAACGGTTATTGTTTGATAACTATCTAATGATTGTCGTAATCCAATTTCTATTTTTTGGCCTTGAGTACGTAAAAAATCAATAAACTCACTTAAAGCAGGTGAGGTGGCATTAATCGCTGTACCGAGTAATAACTGAATAAAAGCTTGAGCAACCGAAAGATCAAATGTCTGTTTGTGGAGATTTTTTGTTTCCACCTTATTTTGTCCTAAAAGAGGAAGATGATTCAGCGTCTCTAACCAATGTTCAGGACGATAATAGGCTTCGTTGTCTTCCTTTTTTAATGCGGCAAGATGGTTCGCTATGATAGAAATAAGTCCAATTTGAATATTTTTAAGTTTTAACATTTTTTCTATTTCAAATTCTTCAAACAATTTTGGTGAGGCGATAATAAATTGCACCAAGCCTTCAGTATCTTTTAGATTTTGAGAATGTAATGAGTTTATCGATAAAGTTTGCGGAAAAGGGGGCGTGATAGGTTCAGCAAAGTAATGATCGGCACTCATTATATTCTTTAGTAACTCAGATTGTTTATTATTCATAAATTTTATCCTTTCACAGTTGTTATACCTCCGTTATTAAATCCTAATTAGATGAAAACCTTGAGACTAAAATTTATTAACACTATGACGGCCATAACATTACGTTAACAAATTGTGTGATCCTTAAGCCAAATTATAAGTTATATGATATGTTTAATAGATAACCTTACCTATTTTGATGGTTTAAACATGCTGTCAGTATAAAAATAAGAAGGAGGAGCTATGTCGTTACACTTGAAAAAAGAGAGTCATTCCACGCTCTTAGTTGGATCACGTGAATATGAGTATTACCGCCTTACTGAAGTTGCTCGTCAATTAGGTGATATTACCCGTCTTCCTAAATCTCTGAAGGTACTGTTAGAAAATTTAGTACGTTATCTCGACAATGATACGGTAGTTGAAGATGATATTAAGGCGTTAGTTGATTGGCAAAAAACTGCTCATGCATCTCGTGAAATAGCTTATCGACCAGCAAGGGTTTTAATGCAGGATTTTACCGGTGTGCCTGCTGTTGTTGACTTAGCCGCAATGCGAGAAGCAGTAAAATCATTGGGCGGACAGGTGGAAAAGGTTAATCCATTGTCGCCCGTTGATTTAGTTATCGATCACTCTGTGATGGTTGATGAATACGCAAGTAAAAATGCATTTGCTGAAAACGTTGAAATAGAAATGGAACGCAATTATGAACGTTACCTTTTCTTGCGTTGGGGGCAGCAATCATTTGAGCGTTTTCGTGTTGTGCCACCAGGAACAGGGATTTGCCATCAGGTAAACCTTGAGTATTTAGGTAAAGCTATCTGGTCTGAAGAAAAAGATGGTCGCTATGTAGCTTATCCAGATACCTTAGTAGGAACAGATTCTCACACAACCATGATTAATGGCCTCGGTGTTTTAGGTTGGGGGGTTGGAGGTATTGAAGCTGAAGCAGCAATGTTAGGTCAGCCTATTTCAATGCTTATTCCTGATGTTGTTGGTTTTAAACTGACAGGCAAACTGCGAGAAGGTATTACAGCAACAGATCTTGTGCTTACTGTCACCCAAATGTTACGAGCCCACGGTGTAGTAGGAAAATTTGTTGAGTTTTACGGAGATGGTTTAGCCTCATTACCTTTAGCTGATCGGGCAACAATAGCTAATATGTCGCCAGAATACGGAGCAACATGTGGCTTTTTCCCAATAGACAATATTACGCTTGATTATTTGCGTTTAACTGGGCGAGAAGAGCAAGAAATTGCTTTAGTTGAAGCTTATAGTAAAGAACAAGGTTTATGGCGTCATACAGGTGATGAGCCTATCTTCACCTCTACATTATCTCTTGATATGGGAACCGTTGAAGCAAGCCTAGCTGGACCTAAACGTCCTCAAGATAGAGTAAATTTAGCAAGTGTTCCTAATGCATTTAAAGCGGCAGTGGAGCTTGAAACAAACAAGAAACCACTTTCACACTTTCCTGAAGTAAAAATTGATAATTATCCTGAATTTAAACTCACTGATGGCGCTGTCGTTATTGCCGCAATCACATCCTGTACAAATACTTCAAATCCAAATGTCTTAATGGCTGCGGGGTTACTGGCTAAAAATGCAGTAGAAAAAGGATTGCAACGTAAGCCTTGGGTTAAATCCTCTTTAGCACCCGGCTCTAAAGTCGTCACAGATTACCTTAATTTAGCGGGATTAACGCCTTATCTTGATGAGTTAGGTTTTAATCTTGTGGGTTACGGTTGTACTACTTGTATTGGTAATTCAGGGCCTTTATTAGCGCCAATTGAAAGCGCAATTAAAGACAATGATTTAACTATTGCAGCGGTATTATCAGGTAATCGTAACTTTGAAGGTCGTATCCATCCATTAGTGAAAACCAACTGGTTAGCTTCGCCTCCGCTAGTGGTTGCTTATGCATTGTCAGGAAATATGAGTATCGATCTTACTAAAGAGCCTTTAGGTAAAGATAAGCAGGGTAACCCTGTTTACTTAAAAGATATTTGGCCTGACAGTAAGGCTATTGCGGATGCTGTTGAAAAAGTGAAAACGGAGATGTTCCATAAAGAGTACTCTGCGGTGTTTGAGGGAGATGAAACATGGAAATCACTGAAAACACAAAATACGCCAGTTTATACTTGGCAGGCAGATTCTACTTATATTCGTCATCCACCTTTCTTTAAAGGAATGACGAAAACGCCAGCACCAATTAATGATATTCATCAAGCCAGTATCTTGGCAATTTTAGGTGATTCGGTAACAACTGACCATATTTCACCTGCTGGAAACATTAAAGCCGATAGTCCCGCAGGGCGTTATTTGCGTGAACATGGGGTAGAACCGAAAGATTTTAACTCCTACGGCTCTCGACGTGGTAATCATGAAGTTATGATGCGAGGCACCTTTGCCAATATTCGTATTCGTAATGAAATGGTTCCGGGAATTGAAGGTGGTTTTACCAAACATATTCCAACAGGGGAAACGTTAGCAATTTATGATGCTGCAATGCGTTATCAGCAAGAAAACACCCCACTGGCGATCATTGCAGGGAGTGAGTATGGTTCAGGCTCTAGCCGTGACTGGGCAGCAAAAGGAACGCGTTTATTAGGTGTTCGTGTCGTGATTGCGGGCTCTTTTGAGCGTATTCATCGTTCTAACTTGATTGGTATGGGTGTTTTACCGTTAGAATTCCCCGCAGGTGTTACACGTCAAACATTAGGCTTAAAAGGTGATGAGAAAATTGAGATCACCGGACTTAATGCATTAACACCAGGCCAAGATGTCGCGGTTAATATTACTTTTGCGGATAATCGCACTGAAACTATTATGGCGCGTTGCCGTATTGATACACAAACCGAACTCGCTTATTTCCAACACGGTGGCATATTACATTATGTTATTCGTAATATGCTGTAATTCGTTTTACGGTTTAATCTAAAAACAAACGCCTCATTATAAAAGTTTAATGAGGCGTTTGTTTAGGTAGTTTAAGTGGAGTATGTCATAAGAAAAGCTAATAAATTTTACCAACCTTGAACTGCGCCACCATTAAAAATGGTTTCGGCGGCTGTTGCAACTTCGGGAGATTGATAAGCTTTGATAAAATCACGTACATTATCAGCGTCTTTATTATCTTCTCTTGCCACAATAATATTGGTGTAAGGTGAGTTTTTATCTTCAATAAAAATACTGTCTTTTGTCGGAGATAAATTAATTTGTTGGATGTAGGTGGTGCTAATAATGGCAACGGTGACTTTAGGATCGTTTAACACTCGTGGTAATTGTGCGCCTTCTAGCTCCATAATTTTTAATTTAAGAGGATTATCAATAATATCAATAGCCGTAGGTAATAAGCCACTATTTGGTTTTAATGTGATAAGTTTTTCTTTATCTAATAACAGTAAAGCTCGGCCCAAATTGGTTGGATCGTTAGGAACTGCAATGGTGTCACCAGACTTTAACTCAGAAGGGTGTTTAATTTTTGTTGAATAGCCAGCCATAGGGAAAACAAAGGTATTGCCCACAGCCACTAAATTATAACCACGAGATTGATTATCTTGAGCAAGAAAAGGACGATGTTGAAAAACATTAGCATCTAATTCTTTATTCGCTGTGGGATCATTTGGTAATAATGAGCCACTAAAACCTACTAACTCAACCTCTAAGCCATATTTTTCTTTAGCCACTTTTTTGGCAATTTCAGCCACATCTTGTTCAGCACCATTGATCACACCAACTTTGATTGAATAGCTGTTTTTATCGTTATTATCACATCCTGTTAATAATGTTCCTACTAATAATAGCGCGCTGAAAATCCTACCAGAAAAATGTAATGGCATAATGCATTCCTATCAAAATTTATTTATTAATAAATAACTTAGGAACCGATAGAGAGTCAATGAAATCGCATATGATAAATTTTCACATGATATAATTTAATGATAAAAAAGGTGTAAAATCAGATGTAAGAAAAGAAAAATAGATAAAGAATTAATTTATAAAGTAATAGAATAAAAGGAATAAATAGAAAATCCGAGCAACTTAGACTCGGATTTGAAAATAATTAATGCTGTGCTGTTACTTTATTATTGCGCTTTCTTAAATAAAAGATGGCCCATTTTATCGGCTTTAGTATCAAGATAATGAGCATTACTTGGATTACGCCCGACAATCAAAGGAACTCGCTCGATAACATTAATGCCTGCGGTTTTCATGATTTCAATTTTTTTCGGATTATTGGTTAATAACCGCACTTCATGAACACCTAATAGATTATACATGTCAGCACAAAGGGTAAAATCGCGTTCGTCAGCTTTAAAACCTAATTCGAGGTTTGCTTCAACGGTATCTAATCCTTTATCTTGTAATGCGTAAGCTCTTATTTTATTCAGTAAACCAATATTCCGGCCTTCTTGGCGATGATAAAGTAAGACACCACGGCCTGCTTTGCTTATTTGTGAAAGTGCAGCTTCAAGTTGGAAGCCACAATCACAACGCAAACTAAATAAGGCATCACCCGTTAAGCATTCTGAATGAATACGAGATAATACAGGTTCTGAGCCTGAGATATCGCCATAGACTAGGGCGACGTGATCTTTACCTGTTGCGATTTCTTCAAAACCGACCATTAAAAACTCACCAAAAGGAGTAGGTAGTTTTGCTTCTGCGATACGTCTTAATTTCATTATTTTTGACTCATAATTTCAGGTGAAACTCTCGTTCAAGATTATACACTTTATAACGAGAACAAAGAGAAATAAAACACTGAAATGTTTCCATGTCTGATAGGCAAGGAAATGGGTTAACACACACTTATAAATTCACACCACCACAAATTATCAGATTTTGAGCCTTAGTGCATAATGATTTATTGCTAAACGAGCATCGTTTATACTGATAAACTTCAAAGATAAACGAAAGACAGTATTTGTATTTGAGAAGGGTAGATATTTGAATAAGAAGATAACAATATTAATTTTATTAGGCAGTATATTGCTCTTGAGCATACCTAGTGTAGTGTTAATGCTGGGTTGGCAATGGCAACCGACTGACCATCCTTTAGGGGGAATAAGCACATTGTGGATAGCAGACAGTGCAGCTAAACCTTGGGGAGCCATTAGTGTTATTGTGTTTTTAGTATTACTGTTTATGGCTTTAAAATTAAAACGTAATAACTTTATTCAATTAGCCGTGATAATTATTGCGACCTTAGCCGTTGGGCAATTAATTAAGGTTGCAGTTAAAAATACAGTCAAAGAACCTCGTCCTTATGTTATTTGGGTCAGTAGCAATTTACACATTACATCAGAGGAATTTTATCAAGTTTCAAGATCAGAGCGGGAACAATTGCTCCAAAATGGATTGGCAAATTCTCCTGTGATCCCAGGATGGCAACTTAAACATTGGAAAGCGGAAACCGGTTATGCTTTTCCATCAGGGCATAGCTTATTTGCAGCAACACTCGCCTTGTTTGTTTTTGTCCTTTTTATGTTGTGCCGTCATTATTTTTTGGCAACACTCGGGTTATTATGGGGAATCGATGTCACTGTAGGGCGTATTGTGTTGGGAATGCACTGGGCATCCGATGTGATTGTAGGTATTCTTATTAGTACTGTGCTGGTTTGGTGTGCATTTAAGGTGATTGAGCGACGTTTATTACTCAAATCCTGACGATAGCCCTTATTTTTGAGATACAGAATGTCTTTTTCAGTATTTATGTGAAAAAATATACGAAAATCAGTTGATTCTAAGAAATGACTTTCTTTGTGCGCAGTGAAAATGCTACCTTTATCTGTCCACTAAAGAAAAGAGAATAAAAAAGGAAATAATGTGAAAAAAGTCCTACTTTTTATTTTGGTTATTCTTGTTTTTGCCATCGTGGTCATTGCCATGACTTTAGGCTCAAATAACGATCAGGTAGTCACATTCAATTACCTTATTGCTCAAGGTGAATATCGTATTTCTACCTTGTTAGCCACACTGTTTGGTGTAGGCTTTATTCTTGGTTGGATTGTAAGTGGTGTTTTCTATTTGCGCGCCCGTTTATCATTAGGCCGAGCAAAACGTAAGATTAAACGTCTTGAAAGTGCTCAAACCAAACAAGAAAGTCAAGAAAGTCGCCCAACGGTTGCTTCTGCTACGAAATAAGGACGATAGCTGATGCTAGAATTGCTGTTTCTGTTACTACCTGTCGCGGCAGCTTACGGCTGGTATATGGGGCGTCGTGGCGCTCAACAGGATAAACAGCAGAATGCTGATCGCCTGTCACGAGAATACGTGGCAGGTGTTAACTTCTTACTTTCAGATCAACAAGATAAAGCAGTTGATCTCTTCCTTGAAATGCTTAAAGAAGATAGTTCTGCTTTTGAAGCACATCTTACGTTAGGCAATCTTTTCCGCTCTCGTGGTGAAGTTGAACGCGCAATTCGTATTCACCAATCCTTAATGGAAAGTGCGGCGCTTTCTTTTGAGCAACGCCTCCTTGCTGTTCAACAACTTGGCCGTGACTATGTTGCTGCGGGTGTTTACGATCGAGCTGAAAATATGTTTCAGCAACTTATTGATGAGCAAGAGTTTCGCCAAAGTGCGTTACAATCTTTGCTGGCTATTTACCAGTTAACTAGCGATTGGAGCAAAGCCATCGAAACAGCTGAAAAATTAGTAAAATTAGGTCAGCATGAATTAAAAGAACAAATATCACATTTTTACTGTGAGTTGGCACTTCAAGAAATGAGTAGTGATAATCTTGATAGTGCACTTAATTTTCTACAAAAAGCAGGCCAAGCAGATCCTCTCTGTGCTCGTGTTTCAATTATGTATGGACGTATTTATATTGCTCGTGATGAGAAACAAAAAGCCATTGAAGTGCTGATGAAAGTTATCGAGCAAGATAAAGAAATGGTGAGTGAAACACTGCCTATGCTTTTTGAATGTTTCCAGACACAAGAAGATAATTCTCGTTGGGAGGCGTATTTACGCCAATGTGTTGATAGTAATAGCGGTGCAATTGCTGAACTTTACCTTGCGGATATTATTGAAGCCAAAGAAGGTATTGAAGCCGCTCAGCTTTATATTAATCGACAATTAGAACGCCATCCTACAATGCGACTTTTCTATCGCTTAATGCGTTACCATTTAGCTGAAGCAGAAGAAGGTCGTGCTAAAGAAAGTCTTATCTTATTGCGTTATATGGTTGGTGAACAAATTCGTACCAAACCAGATTATCGTTGTCATAAATGTGGTTTTACCTCTCATGCATTATATTGGCATTGTCCATCCTGTCGTTCATGGGATACCGTTAAACCTATTCGCGGTTTAGATGGTCAGTGACGATGTCACTTTTTTAATAGTCTCTTTATAAATAAAGGCCCTAAAATGTCATTTCATTGTGATAAAAAATCGCCCGAGTTCACCTGTGCGCCCGTTATTGTGGCATTAGACTATGAAGATCAAAAAAGTGCATTAGATTTTGCACAACGTATCGATCCCTCATCTTGCCGTTTAAAAATAGGTAAAGAGATGTTTACCCGTTTTGGACCTCAATTTGTCACACAGTTACAAAAAGACGGTTTTGATATTTTCTTGGATCTAAAATTTCATGATATTCCAAATACAGTTGCAAGAGCCGTTGCAGCCGCAGCTGATTTAGGCGTATGGATGGTGAACGTACATGCTAGTGGAGGCAGTCGCATGATGCGTGCAGCTAAAGAGAGCCTTACATCCTATGGCAAAGACGCACCACTTTTAACAGCCGTAACGGTGTTAACAAGTATGGATAAATCTGATCTGATTGAATTGGGTATAACATTAACACCAGCAGAACAAGCGGAGCGCTTGGCATTGCTGGCAAAATCTTGTGGTCTTGATGGTGTTGTTTGCTCTGCACATGAAGCTACACGTTTTAAACAAGTTTGTGGTGATGATTTCTTATTAGTGACACCAGGTATTCGCCCAGCAGGGAGTGATGTCGGTGATCAGCGTCGAGTAATGACACCAGAACAAGCCATTGCTGCAGGCGTTGATTATATGGTGATTGGACGTCCTATTACACGTAGTGATAATCCTCTTGAAACATTACAACAAATTAATCGTTCTATACTCTAAATAATTCAAGGTTTAGCTAAGTTGGCAATGCACTGGATCTTAAAAGTATGACGAATATATACAAGGTATGTAATTAACATGGATAATAACTCTCGTTTGGTTTATTCCACAGATGCGGGTCGCATTAAAGAAGAAGAACAAAAGCCTGTACGTCCTGTCGGTGATGGCATTGTGCGTATTCAGCGTCAAACTAGTGGGCGCAAAGGTAAAGGTGTTTGTGTTGTTTCAGGTATCGATCTGGATGATGCTGAGCTGGCCAAGCTTGCTGCTGAACTGAAGAAAAAATGTGGCTGTGGTGGTAGTGTAAAAGACGGTTTAATTGAGATCCAAGGTGATAAACGCGATTTAATTAAATCGCTATTAGAAGCCAAAGGAATGAAAGTTAAACTGGCTGGTGGCTGATTTAGTTAGCTAGCAACGGAATGAATAATGATGCGCTGATTTTCTGTTGAGATTAGCGCATTTTTTATTGCCATTAATAGCTGTCTTTTTAAAGGTATTTTATGAAAGCGTATTTGATGATCGTAACATTGCTGTATTCTTCTGTGCTTTTGGCAGAAAGTAAAATGGATAAAGTGATTGTTCATGATAAATATTGTTCTTCACCAGAGCAGACAATGGATGAAGTCTACGAGCATGGGGCAATAACCAACTGTATTTATGCGGGGTTTTCAATCACTGATGCGTATAAAAAATATGTGAATGAACACGATGAAGCTTATCTTGAAAAAGTCATTAAAGTGAATAATAACGCCCAAAAAGAGTACCCAAATGATGCAGTCTCTGTTGACTATAATTGGGAAAACCCGAAAAAATTAATAATAGAACAGCAGTTTGCAGGTGGTTTTACCGAAATGTTGTTAGAAGAAGATCAGAAGGGTACTAAAATAACCATTACTGGTCATCCTGATTAAGTATTAGTCAAATAGAGAACAGCATAAGCAAGATTATAGGTGACAACGTCACCTAATTGTTTATATTTCATTTTATTCTTTCTCTTCGATTTTTAGATATTTCACAGGCACGGAAAGTGTTAACCATACGCCATTATCAGCCTGATAAAATTCAAAACCGTCACTAAACATTTTTTCACTATCAACAATTAAAACAACAGCTTTTCCATGACGATTGCCGACATTCACGGCTGTTTTGTGATCTTGTGATAAATGAACATATTGGCGACCATTAGGTATTAAACCTTGATTAAAAATACTGTCGATAAAGCGAGTTGCTGTGCCGTGATAAAGTATTTTAGGAGGAGTAATAGCTTGGTAATCAACGGTAGTCTTAAGAGAGTGTCCTTGAACGGCACGAATAAAAAGCCCATCTTCTGAAATAGCGAAACGTTTTTTATCATTCGTTTTAACCACATGGTTAATAATTTCAATGGTTAGTGGTGTGCCTTTTTTCTGCGCTAACAAGATCAATTGTGATATTTCACCCCATCCTTGATCATCAAGTGATAAACCGATACTTTCAGGAGCGTGTCGCAATATATAGCTTAAAAAGCGACTAATTTGTACTTTATCTTTCATTAATTCAATCCATTTGTGATTTACTAAATTTATGGTGTGAGTATTTTATTTCCTTAATACCATAAAAATATTCCTTTTTATTCCCTTTAAATTTCTAGTGTTATTTCTAGCAAAGATAAGAGGTATAAAAAAACTGATGGCTCAAAATGAACCATCAGTTTTATTGTATACCGACTACAGACTAATTAGATAGGGCGAGCAACAATATTACGTGTTTCAAGTTTTACATCTTCGATGCGAACAGGAATGATATCATTGAGTTTATAAGCACTTTCACCTTTCACAATCACTGTACCCGTTTCTTGACTGCATTGAATTTCATCACGTACAGCATGTAAGAAAGGAGCTGGAATAAAGGCTACTGCGCCATTTTCAACTAACCGAACACGAATACCACCACGCGTAATATCGATAATTTCAGCGTTAAATGACGTTTCAGTACCCGCAAAAGGTTTTAAGAAACGCGCATATAACCAATCACCTACATCTCTTTCAGCCATACGATTAGCACGGCGACGTTCTGCAATGCGAATACCATCTTCTTCCTGAGGTTTTTCAGCAGGTTCTTTACTGATAATCGCTTTCAGTAAACGATGGTTTAAAATATCACTGTATTTACGGATCGGTGATGTCCATGTTGCATATGCTTCTAGCCCTAAACCAAAGTGTGGACCTGGCTCTGATTTGATTTCAGCAAAGTTTTGATAACGACGAATACGACTATCAAGAAATTGATTCGGTTGGTTATCGAGTTCACGGCGTAATTGGCAGAAACCCTCAAGGGTTAACAAACTTTCAGAAGTGGTTTCAATGCCATTATCTTTTAAAGTTTGTACAACTTGATCGATATAAAGTGGATCAAAACCAGTGTGAACGTTATAGACACCAAAGCCTAAGTTTTTCGCTAATACTTTAGCTGCGCAGATATTGGCAGTGATCATTGCTTCTTCGACAATACGATTTGCAATACGACGATTTTCAGCCACGATATCTAATACATTACCGCCTTCATCGAGAATAAAGCGGTAATCAGGGCGTTCTTTAAAGACCAGTGCATGTTTTTCACGCCATTCATGACGTTTTTCACACATCTCTTTTAATAACATTACTTGTTCATGAACGATGTCATTCTCTGGTTTCCAATCGCTGTTACCGCCTTCTAACCAATCTGAAATATGGTCATAAACCAGTTTAGCTTTTGATTCTACCCATGCTGAATAGAAGTGAATATCTTCATGTAATGCACCATCTTGTGCAATGCTGACTTGGCAAACTAGTGCTGGGCGCTTTTCATTAGGGCGTAATGAGCAGATGTTATCAGATAGCTCACGAGGCAACATTGGGATATTAAAGCCCGGCAGATAGTTAGTTAGTGCGCGTTGTGCCGCAATTTTATCTAATTCACTATTTGGCAGAATATAAGCCGTAGGATCGGCAATAGCGATAAAGAGCGTTAATTGACCATTCTCTTCTTTACGAATAAAGAGTGCGTCATCCATGTCTTCTGTTGATGCGCTATCAATAGTGACAAAGGAGAGAGAAGTCAGATCTTCACGAGGTAACGCATCATGTAATGTAAGTGCTTCGTTGCCCATTTCTGGTGCATCGCGCTCAAGTTGATGGCGCATTAGGGTTACCCACCAAGGGGCGAAGTGATCGTCTTTATCTGTAATATAGTCGGTAATTTCTGCCTGAAAACCTTTATCACCTTTATTCAGTGGATGACGACGCATGACCGCAACAGCCCAATCTTGATCGACAAAACTATGGGTTAAGCTTTGGGCTGGTCGGCAAGGAATAGCATCTTTTAGTAGAGGATGGTCTGGTATTATCCACAGACGGTTATCACCTTCTTTTTTCTGAATACGGCCGACAAAACGAGTTAAAAAGGGCTCAACTAATTCTTCAGGTTCAACTGATTCTTTGTCGTTATTGGTATGAACAGCGGCAATTACACGGTCGCCGTGCATCACTTTTTTCATTTGCGGAGGGGGAATAAAATAGCTTTTCTGACCATCAACTTCAAGGAAGCCAAAGCCTTTATCTGTTCCCTTTACAAGGCCTTCCACGCGCGGTGTTTGGGCATGGAGTTGCTGTTTTAGCTGTGCAAGCAGCGGATTGTCTTGAAACATATTTTTCCGGAAAGTCGGCAGTTTTAATAATAAAAGTGGGCAATAGTTTTATTCGATTGTGCGTAGCGACGCAAGTAATATTGCATCAGAAAAACAGACAAATCGGCAAATTTTTATTCAGGATCTGTTTTTTCTTTAAATTCACACAGGTCTTCAATAATACAAGAGCCACACCGTGGTTTTCGTGCAATACAGGTATAACGACCATGAAGAATAAGCCAGTGATGGCAATCAACTTTAAATTCTGCCGGAACAACCTTTAAGAGTTTTTGCTCAACTTCATTGACATTCTTGCCGGGGGCAAAACCTGTACGATTACTCACTCTAAAGATATGTGTATCGACAGCAATTGTTGGCCAGCCAAATGCGGTGTTTAAAACAACATTTGCAGTTTTGCGACCAACACCTGGCAAAGCTTCAAGGGCTTCTCTGTTTTCAGGAACCTCACTGTGATGTTTATCCACCAAAATTTGACAGGTCTTAATCACATTTTCAGCTTTGGTATTATATAGGCCAATGGTTTTAATGTATTTTTTAAGTCCATCCACTCCTAAATTCAGGATAGCTTGTGGTGTGTTGGCAACTGGATAAAGCTTAGCGGTTGCTTTATTGACACTCACATCGGTCGCTTGTGCAGAGAGTAACACGGAGATCAATAGTTCAAACGGAGAGTCAAATTTTAGCTCTGTCGTAGGTTGCGGATTGTTATCACGCAACCGAGTTAGAATTTCAATACGTTTTGCTTGATTCATTATGCTCACAAATTAATTTTTAACGATATGACTACCACAGCCTTGCTCTTTTTCATAAGTTTTCATTGTCGAAGCGCTGCGCTTTTTCTGTCTTTCATCGATAAGGTATTTTCCCGCTAACATAAAGCCTAAACCGATAAAAGCACCTGGCGGTAAAATGGCAAGTAAGAAGGGTGAATCTAAATGAACTATTTCGATTCTTAATACTTGAGCCCATTCACCTAACAGTAAATCTGCACCGTCAAATAATGTTCCGTTACCTAAAATTTCACGGATCGCGCCTAACACAAAGAGTGCGGCTGTTGCCCCTAATCCCATTGCTAACCCATCAATGGCAGAAGGAAAGACTTCATTTTTAGCGGCGAAGGCTTCAGCACGGCCAATAACAATACAGTTGGTGACTATTAATGGAATAAAGATCCCCAACGATTGGTATAAACCATAGGCGTATGCGTTGATCAGTAATTGCACAGCACTGACGACAGACGCGATTATCATAACATAAATTGGGATACGAATTTCAGAAGGAACCCAACGACGTAAACTTGAAACTGCCACATTAGTGCAAAATAGCACTAATGTTGTCGCAAGTCCTAAGCCTAGCGCGTTAGTTGCTGTAGAAGAAACCGCAAGTAAAGGGCATAGGCCAAGTAATTGCACTAGAGCTGAGTTGTTTGTCCATAACCCTTGAGCAAAGAGCGTTTTAATGGAGTTCATATTAATTCGCCTCACAGACAGAGAGCGTTTCTAGCTTCTCTGGTAATGATTGTATTAGCCATGCTGTGCGTTTTGATGAGTTAACGACAGCACGGGGGGTGATCGTCGCACCTGTAAATTGATCAAAATCGCCACCATCTTTTTTTACCGCCCAATGTGGATCGTTTTCACTGGAAATGAATTTATGGCTCAGTGTTGTGATCCAATCGGAGATGCGCGTTTCAATCTTATCACCCAGACCAGGAGTTTCGTTATGTGCAGTTACACGAACACCTAGAACGTTACCTTTAAAGTCAGCGCCAACAAGAAGTTCAATTGCACCTGAATAGCCATCTGGTGCAGTAGATTCTAAGGCTGCTGCAACAGGTTTACCTTCTAAACGCGCTACATAAAGTTTATGAGGTTTTGAATTCCCCAATTCAGGTGCCGTAAGTAGATAACAATCTTTAGAAAGCTCATTGTCATACATTGTTTTGGGGATCACCTGATCCAATAATCTTTGTTTTTCTATAGCCACTTGCTCTGCAATGGTGTCTGCGGTTAAGTGGTATACCACAGCGGTTAAACCTGTTGTACAAGCCGCAAAGACAGCTAATGTTAGCCCATGACGTTTTAAGATCTCGATCATCATTTTCTCCTTGGCACATTAATGCCCATAAACACGAGGGCGTGTATAGCTATCGATTAAAGGTACGGCGATATTGGCAAGTAATACTGAGAATGCAACAGCGTCTGGATATCCACCATAAACACGGATAACCCATACTAATAAGCCTATCATGCCCGCATAAATTAAACGGCCTTTAGGGGTTGTAGAGGCACTTACAGGATCTGTCGCTATAAAGAAAGCCCCTAACATTGTTGCCCCTGAGAAAATTTGTAATAAGGGTTGTGAGTAACGAGTAGGATCGATACCCCAACTAATAACAGAACATAAGGCTAACATTGAGATCATTGCAACAGGGATATGCCAGCTAATAATGCGTTTATAGAGCAGAACTAATCCACCAACTAAATAAGCGACATTCACCCATTGCCATCCAATACCGGCAAATTCACCTTGTAAAATAGGTGTTGCTAACACTTCATCAATAGAATGAGTGAGTAATCCAGTTTTAAAACTATCAAGAGGTGTAGCTTGTGTAATGCCATCAACAGAGCGTCTTAAATCTTCAAGTGTTAAACCTGATGATGTATGACCTGTAAAGAAGATACTTAAACTATCCATGACATTGTAAGAGACAGCTTGTAGTTCAACAGGAGGCATCCACGATGTCATTTGTACTGGGAATGAAATTAGTAAAACCACATAACCTACCATTGCGGGGTTAAATGGATTTTGCCCTAAACCACCATAAATATGTTTTGCGATAACGACAGCAACAAATGTACCTAAGACAATGATCCACCATGGTGCCAAAGGCGGAATACTAATTGCTAGTAATACACCAGTAAGAAGTGCGGAGTTATCTTTAAGGTAAAGTAATGGATCTTCTTTTTTGAGTTTTACGCACACAGTTTCAGCCACAAGCGCAACGATAATGGCTAATATAATTTGGTAAATAGTGCCTAAACCAAAAAAATAGATCTGACTGATGATCCCCGGTAGTGCCGCTAATGTTACCCATAGCATAACTTGGCTGGTGGATTGCTGATTATGCGTAAAAGGGGAACTCGCAATTTTTAATTTACTGTTGTTATTTTGTATCGGTCTAAATTTCATCTGTGATTAGTCCAAGGTAACTTCTTCTTTAGCACGACGTTGTTCGGCTTCTTTTTTCGCTTTTACTCTGGCAATAGCTGCCGCGACAGCAGCTTTGCGCGGATCGACTTCTTCGGCTTCAGCACTTTCAACAGAGGTTTCAACCGTTGTTGTTGCTTGAGAAGCTTGTTGTGCTTTTTTGGCTTTTACACGAGCTAATGCCGCCGCAACAGCAGCTTTGCGTGGATCGACTTCTTCGGCTTCAGCATTTTCAACAGAGGCTTCAACCGTTGTTGTTGCTTGAGTTTGTTGAGCTTCTTTTTTCGCTTTTACTCTGGCAATAGCTGCCGCAACAGCAGCTTTGCGTGGATCGACTTCTTCGGCTTCAGCATTTTCAACAGAGGTTTCAACCGTTGTTGTTGCTTGAGTTTGTTGAGCCTCTTTTTTCGCTTTTACTCTGGCAATAGCTGCCGCAACAGCAGCTTTGCGCGGATCGACTTCTTCGGCTTCAGTGCTTTCAACAGAGGCTTCAACCGTTGTTATTTCCGCTTGAGCTTGTTGTGCTTTTTTGGCTTTTACACGAGCCAATGCCGCCGCAACAGCAGCTTTGCGCGGATCAGCGTCTTCGCTGTCACTTACTATATTATCATTTGAGGTTTCTAATGCTTTTTGCTGTGCTAATTTAGCTGCTTGTTTTGCTCTGACTTCTTCTTTTCGTTTTCTACGTGCGGCGATAGCGGCTGCGTTATCTGGCTCTTGACCTGCTTTCACAGAAATAATTTTACCGATATTCTGTTTTTCTTTTACGCGAGAGAGCGCAGATTGAACTTCGTTATGTTCATTATCATCAAGTTTAACGGCAGCACGTTGATGTCTTGCTTCACGTTCAAGTTTCTCACGCTCCATACGTAATTTTTTTGCTTCAAAACGCGCTTTAGCTTCAGCAGCACGTTTGGCTTCTGCATCAATTTCACGTATCTCAGCCTTTTCTTGCCGATAGTATTGAACTAGCGGGATATTACTTGGACAAACAAACGCACAAGCACCACATTCAATACAATCAAATAAATTATGTTGTTGTGCCTTCTCATGCTCTTTACCTTTACTGAACCAGTAAAGTTGTTGAGGTAATAAACCACTAGGGCAGGCATCTACACAATGACCACAGCGGATACATGCCTCTTCAAGGTTATCTGTATCCATTTCTTCAACAGAAGGGATTAGTAGGCAGTTAGTTATTTTGACAACTGGGGCATTTAAGTCAGGTAAGGTAAAGCCCATTAATGGGCCCCCCATAATCACCATTTGTTCAGAGCCTGCAACAAAACCAGCTTGTTTCAACAATGAATAAATAGGGGTGCCTAAACGTACCCAGAAGTTACCGGGTGTTTTGGCTCCATTACCAGTGACCGTGACAACACGTTCAATTAAAGGCTCATCATCAATAATGGCACGTTTGATGGCAACCACAGTACCAACGTTTTGCATCAAAACACCAATATCAGATGAACGACCACCTGATGGCACTTCTTTACCCGTTAAGATCTTGGTCAGTTGTTTAGCACCGCCAGAGGGATATTTTGTGGGAATGACACGAATAAAAATTCGTTTCTCATCAGGTACGGCATTTAATGCCTGTTTCAATGCTTCAATAGCTTCAGGTTTGTTATCTTCAATACCAATTAATACTTCATCAGGACAGAGAAGGTGAATTAATACCTGACAACCAGCAATCACTTCATCAGCATGCTCTTGCATTAAGCGATCATCCGCCGTGATATAAGGTTCACATTCTGCTGCATTGACAATCAGCGTGTTAACTAAATCACCACCGCCTTTTAATTTTGAAGCCGTTGGGAATCCAGCGCCCCCTAATCCAGCAATACCCGCTTCATGGATACGAGCGAGTAACGTCTCTTTGCTTTGTGATTGGTAATCAGTAAGAGGGAACTGTTCACGCCATTCATCTTTACCGTCAGATTGAATTCTTACGGCAATTTCAGGTAACCCTGAAGGGTGAGCGCTTGGAAAGGGTTCTATAGCAGTGACAGTACCAGAGATAGACGCATGAACAGGGAGTGTTCTGCCAACACCTTTAGTCAAAGGCTGGCCTTTTAAAACATGTTCACCCACGCTAACACAAAGTTGGCCTGGTACACCTAAGTGTTGATGAATTGGGACAATCACTTCATCAGGCAATTGTGCTATACGCATTGGTGTGCGACTTGACTGTAATTTCATTTCAGGAGGATGAATACCGCCTTTAAAATCCCAGATTTTATCTTTTTTAAATAACGAAAAGAGATTAAACATGAGCATTATCCTCCGTCTTTAATGACGGTTCATCTTCAGGTGTTTCTTCAGGCTCTGCTGGAATATTCTTAACAGGGATGGTATTTAAATCCCATTTCCAATTTGAGGTTGTTACTTTGACTGGTACTAAGGTAATGCAGTCAGTAGGACAAGGTGGAACACATAAGTCACATCCAGTACATAAGTCTTCAATAACTGTATGCATTGCGCGCGTTGCACCTACAATGGCATCAACAGGACAAGCTTGAATACACTTAGTACATCCAATGCAATTATCTTCATCAATTAAGGCGACTTTTCTAACCGGATTTAATGCTTCTTCGTCACCATCTAGCGGTTGAGGTTCAACACCCATTAATTCTGCGATTTTTAACATCACTTGTTCGCCCCCCGGCGCACAACGGTTAATCATCTCACCATTGTTTGCAACTGCGTCGGCATAAGGGCGACAACCAGGATGTCCACATTGCCCACATTGACTCTGTGGCAAAATAGCATCTATTTTTTCAACAATAGGATCTTCTTCCACTTTAAAGCGACGCGCGGAATAGCCCAAAATTAGCCCAAAGATAAGACCTAGCGCACCAAGTACACCAATTGCTATCCATAAAGAATTCATTACAGTTTCACCAAACCACTAAAACCCATAAAGGCGAGAGACATTAAACCTGCGGTAATTAAACCAATTGATGCACCTTTAAATGGAGCAGGGACATTTGCCACTGCTAATCTTTCTCTAATGGCGGCAAATAATACCATCACAAGAGAAAAACCTACTGCTGCACCAAAACCATAAACAGCTGACTGCATAAACGTGTGTGCTTGATTGATATTTAATAACGCAACGCCTAAGACAGCACAGTTTGTAGTAATTAAAGGTAAGAAGATCCCCAGCAAGCGATAGAGTGTTGGGCTTGTTTTTCTTACAACCATTTCAGTGAATTGTACAACTACTGCAATAACTAAAATAAAGCTCAGTGTGCGTAAATAAAGTAAGTCCAAAGGAACTAAAATAAAGTTATCCATCAGCCATGAACTAATAGAGGCGAGAGTCATAACAAAGGTCGTCGCAAATCCCATACCGATCGCGGTTTCTAATTTTTTTGATACACCCATAAATGGGCATAAACCTAGGAATTTGACGAGTACAAAGTTATTCACCAATACGGTGCCGACGAATAGAAGCAAGTAATCAGTCATTGTTATGCCAAAATTGTTAAACAGAGAAACAAAAAGCCTCCTGAAATAAAGAGGCTAAACAAGCGTATATAATATCAAGGGTGAAGATATGAAGTTATCGAACTTGTGTGAAAGTTTCACGAACACGTTTAGAGTACTTGATATAAGGCACAAAGCAGATAGTCGAGAAAACAGACCATAGAAGAGATTTTAACGCTGTTTGATCATCTACAGGCGCAAAGCCAAAGCTTTTGATCGCTAATAGTAAGTTGATAAGCAACCATAAAATAAATAAACGTGGAAAATTTTTAGCACGATAAAAAAACTGGCGTAGTAGATATACCGTAAAACCAAACATTACCCACGAGGTTAACGCAGAGAGATACCAACTTGATATTAAATGGAAAGGAAGCTGGTGGAGGAGCGAAAAATCTGCAAAATATTTAAGAACGTAGAGAACAGACATCAAACCTGAGCCAACAATTGATAAGATCATATAAGCCAATGGCGCAAGTAGCCATCCAGTTATAGGCGCCTTTCCTGAAAGGTTATTCTGCGTGTTTGCTTTGAGATCAAATTTCATTAATTAATTATTCCTACTCGTATGTATAGAACTAAACGGGATATTATCACAAACTTTGTTATTATTTATTTAGCTACAAAAGTGAAAGTGATTTTTATTAATAAAAAAGCAGATAAAAATAGGATAGGGTTATGGCAAATAAACTCAATGTTGGGATTATCGGATATGGCTATGCAAGTAAAACCTTTCATGCTCCCTTAATTACAACAACCGAAGGCTTTAATCTTAGTGCAATTTCAAGCTCTGATGAAAATAAAGTCAAACAAGATTTTCCTCACATCACGGTTTATGCAGACTCTCAAGTACTTATTAATGATCCCTTAATAGACTTAATCATTATCCCAACACCGAATAATACTCACTATTCGTTAGCTTCACAGGCTTTGGCAAAAGGTAAACATGTTGTTATTGATAAACCATTTACACTGACACTGGAAGAAGCTGAAAAATTAACTCAGCAAGCAACAGATGCCGGTAAGCTACTTTCTGTTTTTCATAATCGTCGTTGGGATTCAGGTTTCTTAACGGTTAAAAAACTTTTAGAGGATAAAACACTCGGTGAGATTAGTGCCTATGAAGCGCATTTTGATCGGTTTCGCCCAACCGTGCGTCAACGTTGGCGAGAAGATGCCGGAATCGGTGGCGGGCTTTGGTATGATTTAGCGCCTCATGTTCTTGATCAAGCCGTTTGCCTATTTGGTGAGCCTAAAGCAATTACTGCAGATATTGCTCAATTACGTCCTAATGCAAAAAATGCCGATTATTTTCATGCATTACTAGAATATGACAATCTTAGAGTCGTTCTTCATGCTTCTATGTTAGTTGCGTCTCCAACACCTATTTTTGCTATTCATGGGACAAAAGGAAGTTATGTTAAGTATGGTTTAGATACTCAAGAAGATGCTTTAAAAGCCGGTTATCTTCCAAATCAAACTTATAATTGGGGAATGGATAGTCAAGATGGTGAATTAACAACACTGTCAGAGTCTGGTGAATTAGAAACAACCACACTCACTACACTTTCTGGTGATTATCCTGCTTATTATCAACAAATTTATCGTGCAATTACATTAGGTGAAGAAAACCCTGTTACGTCAATACAAGCAACGGCGATTATGCGTTTGATTGAAGCGGGCGAAATTTCAAATCGGTTAAAACAAACTATTACGCTATAAACTAAAGGGAGCGCTAAATCTAATGTCTTGGTGGCAAAAATTAAAACTTGATCCTTTTCTCATGATAATGATTTGTGTGGTGACACTCGCAACGCTACTACCCGCACAAGGGGATATTAAAGTCCTATTTCAATATCTAACAACAGGCGCCATTGCACTGCTTTTCTTTTTGCATGGTGCAAAGCTTTCTAGAGAGGCAATACTGGCAGGGCTTGGGCATTGGCGATTACATTTAACTGTCTTTGCTAGCACTTTTATTCTTTTCCCTATTTTGGGGCTAGGGTTACAAGTGATTGTGCCTGAATGGATGTCACCGACAGTCTATATGGGTTTTTTATACCTTTGTGCTCTTCCTGCAACTGTTCAATCAGCCATTGCTTTTACTTCTGTGGCTGGGGGAAATGTAGCCGCAGCTATTTGTAGTGCATCAGCATCGAGTATTTTAGGCGTTTTTCTTTCACCTGTGCTGGTGGGTTTTTTAATGCAAACGCAAGGCTCAGCAGATGATTTTGATACTGCTGGAGCAATCCAGTCGATTTTACTGCAATTAATGGTGCCTTTTATTATTGGTCACTTATCTCGCCCTTTAATTGGTCGTTGGGTTGATAATCATAAAAAATTAGTCAATAGAACGGATCGCTCGTCTATTCTGCTGGTGGTCTATGTGGCATTTAGTGAAGCGGTGGTTGAAGGAATTTGGTATAAAATCGACGGTTGGTCACTATTAACGATTGCGATAGTGAGTTGTATCTTGCTAGCAATTGTCATTTTTGTGAATGTATACAGTGCAAGGTTGCTTGGTTTTAATAAAGCGGATGAGATCACCATTGTTTTTTGTGGCTCCAAAAAGAGTTTAGCAAATGGTGTACCAATGGCGAACGTACTATTTCCTGCGGCTACGGTGGGGGTAATGTTATTGCCATTAATGATATTTCATCAGATCCAATTAATGGTTTGTGCTGTATTAGCACAGCGTTACGCTAATCGAAATAAAGAAGCTGAAAATAAGTGATTAAATTTTAGTTTTAAAGGGATTCTTACAAAAGCATCGATTTAATAAATAATCGGTGCTTTTTTGTTATTGTAGTTTTTCTTGATTATTTTCTTCAGACAAGGAGGTCCGCTTTGATTTAAAAGGAAGGGGTAAACCAAGAACAGTATAAATTAAAAAGACGAATCCCATATTTAAATAATCTTCTTTATTATTTTTTACAATAATATTTGGCGCACATTCACTAGGTTCTAACTGTGCATTAATATTATACTTTCCCTGATACAGCTCGCTGAGTATTGTCTTTGCTTTCTCAAAATCTTTATGATTAACCAATAATTTCACACCACCAATTGCTTGAGCATAGACTTGGTTATTCCAAACAATATTCTCATCTAAAAGAATAGCATCAATACCTTCAGATTGGAGAAGTCCTGCTTCAATTGATGCATCAATCGGCGATAAGTATTGAGCTAATAATTTATAATGGCCTCTTGTTGGGTGAATGTTCCACATAGTTCTTCCTTAATGATAAATAACCCCTTGTGAAAATTAATTTTAGTCTAAGAGTCATTAATAATCCCATCTATTTTTAATGAATATAAAAAAACCATCTGATTAACAGATGGCTTTGATGGAAAAATCATTAAATATTAACGTGAGCTTACTTTTTTAATTAATGCATCACGTTCAGTTTGGCTAATAAACGCCATTTTCAAACCATTAATTTGAGTTTGGCGAATTTGCTCTGGTGTTAATCCCGCCGCAGGTGCTGCAACGTTATATTCGTGTTTTAATTCAATGCCTTCAACCGCAGGATCGTCTGTATTAAGCGATGCAATAATACCATGCTCTAAGAAGGTTTTTAGAGGATGTTCTGCTAATGAATTGATAGTGCTGGTTTGAATATTCGAGGTTAAGCAAGACTCAATACCAATTTGATGCTCTGCAAGGTAATCCATTAAACGAGGATCTTCAATAGCCTTAACACCATGACCGATACGACTTGCACCTAATTCTTTAATTGCGTGCCAGATGCTTTCAGCACCCGCAGCTTCACCAGCATGAACTGTAATATTCCATCCTGTGTCACGAGCACGATTAAAATGAGGTTGGAATAAGTGACCCGGAAAACCTAATTCATCACCCGCTAAATCAAGTGCGGTAATTCTATCCTGATGTTTCAATAATCCATTTAATTCTTGTTGACAAGCATCTTCACCAAAAGTACGGCTTAAAATACCGATTAAACGAATATCTACATCGTGGGATTGCAGTGCGCTTTGTACACCATCAACAATAGCTTCCACGACACCTTCAACTGGTAACTGGTGTTTCATTGCCATGTAATAAGGTGAGAATCGTAGTTCAGCGTAATTAATACCCGCATTAACCACATCCACCACGTTTTCATAAGCAACACGATGACACGCATCTAAGTCTGCTAAAACTGCCACTCCCCAATCTAATTTTTGTAAGAAGCTCACAAGACTTGGCTCATTTTTTGTAATTTGTACATGAGGACGCAAAGCTTCTAATTCATAAGCGGGGAGCGCAATATTGTGTTTTTTTGCTAAATCTAAAATAGTTTGTGGGCGGATATTACCATCTAAATGACGATGTAAATCGGTTAAAGGCAACTGTGTGTCAATCACGTGTTATTTTCCTTTTTAATAGAAATAATGAAAATCTATCGTTTATAGTGATTTTCTTATAATCGGGTAAATATAAATGAGTTGCAGATTATTATGACTGATTTTTATTTTATTCACTAACAAATAAACATAAATTGGTTATTTCTGAAGCTAAAAACGACTGTTTTTCTCAGTGTTAAGTTAAAAAGTAAAAAATAAAAAATAGGGCTGTCTATTTATTAACTACAATATTCAATGTAATTGACGTGTATTATCAAACTAACTGATATATTGATTTTTAATCTAAAAATAGAATTGTCATTATAACTGAAATATCCTATCAATTGTTTTGATAGATCTATAAAAGATAGATGAACAGAAAAAACAGTCAAGATATCGATTTTTTTGCTTCATTATTCAATAGATTACCTGTTTTGTATTTTTTATTAGCTGAAACATTTAAAATATTTCCTCATAAAAACATAATATTAAAATTTAGTTATATTTAAATTTATTTAGCTTTAATTAAATAAAATCAAAATAAACAATAAAATATCCATATTATTAAATGAGTGATAAAGAAAATAGAATTAAAGCCATAATGTTTTCTTGTTAAATGAAATAATTTAATTGAATGAAGTCATTTAATTATGATTTTTTAATAAAAACCTATTATTTAAAATTAAGGCTAATAATTATGAATGAGAATTCTAATTTAAATTTTGAAAAAAGAAATAATAAAATTAAAAATTTGCTGGCTTCAAGCTTACTTCCCCCTTCATCAGAAAACCATCTTACTTATGGTTCACAAGTTGTCACTGGCGATGGGACAATTGCATTGGATTTAGTTGTTGTTATTGATACAAGTGGTTCAATGTCTGATGAATCCTCTGATTTAAGCAAAGAAGTTGATGCTGCAATACAAGAGGCATCAGAAAAATGCCCATCAAAACTTCGGGTAACATTTTTAGGTATAGAAGGTACATGGGATGACACTAAATTTGATCAATCAGCCAGTGATTATTTAAAAGCATTGGGTGTTCCTGAAAATCGTTTACAGGCAAGAAAGCCGTTTAAAGAGGCTGATGGTCGTGATCATGCGGGTAATAAAGAGGATTTATGCCGTGCGGTGATTGATTTAAGTAAGCACTTTGATTGGCGTGATGGTGCGCGTCGTGCCATTTTTGTGTTGGGCGATGAAGGCATGGAAGGTGGCGGCGGTGTTCTTACTAATGCTGCTGTGATAAAGAATAATGAAGCGATTGCTGTTGCCCAGCACGAAAAAGTGAAAGTGTATACCTACCAAGGCACGCCTGACGATAAAATGACTAATTTAGATCGCTTCCCAAGTGTTGCTGATAGAGACAATATCACAAAAGAGTATGTACGCTTAGCGAAGAAAACAGGAGGGCGTTCTTATATCTACACAACAGGTATTGCTAAGTTTTCATTAGTATTGCAAGAGATCCTCTGTGATAGCCTAATACCGCCTAATATTCCTAAACCTCATGAGAAAGATACCAATTGTAGCCACGTCTGTGAGCAATTAACTTCTATTATTTCAACAGTAAATACACTTGCAGGAATAATTAATAAAACCATTGATTCTTGCTGTAAAGATGAATGGGGCAATCACCACCTCCCGGCTAAAGATTGTGATTGTTAATTAAGATACGAAGAAAAAAACACCGCATTGTGTTTTTACAATGCGGTGTTTCTATTTATCTTATCTGTCTGTAATAGAAGCTTAATTATTGAGCTTGTGCTGGTTGCTGCTCAGGAATTAATATTTCTTGTTCTTCGATAATCGCTGGATCTTCAGTCATCTCTTCTTGATAACCTTCTTCTGAATAATCAGAATCATCGTAATCGTAAGATGATGCACCCATGCCGAATAACATGGCAGCTAAACCTAACATTTGAGGAGCTTGGGTCACTTCCATAAATTCATCAAAAGTATAAGTTTTACCATTCATGGTAAATTTATCAGCAGCATAGTTCAGTTTCAGGCTTAATGCTTTACCGTCTTGTGCAAGTAGCATTAGTGGTAATGCATCTTTCTCATCTTGAGAAATTTGATTGATATTTTGCTGTAATTCAGTTTTTAACTGTTCAATATCAGCCGCTGTTGCTGTTTCGATTTCTTTTTTCTCTTCATCGGTTAATGCTGTTTCTTGGTAACGAGCCGCATCAAGGTATTGAGTGGTGTTACGGAACTCAGCTAACATTGGAAGAGATAAATCAATATTGAAATCGATGTTTTTAAACAGATAGTTAAATAACTCTGCTGGTGATTTCTCTTGGCTTTCTAATACTTTAACGTTAAATGCATTTAAGTCTAAGTTAAAGTTTAGTTTACTTGCACCGTTTTTATTGGTTAAAGATGCTTCATCGATACGGAAAACTAAGCCTTTCTCCAGTACATCACGAACGGCTTTTTCTACTATTTCTGAATTATCGTAATGGTATTTATTCCAAGGTAATAACGAGTTGTTATAAACTTTGGTTAACAGCAACATTGCATCAGTATCAGCTTTATCAATGGAATAGCCAAATTTACCTGCACCAAACTCTAATCCACCGACATTCAATGATTTAAAGTCATACATTTGAGATAAATTGAAGAGTTTATCTTTAATATCACTTTTGGTTTTCAGAGAAAAATCTTTCAGTGAGAAATCAGATGCTTTGTCTTTACTCGTATGCGCGATTTCAGCAAAGCTTAATAACTGTTCATTAAATAAGTATTGATCGTTATTAACTTTTGTTCCTGAAACAGAACCCGCGATATTTTTAATTGTGAAAGTTTCTTCACCTTCTTTAGTCACAACAACTTGATCACCTTTTACGGTGGTAGTGAAGTTGGTTGCGTTTTTGTCTGATGAGAATTCAACAGTAATAGGTGTCGTTTTAACTGTGCCATCGTTTTCAGCAAAATCGATAGGATTTAGTTTAGCTTCACCTGATACTGCACCATCAAAAGCCAAAGATGTATGCATATCAAAAAGAGATTTATCTTTAGTCAGCTTGAATAATTCTTTAGTTGTATCATTGTTGACCAACGTATTATTCACAGCTGCTAATTTTGGTGCTAAATTAAATTTAGCCAAATCAGAAAGAGGGAATGGACCGTGATCAATATCAGTAGTAAAGATAATTTCTTCTACTTTTTTATCCTGGTCTTCAACGACTTCACTAGCATCTTTTGAAATCACGACAGCAAAGTCTGCATTAGAGGTGAACACCCCTTTTTTATAGTCACGAATTTCAAGTTTAATATCAGCGCCAAATTGAGCATTTTTAGCAAGTTGCGCTAACTGGACATTAGCTAGTTTCGTTTCTTCCTGTAAGCGACTTTCAATTTTGCTGCCCATGTACCACGAGGCACCAGTCCAAACAACACCCAGTGCGACGATAACACCAACAGCGACAAGCGATTTCTTCATAATTCTAGTCCATCCTCTGTGTACATCTGGCGATGTACGTTATAAAGGCTGTTTTGTAACCCTTAAACAACCCGATAAATTGGTGATAAAATTTACTAAATTTAAATATAGATAATCCACATATATACTTCTCCACCTATATTAACTGTAAATATAGATTTAGTGGAATAAAATCGCAATCAGAACTTACTTAGTTACTCGCTAACATAATGAGTTTAAAGCAAAATAGATATGATTTATAAGATAAATAAAATAACCGTATAAAACGGCTTTTTTTACTCATTTTTAGATTGAGGCAATATTTAATTGTGATGTAATTCTATTTATGATGAATAATAAAGGCTCATAATAAGTATGGATATAAATATGAAGGCTTAAATAATAACGTTGGAAATATAATAAGGCTACCAACCGTATTTTTCCAAAAAAATCAACAGATTTCATTCTGTTATAAATATCATAAGCTCGCTTTAGCTCTCATATTTATTATTCTGTTTATGGCATGATACTGATATCCGAGTTATTTACTAAAAAGTGATTCGGAATTAATCAATTATTCTGTGTACTTAAGGAGATTGAAATGGCAGCCACTCGCATTGAAAAAGACTCAATGGGACAAATCGAAGTACCCGCTGACCAGTTATGGGGAGCTCAAACGCAGCGTTCTCTTGAACACTTCCGTATTTCAGTTGAAAAAATGCCTGTTGCACTTATCCATGCGCTTGCTATCACAAAGAAAGCAGCCGCAGGTGTTAACATGGATTTAGGTTTATTACCAAAAGAGCGCGCTGATGCAATTATCGCAGCCGCAGATGAAGTGCTTGCAGGTAAACACCCAACTGAATTCCCATTAGCAATCTGGCAGACTGGTTCTGGCACTCAATCAAACATGAATATGAATGAAGTGTTAGCTAACCGTGGTAGTGAGATACTTGGTGGTATTCGTGGCATGGAGCGCAAAATCCATCCGAATGATGATGTTAATAAAAGTCAGAGTTCAAATGATGTGTTCCCAACTGCCATGCATGTCGCTGCTGTTATTGCATTACGTCAGGATTTATTGCCAGAATTAAAATCACTGCTGAAAGTATTCAAAGAGAAAGCAGAAGCTTTCCATGACATCGTTAAAATTGGTCGTACTCACCTGCAAGATGCGACACCACTGACATTAGGCCAAGAGATATCTGGTTGGGCTGCTATGCTTGAGCACAACATCAAACATATCGATGATTCTGTTCCTCATGTTTGCGAGTTAGCACTAGGTGGTACAGCTGTTGGAACAGGTTTAAATACGCACCCCGAATATGCTGTTCGTGTGGCTAAACGTATCGCTGAATTATCAGGTCAACCATTTGTAACGGCACCTAATAAATTTGAAGCGTTAGCAACTTGTGATGCATTAGTTCATTCACATGGTGCATTAAAAGGTTTGGCTTCTTCATTAATGAAGATTGCTAATGACGTGCGTTGGTTAGCATCTGGCCCTCGTTGTGGTATTGGCGAAATTGCTATTCCAGAAAATGAGCCAGGCAGTTCAATCATGCCAGGTAAAGTTAACCCAACACAGTGTGAAGCATTAACAATGTTATGTGCTCAAGTAATGGGTAATGACGTTGCTATTAATATTGGTGGTGCGTCAGGTAACTTTGAACTGAACGTTTATCGTCCAATGATCATCGATAACTTCTTACAATCAGTCCGTTTACTGGCTGATGGTATGCGTAGCTTCAATGAGCACTGTGCAATTGGTATTGAACCAAACCGTGAACGTATCAATAAACTACTGCATGAATCATTAATGCTAGTGACTGCATTAAATACGCATATTGGCTACGATAAAGCAGCTGAAATTGCGAAGAAAGCGCATAAAGAAGGCTTAACGCTGAAAGAGTCTGCGCTGAAACTGAACTACCTTACATCGGAAGAATTCGATAGCTGGGTTCGTCCAGAAGATATGGTTGGTAGCATGAAAAAATAAGTGTCTTTAACACTTATTTATACCGATATAAAATCCCGCTTTTATGGCGGGATTTTTAGATCGTTTTGGGATAACAATAATGAATGAAGAAATTATTTTTACTGCAACCGAAGTAAATTGTTACGTTGAAGATGATGTCACTATTATTGGAATAGGGGATGACGCGGTTTCACCTGAGCACTTTGTTATTCTTTCAAGATTTGATGAGGAAGACGAAGATGTTGATAATTCAATCGGTTTAATGACACATTTATCTGATATAGAAGCTATTAATAGCCTTGAATGTATTACATTAACACGAGAGAAAATTATTTTCGTGTTAAAAAATAATCCCGTGATCTCCATTGATTTGAAAATCGAAAATAATCAATTTGCTCACCTTAATGATTATCTTATACAAATTCTTAAAGGAAGTTCAATTAAGCTCATTAACTAACTTTTTAATTGGTTATACTTCAAGATATAAATGCATTCTTGGAATAATCAGTTGTAATTTCTTAGCTTTAGGGCGATGGCGAATTTGAATGTTATCAGCATCATAATCAGGGAGTTCGCCAATAATCGGTTTAAAATCGCTCTCTTTATCAATATAGAAAGCCAACAAAGGTAATGGACAAGCATATTGTACTTGTTTTTGAAGCTCCGAATACCAAACACGAGCAATAGGTTGTACTTTCACGGGGCGCTTTATTTTTAATTTTGCATTTTCAGGTAATTTGGAAAGAGTGATTATCTCCTTATCAATACGTTCTGCCCATTGTTCACTGGTATATGGTGGAACCGCACGATTTGCTTCACGACTTTTCTCTAATTGAGCCAGTACATCATTGCGCGTTAAATTTTTAATAATATTTTTATTTGCCCAACCAAAGCGTACAGTATCAGGATCAGACAACAAGGTGAGGGTGCGATAAGCATTTAGCGTAATTAGACCTTTTAACTGATTATGAACAAAATCAAAACGCTCTTCTTTAGAAATCCCTGATTCTTTAGTCACGATATCAGAAAGCTGTTTTTTTAATGAGTTAATACGCCCAATGTCTTCTTTTACTGACTTAAACTCAATATTGCTGGTACTAAAGCAGAGCACACCTGGTAAACGAATAGCACGCTTACTGCTGATATGTGGTGCATTATCATAAATAAACAGGTTGGCCATTAGTTTTAAGGTAAGTTCAAGAGCTTCTTCATTATAGTTAGGTGACACTGTCACGCGAATAACATCATCATGTTCTTCTTCTTTAGTTACATCGGGTAATTCAAATACAGCAGAAGGTAATAATGTTAGTTTTCGCAGCTTTTCTGTCAGATTATTTATCTCGAGTTCTAACTGCTTAAAACAGAGATTAAATTGTTCTATTAAATCATATTTATTCATCTCAATATCCTTATTTAGTTACAACATACAATTAGCCTTTATTTAAAACAATACATCAGCTTCAGTGGAAAGTACATCGTTTGACAGGGAAGAAATAACAAAAATGCGCTATACTGTGTTTATATACAGTATAGCGCAAAAAAGGCATTTTTTATAATGTTTTTCTTAGAAAGAGAGTTTATGAGTGTTTAGTATGCTGAAATTGTCTTTATTTTGTTCTTTCATTGTGTTTGGTACATCATATTGTTGTGCTATAGCATCACATTCTGGCTTTTGATGATGGGCAGCTTTCAGTAAATGCATTCACCATAGAAGCGAAGAAGACCATTGATACGATAAGGGAGCTTTTAATTAGAGTCATATTTATTCATCCTTTTCAAAATAGGTACGTTAATATATTAAGAAAAGAGTGAAAAACTGACAATTTTAAAGATAATGATGCTTCTTTTGCATTTTATAACAACAGATTTTGTTTATTGAGCAACTTTATTAAGATGAAGTGCAATTAATAAGGCCGCTAACATTAAAACCGCAATAAATAACCCAACGCCTAGCCAACCAAAACTTACCCAGAATAAACCACCGACTGTACCTGCAAGGCTTGATCCAGCATAGTAGGTAAAGAGATAAAGTGAAGAAGCCTGAGCACGTCCTCGTTTTGCACGACGCCCAATCCAACTACTTGCTACTGCATGAGCTGCGAAAAAACCCGTTGTTAAGATAAGCATACCGACGAAAATAACAGGCAACGATTCAATTAAGGTAATCAATATACCTATTAACATCATCGAGATACCTGCAATAAATACTTTACCTAAACCATATTTAGTGGTTAGTAATCCTGCTTTAGATGCACTATAAGTGCCACTTAAATATACTATAGAAATCAAACCTACCGTTGTTTGGCTTAATGAATAGGGGGCGTCTAATAAGCGATAGCCAATGTAGTTAAATAAAGTGACAAATCCGCCCATTAATAAACCACCTTCAATAAATAACAGGGGTAATCCTTTATCTCTAAAATGCAGTTTTGTGGTAATAAGAAGGTTGCGTGGTTTTAATGCAGTTGGTCTAAAGTGTTTTGAAGCTGGTAATATCTTCCAAAAAGTAATTGCTGCAAAAAGGGCAAAAATACCGAGAATAACGACAGATAAACGCCAAGAGTAATAATCACTTAATACCCCAGTAATAACACGGCCACTCATACCACCAATAGAGTTACCGCTAATATATAAGCCCATTGATAGCGCTAAATAGGCAGGATGGATCTCTTCGCTTAAATAAGTCATCGCCACTGCAGCAACACCACTCAACGAAAGCCCCACTAAGGCACGAGTAATTAAGATGCCAGTCCAACTATTCATTGTTGCACTCAATAATGTAAAAAATGCGGCACAAAACAATGCAATAACCATGACATTTTTACGCCCAAAAGCGTCTGAAAGTGGGCCAGTTATTAATAAACCACATGCCATTAATGCGGTTGAAAGTGAGAGCGCTAGACTGCTGGTTGCGGGGCTGACAGAAAATTCGTTAGATAACACTGGCAATATGGGTTGCACAAAATAGAGTAAGGCAAATGTCGCTAAACCCACCATAAAAAATGACACTGTCACTTTTATATACAGTGCATCATCACGTTGAATATAGTGTTTAGGGTTAGATTGGCTATGAGCTGGCTTTTCTATACACGATGTATCGTCTGAAATATCAGTGCCTAAGCTCATACTTTTACTGTCTATTTCGTGAGTATCCATATTGATTAAACTTCCATTACTTAAATTTGATTTATGTCAATGTTAGAAATATTTGATTTTTTTGTCTAATATATTAATTATTAGAAATAAGACTTTTAAAGTATCAATGCTAAAGTGAGAGACATATGAACATTGAATTGAGGCATTTACGTTATTTTATCGCTGTAGCGGAAGAGCTTCATTTTGGTAAGGCTGCAGAAAGATTGAATATTTCTCAACCACCGCTGAGTCAACAAATACAAGCACTTGAAAGTGAAATAGGGGCTAGACTTTTAGAACGAACTAATCGTTCTGTTGCACTAACACCAGCAGGGCAAATGTTTTTAAAAGAGTCTTATCAAATTATGGCGCAGGTCAACGCAGCTGCAACACGTGCAGCTAGAATGGAAAAAGGTGAGTTAGGTGAAATATCTATAGGTTTTACATCAACGACACCTTTTATGCACTTAGTAACGTTGAGTTTAAGGCAATTTAGAGAAAATTATCCTGAAGTCGGTATTCATATGCATCAGATGAATACAAAGCAACAAATTTCACCATTGCTTACAGGGCGTATTGATCTGGGTATTATGCGAAACACCACATTACCCGAAAATTTGCACCACCAGCTATTGTTTCGAGAGCCTTTCATTTTAGCTGTTTATGAAGGGCACCCATTACTTGCTTACAAAGAAACAGGCGTTAATATTCAAGATATTGGGCAGTATCCTTTTGTTTTTTTTGAACGAGATGTAGGTACAGCTCTTTATGATGAAATTATTCAATTACTGAGTTTGTCAGGAATTACGCCAACTATTGCACAAGAAGCCGGCGAAGCCATGACGATTTTAGGGTTAGTTGCTGCAGGATTAGGTATCTCAATTGTGACTAAATCTTTTACTCGAATGAAAGTTGATGGTGTGCATTATTTACACTTCGCTAATTCACAGGCATTTTCTGAAGTTTGGTTGGTTTCACATAAGAAACGGACAATACCCGCAGCGGCGAATCGATTAACGCAATTGTTGTTAAAAAATATTTTAGAACACCAAAAATCTTGATTTATCTGTGTTTTTGATCACGCTTTTTATGTAAGTATTGTACAATTATCACAAATTGACGACATAATCGGTAATGAATTATTTGGAGCCTCGAATTAATTATGGCTTCTTAATTAAGGATGACATTCAATGGGGAACCAACCTAGCCACATCGATCACGTGAAACAGTTTAATCTTGGCACAGTCTTTCGTTTGATTGATGAACATGGCCCCATTTCTCGTATTTCACTGTCAAAAAAAGCAGAACTAGCTCCTGCAAGTATTACCAAAATTACGCGAGAATTAGTTGAGGCACATCTTATTCATGAAACAGAGTTTCCGGATGTGGGATTTCGTGGCCGACCTGCAGTAGGATTAAAATTAGAAAGCCAAGGGTGGCAATTTCTCTGTATCCGAGTCAATAAAGGTAATTTACTTTTTAGTTTAAGAGAGCTAGACAGTAAACTTGTTACTGAAGACACGTTTGATTTTCCTAAAGAGAACAGTGATAACTTTCTTACTCACTTTTTAGTTGCTATTGATAAATTTTTCGAACGCTATCAATCACATGTTGAAAGATTGACCGCCATTAGTATTACAATGAATGCGATTATTGATCCCATTAGTGGGGTTATTCATAGTTCCCCTTATTACGATATTAAAGATGTTCCTCTTGCCGATAAGATCCATGAAAAAACAGGTGTTTCTGTTTTCTTACAGCATAGTGTCACTGCATGGACAATGGCCGAATCTTTATATGGTGCGGCAAAAAATAATTCAGATGTTTTGCAAATTGTCATTGACGACATTGTAGGTGCTGGCGTAATTAGTAACGGGAGGACATTACATTCTCACAGTCACAGTGCGGTTGAAATTGGGCACACTAAAGTTATCGACTCTGAAAATAGTTGTTATTGTGGGGCGAAGGGATGTTTAGAAACTGAAATTGCTATTCCTCAATTAATTAAAAAAGCGCAATTATTAGCGCAAGAGGATCCTACCTCATTGCTAAACAAATATCCTATTACTATTGAAACATTGTGTGATGCAATATTAGTTGGAGATAAACAAGCTCTTGAAGTCGTGCATTTAGTTGCGCAGCGATTAAGTTTTATTCTTTCCGTGATGATTAATATCTTTAATCCACAAAAAATATTAATTGGTTCGCCTCTTTGTCGAGCTAAATCCATTCTTTTTCCATTGATTTTAAATCATGTTCAAAATCAGGCCATGCCTCGTTACGTACAATCATTAATTATTGAAGAAACAGAATTAAGAAATAAAGGTACTTTACCCGCAGCCTCATTAGTTAAAGAAGCTTTATACAACGGTTCTTTGTTAATAGAGTTGATGCAAGGCTAAATGAAGTGCAAAAAATCGTAACAGAAGTGTTTTACAAGCGTAAATACCTCAATTGATCATTAACGAATTCTCTATTTTCGAGCAATTAACTAAAAAATTGAGCTATCTCAAGCCATCAGAAACAGTGTTACCCTAAACTCTAATCTCTGTCATTTTTTATGAACCTGATTTATCTGTCATAACGGAAGTAAATTATATGTTAACACGCTTTTTTGTTACGGGGACAGATACCAACGTGGGTAAAACTGTTGTGACCCGAGCACTTCTTCAGTCATTAAATCGTGGCGGGTCAACGGCAGTGGGTTATAAGCCTATTGCAACAGAATTACATGAAACAGCTGATGGTGAGCGTAATCGTGATGCAATGATTATTCATAATTCATCGCCAGTTGAAGTTCGCTACGACGAAATTAATCCTATTTTACTTGATAATTGTTATGTTAGCGAAAATGAAATTGATTTTAATAAGATTTCAAATGAGCTTGATAATTTAAGTAAAAAAGCAGAGTGTGTTGTTATCGAAGGTAATGGCGGTTGGCGTTATCTACTTGATGATAATACCTTTTATTCTGATTGGGTGGTAAAAGAACAAATTCCAGTCGTTTTGGTTGTTGGTATTCAACCAGGCTGTGTTAATCACTCAATATTAACAGCACAATCTATTATCAACGATGGTTTGAAATTAGTCGGTTGGGTTGCTAACAGAATAAATCCAGGATTACCTTATTATGCGAAAATTGTGGAAAGGCTGTCTCAGCATATTCCTGCACCACTGATTGGTGAAATCCCGTATTTATTACGTCCTGAAGAACGTGATCTCTCTTGTTACCTTGATTTAAGTCAGTTAGAAATCGCTGTACCTGCTTAAGAGAGAATATAAATAAGTAACGAAGTGGATTGAGTTGCCTGTTTTTTAACGGAGCCAAACTTGTTACTTTTAAACGCCTGATGAGTAAATCCATTGGGTGTTTTTGTTTTTTCTAAACTTTGCTTAAAACTGGAATAATGATGAAAAAATGACAAAGTTAAAGCAAATATGGAACAACAAACTGAATAGAATAATTTTAAATCAGCAAGATACTCATTTATATTGAGTGATAAAGAAAAGGGCGCAATTATTAGCGCCCTTTTTTAAGTTAGCGGTGAATTAATGGCGAGTATAGATGATCTTCTTAGTGTCATTCTCGCAAGTGCCTACCACTTTACCCTCTGTTTGTGCAACTTGGTCGTTTTCAACGACAGTTAAAGTAAAGTTAGCAGCGGGCACACCGTTATTAACGATTTTTTGTTGAATAGATTCAACGACTTCATCACAACCTGCATTTGCTGCTAAAGGGGCAAATGCTACGAGGGTTGCCATTACTGCAAAGATATATTTTTTCATATTACATTTTCCTTGTTTTACAACGCAAAACATCACTGTTTTACACGATTTTCTTATGGATTAACAGGGCGCCCAGTATTACTGTCTAAACAACGGCGGGTTTCAGGCTCCCAATAAGCGTAGATATTTGCACTTTTCAGACAAGCATCTCGCTCATCAATGGCTTTATCTACTTTATTAAATTCAATTTTTTCTCGCTGATTGACTTGGGTACGAAGTTCACGCTTTTGATCCCAGTCTTCTTTCAGTTGTCGAGCTTGTTCTTTATCTAAGACATTGTCATAGCCATTACCATTAATGGTTACATTGGTAGAGGCGGCAATAGAAGAAAAAGAAGACACAGATAAACCAAGAAATAAGGAGAACAATAAAGTTCTTACCGTTGGTTTCTTAGTTAGTGTATTGATCATAGTTGCTATCCTCTAAAGTTATGTCGCTATTACTGTCAATGACTATTATATCTTAATAATTATAGTTGATGCCTTAATAAAAAATGAGTTTTCAGTGCGTTTAGTTTTGACGATGAACACTTAATCCGGCAAATGATTGGCTAACAGGCATCATTTCTAAGGTATTAATATTAACATGAGCAGGTAGCGTTGCTGTCCAATATACGGCTTCCGCAACATCTTCAGGAGTTAATGCATTTGCATTTGCATACGTTTGTTCAACTTTATCACTATCACCTTTAAAGCGAACTAATGAGAACTCCGTACCACCAACAAGGCCAGGTTCAATATCGGTCACGCGGACTTTTTTACCTTGGAGATCGGCACGTAATCCTAAACTAAATTGCTTAACAAACGCTTTAGTGGCGCCATAAACATTACCGCCCATATAAGGCCAAGAAGCGGCTGTTGAGCTGATGTTAATAACATGGCCTTTATTTCTTTCTACCATAAAAGGAAGAATAGCACGGGTGACATGAACCAGACCTTTATTATTTGTCTCGATCATCGTATCCCAATCATCGAGACTAGCTTTATCGGCGGTATTTAAACCCAATGCTAAACCAGCGTTATTCACTAACACATCGATTTCACGCCATTTCTCAGGCAATTGAGTGTAAACCTCACTGACAGCTTTTTTATCTGTCACATCTAACTGTAATGGATAAAATTGCTCACCTAGCTCTTTATGCAAGTTATTCAGTTTATCTAAACGACGAGCAGTACCAATAACTTTGTGCCCATGGCTGATAAAATGACGAGCAATGGCTTCACCAAAGCCAGCAGAGGCACCCGTGATAAAAATAATCATTTAATTACCCTCGATAGTTATAATAATTGAAAGTAAAAGGCTATCACTAAAAAGAGTCAAGTTTAAAAGTAAGGATTGTGATAAATCAGCCTAAAACAAGGTTCTTTTATGATGTGAAAGATTTTTATCTTTAATAGTAACCTGTATTTTTGTTTTTAACTGACAGAACGAGAGGTGATTATTTGGTCGATTAATTTATTAAAAATAAAGGAGGTAAAGCACATGCTTTATATCACGGGAAAACAAATAAACTAAGTAAAAACATAGTGATAATAATAATGATACTGCCAATGACGGCAATTACCAATGTGGGTGATAAAAGAAAACAGAAGTAACACAAAATAAGGGTCACTACGATATAAATCAAATCGCTAAACGACTTATATAGAACGACGACAGTTTTTTTTAATTGAGAGAGGAACGATTTATTCATATCACACAAAAATAAATGCTGATTATCTTAATGTTACAAGTTACTAGACTGAGCCGAAAAATATAAACCCAGTCTAGCAGAATAGGGAACTAACGGTTATTTTTTACCAACTTGATGACCAATAACGCCACCTAAGACGCCGCCACCAATAGTACCCAATGCGCTACCATCAGTTAAAATCGCACCACCGATAGCACCAGCACCGGCTCCAATTGCTGTATTACGGTCGCGTTTTGTCATGCTAGAACAACCCGCAAGAGAAAAAAGCAGAACAGAAGCGACACATAGTGTTCCAATCTTTTTTAACGTGATATTCATTTTTATAAACTCCAAAATAAAGGACAATATAAAGATATCGCTATCGTATTTATACGAGCATCAGAATATTCGGGAACATAAGGAGGGAAAAGTCTTAAAGTGAGTCATTATTGATAACACATATTTTAAATGCATTTTATAAAAATAAATTTTATTATCTCTAGTATTATTTGATGTTCAGAATAAAGCATCAATGTATTATGTCATTTACATGAGTTAACATAATAATATGATATTGATAAATAAAGTAAAAACACTCTCTTCACAGTTTGCATCGGGCTATTTTGGTGTTGTATTAGGGATGATTGGTACAGGAATGGCATGGCGATATGCCGCTAAAGAGCATAATTATCCAGCTTATATTGGTGAAATATTTATTGGTGTAGGTTGTTTGGTTTGGTTAACACTTACGCTATTTTTGCTTACTAAGTGGCTATTTCATCGACAAAGTCTTCTTGAAGAAATTAAACATCCTGTTACAAGTGGATTTACTAGCTTATTTCCCGCAACGACAGTTTTAGTATCGATCGGATTAAGTCCATATTTATCCTTATTTTCTCTGGTGTTATTTAGTGTTGGAGCAATTGCTCAGCTTGGGTATTCTAGTTGGCTTGTTGGTTATCAATGGAAGGGTGAATATCCTAAAATGGCGACCACACCAGTCTTATATTTACCAACTGTCGCTAATAACTTTATCTGTGCCATGGCATGTGGTGCATTTGGTTTTAATGATTTGGGTATTTTATTTTTTGGGGCTGGCGTATTTTCGTGGCTAAGTTTAGAACCCGCTATTTTAAAAAGAATACGCAGTGAAGGATTAATGGATGAAAAATTACGGCTATCATTTGGTATTCAATTAGCACCCGCCTTGGTTGCCTGTAGTGCTTATTTGGCTATTAATGACAATCATATTGATTTCTTCGCAAAAATGTTATTAGGTTATGGGCTATTACAACTCTTATTTATGATGAGATTAATTCCTTGGTTTGTAAAACAACCGTTTTCATTGCCATTTTGGAGTTTCTCTTTCGGTGTTTCAGCATTAGCAAAAGCCTCATTAAATATGAGCATGACATCTAATAGCCATTTTATGCAGTTATTATCAATAGCTTTATTTGTTCTTGCTAATACTATTATTTTATTACTTATTTTTCATTCATTATTATGGATTTTTAAAGGATTAAAACAATTATACAATCCTTCTAAAGTGGTATGAATATTATATAAAAAAGAGAAGAGCCTAAATGAAAAGCTAGGCTCTTTTTGTTTAATACTGAAAATAATTAAAAAAGCAAGTTAGAAAGCTAATATTATCACGCATTATCCCAATAAATAGCATAAAGGGAAATAGAGCCAATAACGATGAAAAGAAAGTTAATTAAAAGAAATAAACGCTGGCTGATGGAGAAATATCATCTTTCACAACAACTATTTGCACCATTATCGGTTATTTTAAAAGACAATAAATTAGAGTCACAAGCAAATCGATATTACCGCTTATGGCGACGTGGCTTAATCAAAGAAGATTGGCGCCATGCCATTTTTGATAGAGATGTTGTGACAGTACCTCAACTACGCCTTGATGGCCGGGTTATTTATTACGAGAGAATTTATAACAAAGAGTTAGTACCATTAGAATATCAAGATCAATGGAAAGTATTTTGAAATAGATAAAGCTAACTTATTGCTAACTATTTATAGATTAGAAAGGAGCGAGAAGGGAGATTTGGGTTAAATATGGATAAAGTAAAACAACAATACTATCAGCAACAGCAAGCTCTCATTGATGATATACAAAAGGGTATTGCTTTAAATAGAGACTTATTAGTATTAAGGGAGTTACTTTTATCCTATAAGTACAATGGAATGACTCAAAATATAATGCGAGATTGTTTAAATCAATTAAGAGCTATAGAAGATGAAAATACTATTTTAGACTTACTCGATTTTGTCGAAGGTTTCTGTTCCTTAGATTGGAAAATATACCCCTGAAGGTTAAGAGTTTATTGTTGATCTTATTTTTCCGATTAAGGAACTATTTGCAATGGCAATTATGGCATTAACGTGGATAAAGTTGATCCTACCAGCGTTTTATAACCAGTTAGTTAATCAACGCATAAATAAGCATTAATCTACATTGCTGTAGGTTAATGCTTTTTAGTGTTTCTTTTTAAGAATTAAAATGCTTGGCGGAAAATCTCAATGATCTCTTTTTCATTACCTTTACGAGGATTAGAGAATGCATTACCGTCTTTAAGTGCCATTTCAGCCATATATGGGAAATCAGACTCTTTCACACCTAACTCACCTAAATGTTGCGGAATACCAATATCCGCAGAGAGGCGAGCGATAGCTGCAATAGCACGTTCAGCTGCATCCATTACGGATAAACCTACAACATTTTCACCCATAAATTCAGCAATATCAGCAAATTTTTCTGGATTAGCGATCAGGTTATAACGTAATACATGAGGGAGTAATACCGCATTGGCTACACCGTGTGGCATATCATATAAGCCACCCAGCTGGTGAGCCATTGCATGAACATAACCAAGGTTAGCGTTGTTAAATGCCATTCCTGCTAAAAGTGAAGCATAAGCCATATTTTCACGGGCTTTTAGGTTTGTACCCAAGGCTACAGCTTGACGCAAGTTACGAGAAATCAAACGGATTGCTTGAATAGCTGATGCATCGGTGACAGGGTTAGCATCTTTAGAGATATAAGCTTCAACCGCATGAGTTAACGCATCCATACCTGTTGCCGCAGTCAGTCCAGCAGGTTTACCGATCATTAACAGAGGATCGTTAATAGAAACAGAAGGGAGGTTGCGCCAGCTCACAATAACGAATTTGACTTTAGTTTTGGTATTAGTCAGAACACAGTGACGAGTGACTTCACTCGCTGTGCCAGCAGTGGTATTTACGGCAATAATAGGTGGCAGAGGATTTGTTAGTGTTTCAATGCCTGCATAATTGTAAAGATCACCTTCATGAGTGGCTGCAATACCGATACCTTTACCACAGTCATGTGGACTACCACCACCCACTGTAATTATCATGTCACATTGTTCCTTGCGGAACATTGCAAGACCTTCGAGTACATTAGTGTCTTTTGGGTTAGGTTCTGTGCCATCAAATACGACAACATCAATACCCGCTTCTTTTAGATAACCAATAGTTTTATCTACGGCGCCATCTTTTAATGCTCGTAGACCTTTATCCGTTACCAGCAGGGCTTTTTTACCCCCCAATAATTTGCAACGTTCGCCAACAACAGAGATAGCACCTGGACCAAAAAAGTTAACATTCGGTACCAAGTAATCAAACATACGATAGCTCATGATAAACCTTCCAATATCAGATTATTATTCAGATAAATTAAAGTATTAGAGCATTTTCACCGCATTGGTTATTAAGTCAAGAGAGGTGCTTATCAATAAGATGAATCGATTCATTTAACCTTGGTTCATTTGATATAAGTCAACAGGATATGCTTTCTTTGAAGAAGGCGAATTCGATCTAATATCTGCTAGATTTTCTAAATATCTTGGAAAAAAAGAAATATAAGCAGTAATATTAGAAACTTTAAGCTAAAACCAAATAACTTGAGGTACTTGAGGTATAAGTGAAAAGGAAGGCTGAGACGATAAAATAAAACACCCGCAAGCAGGTGTTTTATTATGTTATATTTGGTAAGCGTAGTTTATTCGTCGAAGTACCAATATCCTTGATTGATAAATTCGGTTAATTCTGCAACAAAGGTTGGAACCATCAGTGCATCACCGAGTTCATCGGCCCCAACTTCCGTAAACTGGCACAGCGCATCTGCGCCTTTCGTTTCTTTGGTAGCCCAAGCTTCTGTATTCACAAAAAAATTATCTTCGATGCGTAGGACACGCAGTCCGCTTAATCGGATCAGTTTTTCACCATCATTCAGTGCGTTCAATACTTCTTCTGGCTGATATGGCGGTTCAGCGGGAGCAATATCCAGCTCATGGCGTGGTGTGGTTGCAAAACGACCTAACCATTGTTCAAAATCACCAGGCTTATTGATCATCTCAATCATCATGGCACGCAGGCGTTCAACTTCGTGAGCTTCCATTTTTCCTGCATTGTCGCGTACTGTCAGATTAGGATCGCCATAATTTATTCCACCTAGATCTTGTTCCAGTGCGTAGTCTGCAAAACTGCTCAGCAAATCACGGCCATTTGGTCCACGAAAGCCGACAGAATAGTTCATGGTATCTTCGAAAGTGAAACCATCATGAGGGAATCCAGGTGGAATATACAGAATATCTCCAGGTGCCATTTCTACATCAATAATTGGTTCAAATGGATCAACATGCAGTAATGCAGGATGCGGGCAGAACTGACGCATTGGTAGGGCATCACCTACACGCCAGCGGCGACGACCCATTCCTTGAATGATAAAAACATCATAGTTATCAATATGTGGTCCGACACCACCTCCGGGTACTGAATAGGAGATCATCAGATCATCAAGACGCCATTCAGGTAATACGCGAAATGGTTTCACCAACTCAGCGGACGGCATATGCCAATGGTTGACCGCCTGTACCAGCAGTGACCATCCTTCTTCACCTAATTCGCTGTAGTCTTCAAACGGTCCATGGCTTGCCTGCCATTTGTTGTCAGTGAGGCTGACAAGACGACTGTCAACTTCTGGTTCCATTGCCAAACCGGCTAATTCATCTGGAGTGATAGGATCGACGAAATTAGGAAATGCATTTTTCAATACAACAGGTTTTTTTTGCCAGTATTTTTCTAAAAATTCAGGCCAATTAAGATTCAATTTGTTAACCATGTGACCACATCTGTATAAAGGAATAAGCTGGTAATTATAGAAGTAATGCGCGGTCATATTTTTGTTTGGCATCAAATGCCAGTCAATAACACTAGCGATGGGAGTTTGATTTAGAAAATGAAAAAATCAAAGGTCATTGGGTTGGTGTTTTTACTGCTGATAATGGTGTCACTGAAATTGACTTTACTGAAGTGGTGATATCTAAAAAGATTTTATTAAAACCTTTAGTGAAGTGGTATTTGAAGAAAAGACAAAAAGCTTATATTCAAGACCTAGAAAAAGCATTGGCAAGTAAGCTTTAAGTTAAGAATGAATCAACATAATCAACCAGCCAAAATCAGAGATTTCAGTGCATATCCGTATTTAGATACTAAGGTTCGCATAATGTATATTATGTTAAATTGACTGTGGTAATAAATAACTTCATATCTCAGCGTCACTTCTCAGTAAATCAACAAATTAGTCATTTTTTGACACATCTCCTCTTCCTTGCGCTTGTTCAAAATGCACTGGCTTCATATTCATATAAAACATAAGATTAGTTTTATGTACTCTGGCTTCACGTCCATCAACATTTTACACAGGCGCTTAATCAATAAGATCGCTCATGCCCTAGCGCTACATAAATTCCACCAATCTGAGGTGGACATAATCCTTTTTTATAACCTTCCAAAATTTAGTGGAAATTACTCGTTTATGTTCACTATTTCTGGAAACACCCTAAATTCCAATCATAATTAATGAGTCGTCACTAAAAGAATAAGTTTCAAATATGTATTATAAATACTGAAAAAAAGAATATTTACTTAAGTGTAACTATATTATCACCTTACTAGTCGGATTTGTTTAATTCTATTATTACCCCTCTAAAAAACACAAAAAAATACGCCTGTGTCAGTTAGTTCCTATGTTCAACCTAGTTTTACTCCATTACGCTAACATTATATTTAATGTGAAAATAAATATTTACAAATAGAAATTGAATATTTTTATTTATACTATGCGAGGATGAATATGAGAATTGCACTACCCTTAATATTGAGTTCAGTACTCTTGCTCTCTGGTTGTTCGGCTTTTCTTTATAGCTTAGGCAACAATCCAGAGATGTCACTGAGTAATATAAAATTGATGGAAAATACAACAAAACTGACAGTGCCAACTATACCGCCAGGAACCAGAGATGGTGAATATTTACGTTATTATCCGGATGGGAAACTTAAATATAAATCATGGGTAACCAAAGGTTGTTTTGATCGTTACGTCAATGCTTATAATGATAACGGTAAATTAAAAATGGTCATACCGCTGAAGAATTGTGAAGTTAACGGTGTGGTGAAAAGTTATCAGGCTAACGGCAACATATACAGTGAAATAGCTATGCGTGATGGCTTACCGTATGGCGCCTTCAAATAATATCATAATACACCTAAAAATAATGTTAATTTGCAGGGATATATGGAGAATAGCGCTCTTATTGGTGTCATAACTCAATATGATGAAAACGGAAAAGTAATTAATAAAGGTCAAGTATTAGATGGTAAGATTAAAATCTTAAAATAACCTGATGTGAGTTACCGACTTTTGTTATTTCTGAAAGTCGGTTTTTGTTTCATTATTCAAATACGCGTTATTTCTTTTTTATATTAAAGTAGAACATCAACGCTTTATAACCTTTCTCGGTGATAGTTACTTCTCTATATCCTTGATGTCGTGTTAACCATGCTTGAGCTTCTGCATAATGAAAAAAAGCCGTACCAATTTTTCCACCTAAATGAAAACGACGTTCACTCCAATCCAAACATGGACAGCAAATATTGCGTGAATGCTTTGCTTGAAATTCAATACCTATATTTTTAAATCGCTCAACACCTAGCGTTGTAATAGCATGGCCATCTTCTGTTATCCATTTTTGCTGACAAAGTGAATCATAAATATTAACGGCTACTTCACCTGCTAAATGATTATAACAAGTTCGCGCCTTCCTTAAGTTTTTGGGCGTTGTGATTTTAGCTTGTGAAATATTTTCAGTTGAAAAATTCATTAAATTTTCAATAACTTTTGCAATATCATCGTTAGCTAATCGGAAATAACGGTATTTACCTTGGGATATCACAGAAATCAGACCAGCATTCAGTAATTTGGACAAATGACTACTGGCTGTAGAGGCAGAAATATCAGCTACAACCCCCAGTTCCGTTGCTGTCCACGCCCTTCCATCCATTAATGCACAGAGTATTTTGACTCTGGAAATATCAGATATTGCCGCACCCACAGCGGTTATTGCTGACTCTACAGTGTGTTGATATTCTGATTTCATCTCTGGTTTAGCCATTTAAAATTTAAGCTCTTTTATTGTAGCAAGTTATCGAGTCTATTTAATCACAGACTTTCTGCATCAAATGAATATTCACGTGCCAAAGAAACAATACTAATTTTGTAAAAATCGAAAATAGACTCTCGACCTTCTTGTTGCGCATTTTTATGTAAAATATTTTTCTTCCATTGCAAAACAGCTTCTTCATTTTCCCACCAAGAAAGTGACAATAATTTTCCTTCGGTTGATAAACTTTGAAACCGCTCTATTGAAATAAATCCCTCAATATCCGTTAGTAATGGCTTTAAATCAGCCGCTAAAGATAAATAACGATCCTGTTTTCCTGGTTTAATTTTGACTTCAAATATCACGGCAATCATTAGTGTTCTCCTTTATTTGGTGATGATAAGTATATTGATTAAAAATAGACAACACTTCGATATTTGTTGAAATGAGAGCAATATCTATTTTAAAAATAAGGCAGAAAGAGACTATGACCATCTTCTGATAAAACTAAAGTCCAATCATACCTTATGTTGAATGTTGTATCGCTTTACGAATATTATCGGTAATTCCATTTATATTTGATGTCATATTTTTATGTATAAATTAAAAGTCTAACGATGGGTGGGATTTATTATGAGTTTTTTTATTTTGAGGCTCAACCCTTCTAATTTGAATTTAATTTAAAGGGTTGAGCAATATAATTTATTGTTATATTTAAGTAGTTATGATTGGTTTTAAATAACTATATTTTATTTTTATTATAAAATTTTTCGCCACACATTAATTTGGTAAAATCAGTACTTACAGTTGCGACAGAGACAGGTTTATCTTTAGCGATATAAATAAAAGCTTTTCGAATTTTATCTTCTTCACTGACTTCTTTTAATTTACCGTCAATCACTCTATCAGAGTCATAATTTACGCAATAACCGAGTGTTGTTGAGGTCTTTTTATCTTTTACGGTCATGATGTCATTATATTTAAAACGATAACCTTGATTCTCTTTTGCGAGTTCGTCTTTAGCTTTTGTGCTGATTGCGAATGGACTGGAAAGCCGTTCAATGGCTGCCGGATATTCAGTATCCATTTTTTGACTGACAAATTGTTTATCTGTTGAATTGGCTGCACTATAAACAACACCTTGTTGAGTGGTTTTTATACTATAGGCTTCCCACTCTTCAGACTCTTTAATAAATGGAGCTGCATCTGAAAGAATATTTGTAAACTGATCCCATACACTATTAGTTGAACTACAGCCTGAAATAAGAAATATGGAAGTACTTAATAAGAGTGTTAATAATATTTTTTTTTGCATTTTTATTCCATTAATTAAAAGAGATATAGTCATTTTTGGATTATATTTCATATTATTAGGTTAATTAATAGTAGCATTTTACAAATGAATATGTAGATACAATGAGTAAGATTAATCCTTAAACCTACAGATATTCATAAAATTATGAAGTCATTTTCAATAAACGAAGATTGATTTATTCGTATATTTTTCTTCTTTCAGTCGCAATATCAAATGCCAAACTCCGTAAATTAGGGGTATGGTTTATTAATGCGCGATGCGTTGATGCTTGGCTAATAAAAGCAAAACTTTCCCCCCAAGGGTGTTGATAACGGTCACGTACGATAGGTGCGCGCCAATATTGCAATAATCCTTCTAAAGGCAAATGATCGTCTCCGACGGTTAATGCCTGATTGACTAATTGTGGAAACTCACGTTTGATCTCTTTCGCTTGTAAGTACCAGCGTTCTCTTCCATAAATGGCAGCTTTTAATGTGATATTATTATCACTTAAATACCATACTTGGGGCACAGCTTGTTCATCTGCGTTAATTCCTGAAACTGCATCAGTAAAGCGTTTAGCACACTGTAGATTTTGCACCAACGCTTCTCTTACTCGTTGATTTTGTGCTGAACTGATCGATGTTTTATAAGGGCCTAAGCGATAGTGCTTCCAACATGCCTCATCATAGATATCAAAATCACTTAATGCTCTGCCGTAGTTGTCTATTACCACCGGATTGGGTGGTAATAATTGGTATACAAAAGGACAACCGCAGACATCATCAGATGAGAAGCCATGAAGGTAACCACTTCCGGCATAATAGCCAGTCTCCATCATTGATAACGCCTGAAATGTACCATGCCAAGGTGGCCCAAAGGCATACCATTTTGCTACTAATGCTCTATTTTCAGGAGTGGTATGACGCAACCAATAGCGTATTGCGAGGTTAGACGCGGATTGTGCAATAATAATAAAAGGCTGGTTCTCACCAAAAATAGTTTTCAGTCGATTAATTTCTCTATCAATAGCATCCACCAGCAATCGATGATCGGCTCGCCAATCATGAGCAAGGAAAAATAGATCTTGCCCTTCACGATAACCCAATGCGGTTTCAAGAACATCTTTAAGCTCTTGGGTGACCAATGTGCTCACTAAATAAGGGACAATCGAAAATGCGTGCAATTGCTCTGTGGCTAATACACGAGGTGAATGCTGTGCGTTGGGATGTTCATATTCATAATCACTCTTTGTAAAGACACTACGATGATCACCCCAAATAAAAGCCTGCTTTTGTCTATCAAAAAGCTTAGTTCCTAAAATTCCTGGTAAATAGATAATAGGAAGATTTGGCACTTTATCATCAAGTTTCGCTTTACGAATTTGAGACGCAATAAGCTGAGCTCGTATTAATGACCATCCTCTATTGAGTGGCATATTTTTAGCGTCCTTTTAATGGAATAAGCGTGATAGGCACATTTTCGCTACCAAAATGCGTTTTTTCAGCTTCAGTAACAGGGAAATGAGCACGATCGTAAACCTCAAACAGTTGGCAAGGTTCATTTTTGTGATGATAAAGGCAGATCCCCTCTGCTTTAGGACTACTTTTGGACAGCATAAAGCGATGACAACTGTTGGTGCTGATTGGGCCAACAGGCTCACCTTGTTTTGTAATAAATTGATAGTAAATAGGTGATTCATTTTTTTGTTCAATATGGCAAGCCTGAACAGGACCACGGAATGGATGTGTAATACAGATAAAACCATCAGGGATATGTGCTGATAATTTATCAGTGTTAGAGCCCGCCCAAGGCAAAATAATAGAAGGCTGAAAATGACAATGAGGACATTGCCCATTATCTAAGTGAGATTGTGCAATTAACCCACTTCGCTTAACTAATAAGGTATGGCATTGTGGACAATAAGAGTTTGCGCTGTCTGTATCAAACACATTTCCGACGTAAACATAGCGCATACCTTCGTTTAAGGCTTGCTGGCGAGCTTGTTCTAAAAAGGGAATTGATGTGCGTTCAACGTGTCGATATTGGTAATCAGGATGGAAACGAACATAGTGCAAAGGAATATCTGCATCAAGATATTTAAGCATCCAATCCGTGACTTTTTTCGCTTCCTCCAATGAGTCATTACGTCCTGTCACACATAAGTTAGAGACTTCAAGATGCGGATTATTTGTGGATTTGCGTGCATCATAAACTTGTTTAATACCGTCAAGAACGGGCTGTAATCGCCCTCCTGTATGTTTACGATAAAAACTATCTTGCATTGATTTTAATGAAATACTAAAGATATCCATTACACCTAGTAATTCATCAATACCTTTCTCACTGATATAAAATGCACTTTTATAGAGATTTTTTAAGCCATGTTCGCGAGCAAGCTTCGCCGTATCCATAACAAATTCATGCCAAACAATTGGATCATTATAAGTCCACGACAAAACTCGGATATTATGTTTTAACGCATAATTGACCACATCCTCTGGGCTGTAATACGCCACATTGCTGTCTTGCACATAACGAGCTTGGCTTGTACTCCAATTTTGGCAAAAATCACAACGTAGCATACAGCCAATATTACCTAACGATAAGATACGTTCACCCGGTGCATAATGATATACCGCTTCGGTTTCTATCGACTCTTGAGTCATCGGCACAGATTTACCGTAGTTTAACGTGACTAAACTGCCATTCTCATTGCGTCTTAGTTTACAAGTTCCTGTACGGCCTAAATTAATTTTACAGGCTCGTGGGCAAAGCTCGCACTGAATACGATTGTTTGAAATTGGGTGCCATAAGCGCGCAGGATGCCCTGTTTGTTGCCATTGCTTCATTCTTACCATGAGTTATTCCTTCTTATCATTACAATGATGGTTATTTCCACGAAGCGGCAAAGTGGTTTTTTGTCGGCTACCTGTTTGCCAGCATTTCAAGACATGACGTAGTGACCAGCTAAAAGGATGGCCTTTTGCCGGTGTATTAATTAAATAATGGCATTCGCCTTGTGGCGTTAAATGGGCGATCAGTTTAAAACCAGGGCCAAACGTATATGGCTTAGTTTTAATGGTGTCGTTATTCCCTATTTGAGATTGCGTTAAGAAATCTGCATTTTGTCGTGTCGCGTGAACAGTTTCACGATTGCCACCTTGATAGAGATAACGTCCAGTTAATAGACGATTAAGCCATAAGGGTTTTTTGATACTATGCTGGAATTCAACATAAGGGCGTTCCATTTTTTGGCTAGCGATTAACGCACTGGCATAGGTTTCACGAATTAATATGGGGATCTCTTTTTCTTCAAACAGCCAATCTTGAAGATGGTATTGCAGAATATTGAGAATACTCCAGCGACAACTTGGCCAAAAATCCGTATACAGAGCACGTGATCCTCTTTTTAATACCTTGCCTAATACCTTGTCAGTAAGATGTTGAGTCCACACATCAAAAAATCGTGAGGCATTTAATTGCTGAGTATCGCCATCCCACTGAGAAAGGATTTTATCTTCAGGCACATAAGGGAGTAAAAAAGCGAGTGCTTGTTGGGCAAAAACATCTTTTTTATCATCTTGGAGTTGGCAAAACGTCTCAACAGTATGTTTTTTTGTTTGCTGAATAAGCGCTTCAATACGCAACGCTCTTGTCGGTGGATGCCAGCGATTAGATAGTGCAGGTTTTCCATTAAAAAGAGACTCGCTATATTGATTGGCATAAAGAACATATCCCCGTTCAGGGTTATATTCGGCGGGTAAATCATCAAAAGGTACATAACCTTGCCACTGATGTAATGGCTCCGTTAGGCTTAGTACTAAACTACCAATTTCACGATCACGCTTAGGAATATATCCCATACTCTGTAAGCCAATGTCACCGTAAATATCGGCATATCCCACCATCATAGGGGAATTTTTTACATGCTTTAAAGCCTCTCGAAATGATGTCCAGTTATGGCATTTTGCAAGCTGATAAAAAGTAATATCGCCACTTGGATCATCTAAGGCAGGCCAGCGTAAAAATAGACCATAGCCCGCTTTTTCAGACATTAAGCGACCTTGTGAATAATCATAAGTGACGAAAGTATGTTGACGCTTTGAGGTTAAACCAATGGTATGTGTTCTTTTGGTTAATGCCTCCCATCCATTGATGGTTTCGACCTTCTCATTTTTTAAATCAATACGCCCCCAAAATAAATCTTGGTTATCCGCCATAATACCGACCATTCCCCAAGCTGCATGAGAATTACGCCCCACAATAATGCCTGGTGAACCAGGAAAATGTGAACCCATTACGCTTAATCCTTCGTCGCTTTCTAAGCGACATAACAGATTAAAACTAGGGTTAACATGTCCCATATGCGGATCAGCCGCTAATATCGGTTTACCCGATGCGGTAAACGAACCATTCACTGCAATCACGTTAGAGCCCGTATCAGGCGAGGCTAATCCTAAGTGCTGTAGGCCTTTTAGCCCTTCTTTAAACGCTGCAATCACTTCGGGGTAATATTCCCCCTGTTCATTTAAAGGTAATGGTGGAATTTGATTGCCTTCAAGACTAAAGGTAGATAAAAGTTGTTGATGTTGGGATGTTGTAAGCCGATTTGCTAAACGAGTATTAAATAACTCATATTGCCATGCTGAGTTAATAAAGTATTTCAATTGCCCTAAGAGGTAGCTATCTGTCGTGGTAAATTTTTCAGGTTGGTAACGCAATAATAAGCATTCTATAGGTCTGATTTTTAAATCACTAATGGCTTGGTTTATACCTGCAATATACGCAGTGATATGTTGAAACTGTGTCGCTTGCCAGCTATCCTTTGTTGCATTTTTATCGTTAAGCTCTGCAATTTTAGCTAACTCTACTAATCCTAATCTACGTTGAAAAATATCTGTTCTAAGCGCACCATTTCCCATTACTTCACTTAAGCGACCACTAGCAACTCGACGAGATAAGTCTAGTTGCCATAAACGTAAATAGGCTGCGCCATAGCCTTGCCCATAAAAAACCGCATTATCCGTATCACCTTTTATACTTAGCAGTTGCTCCGTCTCTAGTGACAATGTCACGTCACCCCATTGTGAAGTGAGCGTCCTTGGCTTCATTTTGGCTCCTTATTCATCAATGTGTATTGGTTAGCAACGCTTTGGGCATAATCCTTAAAGTCATTTAATGATTCTGCTGCTGTCCATCCTAATAGTTGCTCTGCCTTATAAGATGAATAGGTATAAGTGCTTCCATCCATAATACGTAGTGCTTCACAAGAAAGTGGCATAGTAAGACCTAGCATAGATAATCTATCCATCAACCATGCTAATGGCCGCAAACTACGGCGATCTTTTGCAGGTAGTGGTGGTGTTTTTTGTATTTCACTTAACAGTGTGAAAATTTCAGGCATAGAAAAAACATCACCTGTAAACAGAACCGTTTCTTGTGGTTTATCTAAGGCCAGTAATCGCAATAATCCATCACATAGTTTTTCAACATGGCAAAGTTGAAAGGTACTGTTTGTGCTGATTTGAAAAGGAATTTTTTTATTGAAAAAAGCAGATAACGTCTGTGCTAAAACGCTATTGTCACCTTCACCAAATACACCACCACAAATCGCAATTTTAATTGGCATTCCTTGTTGCTGGTGACGCTCGACTAATGCGTGAGCGATTTGCTTAGTTTCTTCATAATAACTGCGAAAATAACCATTGTGGCGATGAGTCTCATCAAGTAATAACCCCTTTGTTTCCCCTAATGCTGCCGTTGTGCTGGTATATAAAACCTGAGAGATTTGTGCTTTTTTGGCTTCATTCAGTAAATTCAATGTGCCAGTGACATTGGTTTGATACATTTTTTGATGTTCTGAACGTGTCGGTGCAATGCCTACTCGATAATCAGCAGCTAAATGAATAATGATATCTTGTCCACTCAACGCTTCTCGGTAGGTATTCGGTTGCAATAAATCACCTTTCACCACCTTAGTACCGTTGGGTAATGCTGGACGATAAGAGTGATTTTTATGAGTTTCGCGACATAATATCGTTAATTCATCACCAAGTTCTGCAAGTTTGGGCAATAAGTAAGAGCCAATAAATCCACTAGCACCTGTGATAAATATTTTCCGTTTATTCAATGTTGTTATCCTTCTTTACTCACAAAGAACACCAGTGCAGACAATATAAAAAAGCCGTCATGCGTTGCTGTCATTGGGCGAGAATGCATTGTGCCAATGGGGCAATAACGAGTGAAACAGTAATTTTGTAGTGAAAGTGAAGAGAGAGAACCGTGATAAGCCAGTGTTTGTAAGCGTGCAAACCACTCTTTTTGGGCTAATTGCAAATGATGTTCCACAGAGCCAACAACCAATTGAAAGCCAAAGTTGAGCCAATATTGAGGCATAAATCGGGTGTGATAAGTGACTGCCCAACCTGATTTTGCATCATAATGTGTTGGTTTTTCATTATTGAGTAGCTCACGAGACAATGAATACTCATGGGCTTGTGCCATTTGTTGAAGTTTTAAAGCCTCTGGTAATGGCGGTAATGTGGGTAATGCGATAGAAAGTTGCTGATAGAGTTGTTCTGCACCAGTTTTATTCTCTAATAAAATAAAACGAGGTGAACTACAAACCTGTTGCCTAAACAAGCACACATCATTTAACACCAAAGAAATATCAGGTAATGAATCTCCCAAAATAGCCATTCCACTTATTTTTGGGCCCAACTCAATCAATTTAATATGTGCTGGTGTTATTTGGCGATAATGCTGAATGAGTGCATCACTACCCGCTAATAAAATGGCTTCAACACCTTCAAGAACAAGCTCATCATTTTGATTTTCACTCGACCAATTTAGAATTTCACACTGTTTTTCATTTAATCCTAAATATGCCCGTAATGAATAAAGCCATTGTGTGGATAATCGTGCTTTTATTCTGATGGGGCTACCAATTAAATAGCCTGCAAGTAAGGCTTCTAATGTACCAAGGGGATCTTTTTCAGAGACGACAATTAATAATTTATTGGGCGCACGCCAATTTTTATTTCCTAACTCATTAGCCACTTTTTGTGCTAGATCATCGCTATAAGCCCATTGTTTTAAACGTTCAAGGCAGAATTTTTGCGTTAAGATATCATCAGAAAATAACCAGTTTTCATTAAGGCAGTGTATTAAACACAGTTTAATGTTTGCTAAACGAACAAGTATAGCTTCTATCATTTTATCTGTGCAGCACAAGTGCCCTCTGGTGAAGTTGCTCTTCCAATATAATGAATATAGGGTAAAGAATGACCACAAGCGCATTGTGTTCCCCATATTCCTAAATCTTGGGTTAACAGACGTTGAGAAGGAAGAGAATCAAAAAAAGGATTTTCAAGTTGAATAAATCCTGTTTTACCTTCTGGTGCCCGATCACCTGTTTCATCAATAATGGCAAAACGAGAATAAGCTGGAATGTGAAAATGCCCTTCACTGCAACTAATGTAGTGTAGAGGATGCTCTGTCATGCCATAAATATCACGAATATCAACATTAGGAGCGTGTAAGGTTTCTTTTAATCCTTGGATAATAACTGGTCGTTCAAGTCGCTTTGTCATCCCTTTCCATCCCCCACCCGTTAAGCCTTTAATCGGTGATAACAGCGTGAAGGGTTCTGGTCGGCTTAAACATAAGTGTTCAAAAAAAAGGGTTAACCCAAGAATATAAATAGGAGCCGGATCGTTCGCCCAACGTTGTAATGTTGACCATGCGAGTTTTGTATCAAACTGGCCTTGTTCTGATACCGTAAAAACAAGCTCTTTAATCGGTGCACATTGGGTGAATTTTAAGAAAGCAGTGGCAAAACCAGCATGATCGCCAGATTGAGGATCAGGTGATAACATCAGAAAATGGGCTGGATTTGTGGATATTAGGTTATTGTGATAGAAAATCTGTATCATTGCTGTTTCAATGCGCTTTAGGCTGTTCTCATCAAAGAAAACTTGTGTTTTTCCTTGTTGTCCCGTTCCTGAACTATTTAGCCAAATACCATTACGATGTGTTGGCGTCGCTAAATCCATGGTTTTAAATAAATTAACGGGGATAACCGGCTGAGGCATTTTTTTCCACAGCGATTGATAATTAGCATTATATTGGCGATGCCAGATATCTGCTTCATCCATAGATGCAGTAAAAAGAGCATCATCAAAACTATCAACAGCATAAGGTTGAGTAAGATTAACTAAGCTATCAATTTTATGACGCTGTTTTTCTGACATGATGTATCCTTACATTGATAAAGGTTATATCAACATAGTCAGCAATTATTTTTACTTATTGAATGTAATTATTCTTAAAATAGGAAAGATGTGATTATATTTCACTATTCTTATGTTTTATATCACATTGTTTTATCTAGATTGAATAATCATTATTTGATAAATAGGTATTTCCGCTTAAAAATAAAGAGAACACCTTAAAAATAAAAGTGTTCTTTCTTATGGATTATGATGAGTGAATTGCTATTTTGCGTAAAAATAGCTGAGTTTATCCATTAGCTTTTCACGAACGTTATTGGAAATAAAACTAGCATTAAGAGCATCGATATTACATTGCTGAAAGTTTTTAAAGCATTACAAGATGCAAATTTTTTGACTTTTATTTGCCAACAATTAAGCAAAAAACTTTATCAATCATCGTTAAAACACTCTCAATCATCCTATTCTTCAGAATTTAAGTTACGCCGATATTTATTTTTTAAAACTCAGCAAGAAGGACTCTCTTTTCAATTAGAAAAAAGAGATCCATTAGCGGCAATACTGTGGATTTCAACCAGACAATTAAACCGCGCTTTAGCATATTTAGTGAGTATTAAAGCGATTACATTAAAGAACAAATCGATAACGGTATTAGATTGTGAATGCTTATCCTACATTGATAGCTCCAAATGAATAGATTGTAAATGATAGGTATTTAATTAAATATCAATCAATTACCTCATTTCTATCTTGTTCATTTTTTTTGTTCCCTTAAAGCAAATGTTTTAAATGGTAATGAAATAAACTTAAGCTACAATTTAATAAACCTGCTGGAATAAATATAAAAAACTCACCTTCATATCTTTAATTTATTTTAAAAATAAATAGTTATCTGTATTACGAATAAAGCACGGTACGCTCACGCCTTTTATTTAACAAAGGGTTAATTCCTTTTAAATAGGAAATCAAAAATCATGAATAAAACTTTCGCGTCTGAAATATTTATCAATGGTGAGATCCATACTCTTGATAGAGAGAATCCTATTGCTCAAGCGATAGCTATCTATCAAGGTAAATTTCTTTTTATTGGCTCAAATGATGAAGCGATGCAGTTTCAAAATGCAGAAACAAAAATCATTGATCTAGAAAACCACGTTATTATTCCTGGGCTTAATGACTCACACCTGCACCTCATTCGTGGTGGATTAAACTACAATCTAGAATTACGGTGGGAAGGCGTGCCCTCTTTGTCTATTGCCCTTGATATGTTAAAGGCTCAAGCACAAGTGACACCGTCACCACAATGGGTACGTGTTGTTGGTGGCTGGAGCGAGTTTCAATTTGCAGAGCGTCGTATGCCAACGCTAGACGAAATTAATGCGGTTTCTCCTGATACGCCAGTTTTTGTATTACACCTCTATGACAGTGCATTGTTAAATAAAGCGGCACTGCGTGCGATTGGTTATACCAAAGAGACACCAAACCCACCGGGTGGTGAAATTCAGCGTGATGAACATGGCAACCCTACCGGATTGTTGATAGCAAAACCTAACGCTATGTTGCTCTATTCTGCATTAGCAAAAGGCCCTAAATTACCTCTTGAATATCAAGTCAATTCAACTCGCCAATTTATGAGAGAATTGAATCGTCTTGGTGTAACTAGCGCCATTGATGCAGGGGGTGGTTTTCAAAATTATCCTGAAGATTATCAAGTTGTTGATGAGCTCGCTAAGAATAATCAATTAACTATTCGTATTGCTTATAACTTATTTACCCAAAGGCCAAAACAAGAATTTGAAGATTTCCAACAATGGACATCAATGGTATCACCCGGTGATGGTAGTGATTTTTATCGTCATAACGGCGCAGGTGAAATGTTGGTTTTTTCTGCGGCTGATTTTGAAGATTTTTTACAGCCAAGACCTGATCTTCCTGAAAATATGGAAGCTGAATTAGAAAAAGTGATCCGTCACTTAGTTGAACATCGCTGGCCATTTCGTTTACATGCCACTTATAACGGATCCATTAGCCGAATGTTAGATGTCTTTGAAAAAGTAAATAAAGATATTCCTTTCGATGGACTACATTGGTTTTTCGATCATGCTGAAACCATCAGTGAGAAAAATATTGAACGTGTTAAAGCGCTTGGCGGTGGATTAGCAATTCAACATCGTATGGCATTCCAAGGTGAATATTTTGCACAACGCTATGGCACAAAAGCACTGAAACAAACACCGCCTGTCGCCAAAATGCTAAATGCACAAGTCCCAGTTGGATTAGGTACAGATGCAACTCGTGTTGCTAGTTACAATCCGTGGACAGCGCTTTATTGGTTAGTTTCGGGGCGTACTGTGGGTGGTATGCAAATGTATGATGGTGATAATCGTTTAGACAGAGATACTGCCTTAATGCTTTGGACTATGGGGAGTTCATGGTTCTCTAATGAACAAGGTAAAAAAGGTCAAATTAAAGCAGGTCAACTTGCCGACTTTATCGCCCTTTCTGCTGATTATTTTCGAGTACCAGAAAACGAGATCAAAGCGATTGAATCACTTTTAACGGTAGTAGATGGCAAGATCGTGTATGCAAATGGTGCATTCTCATCGTTAACACCGCCATCTATTCCGGTATTGCCGGATTGGTCGCCTGTGATCAAAGTCCCAGGTCATTATTCTTACTTACAACAAGAGACAAAAGCTGCGGTTTTAAATCAGTTACATCAATGCTGTGGTGCTTGTCATGTTCATGGACATCAACATGATATCGCTCGTCAATCATCTATTCCTGTTTCAGATGATAATGCATTTTGGGGCGCTTTAGGTTGCTCTTGCTTTGCATTTTAATATTTTATAATAACGATGGTCGGTAATTATTTACTGGCCATCTCAAATAAAGAGAGATGAGACTATGGCAACGCAACGTACTTCCGCGTGGTCGCCCTTACGTAATCGTATTTTTTTCGTATTATGGATGGCAACGCTATTTTCTAATATTGGGACTTGGATGAATGATGTGGGTGCCGGTTGGTTGATGACAAACCTAAGCCCTGATCCCGTTATGATTGCAGCTATTCAAGCCATGACAACATTACCTGTTTTCTTATTGGCACTCCCAGCTGGAGCCATTGCTGATATTTTTGATAAACGAAAATTGCTTATTTTCGTCAATATTTTGATGCTCTGTGCCGCTTCATTATTAGCGGTTCTTGTGTATTTCGACGTTATCAGTATTGGCTGGTTATTATTAATTACCTTTGTTTTGGGTTCTGGCGCGGCGTTTTTAGGCCCTGCATGGCAAGCGATTGTACCAAGTATTGTTGAGCCCCATGAATTAAAGTCAGGTATTGCCTTAAACAGTATGGGAATTAATATCAGCCGTGCAATAGGCCCAGCACTTGCAGGTATTTTGATTTCTCAAGTTGGTCTTTATTTACCCTTTTTACTTAATGCCTTGAGCTTTATCGCCATTATTCTTGCTGTCTGGTGGTGGGAAGGTGAGAAAAAAGAAGAGGAAAAACTCCCCGCTGAATCTGTTGTTGCCGCGATGATCTCCGGTTTACGCTATGCGCGTTATAGCCCTGCTCTGATAAAAACGATTATAAGAGCGGCCAGCTTTTTTATTTTTGCGAGTGCTTATTGGGCAATGTTACCGCTAGTCGCCCGAGTTTCACTACACGGTGACGCGACATTATATGGTTTACTAACAACTAGCATTGGTATTGGTGCTGTGATTGGCGCATTTAGTTTATCAACATTGCGTGAAAAATTGAGTACCAGCACATTGATTGCTATTGGCACCGTGGGTACAGCGTTGGTGTTATTTATTTTCGCCAGTGCGACTTCAAAATATCTTGCTATTTTCGCTAGTATGCTCGCTGGATTTAGCTGGATAATCACCCTTTCCACATTAATGGTCTCTGCACAGACAGCCTTGCCTAATTGGGTTCGTGCGAGAGGTCTAGCACTTTATTTAACCGTATTTTCTGGCTCAATGGCATTAGGCTCTCTTGTTTGGGGGCAAATTGCTTCACATACTTCAGTAACGATAGCTTTGCTGTGTGCAACGGTTGGAATTATTTTAGTTTGGTTATGTGTTTTGCGTGTCAAATTAGAACATGACAACATCAATTTACAGCATTCAGAACACTTTATTCTTGATGATGGACTTATTGAGATCACAACGGATAAAGGCCCTGTGTTAATTACTGTAAATTATCAAATTGAAGCAATTCACAGTGAGCAATTTCTCAGTTTAATGAATCGACTAAAAACAGTTCGTTTAAGAGATGGCGGTTATTCATGGGGGTTGTTTGTTTCATCTGATGCTATTACGGAAAATAACACTCAATCATATATGGAAACTTTTATGGTGGCTTCTTGGGCTGAGCATCTTCGTCAACATGATCGCGCGACAATGGACGATAAACAATTGCAACAACAATTAGATAAAATAATCAGTGCCAAAAAAGTAACACACGCTTTTTCTGCTTTTTCGCCAAAAAAATAACCACATTAACTACTCATACACCTTATTTGTATTTATTTCGATCAATAAGGTGTGTGAGAGGTTTTATGTTTTCTATCCTTTCATTGCCTCTCATCTTACTTTCTTGTACTCTGCACCGCTTCTTACCTTGAAATTAATAATACGTATTTGAGAAAATCATGACAGGACATATTTCTAAAGATCCGCTACATGGCGTCACTCTTGAAATGCAAGTAAATGCGCTGGTGGCTAAATATGGTTGGGCTAAATTAGGTCAACTTATCAAGATTAACTGCTTTAGAAGTGATCCTAGCGTGAAATCAAGTTTGAAATTCTTGCGTAGAACCCCTTGGGCACGTGCTGAAGTAGAAGCGCTTTACCTAGATTCTCTTGAAGCCGATATTGATGATGTGATTGAAGTTATCGATAGTCCTGATTGTGATCCGTGGGCGAATAGTAGAAAGCGATAAGTGTTTTATTTTATTGTTATATTTTCTCACTCATCCCTAAACTCTTTCGGCGTCATACCAAATTCTTTTTTAAAGATAGAATAAAAATATTGCAATGACGGATAGCCACACATCACGGATATTTCTTGTATCGCAAGTGTTGTGGTGGCTAATAAATTTTGAGCGCGTTTGAGTTTTTCCTCATAAATAACCGTATGAATTGTCTTGCCAATTTCCTTTTTAAACCGTTGCTCTAAATTAGAACGCGACATATTAACTGCATCTAAAACTTGTTCTGTTTTTATCCCTTTACAGGCATTGTAATAAATATAATGCATAGCTTGAACAACGGTGGGATCGTTAAATGAGTGAAAATCAGTTGAGCGCCGTTCAACAATTTTAACGGGGGGAACTAATATTCTTTGCTGTTTATCTGTTACATGCCCATCTAGGGTTTGATGTAATAATTTTGCGGCTAAATATCCCATTTGCCGTGAACCTTGCACAACAGAAGATAATGCAATACGGGATAAATAGCGTGTCATATCTTCATCATCGATTCCGATAATGCTTATTTCTTCAGGTACATTAATGTTTAAATTGTCGCATACTTGTAATAAATGACGCGCCCTTGCGTCGGTGACAGCAATAATTCCTGTTTGTGGTGGTAAAGTTTGTATCCAGTCAGATAAACGATTTTGCGCGTGTTGCCAGTTTTCTTGTGTAATATCCATGCCGTTATAAACAATACCTGGATATTTTTCACTGGTGACTAATTGGCGAAAAGCGTGCTCTCGTTCATTAGACCAATGAGGGTGATCTTTGGCGGGTAGACCATAAAAAGCAAAATGCTTAAGCCCTTTCTGTTTTAAATGTAAAAAGGCTTGTTGAACTAATTCATAATTATCGGTGGCGATATAAGGTACGGGAGGATAATTTTTTTCTTGATGATAAGATCCACCTACACCAATTACTGCTAACGATGATTGGCTTAAATGCTTAGCAATAATTGGATCGTCAAAATCTGCAATAATCCCGTCACAAACCCAGTGGTTAATATTATCCAGTCGAGTACGGAAATCCTCTTCAATAAAGACATCCCAATGGCACTGTGAGGCCTGAAGATATTCTCCAACCCCCTCAACCACTTGACGGTCATACACTTTATTAGCATTGAATAACAACACAATACGAAAGTATGTATCTTTTTTCATCTTCGTTTACCTATTCCCCCAAGGCTGGCATTAAACCATAGCTTTAATTTTGTAAGAACTTGCTTTCATCGCTATGTGATTACTATCACACAAGCCAAATTTCGTAATAGCAAAGTAAAAAATAGGAATAACCAATGTTAAGAACAACGAGTATTTTGTTTTTAAACACGATTGCCGAGGAGATTTTTCATGTATCAGAATAACTTTAATAAATTAATTTCTAGGCAAAATACCTATAGCGCAAAATGGTGTAATAGTAACGCCAATGTTATTCCATTATCTGTTGCAGATATGGAAATTGCTGCGCCTGATTTTATTACAAACAAACTTGCTGAATTTAATCACAAGGGAATTTATGGCTATACCGATCTTAGCCATGATTGGAATAACGTTGCCGCTAATTGGTTTAAAAGCCAATATCAATGGATAGTTGCCCCAGAGACGATTGTGTTTTGTCCTCGCGTTATACAAGCCGTTTCACTTTATATCCAGAATTTCACACAAATAGGCGATAAAGTCACAACGCTATCTCCAGCTTATCACCCTATTAGCAATGCTGTTTGTGTAAATAACCGCGAGCTATTAGAAAGCCCGTTAATTTATCGGGATGGGTATTATGAAGTTGATTTTGATGATCTTGAAAGTAAGTTTAAACAGTCTGCCTGTTTTATTTTACTCTCACCTCATAACCCAACAGGTACGGTATGGCAAAAAGATGACTTAATAAAAATAGCGAAGCTTGCACAGAAATATCAGGTCTTTATTATTTCTGATGATGTGCACGCAGATTTTGTTTTTGATGATGCTCTCTATCATCCTATTTCATCTTTAAACACCTATGTAGAACAGCACTCTTTTATTTGTACATCTCCAGCGAAAACCTTCAATTTAGCGGGGCTAGAGATAGCGAATATTGTGATTGCTAACCCCGAGTATCGTGAAAAATTCAAACAGTGCTTGATTGCTGCTGGTATTCATAATCCAGGATATTTTTCTGTTCCCGCTTTTTTACAAGCTTATACCTTACAAGGCCAACAATGGCTTGGTGAATTAAAAACGTACCTTGCTGATAACCGACGTTGGGTAAAAGAACAATGTGAACGTCACTTTCCCGATTGGGTTGTCACACAAAGTCATGGCACCTACATGCTATGGATTAATTACCAAAAAATGCAATTAACTGAAGAACAACTAAAACATTGGTTTGTTTCATTAGCCGAAGTGGAAATGAGTTGGGGGCGCGGTTTTGGTGCGGTTGGGGATGGTTTTTTCCGCATTAATATCGCGACACCTCGTTCAATATTAGAAACCGTTTTCACTCGGCTTATTCGTACCTTACCTCACGCCAGTTTGGAATAAATTACAATGAAAACGCAAACGATAAACAGCCCAAGAACACCTACGCTTCTTGAATCGCTCTTTCCTATTCTCACTATGGTGGTGTTATTAGGAGGAGGCTACGCCGCTTTTGATTTACCACCAGAACCATTAATGGTGCTTTCGACCGTTGTGGCTGCACTGTTAGTAAAACGGTTGGGATATCGCTATGAGGAGATCTTAACTGCTATCTCACAAAAGATTGCTAAAACTATGCCAGCATTGCTGATTTTAATCAGTGTGGGCTTGTTAATAGGCACATGGATGATTGGTGGCACCATTCCTTTGATGATCTATTACGGTTTAAAAATGATCAGCCCAGAAATGCTATATGTTACAGCATTACTGGTCACGTCATTGGTGTCGGTCTGTACGGGAACATCATGGGGTTCAGCAGGAACCATAGGTGTTGCATTTATGGGTGTTGCCGTAGGTATGGATGCAAACCTTGCAGCAACAGCCGGCGCCGTAGTCGCGGGAGCCTATTTTGGTGACAAGCTTTCACCGTTATCAGGTGATACTAACCTTGCCGCAATGGCAGCAAGGATCGACCTTTATCAACATATTTGGCACTTACTTTATACCACACTGCCTTCGTTGATTTTAACGGCAATTGTGATGACTGTTTATGGCATGAATGGCGATTTAGCGGGTCAAGGTGTACCAGAAAAAGTGACATTAATAACAAATGGCCTTGAGAATGTTTATAACTTCAACCTTATTCTTCTCATTCCAGTATTAGTGATTTTATATGGTTCAGTAACAAAAAAACCCACTATCCCAGTGATGTTAGCTTCTGCTGCAATTGCAATGCTAAATGCTTATCTTATTCAAGGTTTTGGTTTACATGACATCGTAAAAAGTGCGGTTGATGGCTTCAATGTCTCGATGATCCAAGGTAAAGAAGTTCCTGAATTGTTAGGTAATTTGCTAAATCGTGGTGGCATGAACTCCATGATGAGCACTCTGCTTATCTGTTTCTGCGCCCTCTCTTTTGCTGGTACTTTATCGTTAAGTGGCGCGTTAGAAGTCATTGTCCATGCCCTATTAAAAATGGTGCATTCAACAGGCTCTATGATCATGGCAACGATTGCTTGCGGACTCACCATGATTGGCGTGACCTGTAATGGACAAATCTCAATCCTTATTCCTATCGAAATGTTACGTGGTGCCTATATTGAACGAGGATTACATCCTAAAAACCTGGCGCGTACTGTAGAAGACTCCGCCACTATCTTTGAACCTATTTTACCGTGGACTGCCGCAGGTGCTTATATGGCGGGTACGTTAGGTGTTGCAACCTTAAGTTACTTACCTTGGGCTGTATTGTGCTGGAGTGGCATCTTCTTTGCCATGCTGTGGGGTTTTACGGGCTTTGGCATTGCCAAATTAACACCAGAAGAGCAGGAAGAAATGACTGCTGAGCTTGGATCACATTCAGAATTACAACTTGATACTAAATAAGGACGGTTCCATGTCTTACTTTGATAAAATTGAACAAATTCAATATGAAGGCACAACAAGCGATAACCCATTAGCGTTTCGTTACTATGATCCTGATGAAATTATTTTGGGTAAACGAATGGAAGATCACCTAAGATTTGCAGCTTGTTATTGGCATAACTTCTGCTGGAATGGTTCTGATATGTTCGGTATCGGTACTTTTGATAGACCATGGCAAACACCAGGTGAAGCATTAGAGCAAGCAAAACGTAAAGCAGATGTGGCCTTTGAATTCTTTCATAAGCTTAATGTTCCTTTCTATTGTTTTCATGATGTTGATGTGATTTCTGAAGGGAATAACATCAATGAATATGTTTCTAATATGGCGGCGATCACCGACGTATTAGCGAAAAAACAAGAAGAAACTAACGTTAAATTACTATGGGGAACTGCGAACTGCTTCACTAACCCTCGCTATGGCGCAGGTGCAGCAACAAACCCTGATCCTGATGTTTTTGCATGGGCTGCAACACAAGTGTGTGAAGCGATGAAAGCGACAAAAACACTGGGTGGTGAAAACTATGTATTATGGGGGGGACGTGAAGGTTATGAAACCCTGCTAAATACCGATTTACGTCAAGAAAGAGAGCAAATTGGTCGCTTTATGCAGATGGTGGTAGAGCATAAACACAAAATTGGTTTCCAAGGTACATTACTGATTGAGCCAAAACCTCAAGAGCCAACAAAACATCAGTATGATTATGACACGGCAACCGTTTATGGCTTCTTAAAACAGTTTGGTCTTGAAAAAGAAGTGAAAGTAAACATTGAAGCAAACCACGCAACATTAGCAGGCCATAGCTTCCACCATGAAATTGCTACTGCAATTGCGTTAGGCATTTTAGGCTCTGTTGATGCTAACCGTGGTGATCCTCAATTAGGTTGGGATACAGACCAATTCCCAAATAGCGTAGAAGAAAATGCACTGGTCATGTATGAAATTCTTAAATCAGGTGGCTTTACGACAGGTGGATTAAACTTTGATGCTAAGGTTCGTCGCCAAAGCAATGATAAATATGACCTATTCTACGGACATATTTCAGGAATGGATACAATGGCAATGGCATTACGTATTGCGGCAAAAATGATCCAAGATGGTGGTCTTGATAAATTCACGGCACAGCGCTATTCAGGTTGGAGTGCTGAATTTGGCCAAAATATCCTACAAGGTAAATTAAGCCTTGAAGATGTGGCGAAACATGCACAAAGCAATACCTTAGCGCCACAGTTACAAAGTGGACGCCAAGAAATGTTAGAAAGCTTAGTGAATCGCTATATTTTTGGATAATCGCATCATAATGCTAATAACACAGCGGATTTTCCGCTGTGTTTAATAATTAGATAAACATCATGAGGTAACTTCATGTATTTAGGGCTAGATTTAGGCACATCAAGCGTTAAAGCGATCATCATGAATGAAAGTGGTGACGTTGTCACAAGTTATTCGGTTGCTTTAGCAATATCACGCCCTCACCCTCAATGGTCAGAACAAGATCCACAGCAATGGTGGCAAGCAACGGAAGAAGCTATTCTCCAGCTTGGACACAGTTATCCGATGGAACAAATAGAGGCAATTGGATTAAGCGGACAAATGCATGGTGCTGTTTTGCTTGATGCTCAACAAGCGGTTCTACGCCCTGCGATATTATGGAACGATGGTCGTAGTTTTAAACAGTGCCAAGCACTTGAAACACAATTTCCCCAGTTTAAGAAAATCACTGGTAATTTAGTGATGCCAGGGTTTACGGCACCTAAATTACAGTGGGTTGCTGAAAATGAACCCGCCATTTTTCAACGTGTTGCACATATTTTATTACCGAAAGATTTTTTGCGCTGGAAGATGAGTGGTAATTTTGCCAGTGATATGTCAGATGCGGCAGGTACGCTTTGGTTGGATATGCAAAAGCGTGATTGGAGTGATGAACTTTTAGGTGCAACAGGATTAACTCGCCGACAGATGCCAACATTGTTTGAAGGTAATCAAATCACCGGTTACCTATTAGCTGATGTGGCTAAAAAATGGCATATGAAGCAAGTACCTATTATTGCTGGTGGCGGTGATAATGCCGCGGGGGCAATCGGTGTTGGGGTTTATCAACCCGGTCAAGCAATGCTCTCTTTAGGTACGTCAGGGGTTTATTTTGTGGTAAGTGAGCAGTTTCTACAAAATAGCAATAATGCAGTGCACAGTTTTTGTCACGCATTACCCAATACATGGCATTTAATGTCAGTGATGTTAAGTGCGGCATCATGTCTTGATTGGGTGTGTCAATTGACAGGAGTTGAGAGTGTGAGTGCGATGTTTGAAGACATTAAACACGCCACTTTTGCGGATAGCCCTCTACTCTTTTTACCTTATCTTTCAGGGGAACGAACACCTTATAACAACCCTGATGCCAAAGGCGTATTTTGGGGATTAACCCATGAACATCAACGAGCTGATTTATGTCAAGCTGTTCTTGAAGGTGTGAGTTTTGCATTACGACAAGGGATTGAAGTTGCTGATAATGCAGGGCAATTAGCTGATAGCATTACGTTAATTGGCGGTGGTGCCAGAAGTGAATATTGGCGACAGCTGCTTGCAGATATTACAGGGAAAAATCTCGATTATCGTCAAGGTGGTGATGTTGGCCCTGCGCTTGGTGCAGCAAGACTTGCACAATTAGCAGTAAACCCCGCTCATTCATCACAAGTTATTCTTTCTCAACCTAAGCTTGAAAAACGTCATATACCCAATTTAGAAAAACATAAAACATACGAGAAAAAATATCATGCTTTTAAAAAGCTATATTCATTAATTAATACAATGGAAATATAGCAATATTGCGTCAATATCAGGGAAATACCTAAAGCCACTCAATAAAGAGTGGTTTTATCTCTTCTTATTTAGAGATATGGCTACAGAAAAAATAAAGTAGTTAATTGAAAAAAACAATCTTTAAAGTAATTCCTTGCTAGTAATTGAGCTTACTAGCAAGGCAAAAAATTAACGATAGCCACTACGATGGTTTTTGGCTGACCAACTATAAGTTTCATCACTAGGGGCTAATTTCTGTTTTTTCTTGAGGGCTTGTGCTTTTTTGGTGGCTTTTTCAACTTCGAGGGAGATTTCGGTAATAATGGAATCTTTGGTTCTGTTCATTTCAGCATTAGTTAATTCACGTCCGAACTTCTTTTTTTCTTGAGCTATTCGGGTTCTTACTCGCATTTGTTGGGCATCTGTCATTTCTTGGAGTGTCAGTTTCTTCATTCTATTACCCTACCTATGTTGAGTGAGGAGATATTAATATAACATTATTAAGGTACCTCTCCATCATTATATTTAAAATTGGGGTAATTAATCTCTTATTTCATTAAAAATGCATTACGCCTGAATAAGTGCGTAATGCATAAACAAAAAATTAAACTAATTGAAGAAATGCAGCTTTAAATCCATCAATATCTTGTTGTGTTGTTGCCCAAGAAGTACAAAGGCGTAAACAACTCAAGTTAGGATCTTCAAGTAATACACGATGAAAAACAAATTGTTGAGTTAATTTTTCCGCAATCGCATTTGGTAGAATAACAAAAACTTGGTTAGATTCTGGCGGTGCTAAAAATTCAAAACCTTGTACAGTGAAAAATTCAGTTAATTGTGATGCCATTTCATTAAGGTGTTTACCTAATTTAAAATAGAGATCATCTTTAAATAAAGCTTCAAATTGCGCGCCTAATAACCAGCCTTTTGCTTGTAATCCACCCTTTTGTTTCAAGCTAAAACGAAAGTCAGTTTTCAATGTAGGATGACAAATCACTAAGGTTTCCGCTGACATGGCACCAATTTTAGTACCACCAATATAAAAAGCATCGGTTAAGCTGGCGATATCTTCAATAGTCAGATCACTTTGTGCAGACATAAGCCCTGTCGCTAAACGCGCACCATCAAGGTACAACCACAAATTATTTTCGTTACAGAAATCACGTAGCGCTTGTAATTCTGTTTTGCGATAAACCGTACCAATTTCGGTGGCATTGGTAATATAAACAAGCTTAGGTTGAACCCAATGTTCATCGTTATGTTCAGCAAGAATAGGTTTTAACAGTGCCGGGGATAATTTACCATCAGCCGAAAATGTGGTGATAACTTTATGCCCTGTTGCTTCAATAGCCCCTGTTTCATGCGTTGCAATATGCCCTGTACTCACAGAAATAACAGCTTGGTGTGGACGTAAAAAATGAGAAACCGCGGTTAAATTGGTGATAGTTCCACCATTAAAAAAGTGAATATCCACATCAGGCTGTTGAATACGCTGTTTAATGAGTTCAGCGGCTTGGTGACAAAGTGTATCCATGCCATATCCATCATAGCGTTGACCTACTGTATCAGTGATTGCTTTCATGACCGCAGGATGTGCAATTTCATTATAATCATTTTGGAAGCGGTACATGTGTTCTCCTATCGAATGTTGTGTTTTTTTATTGTGTTTTATAAATAAAAGCGCTCCACATCTAATCAATACACCGATTAAATGTAAAGCGCTTTAATATCTTGAAAAAGTAAGTTATTTAAAGCAGACCTCACCCCAACGGGCTAATCCTGCGGTAACCGATCCAAAATCATTCCCTTTCACAATAGGGATATTAGGTAATTGTTGTTCTATTGCTTGGCATAAAATCGGTGAACGCGCTGAACCACCTGTCATAAAGATAGCGTCCGGTTTTATTCCCCCTTGTTGAACTGCATCATTAACTAATTCAATCATTTTACTTTTAGGGGATTCTATCGACTCCACCATTTGTTCACGTTCAATGGTGCATTCTAATGTTTCACTTAACAAGGCGATATTAGCAATATATTCAGGAGAATCTGATAAGGCAATTTTAGCCTCTTCAGCACGTCGAACAATGCTATAACCCAGTGTTTCATTATACACTTCGATTAGGCGAGCTATTTTTTCAGGTTCTTTCGCATCTCGTCTAAGCTGATTTAATGCAGCTAAATTTTGACGAGAATAAAAATCTTTTTGCGCTTCGACATTATTAATCGCAATAGGATCCCAGAATTGTTTCAGCGGTAATTTAATACCAGAAGAAGTTAATCCTGTCATACCGAATAAAGGCATAAGTTGTTTAAAAGCAAGATAAATATCAAGATCATTACCACCAACACGTTGTCCACTATGGGCAAGTAAGGTGTTTGAACGATCAGTTTTACCTTGATAACTTGGCCCCATCTGAATTAATGAACAATCTGTTGTACCACCGCCAATATCAACAACTAGTACTGTTTGGTCTTTATTTAAGGTAGATTCATATTCAAGTCCAGCTGCCACAGGTTCAAATTCAAACATAATATTCTTAAAGCCAGCTCTTTTAGCCGCGCGGATAAGAATACTTTCAGCTTGTTTATTTGAAGTTTCACCACCTAACCCATTAAAGTTAATTGGTTTACCAATAACGGTATCTGTAATTGCTTCTTGTGTGCTTTTTTCTGCTTGGTGTTTAATATTCGCCATCATGGCGCACACTAAATCTTCAAAGAAGCTAATTTGTATATCATGTAGGCCCGAAGCCCCTAAAAAAGATTTAGGTGATTTAACGTAATAGACATCGCGCGGATCACGTAGATACAAACTTAGTGCAGATTGTCCGAAAAGAATATCTTCAGGTACTAATTCAATATCTTCTTCTCGATTAAACGCAATCGACTTTCTTAGTAATTGTTCGCCAATTTCACTGGAAGGTTTTATATTTAAATGGCGAAATAAGTGCTCAGAAACAGATTCACGGGTTGGCGCACAAAGGGTCGATGGAATATAGACATCATTACCTTCTAAAGGCAAAAGAGTCGGTTTTCCTTCTTTCATGATTGCAACAGAACAATTCGATGTTCCGTAATCAAAGCCTATAAACATTCAGCCTCCCCAATAGACTTCATTAAAAAAAGACTGAGCACTCTACATCAAGATTTTTGCAATTACCACCAGATTATAAAGTCAAAAAGAGCGTCAATGAGACAAGTGATTTACTGTATGAGTGGCTTATAATATTTTTAATAAAATTAATATGGTTATAAAACAATTAGAGATTTTTACGAGAAGGTATAAAAAATATGAAGATAATTTATTTATGCATTATAGGTATATCTGGTTATGAAGGCCCTGATTTTATTTTAGGGGCTTTTGATAACAGAGATGTTGCTGAAAAAGCAAAAATGACTTTCATTAAAGATAATCAAAACGAAGAAAACCAAGTTAAAGTACTCACTGAAAAAGACAGATGGATCGAAGTTGAAGAAGTGAAATTAAGCAGTTTTAGTTGCGATATCCCTCTTTCAGATTTTTATTATGTTATTTCACGTTTTAGTGAAGGTTTTGGTCAGATTTATCGAGATATTGAAGCTATTTTTGATAACTATGAAAACGCACTCTCTAAATTAGAACAACTCGAAAAAGAGTATGATGAATCAGATGCTTCATTCCCTGAATATTTTGCGATTGAAAAACTACAATCGAATCAAGTTAATGCTAAAACCGTAACGCAGTGGTTAGCCAGTGACTTTTTCGGTGATGATAACCGTTTATTATGATCTCTTTCTTTCAATGTTGCGTTGGTAGTTGCTATTAACACCGAATTGCTAAGTAACAAAAACAAAGGGAGATTTACCCCTTTTCTATTTTTGACTAATAAAGTTATTACTGAAATCGGAGATAAAATAATTTTTATCACAATTCATCGTTATTGTTAGATTGGGTTTTAATCCACCTAAATAGCAGTCAACCGAGTCGGTAAATAAATGAAATAAACATCCTATTGCAATCGCTTTTAATTTCCATGAGGGTAAAAACCATATACCAAAATAAACCAAAGCGGCCCAAACCGTGTGTAATGGATGAAAACCCACGCTACAACGATTGGGATCAAAAATAGGGGTTGCTAACAAATGGTCAATATCAATAGCCATTGTTCCAATCATAAGCAGTGAGGCTATCTTCCAATTCTTACGCCAGAAAAGATAGCCTAATAGAATAGGCGCTAAAAAATGTAAGCTGTAATGTAAAAGTGTTCTAAAAATCTCAAATATCACTTAAGCCTCTAAACTAATCATAGATAATGTTATACAGAGTAAACAGGCAAAAGAACCGTTCAGTCTATTTGCCTCTTTAATTTCGATGTATATCTCAAGTTTATTCACAAATTTCTTCACCATTGGCTTTTAAAATAGTCTTCATCATCCAATGTTTTTTAGACCAACCATAAAAAATAAGATGTGATGTTTTATCATCATAATTATAGTCATTTGGCGTATTTATTACGCTCATTAGCCCATTCCAAATTGGCATAAATAGTGTTTTGAAATATTGAGATTGGGTATCAATATAATTCTCTGCCCATAAGACAAATTGTTGTAGTTCTTCTTGTGATAAATACGAGAGGTAAAAAACACATTGTCGCCATGCATAAGCTGCATTTTTTATTATGATTAATGATGCATGATAACCACGATAAGGAGCCTGTAAATAGCGATTGATGACTTGTACACATTGTTTACACATATCAAGCAAGAATGGTTTTAATTTGTCAGCAAGGCCAAGCACATTAAAAATAGTACTAAGATTATGGGTTGTTAATATGTAGGATTGTTCAAGTAATTCCCCATTTATTGCTGGCGAATAAGAGCCAAATTTTTCATTTGTTCTATCCTCACACCATTTTAAAATCACGCGAGATGTCGCATAAGGGTCGCTCCCTTGTGTATTTACTGACGATAAAGCGGTGAGTAATTCATGCTTCAACAGTAAATAATCAACTTTATAATATTGTGAGTACAGGCTGTAAGGTAAAATTGAATCAGCATTTTTTACCAATATATTCGCGATCTTCTTACTGAACATTCCCATAAAGATATCTGCGGCAAGTTCTTCACTCCATTTAATGCTTGGATCTATTTCAGATGTCAGTGAATTTAATTCTTGTAATAAAGGATTAGGTAGCTGCGTTTGTGGAAAATAACGAAAGTTTAATAATAGAAACTCATTTAATACTTCCGTAAAGATAGTTTTATTGGAAATTTGTTTTGTACGAAACTTGTCAATAATCGTAACCCACGGTAGCTCTTCTAGTTGTACTTGATGTTGTAAATCTAATAACAACAAAGAGCGACGTTGTTTAAATGCTCGATAGTTTTTTTCGTAAAGATGGCGTAATGGAATATCTAATAGACTATTGGCACGTAAACCCGCTGTAATTTGAGGAATAATATGACTTAACGCTTCTGAAGAAGTAATTAATTTTTGTTCGACAAGCTGGCTTGCTGTGGTATTAAAACTACGCATTGTTTTATACGTAATGATATTTGGAATAGGATAACCTTGTGTTAAGTTAAATTTATTTGCTTCACTTTCAGAAATTGCCTCTGTGGCGATTTCTTTATTATCAAAACCATTATTAATATCTAAGCAATCAAGTCGGTTTAAAATGACTCGACTTAATGTGTAATGTAATGGCGCTTGTACATCACCTTGCTTTATTTTTTGTATTTTATCGCTTTTCTCTGAGTTTGGTTCACCATACTTCTCGATATGACGTTGTAATAAAATACGAATATGTTGTGCTTGATGAAGATCTAACTCATTCTTCTCAAAGGATAACTGCTCAATAGCAATACGTAATTTTGCAAAGTCACCTTTATTTTTTACAGGTTTATTGCAAAGAAAATATTGTTTACGTAATTTGGAATATTCAGCAATAAGATCTTTTGCCGATTGCCTCCATAACGATGTAATTGTATTACTCGATGACTTATCAACAATTTCTGAAAGTAACGCTACCATTTTCATTTTAAAAGGATGCCAAATAGTCACCGCTTCTTTTTGTGCTAATACTCGTTTATTGGGCTTTATTCTTTTAAGATCGTAAATTGTTATATCGAGATCTTGCACTCTTACTGTACTGCTTGAAATAACAGGCTGTTCGACAATGCGAGGGTAAAATCTTAATGTTGAAAACCAAGGCGAAATAATATCAAGCAAGTCCCTTGCGTAAGCTTGAGCTTTATTTCTGATCAACCATGCAACAGTGAGTAAAACACTCTCTTCAGGAACCGTAATAAGATAGTTTTCATTATCTAAACATTTATTAAGAACATTCATTCCTTCATCAGTTAAATAGTAGCTATTTAACGCTAATCGCTGATTTTCAGGTGAGGTTTTTATTTGCAGTTTATCTAATAAGTATTGCTCTTCAGATGTTATTTCTCCCCCAGCCAACCAATTACCAGTGGCGAATCCGCCTGTTATAACCTCAAGGGTGATCCATGCAGGTGTGTTTTCGAATGGTGTACGACTGCCATAAGTGGCTTGCCCTTGTAGTATCTGGTGTAAGACAGCTTCCCATTGTTGAACTTTATTGTTATTTATCTCGGGTTGGCTTAACGCTTTAGCCAATTGCGATTGTGCATAAGAAAGTCCAATGGGTAATAGGTTTTGTTTATCAGCCATGATATTCACCAAATAAAGAGAGGTATTCAAGGTGGTTTTTGATTGCTTTGAAAGGGATCAAGCAATAGAAATTATTATTAATGAGGGATCCAGAAGCAGGAGTTGAACCTGCGCCCTTTCGGTCCGAAGCCAAATGCTCTACCACTGAGCTATTCTGGAATACGTTGTGATTATAAGTGATAAACAAAAAATATCATCTAAATTATACCTATTATTTACATCTTTATGGATGATTTTAAGCAAAAATTATTACCCCTATTAGTTAAATTAACGTCAGTGATACCGGAAGATAGAAATATTAAGCAGTGGTAAAATGCTGCTGTGAAAATTTAAGAATATGCCACGGGATTTACTGACAGTGATGTATTTTTTTGTTCTATAAAAAATTATTCGGTTAGAAATAACACACTATAATTTAATAAAAACATACGATCAGAGCGTGTCATCACATGTTCTTAAGAGTATAGTAGTCAATCTTTCAGCCAGACTAGATATAACAATTTTTATTATGGAATCAGCGTTTTCTGCTCAAAATATTCGACATATTCTTGCTACTAACACACCTATTATTGATGTGCGTGCACCTATTGAATTTAATCAAGGCTCGATCCCTAATGCGATTAATTTGCCTTTAATGAATGATGAAGAGCGCGCGGCTGTGGGAACTTGTTATAAACAACAAGGCTCACAAAAAGCGGTCGATTTAGGACATCAATTGGTTAGCGGTGAAATCCGTGATAAGCGAATCGTAGCTTGGCGTGAAGCCTGTGAGCAATTTCCCAATGGTTATATCTGCTGTGCTCGTGGTGGGATGCGTTCTCACATCGTTCAGCAATGGCTTAAAGACACAGGTATAGATTTCCCATTAATTGAAGGGGGATATAAGGCATTAAGACAGGCTGTTATTGAAATGACCAATGAGTTCGTTCAGCGCCCTATTATCCTTATTGGTGGATGTACTGGCAATGGAAAAACGACATTAGTGCGTTCATTACCTGAAGGTGTTGATCTTGAAGGTATTGCTCATCATCGAGGTTCTTCTTTTGGCCGTACTGTTGAAGATCAATTCCCTCAAGCTACATTTGAAAACCATCTTGGTGTTGAAATGTTGAAAAAATCACAAAAATATACGAGATGGGTACTCGAAGATGAAGGCCGTGCTATTGGAGCTAATGGATTACCTGAATGTTTGCGAGCAAAAATGGCTGAGGCATCAATCGTTGTTGTTGATGATCCCTTAGAGCGACGCATTGAGCGTCTAAAAGCAGAGTATTTTGATCGTATGACTCATGATTTTCTAGAGGCATATGGCGAAGATAAAGGCTGGCAAGCTTATAGTGATTATTTACATCATGGTTTATTCGCTATCCGCCGTCGATTGGGATCTCAACGAGCTGCGGAATTAACACAATTACTTGATAACGCGTTAGAAATACAAAAAAAAGAAGCCAATACTGAAGTTCACTTTACTTGGTTAACTCCTTTGCTGAAAGAGTATTACGATCCTATGTATCGTTATCAATTAAGCAAAAAGGTAGATAAAATTATTTACCAAGGAAGTTATGAAGAAGTCATGCAGTGGTTTAAAAACTAATAAATAGCTAAGATTTTCTGTATTAAATACGGACACCTAAGAAAAGCTCCATAAATTTATATTACGGGGCTTTTTTAGTTTATTTGGTCAAGTTTTAGTTCGATATAACCATAACCCTAAGATTATCATTAAACCAAAGAAAAAAGGCACAGCTAAAGATAGTTCTAAGAAAATAAATCGATTAATGTTGATCCCCTGTCCTTTATTTGAGAATTGCAAAGCTAAAGGTAAAGCACACAAGCCAGACAGAAAGCCGATCCCAACTAAGCGATATAATTTAATACGGTTTTCTTTTTGTGTTAGATAGTTTTGTTTACGCTGATATTGAATGTATTTCCAACACAAATAAAGTACTCCTATCACCGAGCCTAAATGTTGTAATAATTTATAAATAGCAATCTCTTGGCTGTCTGTCATTCCTTGTAATAATTGAGCCTGTAATACAGAAAAAAATCTGACTGCAGTTCCTGTTTCATGGGTAAATGAATCCCATACAATATGTGTTACTGCACCAATATACAGGGATAAAACAAATAGACATAATGCTCGAATATTGAATTTTAAAGGATCATATAAAGGTATGGGCGATACACATTTTAATGGATTTCTGAATAAGTAATTTAAGATAAAAACAAAGATACAAAAAGGAAATGCAGTATAAAACCAGCCTAATAAATCATGAGCCGTTGTTGCTGATTGATATAAACCAAAAGAATAGAGTAAATCAGGTGAAGTGCTTCCCACAATTAATGCAGGTAAATTAAGATATTTGCCTATTCTGGACTGTTTTATCGGGAAAACAATGGAAGGATGTGAAAAAGTCCACGGCATAGGAATATCTCAACAAAACAAAGTGAATAACAAAATAAGCATGAGTATATCAGCAGATGAGTTAAGTTTTATCTGATATCACAGCGATCTGCTGGATTAATAAAAAACCTTCTTATTAATTAATGCAAAAAACGCCATAAATAGTGAGAATATTAATGGCGTTATATGATGGGTTATTGGTTATTTATACACTACTTTTTTGTGGAGATATCAACAATTCGTTCTTCTCTAGGCATGTTGATAGTGGCTTTTTGCTTAATATATTCAATAACGGCCGTTGCTGCACTGGTATTAGGAATATCTTTAGTATTTTGGCCATGAGTAAAGGCAGTGAAACCATCACCGCCTCTTGCTAAGAAGGAATTAGCAATAATGGGATAGTAAGCATTATCTTCAACTTGTTTTCCATTAATAGAAACAGAAACAACACGCTCGTTAACAGGTTTAGAGCTATCATATTGCATTTCAAAACCACTAGAAGCCTGCAATACACCATTAGTTAAATTTGCAGAGTGATTCATTAAATCCCGTAAATCTTTACCACTTAATTCCATGTAAGTTAAATCATCAGGGAATGGGAACATACTAATAATATCCCCGATCGTAATATCTCCTTTATGGATCTCGTTACGAATACCACCACTATTAACAAAAGCAATTTGAGCTCGATTATCTGTGACTAAAAAAGCATCGGTAATTAAATTACCAATTTCAGAAGATCCACCATAAGAGCGCGTTAGTTCATTATGGGCGTTACCAATTTTTTGTTGTGCAATTTCATCTAATTTTTTAGTCCATGCTTCTATTTTTTTCTGTGTATCTGGATCAGGTTTATGTTCATCGGCAAAGATATTAACTAACTCGCCCTTATAGCTATCAATTTTTTTAGTTTTATCATTGATATCTAAAACTAATTTTCCCACATTAATGCCATAAGCATCCGTAGAAACAATCAACGTATCATTTACTTTAATAGGTTCTGGTGTACCCACATGAGCATGTCCAGTAATTAAAATATCCAACCCTTTTACTTGCTGTGCTAATTCAATATCTTTTTGTAGCATACGGGTGACATCTGCTGAGCCAAAGCTAGATTGTCTTGCAGGAACACCTTCATGAACCAGTAATACAGTTATATCAACTTTCCCTTTTAGTTCATTAAGATATTTATTAAGGTATTCAACTTCGTCTCTCGCTTCTACACCCTCTCTTTTATCTTTATTGACAGTATCATAGAAAGCAAATTTACCGTGTAGTCCTATTACACCAAACTTAACGCCTTCTTTTTCTACTATAATATACGGTTTATCCCAAACAGCTTTCCCATTATTTTCATAGAAAATATTACCTAAAAGTACGGGGAACTTCGCTTTATTAAGCTGTGTAACCATATTTTCAACACCATGGTCGAATTCATGATTTCCCACGGAGGCAGCATCAAAAGACATTTCATTCATGATATCAATAATGGCTTCACCTTGTGTTAAGGTGCTTAAATAAGGTCCTGTAAAATAATCACCAGCATCAAAAAATAAGACGCCTTGATTATCTTTTTTTGCCTCTTTAACGATGGTTGCAATATTGGCAAAACCGCCAACTAATCTATCTTGGCTAACGTAAGGAGCTTTAAAAGGAACGGCATTCGCGTGCAAATCGTTAGTGTGATAAATGGTAATTTCTTGAGCAAAAACTGAAGAATTCCCTAATAACGTGCCAATTAAAAGAGGCAATATAAAAATAGGCTTATGCATAATAATATCCTGTAATAATGAGAATACTGAAATAACGTTGTTGATGTTCGATATCTAGTTAATAACAGCTGAGTTATTAAAAGTATGATAACTATCACAGTAAGTTAGCAATATACCCGATTGAATTATGTTATTATCGTTTCGTGTTGGTTTTTTATGATAAGAACTGATGAAAATAACAAACGAAATCAATGTTAATATATGCAAAACAGAGAGTTGTGAACATTTTGCTGACGTAATAGAAGATGTTTATATCATCCCTTCTTTTAAATTGGGCTTTCCCGCTGTTTATTGTAATGGTTGTGGTGGTAGCAGTGTATTAATCAATAATGAAGATATAAAAACATTATTAAATCCTTATATTGATTTTTTTAATTTAAATATCAATGAATACTGTCCAAATTGTGATTCATCAGAGAAAATATTTTATGGAAAAACCGCAAAAAGAACAGTACGTTATCAATGCAAAAAGTGTAATGCTGTTTTCTCTCTTAAAAATAATATAGATTTAAAACATCTTTATAATAAAATAATAGACCTCCTTATTTTACAAACACAAACACCAACTTATATTATCAATAATTTAAATATTACCCCCGCTCTGTTTTATCGGAAATTAGCTAAAATTGAACAATTGCTAGAAATAAAAACACGAAAATATGAACAATCTTTGAATAGAAACAAAATCTATAGTTTACAAACAAATGTATTTACTTTGAATTGCCGAAATAATACAAAAAAAGGTTTTTCAAATGAGCTATTTGGGATTGTAACCTGTTGTTCTAATACAGGTTATGTTTTTCTATCTAGTGTTAATTGGAGTAAGGCTGTCGTGAGTCCTGACAGCCAATATCATAATAATACTAAAAAAGAGATGCTAGATAATACGCAAGGTATATTACTTGATAATATTATTATGCGATATGAACAAATAAATAGTAGAAAAAGTTTTGGACAAATTCAATATACAGAAAAAATTTGTTCTGAACATATTATTGAACCCGTTGTTTTATCTCACTTTCACTTTCTTAAATTAAAATTTGTTCTACCAATAAATATCCAACACCATTTTATTTATCATGATAGTTTTATACGTGGTGGGTGTATGGTGGCCTATGGAAAAGAAATAAAGCGAAAAGAATCTAACCTTTATTATGTGGTTTCAAAAGGAACTCGTTTAACAACTGACTTTTCTTATAAAGGGAGTTATACATTGGGTTGGTGGAATAATAAATGGTATGAGTTTATATCTCAAGATAATCAAGAGCTTTTTTATCTATGTAATTTAGGGTTAAATAAAACAGATGATATTAACTTTTATACTAAAATAGCTCCTTCTCTTGATTATAGTCATTTGTTTATTCAATCATTTAAAGAGAAGTTTCCGGATGTATTTTTAAGAAAATTATCGCCTAGTACAGTAAGTTTATTATTGTCTATTTATAGCTTTTATTATAATTATTGTCTTATCAATGAAAACGAAACGCCCGCACAAAAAATAGGATTAAGAAAAGAAATGATAACATTGGAAGCGCTATTTGCTTAAAATAAAGACGCCTTATTAAAAGTGTTTAACAAAGTATTTTCACATCTAAAATTTATCTATTTATTTTTAATAATGATTTACTACTTTAATCCTTGCCTGTTGTTATTTTTTTATTTCAATATTTAGAATAGATAAAGAAATGTGACTTATAGTGCTATCTAAATCTTCTCTTAATCTTTCTTAAATTTTAGCTATGATAATAAGTGGTGAACTTATATTGATATGTGAATTAGTGATTTAAAAAGAGAATATAATGGACATCAGTTTAAAACCTATAACTTCAGATAATTATGAAGAAATTAGTTTACTTGAAGTAGAAGAATATCAAGAAGACTATATTGCTTCTAATATGTGGTCTTTAGTCGAAGCGGCTTATAATGAAAACTATATTGTCAGAGGAATTTATTTATCAGATAAACCTGTTGGTTTTTTTATGTGGGTGAAAGAAAATCCATATAAAATTGCTATCTGGCGTTTTATGATAGATAAAGTACATCAAAATAAAGGATTAGGCCGAGAAGCACTACATATTGCTTTAAGTGAAATTAAGCAAGATAAGCAAATCAATGAAATTGAAATTTGTTACAACCCATTAAATCCAGTGGCTAAAAATTTTTATAGTTCTTTTGGTTTTGAAGAGATAGGTCTGGATAAAGATGGTGATGATATGTTGGCAGTCATAAGAGTATGAAAAGAAATATAATGATCATAGATTATTGGAATAATGAATTTCAATTAGTGAACCAATACTCGATTAAATTTTATTTAATTTTAAAAAAGATGATAAGTGATTTTTTATAATATAGAATTGATCTCTTTAAAATAGAAAAAGGTGCAATTGCACCCTCTTCTATTTTTTATCAACCTAAAGGTCGTAATTATAGCCCGATAATTTGTCTGTTTTTAGGGTAAGAAAGCGTATAATTTAATGGTAAGGATTTTTCTTGTTTTTCCCCTAACGTGATATTCCACTCTATTTCACCTGTATCTTTATCAAGTACGCCATCTTTATAATCAGCGTTTGAGACGTTAATATTATTTTCCTGGCTAAGTGGTAATTGATCGTAAATTGTCACTTTAATCGGCGTGTTATACGTATTTCTTACTTTAATAGTATAGCTTTCTTTTTGTTCTATTGTGGTGCCAATAAAGATGGGTTCTTTCCTTATTTTTTCATTATTAATACGACTAATTTGGATGTTTTTATCTATTCCAAGTGGAATATTAAGTAATTCTGTTAATTCATTAGTGTTAATATAGCTATTACCTACAAAACTATTCATATAGTAGATATTAGCACGGCCATTAAGTAAATTTAAATTTTCCCAGTCTTTGACTTCAGCTTGTAAATAGACTTCTTCAGCTAATTTTGGTGTGGTTAAATAGCGATAATCTGCAACAACTTCTTTTTGATTAATCACTAATGTATTAGGCTCTGTGCTATTTTTTAAGGTGTAAGGTAATGCGATAGCGTGGCTTAAATTAATACCATTATTATTGGTTGTCACATACCGCGTTACGCCTTTATTTAATTGTTTTTCATAGCTTTCTTCTCTCATTATTGCGGGGGAAGGTGCTGAAGCCATATCCATGCTCATACTTTTACTTCTAAATTTAGCATTATCATTATAAAGAGCGAGATACCATGGAGATAAAGTGGGTGCAGTAATATTTAAAGATGGATTAGTGGATGTTAAAACCAGCTTTACTTTATCCCAATTTAGGCCTGTATTTTGAATAACATCTGCTTTATAGGTAAGTAATATTGGCTTATCCATACCTTGACTTCGAATATCATAAGCGGGAGACCATCCAGCATCTGGTGTTATATAAGATATACGCATTTTACTTGTTAGGTTTTTTGATGTGCCTAAAGATAAAACAATTTGTGTTTTCTCTTGCGCAATAATTGGCATATCGATTTCTAATTTACGTGTTAATTCTTCTAATTGCTCAGTCAGTTTAGCTATTTCTTCACGCGCTGTTTTTTGCTGATTTAAAATAGATGTCATTTTTTGGCTAATAAAATCAAACTTCTGTGATGAATGCTCTAATGTCTGCGTTTCACCAGAGCCAAAAAATGATTGGTCTTTTAGTAAAGCAATTTGTTCATCACCTACATTAATATTGATGTTTAATTCTTCAATTTGCTTATTAATGTCTTTCTGTTTTTTCATCAATACTGCAATTTCAGGAGGGTAACTAGGAGCAATAGGAATTTTTTTAACGTTAATGGTGTTAATAATCACATCGTCATTATCAATGCTAATTGATAGGCTTTTGGGATCAAGATTATCCGCAACATTTGATAAAATGACTTCATTTTGTCCTGCTGACAAATTGAGCGTCGTACTATTTTCAAGCTCTGCGCCTCGTAAGAAAATAGTGGCTTGATTAAGTGTTACATCTTGATAAAGCGTTTTAGTTAGCTCTGCTGAGTTAGGTTCATTAGCCAACGCGTTAGATGCACCAATAATCGATAATGTAAAAAGTGAAAGAGTGAGTTTATTAGGTTTAATCATCATTTTTATTCTATCCATAGTTGATGAGCAGTGTTGTCAGAATACTAAATAGGGATGCACTATTGCATAAGTATATTGAGATAGTATTGCATCTCTAATAATTTAGATAACAGAATAAACTTAAAGAGGAAGTGACATTAGAATATAAGGATCAAGATAAAACAGAGTGTTACAGTATTAGACAGAATAATCATTATAAATAATCAAGATTATCTTAGTAATGCTGAAAGATTTAGTCATTACTTTATCTTAATTAGTCCTGTTTGGATAAAAATAAGAGAAATATTTTAATGATAAAAATAAAAAGGCAGTTTAAAAGCAAACTGCCTAGGATAAAGATGTTTGATATCGATTTTTATTTAACCACTTCGCCACTATCGATAACAGTTTTACGTACTTTATTAGAGAAATCTTGTGCTTCTTTAATAATCGCTTTCTCATCAACCGTTAATAGTTGACGATCTTCCATTAAAATTTTGCCATCTACAATGGTATGGCGGACATTACTGCCATTTGCACCATACACTAATGCGGCATATGGGCTATACATAGGCACCATATTAGGTGATTTTGTATCAACAACTATGATATCAGCAAGTTTACCTGATTCTAATGAGCCCAATTTATCTTCCATATGCAAGACTTTTGCTGAACCCATAGTCGCCAGCTCTACAACCGTTAAAGGTGGCATTGCAGCACGATCTTTATTTTCTAATTTATGAATTTTACCTACAAGATTCAGTTCATTCATGGTTGTTAGTGTATTACTCGACATTGGACCATCAGTCCCTAAACCGACACGAACACCCTTTTCTAGCATTGCGACGACAGGTGCAACCCCTTTCGCTGATTTTGTATTAGCACTGATATTATGTGCAACGCCAACATCATATTTTTTCAGTAAATCAATATCTTTTTCATCAACCATAATCGCGTGCGCCGCAATAACTTTGTTATTTAACGCCCCAATATCGGCCATATATTGAACAGGACTTTTGCCACCTGTGCGTTTGGCGATTTCTTCTTGTTCACGGTCTGTTTCAGCTAAATGGATCATTACTGGCACATCTAGCTCAATGGATAATTTGGCAATTTTCTGAAGATTTTCCGTGGTGTTTGTATAAGGTGCGTGAGGTGCAAAAGCAGGGGTAATACGGGGGTGATCTTTATATTCTTTAATAAAATTTACCGCATATTGAATGCCTTCTTCTGGTGTTTTCGCATCTGCAACAGGGAAATTAATAACAGATTCTCCTAATACAGCACGATTTCCCATTTTATCAACGGTTTTAGCAACTTCATCTTCGAAATAATACATATCAACATAAGTTGTTACACCACCTTTTACCATCTCGATATTTGCAAGATCAGCGCCTACTCTGACCATTTCACGAGAAACCATTTTGCTTTCAAGCGGGAAAATATAGCGGTGAAGCCTATCTGGAACATCATCCGCTAATGAACGAAATACTGTCATTGAACCGTGAGTATGAGTATTAATCAACCCAGGCATAACAATATCACCATCAACATCTAGAACTTTATTCGCTTGGTATTCTTTGGAAAGCTCAGGGCCTCCAACGGCAATAATTTTATTTTCTTTTACGACAACAGTACCCTGTTCAATAATTTTATTTTGCTGATCCATAGTTAGAACAGTACCGTCAACTATCATCAAATCAGCCTGTTTTGTAGCGTAACTGGAAAAAGAGACCGCCATTACAGCCAAAGCAAGCATAGATTTAGAAAATGACATCATTACCTCTCGTCTTGATGGAAAAATTTCCCTAAGATTATAAATAAATTCATTGGGTTTTGATATCTAATGAAAGTGAAAGAGATCACCGAATAAATAATTAATTGAAGTTATTATCACTTCTTTCATCTCAATTTCTTGCAGTTGGTCTTATCAATCAAGGAGCAGTTTTAATGAGTAAAACGTTGCAACCTGGTGAAAATACATCACTAAGTGAAAATAAAGGACAAGTTAGAGTCTCTCATGCAGTAGGCAATAACCTTGATATTAATTTGACTGCTTTTTTAGTCACTGAGTCAGGCAAAGTCGTCCATGATGATGACATGGTTTTTTTTAATGCCCCTCATCATGCCTCAGGTGCCGCGTCATTTATTGCACCAGTTACTCAAGGTTCATCGGTTATTCATAGTATTGATTTTGACTTATCTCGTTTGCCTACCAATATTACCAAAATTGCTATTACCTTGACGCAAGATGGAAGCGCTGGTGGTTTTGCTGTTGTGGCGCAATTAAAAGCGCAAGTATTGTTAAATAATGACGTTATTGAATTAGCACCAAGCCAATTTTCGCAAGAAACGGGCATTATTGTTTTAGAACTGTATGTTCGAAATGGGCAAAATAAAGTGCGTGCTGTTTGGCAAGGGTTCGCGTCGGGACTTGCTGGGTTATGTGATCTTTATGGTATTGAAGTTGAGGAGCCCGCCCCCGTTATTGCACCTGTACCGACACCACCAGTTAATATACAAAAAAGCGTGGTGAAACTGACGAAACCAGATAGTAGTCACCGTGTTTCTTTACTAAAAGGGAGTGATGCACCTAAGCGCATTTTAGTCAGTGCAACGTGGATAGATAATGGTGATGGTAAGGATAACGATGATTTAGATCTTCGTGTGGGTATTTTGCGTCCTAATGGTCAAATGTCTATTATTCAAGCGCCAGATAAAAGTGGTGCTTTTAATACGGATCCTTTTGTTTTCCATACTGGTGATGTGGTCAGTGTTAGCCAAGATCAGCCCGGTTGTGAAACAGTTGAAATAAACCCCGCTATTTCTCAATTAATGGGCGGAAAAGTGGCATTAGTTTGTAGTGTTTATTCTGCCATTAGTAATGGTTGCGTTTCTGTTGCATCATTAAAACCAACAATGCGCATGGAATATGGTAATCAAATCGTTGAGTGCTCTTGTGAATACAAAAAAGGTTTTTTCAATAATATGATTTATACCTATGTCATTGGTATTATTGAAATTGATCAAGAGAGCATTACGTTAAAGCCTTCAGGTGTAACATCAAGAGCAGGCAGTGAAGCCACTCCTTGGTTAACACGTATTGGTGATGAGCTTAAATTAACGATAGATGGTCCGCATGTTTTTAAAGGGAAGAAACCGAGTATTTTAGGCTCAAAGCGTTATGTCTAATCTCATTATAAAGAAGAAATAAGTTAAAGTTTATCTTAATAAAAACGGGCAATAATATCTATGCCCGTTTGTTTATTTAAAGAGATAATAACCTGTGAAGTTAAGTGCGTCTTTTTTGCTGTAATAGCCACTTATCTAATTCATTAGCAAAAAGCTGGCGGTCGCGTTGGTTTAGGCTTGCAGGCCCTCCCGTTTGAATACCACTGGCTCTCATCGTATCCATAAAATCACGTATATTTAAGCGTTCACGAATAGTTGCTTCAGTATAACGTTCACCTCGAGGATTTAGAGCAACCGCACCCTTTTCAATTACTTCCGCCGCTAATGGGATATCTGCCGTGATCACCAAATCATCTTTATTGGTACGGCGGACAATTTCGTTATCTGCAACATCAAATCCAGCAGAAACTTGTAATGTACGTAAGAAAGGTGATGCAGGTACGATTAATCGTTGATTAGCAACAAAAGTAATAATCACTTTTTCTCTATCTGCTGCACGATATAACACTTCTTTGATTACTTTTGGACATGCATCAGCATCAACCCATATAGGCATAACAACTCTCTCTTGATTATTCTGTATTAAACATTGCATGGTTAAGGTGGTTAAAATAACACAATAGTCCTAACTAAGTGATTGTAGCTTTGCTCGTGCTCGTTTTTCTGATTGTTGATTAACCCAAATACTCACTAATATCACAATCATACCGATAATTTGTAAACCAGTTAATTGTTGTCCTAATAATGCCCAGCCTAAAATAACAGCACTAAGTGGACTTAAAAATCCTAATGATGCCACAGAGCTTGGCCCTAATAATGCCAATCCTCTAAACCAGAAAACATAGGTTAATGCCCCACCAATTAACGTTAAATAAGCTAAGCCTAAAAGATTAATACCCGTTAATGAAGGTAATGCAGGTTCAAATAATAACGCAAGAGGTAATAATACAGCACCACCCGCAGTTAACTGCCATGCGGTAAACGTTAAAGGAGTAACTGGTGGTTGCCAGCGACGACTTAATACAGTACCAGCCGCCATTGATAAAGCACCACCTAATCCTGCAATTATTCCGAGAGGATCAAGGGTTGCATTAGGCGTAAGTATCAATATTGCCACACCTAATATGCCGCCTAATGCTGCTGAAATAGAAAGCCATGATAAACGTGTTTGTAATAACCAATGAGACAAAAATAAGACAATTAAAGGCTGAACCGCCCCTACAGTTGCTGCAACACCACCAGGTAAACGATAAGCCGAAATAAATAATAACCACCAAAATAGTGAGAAATTTAAAATACCCAAAATTATCACGCGTAACCACCATATCCCTTGTGGCAGTTGTCTCATAATCATTAATAATAAAATACCAGCAGGTAATGCACGTAATGCAGCCAATGTCATTGGCACGTTTGCAGGCAACATTTCGGTTGTCACAATATACGTACTTCCCCAAACAATAGGAGCTAAAGCGGTTAATAAAAGCGTTGTGTATCGGTTCATAAAGTGACTCAAGTTATTTGCCATTGTGATTTATCTTGAGGTCAAGATAAATTGATAATACCTTGACGTCAAGATAAATAATTGACATGATAAATGCATGGACAGAATAGATAGAATTACCGAACAATGGCAGCGTGAGCGACCCGATCTTGATATTAGCCCTATGGGGTTAATTGGCCGATTGGGTAATATTACTTTGCATCTTTCCCGCGAAATGGAGAAAGTTTTTTCCCAATTTGGCTTGAATACATCAAGTTTCGATGTGTTAGCCACATTACGACGAGCAGGAAATCCTTATACCCTTTCCCCTGGTGAAATGTTATCAACATTGATGGTTACATCGGGCACAATGACAAACCGCATTGATCAATTAGAAAAAGCAGGCTGGGTTATACGTAAAGTTAATCCGGAAGATGGCCGTAGCTTTTTAGTTTCTTTAACACCACAAGGTTTAGAATTAATCAACCAAGTTATTGAGGCTCATGTTAACAATCAAAAACGTTTGGTTGCGGGTTTATCACAACAAGAACAGCAAGCATTAAATGAATTACTAAAGGTTTTTCTTAATTCTCTAGAATAATGTTTTGCCCCCATTCTATTTTCTGCAAGATATTTAATAATAAAGGTAAGTACAGAAACTGAGTGTTCTTACTTACCTTCTTTTCTTTGTTTGCTTAAAAACCCTTCTTTTTATGCCATTTTTGTTTATTTAGGCACCTAATGTGCATGAAGTCACATTTTTACTTTGATTTAAATCAAAGATGTATTCTATTTGCTATTTTTAGGTTGCTGAATACCAAAAGTTAAATTATAAAGCGAATGATAATTATTATTGATCTCATTAAGGTCTGTAACTATGTGTATTCAATTTAAATCTTGCTTCGTATTATCGGCTCTAACCCTCTCACTTTCTCAATACGCCATTGCTGAAACGGCGTCACCTAAAGAAGAAACGCTGGTTGTTACTACAACGCGTAGTGCCTCCTCTTTATGGAATAGCCCTGCGACTATTCAAGTCATTGATAAAGAATCATTAAATCAATCAACCGCGTCTTCTATTGCAGATCAATTGCGTGATATTCCTGGTGTTGAAGTCACTGATAATAGCCTCGCGGGCCGTAAACAAATTCGTATTCGTGGCGAGGCTTCATCACGCGTACTTTTGTTGGTTGATGGACAAGAAGTTACCTATCAACGAGGTGGTCAAAACTTTGGTGCGGGTATTTTAATTGATGAATCTGCACTAGAGCGTATTGAAGTGGTTAAAGGTCCCTATTCTGTACTTTATGGTTCACAAGCTATTGGCGGTGTGGTGAATTTAATCACCCAGAAAGGCGGCGATAAGCCCTTTGGTGGCAATGTTAAAGTTGTTTATGACTCAGCAACGATGGGATGGCGTGAGTCAGCGTTAATTTCAGGCACAATAGGTGATTTTGAATACCGTTTTAATGGGAGTTATGCCGATCATGGTGATCGCGATACTCCTGATGGTCGCTTAGCTAATACTCATTTTAGAAATAATGGTCAAGGGGCATGGTTAGGCTATAAAGTTGATAACCATAAATTTGGGCTTTCGCTTGATCGCTATGATTTATCTACGCAATCTTATTATGCTGATGAGGGAAAATATCAAGAGTTTAGCGTTAAAGTTCCTAAGCTTGAGCGTGAAAAAATCGGCTTATTTTATGATTATGATATTGATGCTGATTATTTTAAAAAACTTCATATAGATGCATATACACAGCGAATTGAACGAAAATTTGAAAACCGAGTTGGTGTCGTTACGCCAACAGGCAGTCCAATGATTGGTAATTTAACTGTTAAAAACCGGACACAGTCAGAGGATACACAGAATACTTATGGAATGACTATGCAGGCAAACTTTACGTTACCTGCAAATAATGAACTCATTTTAGGCGCGCAATATCAACAAGATAAAGTAAAACAAACCTCTGTTGGCCAAACATCTTCAAATAGTACAACGGGTTTTCCACCTGCCGTAAACTATGAAAAACAATCTTTGTTACATAATCGCAGTCAGCAAACTAATGTGTCTGTTTTTGCCCAAAATGGTTGGAAAATAACAGAAGATTGGTCATGGACTGTGGGGGCTAGGCAGTATTGGTTAAAATCAGAATTACAAGATGGTGATGAGACTGTTAATCATAATAAAACAGGTACAAGCTATAAGACATTACCCTCTACATCTGTGAGAGATAATGCTTTTATTGTTTCATCCAATTTACGTTATTCCGGGTTCAAAGATACTGAGTTGCGCCTTGCATTTGCACAAGGTTATGTGTTCCCTACGTTAGTTCAGCAATTTATGAATACAACGGCGGGCGGTGCGGTAACTTATGGTAATCATGATCTTGAGGCTGAACACTCTAATAACGTAGAGTTTGGTGCACGTTATAAAGGTAATAATTGGTATATTGATAGCGCCATTTATTATTCTGAAGCAAAAGATTACATCACCTCAGTCGCTTGTGCTGGGGAACGTATTTGCGAAGGAAATAGCAAAACAGGCCGAGCAGATTACTTCTATTATGACAATATCGACCGCGCGAAAACTTATGGTATGGAGGTAATGGCCCAATATCAAGGTTGGCCAATTACACCTTATGTTTCTGCCAATGTGATGCGTCGCCAATTTATTAGCCCAACCCTAAAAACATGGGATACAGGGGAACCTACAGTCACTACACGAGTTGGTACTAAACATCTCTTATTACTCAATAATATGAATCTAATGTCAGATTTATATTTAAGAGCAGCAACGCAAGCGAAAGATCATAGTAATCCAGAAAATAAACAGCATTACGCCGGCTGGACAACGGTTAATCTTTCACTTAGTAGTGAGTTTGGCCATAACGATCAATATCGTATTAACTTTGATTTAAATAATATTTTAAATAAGCGTTATCAAACAGCTCATGAATCTATCCCTGCTGCGGGTATTAATGCTGCAGTTGGTCTGACATGGGCGTTTTAATAATGAAAAAAATATTAATTACTCTCAGTTTTTTATTGTTGCCTTTTAGCTTAACGGCAAAAGAGAATATAAAAAATGACCGTTGGGTCATTGCGGGTGGTTCTATTGTGGAATTAGTTTATGCCATGGATGCTGGCAATAAGCTTGTTGGTGTTGATGAAACTACCTCTTACCCAGAGCAAACTCAGGCATTACCCCATATTGGGTATTGGAAACAGCTAAGTATTGAGGGCATTTTGTCTCTGCGCCCTTCTACTTTTGTAACGTGGGATGATGCTGAACCGAAAATGGTCTTACGTCAGCTTGCTCAACATAACGTTAAGGTGATCACATTACCAAGAACGCCAGCAACTTTTGAGTTAATGCTTCAAAACATCCGCACGTTAGCCATCTCACTGAATAAACAGCCACAAGGCGATGCATTAATTGATTCATTACAATCACGTTTAGCCTCTATTCAGGCTAAAAATAATCAAATTAAACAGAAAGTAAAAGTGATGTTCTTTCTTTCACCGGGAGGAGGAATTCCTCAAGTTGCAGGGAAAACCAGTGTCGCAGATGCGATCCTTCAATTAGCGGGTGGTGAGAATATCGCTACACACGAGAATTATCGTATCTATAGCGCAGAGGCCATTATAGCAGCTGACCCAGAGTTAATTGTTATTACGACACAAAGCCAAAAAAACCAAACAGGCACAATAAGAGCGTCTGAAGGATTAGCTTCTGTGCCCGGAGTGTCAATGACTCAAGCATGGAAAAATCAACGCATTATCGAAATTGATCAATCCCTTATTTTGGGAATGGGGCCTCGTATTGTGGATGCTGTAGAGTTATTGCATCAACAGTTTTATCCCGCTGATCTAGTAAAAGATAATAAGAGCGAATAATAAGTAGGAATGATTTAATAATGAAAGAGTCAGTCGCAACACATGTTATGCCCCCTTCTGCTGAAATTGATCTTACTGCTCACTTCGCTTTAGAAGGTGATAGTCCTTTTCGAGATAGGCATGCCACCATGCCATGGCGAGGTTCTGTACCTATTGTAAAAGAAGAACATCAATCAACATGGCAAGCCTTATTAGCAAGTAAAACGCCAGCCTGTAAGCGTTTGTTGTATATTCATATCCCTTTTTGTGCAACACATTGCACATTTTGCGGTTTTTATCAAAATAACTATCACGAAGAAGCCTGTACGCGCTATACCAATGCATTATTACGCGAGATCTCCGCTGAATCAGATAGCTTACTTTATCAATCAGCACCAATTCATGCCGTTTATTTTGGTGGTGGAACCCCTTCTGCGTTATCCGCCAAAGATCTTTATCGTGTGATCGCACATTTGCGCCAATCACTACCTCTAGCCCCTGACTGCGAAATTACTATTGAAGGTCGAGTTTTAAATTTTGATGATAATCGCATTGATGCTTGTTTAGATGCAGGTGCAAACCGTTTTTCGATAGGTATTCAAACCTTTAACAGTAAAATTCGTAAACGAATGGCGAGAACCTCAACGGGTGAAGAAGCTACCAAATTTATGAAAGGGCTTTGTTTACGAGATCGTGCTGCCGTGGTGTGTGATTTATTATTTGGATTACCTGGGCAAGATGCAACGAACTGGCAAGAAGATCTCACTATTGCTCATGATATTGGCTTAGATGGTGTCGATCTCTATGCATTGAACTTATTGCCTAATACACCATTAGGTAAAGCAGTTGAAAATCAACGAATTACTGTGCCCTCACCAATACAAAGACGTGATCTTTATCTTCAAGGTTGTGACTTTATGGAAAATGTGGGCTGGCGTCAGATCAGTAATAGCCATTGGGCAAGAACAACCCGCGAGCGTAATCTTTACAATCTATTAATCAAACAAGGGGCAGATTGCCTAGCTTTTGGCTCGGGTGCTGGTGGCTCTGTTAATGGTTATTCATGGATGATTGAACGTTCGCTTGATAATTATTATCAAAAAATTACAGATAACCAAAAACCCTTAATGATGATGAGCCGTACAACCGATAGTGGTTTTCGTTGGCGTCATGAGTTACAAGCTGGCATTGAGTGCGGGCGTGTTGACTTAGCCAAGTTAAGCCCACAAGCGACTCTACTCTCTCCTTTATTAAATCAATGGTATCAAGCTGGTCTTGTTGAAGACGACTTTCTTTGTATGAAATTAACCAATGAAGGTCGATTTTGGGCAAGTAACTTGCTGACATCCTTACAGCAATTAATTTTGCAATTAAATACGCCTCGTTAATTTTATTACCCTGAATATTAATTAGAAGATGGAAACAACATCATGAATACTGAGTTACAACAATTTTTAATGACTGAGCCTGATGGAACATTGGAAACCATTGCAACACAATTTAATACCACATTGTTGGAGGTTGTGAGACATTTACCATCACGCTCATTAATGAGTGGCGAACAATTCGATACGGTTTGGGATAGTGTGATGAAATGGGGTAATGTCACCACGCTTGTGCATACTCAAGATGTTATCTTAGAGTTTAGTGGTGAATTGCCAAGTGGTTTCCATCGTCATGGCTATTTTAATTTACGGGGTAAAAAAGGAATGACCGGCCATATTAAAGCCGAAAATTGCCAATCTATTGCAATGATCGAACGTAAGTTTATGGGTATGGATACCGCCTCTATTTTATTTTTCAATCAACAAGGCGTTGCTATGTTTAAAATCTTCCTTGGGCGAGATGAACATCGTCAATTATTACCCGAACAGTTATCAGCTTTCCGTCAACTAGCACAACAATTAAATAAGGAATAATTGCACGTGAAAACTTGGGTTATTTTTGGCGCTGGCGGTAAAGGGATTGGTGCACATATTGCTGATATTGGTGTAGCACAACGACGCCCTATTGTGGCTTTAGTTCGCAATCCAGAAGCGGCAACACGTTTAGAAACAAAAGGAATAAAAACAGTCGTGGGTGATGCGATAGATCCTGATGCTGTTGACCGCGTATTAACACTAGCTGGAAATGAAGCAGATATCATTTCAACGATGGGGGGAGAAAATGATTATCTTGCGCATAGAACAGTGATTGATACTGCGGAAAAAATGGGTTTTCAACGAATGCTCATGGTTTCTTCTTTAGGCTGTGGTGATAGTTGGGTTGCCTTATCTGACAGAGCAAAAGCTGCTTTTGGGCAAGCCGTTAGAGAAAAATCATTAGCTGAAGTATGGCTGCAAACTAGCCGTTTTGATTATGCAATAGTAAGACCTGGCGGGTTACTGAATGGTGAAGAAACGGGTAAAGCTCAGCTTTATCAATATGAAGAGACTCACGGCTTAGTTAATCGTCGTGATGTTGCACGTTTAGTGACTCAACTTATGGATGCTGATCTGCTAGATGACCAAGTTTATGCAGTGGTTGAACCGGGCTTAGTACCAACCAAGTCATAGATATTAATACCAACAAAATTACCTTAAGAGATGACCTATGTGTTATCTCTTTTTTCTTAGTTTAATTATGGTCAATAGCTCACATTATGATGAGTTTTCTACTCATAATGAAATTTCCTCAATAGTCATTTGTCACTTTACTGTCTTAATGGGGGTAACTTGTGGCATAATGCGGCCCCATTACCTTTTGTCATTCACTAATAATGAGTATTCGTCTTGTTAATCAGCAATAATATCACTATGCAGTTTGGCTCAAAGCCACTGTTTGAAAACATTTCTGTCAAATTCGGTGGCGGAAATCGCTATGGTTTAATCGGTGCTAACGGTAGCGGTAAATCAACCTTTATGAAAATTTTAGGTGGCGATTTAGTGCCAAGTAGTGGCAACGTATTTCTTGATCCTAATGAGCGTCTTGGTAAATTAAAACAAGACCAATTTGCTTATGAAGAATATACAGTGCTTGATACCGTGATTATGGGTCACACTGAACTTTGGGAAGTTAAACAAGAGCGCGAGCGCATCTATAACTTACCAGAAATGAGTGAAGAAGATGGCTTACGAGTTGCTGATCTGGAAGTAAAGTTTGGTGAAATGGACGGCTATACCGTTGAATCTCGTGCTGGCGAATTATTATTAAATGTAGGCATTCCATTAGAGCAACATAATGGCCCTATGAGTGAAGTCGCACCGGGTTGGAAATTACGTGTGTTATTAGCACAAGCCCTATTCGCTGATCCTGATATTTTGTTACTGGATGAACCTACGAATAACTTGGATATTGATACTATTCGTTGGCTTGAACAAACGCTAAATGAACGTAACAGTACCATGATCATTATTTCCCATGACCGTCACTTCCTAAATATGGTATGTACGCACATGGCTGACTTAGACTATGGTGCGCTTGCTGTTCATCCGGGTAACTATGATGAATATATGTTTGCTGCAACTCAAGCGCGTGAACGTTTATTAGCGGATAATGCGAAGAAAAAAGCACAGATTAGTGAATTACAATCTTTTGTAAGTCGCTTTAGTGCTAATGCATCTAAATCACGCCAAGCAACCTCTCGTGCTAAGCAAATTGAGAAAATTCAATTAGCTGAAGTTAAAGCATCTAGTCGCCAAAACCCATTCATTCGCTTTGAACAAGAGAAAAAATTATTCCGTAATGCGCTTGAAGTGGAAAATATCTCTAAAGGCTATGATGACAATGCCCCGCTGTTTAAAGACGTCAATATGATGCTTGAAGTGGGCGAAAAAGTTGCCATTCTGGGTAATAACGGTGTGGGTAAATCGACGATGATTAAAACATTAGTCGGTGAATTAACACCAGATACAGGTCGTTTAAAATGGTCTGAAAACTCAAATATTGGTTATTATGCACAAGATCATGCAACTGATTTTGAAGTAGATATGACTGTATTTGATTGGATGAGCTTATGGATGAAACCAGAAGACGACGAGCAATCTGTACGTAGCGTATTAGGTCGTTTATTGTTCTCTCAAGATGATTTGAAAAAATCAGTTCAAGTTTTATCAGGTGGTGAAAAAGGCAGAATGTTATTTGGTAAGCTGATGATGCAAAAGCCAAACATTCTGATTATGGATGAACCAACCAACCACTTAGATATGGAATCTATCGAATCACTGAATATGGCATTAGAACTTTATCAAGGTACTTTGATTTTTGTTTCTCATGACCGCGAATTCGTAAGTTCATTAGCAAATCGTATTATTGAAATTACACCTGAAAAAGTGACTAATTTCCAAGGTACTTATGATGAGTTCCTTGCCAAAAAAGGTGTTACGCTTTAATTTCACAGCAAAATTAAAGTAATAAGCAAACAAAGGCTTGATAACTATTTATCAGGCCTTTTTATTGCATTGATTCAGCCAAATAAGGTTGATATTTTTCTAATCTAGAATTGATTAGTATAATGAAACCAAGTTACCGATCTATATCAAGACTAGTTATTCATCAATAAAAATCTGTAGATATCATTATCAACAGGATGCTCAAGATCGAATACTACTTTAACAACAGGTTTATTATCTATTACGTTTTGTTCAAAGCTATTTATCTGTGGTACAACATCTCCCATATAGTAAAAATCAATTTCATTTTTATCTTTTTTGATAAATAATGGTAAGCGCAATCCAGATTTGTAATTGATAATAGATTTAATATCTTTACTATTTAATGTACGTTGTGATTTAGACATCCAGTTAAATTCATATTGATTAATAAAATAATCTTCGTATTTAGTGCTTTCTGAAATATCATCTGATTTATGATAATTAACAAAAATTGGACAGTTAGAACCATCTTTACTAATAATATATCCACCAACATTTTGAGCTATAGGATTTTGACTCCAGTTTAATATCCTAAAAACATCTTTTCGAGAATATTTTTTGTACAACTGAAAGCCATTAAAAAACAAATCGACATTAAAATCATCATCAAATTTTTTTATTGAGTAATTGGTATTATCTGTTAGATATTTTATAAAAAATTTATTTTTTAAAATTGTTTTAAATTGATTATCCCATTCTATAAACTCATCGTTATAAGATATTATTTTAAAATTATATATTTGAGATATAGGTAAGTGTTTTTTTTCTTTAACCTCAGTTACAAAATTACAATTTAAATTATTCACATAAGAAATAATATCTTCTTTTAATAATTCTTGTTTGTAATTGTTTTTTAAGATTTTTTTTAACTTACTTATAAATAACTTATTATTAAGTAGAAGTTCTTTTAAAATAATACTTTCACCAATTCTTTTGGAATTATTTATATCATTAGCAAAAAACTCTAATAATCTTCTTTCTTTTTTATTAATTCCATTTTTTATTGTATCTTCAAGTTCTTCTGCAAAGTTAAAAAATGAACGACTATATTTTACAAATGCGAATGGATCTCGTGAGCCATATTTAATAAAATCCATCATTAAAGGAGCTCTACCTAACTTTAATTTTAAAGATATATAATCTTTAGTTAAATCTTGTTTCTTTTGTAGATTTGCATTATTTATTGATTCATATATTCTTTTTTCGGCTATTCTGTCAAAACTAACTGTTGATGTTCCTGGGATTATTTTATTCCCACTAGACATGATTTTTTTAAGATTATCTTTGTTATAGGAATTATCACCAAATAAAGCAATTGGAATTAAAAAATTATTCTTATAATTACCAATGAAATCAATAACAGTTAAATATTTTTTATTACTATTTTTTCTTAACCCTCTACCTAGTTGTTGCACAAATACGATTGCTGATTGAGTTGGCCGAAGCATAACAATTTGATTAACACTTGGTATATCAACACCTTCATTTAAAATATCCACAGAAAAAATATAGTCAATTTTTTTTTCTGGTATAATAGATTCAAGCCTATCAATAGCTATCTCCCTCTCTTCTTCAGTTGTTTTATTTGTTAATGAGAGTGTTTTAAATCCTCGCTTATTAAATTCTAAAGAAAGTTGTTCACATTCATCAATATTGGAGCAAAATATTAGCCCTCTTACATTTCCATTGTCACATCCATAAAGGTTAATATTATTTATTATATTTTTTATTCTTTCTTTTTCTATTAATAAGTTTAATGCTGAATTTTCACTAATTTGTTTACCATCAACACTCACATCAGTTATACCATAATAATGAAATGAAGATAATATATTCATTTCTAACGCTGATTGTAATCTTATTTCATAAGCTATATTGTGATCAAAATATTTATAAATATCATTGCCATCAGTTCTTTCAGGGGTTGCAGTCATACCTAAAATAAACTTAGGTGAGAAATAGTTTAAAATATGTTGATAGCTATTTGCATTAACTCTATGAGTTTCATCAATAACAATATAGTCAAAATCTTTAGGATCAAATTTTTTTAAATGTTCCTGTTTTGATAATGTTTGTACTGTAGAGAAAATAAAATCTTTTTCTAGTTCTAAATTTTTCCCTGAATATAACCCACATGTTTTTTTCTGCTTAAAAATATTTTCATATGTATTCATTGCATCTTTTGCTATTTTTTTTCGATGAACAATAAATAATAGCCTATTAGGATTGAATTTATAAGCATCAAAAGCTGATAAGTAGGTTTTTCCCGTTCCAGTAGCAGAGATTAATAATGCTTTCTTTTCACCATTAATTCGTAATTGTTCTAAGTTTTTTAATGCATCTTCTTGTATCTTATTTGGTTTTATTTCTTCCGTTATAAGCTTAGTTATCTTTTCGTTATTAGCTTTCTGTTCTATAAAAATTAATTCATATTTTTTTATAAATTCATTTGTAACAATAGTAGAACGATTGAATTCCTTATTAAATTCTTCTAATGTTGTTATTGATAATCCACTTGTGTTTTTTGATGTAACTTTTAAATTCCATTCTTTATTTATACTAAGTGCACTTGCCGTAAGATTGCTACTACCGATAATTAAATGATTCAACTTCCCTTGTTTAAATAAATAGCCTTTAGCATGAAAGTTTGAGTTTATGGATATACGAAGCTCAATATTTTTAAAGCGTAATAGCTTTTTTAATGCCTCAGGTTCAGTAAAATTTAAGTATTGTGAAACTAATATTTTTCCAGAAATATTTCTTTCTTCTAAGTTAAGTAAATCTTGAATTATACTAGCAAGACCACTACTTGTTAAAAATGCAACTGAAAACCAGAAATGATCACATGATTCCAGTTGTTCTTTTATTGTAATAAGTATTTTTTTACCTTGTTTATCATTGGTCAACAATTCTGGTTGATATTGTTGCTCTGATAGGTATTTACTATTAATAAAACCAGTTTCAATACTTTTTCTAAGTTCATTAACTTTATTATTCATAATTAGACACTTTTAATTTTTCAACGATTGGAAGATCCGCTTCAGCCCAATCTAAGTTATCTAATTCATGTTTATTTAACCATTGAATATTTAAATGCTCAGATAGTTGTAAGATTCTTGAATTAACATCACATAAAAAACTATGCATGATAATATTAAAATCAGGATATGTATGTTCAACTGTTGTAAAGTGTGAGCGTATATTAATATCCATTTTTAATTCTTCTTTAATTTCTCTAATTAAAGCTTTTTCTAAGGATTCGTTCTTTTCAACTTTGCCACCAGGAAATTCATATTTTCTGGAGATATAATCTAATTTGCTGTCTCCTCGTTGGGCACAAAGAACTTGTCCACGATGTACAATAATTGCTGCAACAACTTCGATTGTTTTCATTTTTCATCATCTTTGTTATATGAGAATTTTATATATTATACCTTTTAAAATTAGATTAATAAAATCTATGAATAATTTTTCAGATAGTCATATACAGAAAATATCTTTATTGTGATTTGATTACACAATTATTAAACCCCACACATAAATGTAAATAATTATCATTTATATTGACTGACAGTCGGTCGCTAATGTATGTTACCGACCACGAGTCAATCATAGTTTGTTTTTATTTCTTGGGATTAATATGTTGCTATTAACGAAGACGAAACATTATCCAAATAAGCAGTTAAAAAATTATTGGAAATGTAGTTATTCACTTGTCCTACCTACCTTAATCTCCCTTAATGTTGTGTCACCGGCTTTTGCTACTGAGCATATTGAGAAAATTATTGTGACCTCAGCATCAAATGCGCAAACGGATGAACAGCCACGGGGTTATCTTGCCAAAAAACAGACAACTGGGACGAAAAGTGATGCAACTTTATTAGAAGCACCACAAATGGTTTCTGTTGTTAATCGTAGTCAACTAGATAACTTACCCTCTGAATCTATTAGTCAGGCATTACGTTATAGTTCTGGGATTGTCAGTGAAAAATTTGGCGCTTTTGGTAGCGGTATTGATTACTCGAAAATGCGCGGATTTGATGCAGACTATTATTTAGATGGTTTAAGAATGCTTGGTAATAGCGGTATTTGGGCGCCACAAATTGATAGTTGGAGTTTAGAAAGTATCGAAGCCGTACATGGCCCTGCATCTGCTTTATATGGACAAGGTGGTGCAGGTGGTGTGATTAATATGATATCGCGTCGTCCTTGTGCAGAAACGCAACACCAAGTGCAATTACAAGCGGGCAATAATAAAAATCATGGTATTAAATTTGATACCACATCAGCTCTTAATGAAAATGAAACATGGTTATATCGTGTTTCAGGTTTGATGCTTGAACAAGGATCGCAAATACCCTCTTCTCGTCAAACTCGTTTTCTTATTTCACCTGCTCTCACTTGGAAACCTAATGATGTATTGAGTTGGACAATATTGGGACAATATCAAAAAGAGCCTCGTCTGGGTTACTACAATACGTTACCTGCTCAAGCATTAGGTTTATTACCTAATCCTAATGGTAAAGTTGATCCTAATCGAAATTATAATAATCAAAGCCATGATAATTCACATCGTAAACAACAATCGTTAACTTCATTGTTTGAATATGAACTGACCCCACAGTGGCAATTTAAGCAAAATACTCGTTTTATGAAGGTTGATACAGAAATAAGCCGTGACTATACCCGTGGCTTTCTGCCCGGTGATCGCTTGTTAACTGCGGTTTATCAGGAGGCGCCAAGTACATCAGAAACATGGGTAACTGATTCACAATTGATTGGTAAATTAGCAACATGGGATATCAATCATACTGTGATAGCTGGTTTTGATTATCAACATGGCTATATGACCAAAGATTGGTGGGGTTCACAAACAGTTAGTTTTGATCCTTGGGCATCACATCACAAGCCTGATTTTGAGCCTTACCCTGTTTCGCGTACTTCCACAAAACAACAATTTGATCGCTATGGATACTATTTACAAGATCACCTTCGTTGGCAGCGATGGAATTTATTACTCAGTGGCCGTTATGACAGTGCGGATTTAGAGACACATAATCAAATTTCAGGTATGACACAGCAAAGCCATAACACGGCATGGAGTCATCGTGTTGGTTTAAGTTATCAATTTAATAATGGGTTCTCACCTTGGATAAGTACATCAGATAGTTTTGATCCTGTATTAGGTACAGATGCAGATGGAAAAGCTTTTATTCCAATGAAATCAAAACAATATGAAGCAGGTGTTAAATATCAAAATTCTGAGTTAACACAACTGGTTAGTGTTTCTGTATATCAATTAACCCAAGAGAATGTCACAACACATAACCCTAGAAATCCTGATTATTATCAGCAATCGGGTAAAATTCGTTCTCGTGGCGTTGAGCTTGAAAGTAAATTAGCGCTAACGCCACAAGCTAATATGATGCTCAATTATGCTTATCTTCATAATATTGTGACATCGACTAGCGATCCAACCACCTTAAATAAACACCCTGTCCAAGTACCTACTCATACGGGATCTGCATGGATAGATTATCGTTTTCATCAACCTTATTTAAACGGTGCATTATTAGGTGCTGGTGTACGTTATTTAGGTTCAACTTACGGTGATAATACGAATACATTTAAGGTACCAGCAGTATGGTTAGGGGATGTGAGTTTCCGTTATCAATTATCGGCAATTAATCGTGAATTACAGGGTTTAGAATTAGGATTAACTGTCAGCAATATCACGAATAAATCCTATGTTTCTAGTTGTACTAGTTCAACTTATTGCAGTGTGGGAAGCGATCGTGTTGTGCTTGGTATCCTCAATTACTATTTTTAGGAGATGAACATGGATAACTATCGACGTTCATTACTAAAAGGTGCCAGTGCATTCTCGTTATTATTAGCAAACCCCTTTCCTGTTTATGCAAAACTTGTTTATGTAAAACCAAGACAGAGAGAAATTGTTGATATTCTGGGAAGAGAAATTGTATTAGTACAAGAATTAACACGCATTTATGTGGCAGATAGTGGGTTATTTTTACTTTATGCTTCATTAAGTGGAGGCGCTTTTTATGAGCGTCTTATCGGGATGCCATCCGCCTTCCGTACTGCCGACTTAAGTTTATATCACCAATATACGCGAGCATTTCCTCAATTATTGGCATTACCTGAGTTTACGGCTATGTCGAGTGGACATTTTAATAGTGAAAAACTTATCGCGCTAAAACCCGATGTCATTATTGTGGCGGTTGGAACTTATCGTGCAATTAGTGTTAATGGTGTGCTGGATTTATTAACGAAAGCGAATATTCCCGTTGTCGTGTTTGATTTGAGTATCGACCCACTTAATAACACACCAATTAGCACATCTATAATGGGAAATTTACTGGGTAATATTTCACAAAGCCAAGCCATGAATCAATTTCGTGAAAAACAACTCAATTATATTTCTCAGCAATTAAGAAAAAAGCCATTTAAACGCCCTAATGTATTATTTGAACGAGCCGCTGGTTTTACACCTGAATGTTGTCTTTCTTATGGTAATGGCAGTATGGGACAAATGTTACAAAATGCAGGTGGTCAAAACTTAGGTTCAGAATATATAAAAGGCACTTATGGGATTTTGAACCAAGAAACGGTGATTTATGTCAAACCGGATAAGATTTTTTTAACAGGGGCTGATTGGAGTGGCTATAACCCTTCAGGTGATTGGGTTAATTTAGGCCCAGGTGCAAATTTAGATTTGGCAAAACAGCAACTTGAAATTTTAATGCAACGACTTGCTTACAAAACACTCGATGCGGTTAAAAATAAACAAGTATATGCTCTTTGGCACTCATTTTATGACAGCCCTTTTGGTTTTATTGCGATATTACAAATGGCTAAATGGCTACACCCTGATCGTTTTTCACACCTCGATGTAGACACTATTTTTTATGATTACCATACTCAATTTTTACCGGTGAAATGGGAAACGGGCTATTGGGTCACTTTGTTTGATCAAGATAAGGAATAATCATGTTTGATATCTATTCACCCGATCCTTTACGGGCAAAAATTGAGTCACAATCAGCAGGAAAAAGAACAATTTTATACTCAGCAAAAGGCCAACCTAACTATATGTATGTTGTTCCTTATTTTCGATTAAATGAAGTATCAGATAATCTTGATGATACAACTCACTCTGCATTTATTGTAAATGGAAAAGTTAAGAATGAGTTTTTCTATGCGTGTTATCCCGCTTCATTACATCAAGATGAATTGTTAAGTTTACCTAACCAAAAACCGGCGACATCATTAGATTTATTGAGCTTCCAGCAATATGCACAACATACAGGACGAGGATTTCATTTAAGTACACATGCAGAATGGGCTGCTTTAATGCTGTGGTGTCGCCACCACAATATGATTGAAGATGGTAATACGGATTATGGACGAAGTTTTCTTCACCCAGAGCAATTTGTTACTCGTGTTGATGGTAAAGAAGCTGGTGATATGGACTTTACCACAGGTGATCCCACGACAATAACGGGGCCACAATGGTCGAATTGGTATCATGATAATAGTGAGTTTGGTATTAGTGATTTATGTGGCAACCTTTGGGAATGGCAAAGTGGTATGCAATTAAATGCCGGAGAAATACAGATAATTAAAGATAATGATTCTGTATTTTGTGGTGATCCCTCAGTAATAGAGCAATGGCACTCAATAGCATTATCAACGGGACAATTATTACCAATCAATCATCCCAATAGCGCAAAATACGATGCCCCTTCAGATTATTGTGATGGAAATGCTGGTACTCCTATTTTATCAACTTCAATAAAACACTATAACGGCACACCAACAGATAATGGTTATCCTGCTGGATTAATGGACGGCGATTTTAATGCAATAACAGCAGAAGATAGTATTAAAATACCTACATTATTTAAAGAATTAGGATTATATCCAGCAATAAACCAACAGGACAATGATCAGGTTTATTTACGAAATTATGGTCAACGCTCTTTAATGCGCGGAGGCGCTTGGTATTCACAAAAAGCCGCAGGGATGCGAACATTATGCTTAAGTCATAATCAGCATCATTCCAGTACTTCTGTCGGCGGTCGCCTTGCTTGGATTGATACAACCAGTTAATTAACCTAAAAAATTATTATTTATAGATATTTTTGCATAAATTAATTTACCTTAGTATCGATTATATGAATAATACTGCTAATAGTAATTATTATTATTCGGTGACTTATTGTGATTAATTTTCATGCGTTTAAATTAAAACCGGTGGCATTGTTCTGTTCTGCCACCCTTCCTTTTGTTTTGGCTACACAGGCTTTTGCGGAAGATGCAGCAAAAACAGAACAAGTAGAGAAGCTTGTTGTTAGTGCTCAAGCATTAAAAGTAAATACTAGTTTGCAAGAAACGCCTAAATCGGTTTCTGTGATTTCTCAGCAAGATATAGAAACTCATGCTCCACAAAAATTAGACGAAGCATTGCGTTATACATCAGGTGTTGTCTCTCAACCTTTTGGTGCTGATAACGATACTGATTGGCTTCGTATTCGTGGCTTTGAGGCGGCAACTTATCTTGATGGCAGTCGCCTCTTTCGTGATGGTTATTATACATGGCTACTTGAGCCTTATGGTTTTGAACAAATTGAAGTGGTAAAAGGTTCTTCTGCTGTATTATTTGGTGAATCGACACCTGGTGGTGCCGTTAACGTAGTACAAAAGAAACCTAGTTTTACTCCTCGTAATGAAGTTTTTCTTGAGGCCGGAAATAATGATCAACGAGGCTTAGGCTTTGATGTTTCAAGTGCCACGGATGATAAACGTGTGCGCTATCGTCTTGTTGGGTTAATGAAAAAATCAGACGGAGAATTATCGGGTACTGATAATGAGCGTATTTATCTAGCGCCAAGTGTTGCGATTAACCTGACTGACGATACATCTCTCACTTTTATGGCAACCTATCTTCATGATGATGGTACGCCAACTAATCCTTTCTTCCCAGCAGCAGGCACATTAATTTCATCCCCTTTTGGTAAAATTAAGCCTTCTACCAACTTAGGTGAACCTGGGTATGATAAATATAAACGTACCCAAATTTCAGCAGGTTATTTACTTGACCATAATATCAATAATGTTTGGCGTTTTTCACAACGTTTAAACTATGGCTATAACGATTTGTTATTACGCAGTGTCTATGCTTTTCCTAATTCAGATATCACTGCAACAGAGCTAAGTCGAGGTGTTGTCTTCCGTGATGGTAAAAGCCAAAGTATCACTTTTGATAACAATATAGTCGGTGAATGGGATACAGATAATTTTGAGCACACATTATTAGCCGGTGCTGAATTGCAATATCACCAAACTAAAGGTGATGAACAAGATAATTATAGTTTTGATAAAATTAATCCGTGGAACCCAATTTACGGTAAATATACCCCACTTAACCCTGCTGATAATGTCAATCGTACTATCGATAAAACACAATATAGTCTTTATTCACAATATCAAACCAAATTTGATAGTCACTGGGTTGCCGTTGCCGGTGTTCGTCAAGATTGGGTAAAAACAGAAAATAAAGCGCAAACAAAAAATGAGGACAAATCACGTACTGATAGTGAATTTAGCCTCAATGCAGGATTAATGTATTTAGCAGATAATGGCGTATCGCCTTATATCAGTTATTCTGAGTCATTCGAGGTGATGAGCACCATTGATCCGGCAACTAAAGAGCTTTATAAACCACTCAAAGGTGACCAAATTGAAGCGGGTATAAAATATACGCCTGATTTTATGGATGGTTATTTTAATATTGCTTGGTTTGATATCACACAGAAAAATGCACTTGTTGCAAACCCAACAACTTTTGTTTCAACACAAACGGGTAAAGTCACCTCAAAAGGTGTCGAAGTTTCCAGTGAAGTGCAGTTGACTGAACGTTTAGCATTAAAAGCCAATTACACCTATACCGATATGCAAACGGATGACACTGGTAATAAAGGTAAACAACAAGCGGGGTTAATTCCTAAACATACCGCTTCAGCTTGGGGAAGTTACACTATTCCAATTACAGGGACGCAAGATCTAACATTAGGTACTGGGGTACGCTATTTAGGAGAATCTAAAGATAACCCTAAAAGCAGTAATTTAACTGTTCCTAGTGCAACATTATGGGATATGGCAGCAACTTATAACCTCGATAAACAGTGGCAACTACAGTTAAATATCAACAATATCCTCGATAAAGAGTATATCTCTGGTTGTGATTACTACTGTTATTATGGGCAATCGCGCTCTGTTTTATTGAACGCAAAATATCGCTGGTAATTTTCTTTTTTATTCCGCCTTTTATTGTTAAATATGCAATTAAAAGGCGGAATAGTATTTTATAAATGAGTGACCATGTTCGAACTCTCAAATATTCAAATGGATCGCGGTGGACGTACTATTTTATCAATCCCCTCACTGCGTATTTCAGACTCTGGATTAACTATTGTGCTCGGCCATAATGGTTCAGGTAAATCGACCTTAGTTAGTTTATTATCTGGTCAGCAAATCCCTGATAGTGGAAATATCACACTGAATAATTGCAATATCTCACACTATAAACCACGTGATCTAGCTAAACAGATAGCCTTCCTTCCTCAAAAATTGCCTGCTTCTGCAGGATTAACAGTAAGAGAATTAGTGCGTTTAGGCCGTTTCCCTTGGCGTGGAACATTAGGCCGTTGGAATAAAAAAGATGATGAAATAATCACAACGGCAATGGAAAAAGCGGGAGTTTTACCCTTTGCAGACACACTCGCTGATGATTTATCTGGTGGTGAACGTCAACGTGCTTGGGTTGCAATGTTACTGGCTCAACAATCACCCATTTTAATTTTAGATGAGCCAACTTCTGCTTTAGATATACATCATCAATATCAACTAATGGAGCTTTTAAGTGAATTAAATCAAACTCAACATGTTGGTATTATCGTTATTTTGCATGATCTCAACCTTGCCTTGCGTTACGCCACTCATATTATCGCGCTTAAAAAAGGGAAAATTGCATTTGAAGGAGAAGCCTCACTACTTTTTGATGATGAACGACTTTCTGCACTTTATGAAACACCCATTAAGCTGATTGAACACCCTGATAATAAAGGTTCACAACAACATAAGGTGGCAGTGGTATGTGTGTAATATTACAAAAAATAGTTAGGCTTCTGTCTTTTTGTCTGGCTATTTTATTTATCACTCCCATTGTTAATGCTGCGCAAAATAATCATGAAGCAAACGCGAATACGCCACAACGCATTATTGTTTTGGATTGGGATTTACTGGAACAAATATTAACACTTGATGTTATTCCAGTGGGTGCTACTGAAATTGCTGGGTATAACCAATGGGTAGCTTACCCTGTTGCTCCAAATACTATTGAAGAAGTGGGTATGCGGGCAGAGCCTAATTTAGAAAAAATGGCTTCGTTAAAACCAGATCTTATTTTAGCATCAAGTTCACAGCAAGATTTATTGCCTGTATTAAAAACAATAGCCCCTGTTGTATATCTGCCTAATTTCTCTCGCCAAGATAATGCAGCAGAAGTTGCTTTGGCGCATTTTAATACCCTAGCCTCTATTTTAGGAAAAACAGCGCTTGCACAGCAAAAATTAGCAGAAATGGACAACACTTTTGCACAATTAAAGAGCAAATTACAGCAAGCATTTATTACGTTACCTGAAGTGGAAGTGATCCGTTTTTCTACATTAACGTCTGTTTTTCTATACACCGAAAACTCAACAACTGAATATGTAGTCAATAAGTTGGGTCTAAAATCCGCCATATCATTACCTCCTCAACCTTGGGGAATTGATCAGCGAAGAATGAATATATTGCAACATATTAAACAAGGCTACGTTCTTTATATGTTGCCATTCCCTGATGAAAGCAAACTGCAAAAATCCGCATTATGGCAAGCCATGCCATTTGTACAGAATAGGCATTTTCATTCAGTGAAGCCAGTATGGAATTATGGCGGAGTAGCATCATTAACGTTAATGGCAGAAGCTATTACAGAAAGTTTATTAGATATGGCACCGAATAATGAATATTAAGCAGTTTACTTTCTATTTTTTGGCGATCATCTTATTAAGCATTACTAGCTTACAAATTGATAATTCTCTTTCATTATCTCGCCAATGGTATTTGTTGGGAAATTTAGATACAAACGCCCTATTTGCCGATGTTTTTTTTATTCATGCACAATTACCTCGTTTAGCTATGACACTGCTGATTGGCGGGATTTTCGGTGTTGTCGGCAGCTTAATGCAACAATTAACACAAAATAACCTGACATCACCGTTAACATTAGGTACTTCTTCAGGAGCTTGGTTAGCTTTAGTTATTGTTAATATCTGGTTTACAGATTGGGTTGCTGACTATAGTGCATTAGCTGCAACGATGGGTGCTTTATTTGCATTTGGTCTTGTCATTATTATTGCGGGTATTCGCAATATGACCGGTTTACCCCTCGTTGTTTCTGGTATGGTCATTAATATCTTATTAGGCGCAATTGCAACCGCGCTGGTGACATTAAATTCACAGTTTGCTCAAAATATATTTATGTGGGGTGCAGGTGATTTAGCGCAAGACGGTTGGGATAAATTCCTTTGGCTATTACCTCGAATTACACCTGTTTTACTTATTTTTATGTTTGCACCTCGTATTCTCACTTTATTACGATTAGGGCATGAAGGTGCAACGGCTCGAGGGTTATCTGTTTTACCTACATTTGCATTTTTTATTATATTAAGTACTTGGCTAGTTTCCGTATCAATTACTGTTGTTGGCGTCATTAGTTTTATCGGATTACTTGCACCTAATATTGTCAGAACATTAGGTGCAAGAACTGCTCGTCAAGAGCTTATTGCCAGCGGCTTAATGGGAATATGCTTATTACTTATTACAGATAGCTTGGCAATATGGGTTGGTCAGTGGCTCAATACGGTTATTCCCAGCGGAGTGACAGCCGCGGCTATTGGAGCGCCTGCATTAATTTGGTTTAGTCGAAAGAAAATGAGAGCTCAAGATCAGCTTTCTATTTCTATTCATTCTCAGACCAAAACAGTATCAATGTATACTGTAATAGGAATATTTGTATTATTAATACTTGGATTAGTCCTTACAATTTTCATTCATATTAATGAGCATCAATGGTTTTGGGAAATACCCTCTGTTTACCAATGGGCGTTACGCTCTCCTCGTTTATTAGCTGCTTTATTTGCCGGTATTGCACTGGCTATTGCTGGCGTGATTTTACAACGTTTAATCTACAATCCATTAGCTAGTCCAGATATTTTAGGGGTTTCATCTGGTGCTACTTTTGCATTAGTTTTTTCTAGTTTAATTTTAGGGAGTACCTTACAAACATCACAGTGGGGAATTGCATTATTAGGTAGCGGTGTTGTGATGATTACTCTATTAATCTTAGGCAAAAAACACCAATATGCGCCAGCCAGTTTGATATTAACGGGTATTGCATTAACCGCGAGTTTAGAAGCCTTTATTCAATTTTTCTTAGCGAAAGGCTCATTAAGCAGCTATAAAATATTACTGTGGTTATCTGGTTCAACTTATCGTGTTAATAGTGAACAGGCTCTCTATTTTGCATTTGCAATTACATTGATTGTGGGAAGTGTCTTTTTATTAACGCGCTGGCTTGCACTAATATCAATTGGTCGAAGTTTTGCTTCAGCTCGAGGATTGCATACTGAGCGTGCCAGTATTATTTTATTAATCATCGTTTCGTTATTATGTGCTTTAGTAACTTCAACAGTAGGCCCTATTGCCTTTATTGGCTTAGTTGCTCCTCATATGGCCGTATTACTTGGTGCTCAAAAAATAAAATCACAATTAATGGTTTCAGGATTAATTGGTGGCACCTTAATGGTTTGGGCTGATTGGCTTGGACAAATATTTATTTATCCCGCACAAATTGCGGCAGGAACTTTAGTGGCTATTTTAGGTGGTAGCTATTTCCTTTGCTTAATGCTGTTAAATCGTAGCCGTTGATTTGAAAAGCCTAAGATATTGGTGTTATTTTTACTAGTATTCTTAGGCTTTGAATATAATTAGTTACAAAGATATTTTTCAGTGGTGATTATTTATACGTTTGAAACCAAAAATATTTAATTAGTCATCTCAATAATACCTATTAATAGCTAAGTATTATTGATTAATTTTTATTTATTGTGATCAGGGCACCTTTATAAATAAAAACATTACGCTATGTTTAAAATTCACTTTTTATATAAGGGATTTTTATATGGCAAAGTATTATTATGAATCTAACTTAAAGAAATCGCTATATTCAACAGATTTCAATACTGAATTTAAAACATCACAATATGTAGAATATTCAGGAATTTACAGATGTAAAACATGTGGTTATGAAATTGCGCTAAATGCACATGAAGGAAAGGTCCCACCTCATCAAAATAATTCAAGTTGTTCAAATAATGTTTTTAAGCTATTAGTTAAAACAGATAATTAAAAATAAAAACCACCTGTATTGTGGGTGGTTTTATTTTGATATACGAGCATTATGACTAATCCAATAATTTTAAATAACGTTTTTTAACATCCCTATTTTCTCTAAATAATTATTTTAGCAATTGCGTAAATTGCTGGTAAAGCATTGGGCCTAAAGTATTTGCAGTATATTCTTCACTATGACCTAAATTATCAACCGCCGCATGCATACCATGATAAATCAACGTACTGGTTAATTCAGGCTGTGTGACGTGCCACGTTTTATTTTCAGTTCCTGCAATTAACAATGTTTGTATTTGCTGCAATGCCCTATTTTCATGAATATTACTGCTTTGATGAAAAACTTGATGAAAAAGCATATCGTGTAATTGCTGTTTCTCAACATAAGCAATCACACTAATTTCACACCACTGTTTTAATTTTTCACGGTGATCTTGCTGTGAGCAGGCATTCATCGCACTGTCTATTTTATCCAAGTACCAATCCATATAACGCGTTCTTAATGCGTTAAGAACATCTGTTTTGGCAGAAAAATAGTGATAATAGGTTCCTTTAGCTACCCCTGCCTTTTTTACGATATCGCTCACAGTTGTTGCATCAAAGCCTTTATCTAAAAACAATGCTTCTGCTGCATTCATTAACTCTTCTAAACGAACCTCTGCGGGTTTTGTTCTTGGTTTATCTGTGGTTTGTTCTTCTAATGACATTGCTTATCTCCCTCAAAGTCGCTTGTAAAGAGTACTCTAAATTAAAGCTAGCCACAACGATGATAAATAAAACTCATTATCAATAACAATTGACCGACGGTCGGTCGAGTATTATTATGCCATTATTATTCATCATTAAGGCAATAAAGCTTATGACTTATTTGAAACGACTGTCACTTATCTGTGCCATTTGTTTAGGCACTTTTATGGCAACACTTGATATTAGTATCGTGAATGTAGCATTACCCACTATTCAAAATGATATCCATGCTGATATGGCAACTTTACAATGGATTGTTGATGCTTATGCGCTTTGTTTATCTGCCTGTATTTTGTCATCAGGCCCTTTAAGTGACCGCTTTGGACGAAAAAAAGTATGGTTATGGGGTGTGATTATTTTTACAGTGGGATCTGTGATTTGTGCTATTGCACAGCAACATGAAGCGCTTATTTTAGGCCGTATTATTCAAGGTATTGCTGCTGCCGCACTAATTCCTGGCGCATTGTCTCTAATTACACATGCTTTTCCAATTGATATTGAGCGTGTCCGTATTATAGGTATTTGGTCTTCTGTCAGTGCTTTATCACTGATTATTGGCCCTATTTTAGGTGGAATATTAGTTCATACCAGCGGTTGGGCAAGTATATTCCTTATTAATATTCCTATAGGCATAATTACTGTATTACTGGGTTGGTATGGATTAAGTGAAAGCGCTGATCCTGAAAATGTGGCACTAGATCCCTTTGGTCAATTGACCAGTATGTTAGGACTAGGCTTACTGACTTATGGTTTAATTGAAGCCGGATCCGTAGGTTGGTCGCATTATCGAACTTTATCGACATTGATGGTAGGCGTTATATTTCTCGTTCTCTTTTTAATGATAGAAAAACGTGTTGAGCGGCCTTTATTACCACTTACTTTATTTAAAGATCGCGCATTTTTTCAATATAACCTTTCTTCTTTCACATTGGGCTTTGCCACTTATAGCAATGTCTTTTTTATTGCTTTTTTTCTGCAAAAAGCACAAGGCTGGAGTGCATTAGAAACAGGTTGGAGAATGGCACCTGAATTTATTGCAATGGCCCTATTTTCAATGTCTTTTGGTCGTTTATCTGCATATTTTTCAGTCAGAAAACTAATGATCTGTGGTTTCTTGTTTATCGCTATTTCTTCTTGCTTATTAGCGACATTGGCAACAAATAGCCACTATGGAATAACTGGAAGTTATTTATTTGTATTAGGTGCTGGAATGGGCTTGTCAACGCCTGCAATTGGTGCGTTAGTGATGAAAAGTGTTTCACCATCTCGCTCTGGTATGGCGTCTGCAACCATGAATGCATTAAGACAAACAGGAATGACGATGGGGATTGCTTTACTAGGTACATTAATGGTGCAACAAGCAATCCATTATATGGTTATGCAAAGTCAGGCATTAGGAATATCTGTAAACTATATCGATGTTGTCAGTCTAGTAACTGAAAATACTACCAGCAATTTAGATAAAGAATTCATTACTCTGCTACCAGAGGCATTTAATTCCGGATTTGCTTATGCAATTGCAACGGCTGGGATCTCATGTTTTATCACTTTATTTATCGTGTTATTACCTTTAAAAACAAAACATAGCGCACTTTCCCAGCAAATAACCGATTGATAGTGATAAACGTTGAGATAGTTATAAACGTTGAGATAGTTATAAACGTTGAGATAGTTATAAACGTTGAGATAGTTATAAACGTTGAGTAAGAAACTCAAGGAAAGATTCAATATTACGAGAAAGCGTACTACGACTTGCATATATTGCGATTAAATTAATACTGGCGGGCTGTTGAGGAAATTCAATAGCTCGCAAATCTCCAGCTTTAATTGCATCAATACAACAATGTTCAGCTAAAATAGCAAACCCTAATCCTTTTAATACCGCAGCTCTTGCTAATATGGCGCTATTTACTCGGTAATGGCTATTAATAGTAACTTTTATTGATTTTTTATGTTCATCAATAAATATCCAAGGCTGCCCTTCTAATGCGCTTAAACTAGAAATACAAGGCATTTGACTTAATTGTTCGATATGAGTTGGAACACCTGTTTTCTCTAATAACTCATTAGAGGCAACAACAATACTGCGCCACGATTTAATTAACCGTGAATGATAACTGCTATCTGCTAGATTTCCGCGATGAAAAGTTAATAGTAAATCAATATCATCATCAATGATATTTCTTGGCATTAATTGAGTGTCACATTGAATAAGTAAATTAGGATGAAGAACTGCAAAATCGGCTAAAATATCAGCCAGTAGTTCGCTACCATATTCACTAGGAATGGTTAAACGGAACGATCCTGTTAATGGGCCATCACTAGTGATATTGCTTATAACATTGTCTAACTCAGTTAACGTTTTCTTTCCTTGCTGATAGAGTAATTTACCTTGTTCTGTAAGACGCATCTTTCGCGTTGTTCTATCAATAAGTTTACAAGTGAGTTGCTGTTCAAGCTGTTTAATAGCACGACTGATATTCGAGGTAGGCATAGATAATAGCCGAGCTGCTGCGGCAAATTGTCCTTGCTCGGCTACAGCAGAAAAAATACGTAATAAATTAAGATCAATTTGCATAAATAATTCACTGCCTACTGTATTTTTATTGCTTAATATAGGCAGTGTATCATTCATTTTCTTTTCTCTCGTTAATAATTAACAGTAACCATGAGACATGAGTTTTTGATAACGTTTATCTAAAAGCTCCTCGGTTGAATAGCTTTTTAATAAGGCTAAGTCAGTCAATAATTGTTGTTTAAGAAATTCGGCTGCTTGTTGATGATCACGATGAGCTCCACCTAATGGCTCTGGAATAATAGCGTCGATAATGCCTAATGATTGTAATTTAGGTGCTGTCATTCCCATGGTTTCTGCCGCTATTGGCGCTTTTTCAGAACTTTTCCATAAAATAGAAGCACAGCCTTCTGGTGAAATTGCCGCATAAGTGCTGTATTGCAGCATATTCACTTTATCACCAACACCAATTGCTAGCGCACCTCCAGAAAATCCTTCACCAGTAATAGTGCAAATAATCGGTGTTTTTAATCGTGACATTTCAAGAATATTACGAGCAATAGCTTCTGCTTGTCCTCGTTCTTCAGCACCAACACCAGGGTAAGCGCCCGCAGAATCAATAAAAATAATAACGGGTAGATGAAAACGTTCAGCCATTTTCATTAAACGTAATGCTTTTCTATAACCTTCAGGTGATGGCATACCAAAATTACGAAGAATTTTCTCTTTTGTATCACGCCCTTTTTGTTGCCCAATCACCATGACTGGCATTTTGTTTAAACGCGCTAAACCCGCAACAATCGCTTTATCATCAGCATAAGCTCTATCACCCGCTAACTCCTGAAAATCAGTAAAAACCGCTTTAATATAGTCAAGGGTATATGGACGCATTGGGTGACGAGCGAGTTGCACAATTTCCCAAGCACCTAAATCAGTAAAAATAGATTTTGTCAGCGAAAGGCTTTTTTGCCTTAAACGAGCGATTTCTTCATCTAAATTAATACCTGTTGGTTCATCTTGAGATTGCTTAAAGGTGAGCAATGCATCTATTTTTTCGTCTAATTCAACAATAGGTTTCTCAAATTCTAGATGAATAAAAGACATAACGACCTCAGATTTAATGCAGTAAATAAAACAGTAATTGGGTCAGTTTAGAAAAAATAACAATGTGTTGATAGAGAGGAATTTGATAAACACTATTATCAAAAATGGGATAATTAAACATTACAACAAGATCAGCAAGAAAAAAAACAAGATCAAAAAGAGCTTTTTTTCTGACTTTAAGCTATACAGTAATTACTAAGTTATGTATTAATATACAGTGCGAATTTGTTCTTTTTACACCCGTGAAAAATCGCGAAAATTATAAAACACTCCATAAAATACAAATAATTAGAATAAAGATAATATGTTCTCAAAAAAAACACGCTCAACAACTGCACTGCTATTTTCATCGCTTCTTCTTACAATAGGAAGAGGTGCAACATTACCATTTATGGCTATCTATTTGTCGCGGGAGTATCAATTACCCGTCGATGATATTGGTATTGCCATGTCTATTGCATTAACAACGGGAATTTTTTTCAGCCTTGGTTTTGGCATGCTTGCTGATAAGTTTGAGAAAAAACGTTATATGATCCTTGCAATTCTAACGTTTATTTTTGGATTTACCGCAATCCCTCTTGTCCATAGCACTATTTTAGTTGTTATCTTTTTCTCTGTGATTAACTGCTCTTATTTAGTGTTTTCAACTGTATTAAAAGCGTATTTTGCTGAAACCTTATCGGTTTCAGCAAAGCCTAAAATATTTTCTCTAAACTATACCTTTATCAATATGGGATGGACGGTGGGCCCTCCTATCGGCACCTTATTATTAATGTATGGAACGCAATTACCTTTCTGGCTTGCCGCTATTTCGGCAACATTTCCACTATTTATGATCCAAGTTTTTGTTCAACGCTCAAAAGCGGTGAATAAAGATGAAGAAAATAGTGTGAAATGGGATCCGAAAATAATGCTAAAAGATAGAGCATTAAGTTGGTTTGTACTCTCTACTTTTTTCGGCACATTAACATTTGGCTCTTTTGCCTCATGTATTTCTCAATATATCTTAGTAGTGTACGATGCTAAATTAGCAGAGTCCGTTATTGCGGTTGTACTGCCTGTAAACGCCGCTATTGTCGTTTCTTTGCAATATATTGTGGGTAAGCATGTTACAGCCGACAGATTGCGTAAATTAATGACCTTAGGCACATTATTTTTTATGTTCGGCTTACTTGGTTTTATGTTTGCTGGTGACAACTTGATATTTTGGGCATTAGCCATTGCCGTTTTTACTTTTGGTGAGTTAATTTATGCGCCTGGTGAGTATATGATGATAGATAACATTGCGCCGTTAGGAATGAAAGCAAGTTATTTCTCTGCTCAGTCGTTAGGTTGGTTAGGTGCAGCATTAAATCCATTAGCCAGTGGTTTTATTTTAACGTCATTCCCTCCTATTTCTTTATTCGCTATTTTAATGGCCGTTTCTGCATTGGCTTGGTTTTGTATGATCCAAGGAATGAATGCCAGTAAAAAAATAGCTATTGCACTTTAATTTCTGAAAACTTCACAAACTAAAAAGACACCTTAAGGTGCTTTTTAGTTTGTAGACGACTTATTTTGTCTCTATTCTTTTCCGCAATGGATTAAGTAAGACAGATTTCTTCCTAATCTTGAGTTATATGACTAGCTAATATTATTAATATTTTGAATTTTAAATAAAAAATATTGCATAATAAAATTATTTTGATGTTCTTTTGAGTATTGTTTCAATGCTAATAGGGAAGAAATCATTAACATCGACACCAACATTAATTGCATTTTTTCCTAAAACATCTAAACGCTTACGTTGAGTTGGATCTTTTTGTGAATTGTGTACATGACCATATAAATGAATAGCGTCACGGAAAAAACCACCCCATTCTAATATAGGATAATGAAACATCACAATTTTTCGTTTTTTATAATCCAATTCAAAGTAGTCTTTTACCCATTCAAATACTGATGCGTCAAATTCTGGATCATCGAGAAATTTGTCATGATTTCCACGGATAAGGTACTTTTTACCGTTTAATCGACGTAAAATTCGGTTGGCATCTTGCCCTGATCCTCGATAGAGAAAATCACCTAAAATATAGATTTCGTCATGATCAGATACATAAGCATTCCAGTTATGGATTAACGTATCATTCATATGGCTTACGCTATTGAAAGGACGGTCACAAAGATTGAGGATATTTGAATGGCAAAAATGTGTATCAGAAGTAAAATAAATCATAGTAATTTCTTAATAAGTAATAAAAATCTTAACCTTAAGAAAGTATTTTCCCTCGGTCTGTATAGTGATATTTTTTCAACATAATTACCTCCCTTAGCTAAAAATAGAACAATAAATACAATATCATCTGTTTTATTGTCGTTGATGTTGTTTACGGTAACCAGATAAAGAATGCCCCGTTTCTCTTTTGAAATATCGGCATAAATAAGAGGGCTCATCAAAATGAAGCTTTATTGATATCTCATTTACTGAAAGCGAAGTGTGCATTAATAATGCTTTTATTTCAAGAATAACTTGACGATTAATCAACGTCTTAGGTGAATCATTAAAAAATTGTTTTGTTATTTGTGATAAATAAAACGGCGTAATATTAAGACAATTTGCATAAAAAGCAACTTCTCTATGCTTTAAAGAATGTTTTCCAATTAACTCCCAAAATTGCCAACAAAGCTTTTCTTTACGACTAAATTCTTTTTTAGCGATAGAGAAATACGTTGGTATTGATTCTGTGATCGCAAAGAAGAGATTTTGCAGGTGGTTTTTTAACATCAATTTTCTATGTTCAGAATAGTGACTATCTATATATTTTAGTTGTTCTACCCATCTATTTAAGGCTTCTTTTTGTTCTTTTTTGGGAGAGCAAATGGGATTTTCATGGAGAAAGGCAAATAAAGTATTAGAAAGAGAATAAGCAATTTCTGAAGCAAAAGATTTATCGAGAAAGCAATAAAATAAGCGAAAATTTGCTGATTTTTGGCTTAAAACGGTCATCATATCATCACCCAAAATAAGAATATCATTCGCTTTAATCATCTGCTTCTGAAAACCAATATTAATGATAGCCCTTCCTTCTAGGCATACCATGACCACAATGTAAGATAAGGGTAATGGATAATTAATTTCATTTGCCATACTGCTTTCACCCATAATGGCGTGTTGCGATGAGGTATTCAGTTGTGACAGTACTTGACTTAACATAAATCTATCGATCTCTTTTTATTCTAATTTAATTAGTTTTTATATTTGATGATATTTAACTTAATAACAAGTATTTTCTTTTATTTTGTTTTCAAAAGTATCGATTTTACCTCTTTTATGCCATTCGGATTTTTATTTCTTTTCTTTAGAATGCACATATCTTAAAAACACAAGATAAATTGCAACATATTGATAAAAAGAAAATTAATTGAAATGAAAACATTAAAAACAGAAAGACTCATACTACGGCCATGGAAACTTGCTGATGCCCCAAGCCTGTATGAATACGCGAAAGATGAACGAGTTGGCCCTATTGCTGGTTGGCCTATTCATAAAAGTATTGAAGAAAGTACTGAAATAATTCGTACTATATTTATGCGAGATGAAGTTTATGCTGTCACATTAATTGATGATGATCGCGCTATCGGCTTAGTGGGTTTATCTTTTGCTAAAGAGAGTAATTTCCCGATAGGCGATAATGATGCTGAAGTCTCTTATTGGATTGGAGTTCCATTCTGGGGAAAAGGCTTAATTCCTGAAGCGGTGAGAGAAATTAGCCGTCATAGTTTTGAAACTTTGGAATTAGATAATTTATGGTGTGGATACTTCGCTGATAATAAGAAGTCACAAAAAGCACAAGAAAAGTGTGGGTTTAAATTTCATCACATTATTGAAGAACAATACGTAGAATTTTTAGATGAAGTGAAAGTTGAAAATATTTGCCGCTTAACTAAAGATGCATGGATTGAAATCCAAAAACAGTTGTAACGAAAATAAAAAAAACCAGGTAACCGATTGTTATCTGGTGTTTTTCTAAAATAGGTAAGCTAATCGCTTAATTAAGCGTTTTCTAATGCTTGAGATAAATCGGCAATTAAATCTTGAGGATTTTCAATACCAATAGATAAACGAATTGTAGTGTCTTGAATACCAATATTATGACGTAATGCTATCGGTACGCCAGAATGAGTTGTTGAGCCAGGATGACAGGCTAAAGACTCTGTACCTCCCAGACTAACTGCAAGTTTAAAAATTTTCATAGCATTAAGAAAACGGAAAGCTTCACTCTCCCCCCCCATAATATCAAATGAGAATGTTGAACCCGCACCCGTACATTGTTTTGCAAATACTTGACCTTCAATCGAGTTTTTATCCGCAAATGGCAAATAGTGAATAGCTTTTACTTTTTTATGATCACGCAAAAACGCTGCAACTAATAATGCATTCTGGTTCGCTTTTTCCATTCTAATTTGTAGTGTTTCTAAAGAGCGCCCAAGCATCCAGCAAGAATGAGGGTCAAGTTGTGTTCCTATTGCGCCTCGTAGTAATCGAATTTGATTAATCAGTTCACGAGAGCCCATTGCAGCGCCAGCAACTAAGTCCGAATGACCACCAACATATTTAGTCAAAGAATAAACAGAAATATCCGCACCTTGTTCAATTGGGTGTTGATAAACTGGGCCAAGTAATGTGTTATCACAAACAATAATGGGACGATAGCCCTGCTTTTTTTCTAGTTTATCAGCAACAATTTTTAATGCGCTAATATCGACTAATGAATTAGTTGGATTTGCAGGTGTTTCTGCAAAAATAACGGCAACCCGCCCTTTTTGGTTAGCGTTATTGGCTTGTGCTTGGATCAATGAAAGGTTTAAGCCGTCAGTAAATGGAGTGGCTTGAATACCAAATTTAGCAAGTGTCTTTGCAATTAATGTCTCTGTTCCACCATAGAGAGGTTGAGAGTGTAAAATGACATCACCAGGCTGAGTTAAGGCCATTAATGTCGTCGTGATTGCTGACATACCTGAAGAGAATAATACACAAGATTGTGTATTTTCATAGACAGCAAGCCTATCTTCAACAATTTCACTATTGGGCTGATTAAAACGAGAATAAACCAAACCGGCTTTTTCACCTTCAGGTAAAGGTTTTCTCCCGCTCACTGTATCAAAGAAAGCTTTGCCTTCTTCTGCACTTTTAAAAATGAAGGTCGATGTTAAGAATACAGGTGGTTTTACTGAACCTTCAGAAAGTAATGGATCATATCCATAACTCATCATAAGTGTTTCAGGCGATAGTTTGTGTTCACCGATATATTGTTTTTTTAGTTGAGAGTCAGCCATTTTTTTATTTCTTCTGTGTAATGGAGGATGAGTTATCATACTGAAAAAAATTCATGTTGTTAGAATGTTTTATAAAGTATGGAAACTAGCAGTTATATAAAAATAGCGAAATTAGGAATAAAAATAAGGATTAATAATGAAATATTAAGAATTGAGTGATATTTAGACAAGAAAATACGCTAAATAAGAGTGGATCATTCTAGTGAAAAGAGTAATTCATGTGGAAAAGTAAGGAAAACTTAAAGATAAAAAAATTCTTTTATCTTTAAGTTAAGACGTTACCATGCTCTGACTGCATCACCTTTATACATTTCTTTAAACTTCAACTCGATTTGCCGTGAGTGAAGCACTGAAATCAACTTCTTTATATTTTCATCATCTTTGTTATCTTCGCGGGTTACGATAACATTGGCATAAGGTGAGTTTTTGTTTTCTAGAATTAATCCGTCACGAGTTGCAATTAACCCAATTTGAGACGAAAAATTATTATTAATAACCGCCATTGTAATTGCTGGATCATTTAGTGCTTCAGTGAGCTGTGGTGGATCGACTTCAATAAACTTAATTTCTTTAGGGTTATAGATAATGTCATCTAATGTTGGAGTGAAACCAACGTTCTCATTAAGAGTAATAAGATGGTTTTCTGCTAGTAATAGAAGTGCTCGACCTCTCATACTGGCTTCATTTGAGATAGCAACAAGAGATCCTAATTGTAATTCATTTATATCACTAATTTTTTTAGAGTATGCAGCTAAAGGAAAAATATAGGTTTTACCCGCGATATGAAATTTATAGTTATTTTCTTTCATTTGTGTTTGAAGATAAGGAATGGATTGAAAAACATTCGCATCAACTTCTTTATTATTTAATGCCTTATTAGGAAGTACATAATCATTAAAAGTGACAACTTCAACGTCTAACCCTTCTGTTAATTTAGCTAAACGAATAACGTCATCCCAAATCACTTGATCAGGTCCTGTATTAATTGCCACCTTTATCTTATGTGCATCTTCTTGTGAACAAGATACAGTAAATAGTGATATTGAGGCTAGAAGTAAACCCGTAATAATTTCCTTCATATCTCCCTCTTAAACAGTCCCAGATAAGATCAGTACTATTAATATCATTTTGATTAAGAAATATCCTAATAATAGATTAATAACAAGGAAAAAGAAATGATACAAGTACTCAATGAATATAAAGAAAGGAATATTCTTTTTATTCTTACAATTCGTTGTTTTATAAAATAAAAAAATAACACATCAAAATATGATGTGTTTGTTAATAAACTGTAGATTTACTCATTGATAATTTTATTTATACAAGCATCAGAATATGAGTCTTCAACACTAAGATAAGATAATTCAGTGACACAATAAGTATTAAACTGCCATTTGAACTGAATTTCATCCTCTTGTTTCTTTTCTGATATTTCATAACTAGAAAAACGAATCGGAGTTGGCCGTTGTAAATCGTTTCCTACTTTTTCAGCACTTAACAATACAACCCTGCCTTTTTTTTCAATGAATTCAAAATCAGAAATAGTGATATCAGTACCTTTAATCTTATTGTTGTAAAGACTTAACGCATTAGAATATATGGATGGGACAATATACACTTTTTGATCGCTACCTTTGATATAAACGGTCGTCATATCAAAAGATGATGGATCATTTAATGAGCGTCGAGACTTAACCACGACATCAGGAATACCATCGCCATTAAAATCGATAAGATTTACTCCATATTCGAGTTTAATTTCAGATGATATTGAAGTGAAAGGTAATGATGCAAAAAGTAATCCTAGCCCAAGTTTTAATATCTTATTCATTGTATTCGCTTCTTTTTTTTTGCTTATTACTTGAGCATCAGACTACTTTGTAGCAATGATTAGTCAAGGAATTTTGTGTTTCAAAATAATACAGAATTTACAATTATATCATTCAGAAAATATTTCCATGCTAATGAATTTACTTATTTGACTATTATAAAATGAATTGTTTTTTATTATTTTAAGGCTTAATTTTTTATTTAATATAAAGCAATGTAATTTTTAAGATCATTAATTCTTTCTTTTGTTTTATCTTTTAGGCAACTGCTATATACCATTGGCGCTAAACTTCCTCCTTGGTAATAGTCAGCTTCATACTGACAAGAAAGATCTCTAAAATTAACCCATATTAACTGCGCTTGCTTTAATTGCTCTTTTCTAGCGCTATCTAACTTGGCGTAATATTGCTGGTAAATGTGGTTAAGTTCTTCATCTTTCTGCTGAAAATCTTGATATACACATTGATTTATTTCAGTTTGCGTTGCTGCATTTCGACAATCAAAGTTATCTGCTTGTAAATGTATAGACCAAAAGAGTATACCGCCAGATATTGCACTTAATAGGATAAGTTTTTTCATCGCACCGTCCATTTTTTGATTAAAAACATCGCTAAAAATATTTATTTCACTACTTTAATATTTAATTTAAGGAATGAAGATAAAGTAAAACCTTTATCATTTTAGCAATGTTTCTTATATAACAATTACATGAAGATAACGCAAAATCTCTCTATTTAAGACAATCAAAATAAGATTAAGATATTATTACAAGTAATTATACTGATATTTTTTTTAAAACAAATATTTTTTAAAACATATTTAAAAAAATGATAACTAAACACTCTTTTTTTTAACATTAAATGTTATTTGCAAAATAATGGCTATATTTTATGATTTATTTTCTGTTGTGCTGAGTTGTTTTTATTAAAATATCTAATCAATTTCACCTTAATACAACTCCTCTTATTCGTTTTTATTTAAGTTGCTTTTAATAAAATAGAGATAATTAATTAGACTATTTAGTCTAATTAATGCATGTTATATAAAAAATGTTCAAAAATAGTTCATTTAATATGTTCACTCGCTTCTTACTCAAGGTGGATCTTTTAAGCTATGAAAAAATGTTTTAACTCTATTTGGTTTTATTTAGGGCTTTTTATCCTTACCTTTGCACTGGTTGTAAGCCGTGGGCAATACTCTGATTTTGAACTAAATTCTGACACGTCAGTAATAACCCCCGTAAATTTTGTGTCTAAAATGAATACATTATCAGGTACGTTGCTCTTACCCCGTGACAATAAAGTAAAAGCGGTCGCTATTTTTATTCATGGTGATGGCGCTCAAGATCGATTTTCTAATAGTGGTTATTTACCTTTAATTAATAATTTACTTGATGCAGGTATTGGTGTTTACACATGGGATAAAGCCGGTGTTGGTGAAAGCCAAGGAAATTGGTTACTTCAATCCATGTATGATAGAGCAGATGAAGCACTAATTGCATTTCATCTGATACACGGAAAATTTATAAATACGGATATTAAAGTGGGTTATCTTGGATTTTCCCAGGCAGGCTGGGTTATTCCCATTGCGGCTTCGCAATCTGAACCCGATTTTTCCGTTATTATTGGTGGCGCAATTAATTGGCGTGATCAAGGTGCGTATTATCAGCAAGTCCGCCTAAAAAACAATCATGTTGATGATGCTGAGATTACTCGAAGAGTATTAGAACAATTGCAACAAAACGATCGTGTATTTGGTATTAATGGTAGTCATGATATTTCATTCCAAGGTGAGATGTCTCATGATCGCTTTCAATTTGTTATTAAAAACTATTTGAGTGATTCCTCTAAATTTCTACCGAATATGAATGGTCGAGTATTAGCGATATTGGGTGAGTTAGATCTTAATGTTGATGCAACTAAGAATGCCTGTTTATATAAAACATTATTAGGTGGTCATGTAGATAAAACCGTTGCCTTATTCCCTAATGCATCACACGGTTTATTAAAAGCGCCTATGTACAATTACCAGCTAGAAAGCCAGTGGTCATGGTGGAAAGAAGCACTTTTTATTTATCAAGGTAGAGAGAGTTATTCTTCAGATGCTTTGTCTGCACTTACCGCGTGGATAGCTGAAGGCACACCAATATCACCTGCCTACACAAATTTCGACTGTACAAATAACAATAAGGCTTATCAATAAAAAATAAATCACAATAACTATGGAACATCGTATGCAACATGAGAAAGACAAAGAGCGAAAAAATGGCTGGATACGATAGAGTTTCTGACTGGCAATAGCCTTAAGGCGTGGTAGCAGGTCAAACCTCAGACTCCAGTGTTCAGCCAGTTCATCAATATCCCAGATCCGTTTCATTTTTCAACTTAGCTCCTTTGGTGATTAAGATTTCCAAAGTACATTATGATTTGAGAAGTGTTTTATATTCAGTTATTCTCTTTTTATGCGCCGAAACTGACAAGTTCTTTTCGTCTATAACTGATAGATTATTATCAAACCTGTTAAGGATAGTTTCATTTTTTTTATTAATAACAGTACCAACTCCCTGAGGGTTAGTATTTAAATATTCATTAAGGCGTCTTTTACCCTGAGTGTGTTTGTAAAAGGTTACCGGGAGATACGGGTCCAGTTTATCGTGGGGGACAGGCATTTCACTATCACTTAATGTACCCTTGATATTATCTTCATGTATTTTTAACAGGCTACTCCTCTCTATATAAAGTTTTTTTGCCAGCGCCAGACTGAAAATACCACATTCAGATGAGCTTCGCTGAATATCCATTTCCACCATGGAGAAATGGCAATCAGGTAATTGATAACGCTCGATGGCTATTTTTGTCCTAAATGCCAGCATCGCTGGCCCCATACTGTTAAAGTTTGCTGGTTCAAACAATATCAGAGATGTTTTTCCGTTTATATTTTTGTAATCAATTACACTAAAATGTATTCCACCTTCCCCCATATTAATTATGAATCGGGAAGATTCAACTCCATGTTCTATTGTGTTTTTTATTTCTATAGAAAGGTCCTGTGGCGACTTGACAAAATTAAGATTCATTTCAGGGAATTTATTGTTTGCCTGTATTACCAATGCGGGCATGATTTTTACATCCATGTTTGAATAATCTTTATGGGGCCAAGAGCCATCCGCTATATCAGTTTCCAACTGTACTATGATATTTTGAAGTTCTTCATTACTGATTAAAGAACAACTAGTCTCATTTTTTGATAAACCACTGAGCGCATTTATTTGTGATAATGGTCCAATCATTTACACATCCTTATTCAGAGAATTAACAGCGATATGAATTTTATATTCCGGATAAACGGTGCCTTGCAATAAGACGTCCAATCATTGATGGGTGAACCCGGAACAGACGGGCAGCATCAGCCCCCGTGTTTTCAATCCTCTCCACTGTCAGCAATAAATCTTTCAGAGAGCAGGAAAGACGATCCAGTTTCCATACAATAACCTGATCATCTTTGCGTAGCTGTTGCAAAAGTCATTGTAACTCGGGGCATTCCCATCGTCCGCCCGATGCCCTTTCCTGGAAGATCAGTTCGCACCCGGCTGTCTTTAGTGCTGAGATCTGAGCCTGAGCATCCTGTTCCCGTGTCGAAACTCGAGCATAACCGATGAGCATAATTGCGATTTCCTGTTGCCATTTATTTTTATATTGCAATACATTTTTGCAATGTACAAGACCGCATGGTTACGTTGGGACAGGAGAGATTGCAAAACGTTCGTTATTTTTAACAGTAGCAAGAGCAAGTATTGCCGGATTATTATCTTTATTAATGTTGTTGTTATATAAAGAAAAATTACCAACATTTAAACAATGGGTTTCATTAACAGTCGTTTCATTAGGTGTCGTGGTAGGTTTTCCATTGTTAACCGAGATTGCATTACAAGAGATAACATCCGCACACTCCCTCGTTTTTCTTGCCTTATTACCATTATCTACGGCTATTTTTGCCGTTATACGAGGTGGTGAAAAACCGCGTCCTATTTTTTGGCTTTTTTCTATTATTGGTAGTTTGTTAGTCATGGGATATGCCCTCTCTCAAGGAGGCGTTTCATCTGTCAGCGCTGATTTACTCATGATAGCGTCAGTTATTGTTTGTGGATTAGGTTATGCAGAAGGAGCAACGTTGACGAAATCATTAGGTGGTTGGCAAGTTATCTGTTGGGCATTAATTGTATCGTTACCTCCTATGCTTATTCTTATGCCAGAGGAATTAACGACAATCAATCTCTCTGCCTGGGTAGGTTTAGGTTATGTTTCTCTATTTAGTATGCTGATTGGCTTTATATTTTGGTACAAAGGGTTATCTCAAGGTGGGATTGCAGCAGTAGGACAGCTTCAATTATTACAGCCTTTCTTTGGTTTAGCATTAGCGGCCGTGTTACTCAATGAGTTTGTGAATTTATTGATGTTGCTCGTAACTGTTGGTGTTATTTTTTGCGTTGCTGGTTCACGAAAATATGCTTAATTAATATTAACTAGTTAAAGCTAAAAACACGCTAAATATTTTTATTTAGCGTGTTTTTATTTTAATTAAAGCTCACACTTTGTTTTCAAGGTAGCTGTTTTTTTATGATGATCCAGTGCTAGCTCAATTAATTTAGTAATTAACGACTGATAGCCTAAGCCAGCACTTTGCCATAATTTTGGATACATACTGATATTTGTAAATCCTGGCAATGTGTTTATTTCATTAATCACAACTCGGTTGTCTTGAGTTAAGAATACATCAACACGAGCCATACCTAAGCAATTAAGCACACGATAAGCTTTTAATGCCACTTGGCGAATATGTAAACTAGTGTCTTCATTTATAACAGCAGGAACAACAACTTTAGCGCCATCTTCGTCGATGTATTTGGTGTTATAACCATAAAAAGCATCATTTAACACTATTTCACCACAAGGGCTTACTTCAGGATTTTCGTTACCTAAAACAGCACACTCTATTTCACGACCAACAATAGCACTTTCAACAATCACTTTAAGATCATATTCAAAAGCCATGGCTAATGCCGCGTTAAATTCTTCTTCGTTATTAATTTTGCTAATTCCTACAGAAGAACCTAGGTTTGCTGGTTTAATAAATAAAGGTAATCCTAATTGACGAACCATTTCGTTATAAGGAATATCATTAATTTGGTGTGCCATAATCGTAATAAAAGGTGCAACCGCTAATCCCGCACCATCAAGTAGGCGTTTTGTGACATCTTTATCCATACAAGCGGCTGAACTCATGATATTAGGGCCGACATAAGGCATATCAATCATGTGTAATAGACCTTGCAGTGTACCATCTTCACCATAGGCACCATGGACAATTGGGAAGACAACATCAATTTGTGGTAATGCTTGACCGTCTTCAAGCGAAATAAATTGATTTTTTACACTACCTGGAATAATAGCAACCGCTCTTAAAGGTTTGCTTAATGAGATAGTTTTAGGATTATCGCTATTGAGTAAATAGTCAGCTTCTGAATATTCATGCCACTGTCCTTGCTCATTAATACCTATTAAGCAAAGGTCGAATTTCGTTCGATCTAATTCATTAATAATATTTTTTGCTGATTGTAATGAAACTTGATGTTCTGTGGATTTCCCACCAAAAATAATAGCGACTCTTAATTTACTCATTTTCTAACCTTTTATAGGACAGCTATAGCGAATAGGTAGCAATATATCATGATAAAAACGCCCAATGTAGGTAGATAGTTCTTATCTGCGAAAAATTACGATAAAATGATGAAATTCTATGATTTAGAGTGTTAAAACATCACTATTTCAAGATATAACAGCGCAATAACGATCACAATTCTATTGGTATAAGATAAACACCATGACTGATATAAAACAACCGATTGAAATGGATATTACTGAAGTAGCAAAAGCAACAGGGCTTGCCTCTTCAGCAATACGTTATTATGAGAAAAAAGGATTGATTAATTCGATAGGACGTAAAGGGCTTAAACGCGTTTATCACCGCGATATATTGAGCCGTTTGGCCTTAATTTCTTTAGCGCAACAAGCGCATTTTTCGCTAGATGAAATTGCACAATTAAGCTGCAATCAAAAAATTCCCTCAATAGATAGAACTATTGTTCATCTAAAAATTGAAGAAATTGATAATAAAATAAATGAACTTAAACGTCTTAAAAAAGGATTAGAACATATTCAAACCTGCCCTGAAGAGAACCATTTTCAATGCAATAGATTTCAAAAAATTTTAGCATTAAGTCTAAAAAAGAATAAAAAACGAATTAATAAGAAATAATCGATTACTTTAGGTAAGCGCTAAATCAAATGACGCTATTTTAATAATACCCCCTCCTCTTGACTTGAAGTTAACTTCAAGTTGTAAGATGCGTATCTCTTTAATTTATTTATCGCATCAATGGAGATATCTATGCCTAGATCAGTCTGGTGGTTGGCATTTTCTTTGGCTCTTTTTACAACTGGGAACGCATTAGTGCTTTCTGTCGCTGTCCTCGTGGGAGAGCAACTTGCTAAAGATCCTATTTATTCAACGGTTCCTTTATTAAGCCAATATATTGGAATTATTTCAGCAACGCTTCCAATGGCACACTTTATGATGAAATATTCACGTAAAGCAGGTTTTATTATTGGAAATATAGGCGGATTAATCGGCGCATTATTATCTATTGCAGGTATTTATTATCATAATTTAATGCTGTTTTCCTTTGGTACTTATTTTACTGGAGTTGCTATTGGTACAGCACAACAATATCGATTTGCCGCACTCGAAGAAACACCAGTGAGCATGCATGCAAAAGCTATCGGTTTAGTAATGAGTGGCGGTATTGTTGCCGCAGTTATTGGACCAACATTAGCGGTAACAACGCGGCAATTCTTTGCAGATTATCCGTTTATTGGACCTTTTACTGCATTAAGTATTATTTATATTTTAGCCTTCGGATTACTGTTGAAAATTCCTTTAAAAAAATAATAAAAACCAGAATACAAACAGAAGAAAAACCAAGGAGTTATCCGCTATTATACAGTCAACCTTTGTTATTTTTAGTCACAATTGTTAGTGCATTAGGTTATGGCATTGTGGTGTATATGGTTGGCGCTATTCCACTATCGATGAAACAAAATGGCTTTGAATTTGCCACCATTGCTTTTGTGTTTCAATGCCATATCTTAGGCATGTTTGCTCCCTCTTTTATTACAGGTCAACTTATCCACCGATTCGGGATCAAGATTTTCTTTTTTACTGCCATACTCTTATTGATAATTGCATTAGGTATCAACTTACAAGGCAATAGCTTTTATCATTACCTTATTAGTTTTGTTTTAATTGGTATTTCATGGAATCTAAACTTAATTAGCTCTACTCATTTGCTATCTAAAACGTATTTATCGCATGAGCGTGCAAAAGTCCAAGGTACCAATGACTTTTTAATTTTCTTCTTTGGTGGATTAGGCAGTATCACAGGCGGTCTTGCTTTTTATTTAATAGGTTGGCAGCACACCAACATTATTGGTATTACTGTTGCTGTCATGATTTTATTAGCCGCAATTAAACTACGAAAACATTTACCCTCAACGAGTACGTTATAATTTTATTCACTCATGATTATCTCAAGCCTGCATAAATTGCGGGCTTTCACACTAAATGATACTTTTTATCTTTCTTATGGGATTGCATAGAGGAATTCTATATTGATAGAATTAAATCACCGATTCACTTTTTAAACTTAGAGAAGGAGGCTAATTATGTTTTTGTGTGATCTTATTGAATACTCACACTTCTTTGGTAATCGTCACAGCTCAGGCTTTCACAGTATTTTACTGCGTTAACCTGCCTGAGCGACGTTAACTATGACCTCTCTCAGCTTACAGGGTTATCGCAAGATATTACCCAAGGCGTTTCTACGCCTAAAGAATGAGTAAGCTATGAGCACATTATTATCTACACAAAATCTGTCTTTTCATAATAACAACGGTTTATTACTAAATGATATTTCTTTAGCCTTAATTAAAGGTGAGAAAATTGGTTTAATTGGCCATAACGGCTGTGGAAAAAGTACATTATTAAAACTTTTATCACATCAATTAACACCGAATGAAGGTGTTATTTCCATTGCTAATCAAACCGTAATGGCCTATATAGAGCAGCACCTTCCTCAAGAATTACAGCCAATGACATTAATGGATGCTGTACTTCATAAACTTCCTGAAGAATACAGATTATCTGAAGGCTGGCGCGCAGAGTTACTACTCAATGAAATGGGTTTTAAGTTTGATGAAAAAAATCTACGTGTTTCACAATTAAGTGGTGGCCAACATACGCGTTTATTATTAGCAAGGGCGTTAATTATTGAGCCTGACCTATTGTTACTTGATGAACCCAGTAACCATCTCGACTTACCCACTATTTTATGGTTAGAAACCTTTTTAAAACAGTGGCGTGGTAGCTTTATTTTGGTGTCTCATGATAATACGCTATTAGACAACGTGACGAATTGTACGTGGATCATTCGTGATAAGTCATTATCTATCTTTCGCTTGCCCTGCTCTCAAGCCAGAATAGCGCAAGAAGAGCAAGATATGAGTGCGCAACATCGACGTGATGCACAGCAAAAAGAGATAGATAGGATCACCCAAAGTGCGAAGCAGCTTGCAATTTGGGGGCACGTTTATGATAACGAGAATTTATCTCGCAAAGCTAAACAGATGGAGAAACATATTGTTCGTTTAAAAGATGAACAAACCGAAGTGGCTGAAGAGGCTCCGTGGGTATTACAATTCTCAGGTACAACACTGCGTGCTGATAGGCTTTGTGAATTAAACCAACTTTCCGTTATTCCTGCTGATAATGCCCCTGTTCTATATATTGTCGAAAATCAGCGCATTAAAAGTGGTGATCGAGTGGCAATAATCGGTGCTAATGGAACCGGAAAGTCATCATTATTAAAGATGATTTGGTCATTAAATTCAGTTGAAACAACGACACAAAGTACAATAAGGTTACATCCACGTGTTGAATTGGGTTATTACGACCAAAACATTGCGCAGTTAAAGGATAATGATACCCTCACTGATGCATTAAAACCTTTTGCGCCTTTAACTGATGAACAACGTAAAATGGCACTAATTAGTGCGGGTTTTGCTTACATTCGTCATGGGCAAAAAGTGAGTACGTTAAGTGGTGGTGAACGTGCTCGTTTATTATTTATCGGTCTGAGTTTAGCGAAATACTCATTCTTGATGCTTGATGAACCGACAAATCATATTGATATGGACGGCAAAAAGGCGTTAGCTGAACAAATTAGTCAATTCACTGGTGGCATTTTATTAGTTAGTCATGATCGAGAATTGATTGAAAATAGTTGTAATCGCTTTTGGTATATTCACAATGGTATTTTGACTGAACATCATGATATTGAAACGATTTATCAACTTATTTCTGAAGAGGAAATGCCAGAAATACAGATAACAGATAAGGAAAGTGATATAGAAAATCATGCATCGGTGCTGTCTGTTTCTCACCATGATGATGATGAAAAACTGTTTAAGCTCATTGAATTAGAAGAGAAACTGGATGCTGATTTAGCACGCAAACCCAACCATCAAAAACCTACTTTGCAAGCACAATGGAAACTGGAAATTAGTCAGTTAAAGCAATCGCTTAATATGATGTAAAAGAATAAGATTTTGGTGTAACTCAAAGGATCACATTGTGATCCTTTTTATTGTTCTTATTTTACTAATTCATATTCAATCAGGTATAAAGACTGAGTTGTTGGATAAATATCTTTAATAAGCGCTTTTAATACAGGTAGTGTCATTCCTTCTTGCTGTGCATGATACTCATTAATATCATCATAATGTAAAGGTGATACAGCTAGAATTTTTAATTTTCCATAGTAAGTACGATGTTCGTTAGCATATAACTCAACCACACTACCTGGCTTATAATAGCTTTCACTTTCATCTCGAATAGTAATTACTTTTATTTCTTTAAGAATTGAAGGAATTAAACGCTCAAAAAAAGTAATTTCTGTAGGGTTAAATGACATAGTATTACTCACGAATAAATTGATAACTTGCTGATTATCTTACCATGTCTTACTGGTGTTTTATCTTTTTTTGCTAATTATTGTGTTATTTGATGCTTCGGTCTGAAGCAATTTTGCTTTACGCTCGATCCCCCAACGATAACCTGACAATTCGCCATTTTGACGAATAACACGATGGCAAGGTATCGCCACAGCAAGTTTATTAGCTGCACAGGCATTTGCTACGGCACGATATGCTTTAGGGGAACCTATTTTATTGGCAATTTCTTGATATGTCATGGTACTACCAAAAGGAATATCTAATAATGCCTGCCACACTTTTTGCTGAAAAACAGTACCTTGAATATCAAGAGGCAAAGATAGTGGTTGTTTAGGTAATTCAATAAAACCAACAACTTGAGCTATTATTTGTTCAAACTCTTTATTTGCACCAATTAATTCAGCAAGAGGAAATTGTTTTTGTAAATCTTCTAATAATTGTTCTGCATCATCTCCTAACATAATAGCGCAAATTCCCTTTTCGCTTTGAGCCACTAGAATATTACCTAAAGAACACAGTGCAATCGCAAAAAAGATAGCAATATTCTTACCACCTGTACGCCAATTGGTTGGAGTCATTCCTAATATTGCAGCTGCGTTTTCATAAAAACGGCTATTAGCATTAAAACCTGATTGATAAATTGCATCAGTAATACTGCCATCTTCAATCAGGGCTTTTTTTATTAATTTTTGGCGGTAGGCATTAGCATAATCTTTTGGAGTGATACCCATAATCGATTTAAAGAGACGATGAAAATGATATGGGCTTGCCATAACATGCTCAGCAATACGAGCTAGTGAAACATCACCGTTATTTTGTTCAATAAAACGGCAGGCTTGTTCAATAAGTTGATTACGCTTATTTTCCATTATGACAGTCCTTTAATGCGGGATTACGGTTATTATCAACAGTCATAATAAATAAAAAACTCCGTTTATTGCGCAATAATTTCAGGCTCTTTAGATAATGCCCATAAATAAAGCGATGCTGTAGAGCCATAAGGTGAATATCGTTTACGGTAACGCTCAAAACGTGCTTTATCTAATGTTTTATGACGATAAAGGCGCATAATTCCGCGTTGAATGGCCAAATCTCCCCAACTTAAAATATCTGGCCGATTAAGCGAAGAAATTAATAACATTTCTGCTGTCCAAACTCCAATACCTTTCAGTTGAATTAAAGTATCAATAACCTCTTTATCTGTCATATTAGGAATTTTATTTAAATCTAATTTTTCTGAAATAACAGCATCTGCGATACCGATAATATAACCCGCTTTACGCATAGTCATTCCACATTGCTGTACCTCTTTTTCTGATAATTTTGCAATACGCTCTGGCGTGTAAATGCCCTCACATAAATTCAATAGCCGTTGGTGTACCGTTATGGCGGCAGAAACAGAAATTTGTTGTTCAATAATGTTTTTAACTAATGCGGTAAATAAATCAGGTGTAATAGGACGTTTAATGTCACCCATTCTTTCAATGAGTGCAGCTAAGCGTTTATCACGCTGCTTTAAGGTTTTTATCTCTTTTTCGCCATACTGAAAATACATAGCTATTCTCTATTAAAAATATATTAGAAGTCAGTATAACTTGAAAAACAAGATATTATGCACTCCATTTCTTGCTTTTTTATTTTCATACTCAGAATAATAATTATAGAAACAATTACAGTTAACAATGAAATTTAAATATTTATAAAAATAACACAAATAAAAAATACCCTATAATTTATTTGAAAAGTTTTTTTATTATCAAGTCACCTGCATTACACAATGGAGTTTAATATTATGAATGAAAATTTAGATTTAAATAATAAATCAGCGGCATTAGATTTAATGAAAAAATCCATGAGCTTTACTATTCCTGGCGCTTTAAGAGTTGCAGCTAAATTAAAAATTGCAGATTTATTAAAAGAAGGGCCTAAAGATATAAATGAACTTGCAAAGAAAACGAACTCAATTCCTTATGTTTTAAATAGAATATTAAGAATGTTAGCATCTGAAAGTATATTTTATGAGTCAGAAGGAGAGCGTTACTCTCTTGCTCCCGCGGGGCGATTTTTATTAAGTGATCATAAATATAGCTTGCGTGATGCCGTATTAATGTTAACTAATGAAACGTTATGGCGCCCAGTTGGCGATGTTATTGAGTCAGTTCAGGGTAACCCTGCTTTTGAAAACTTATATGGCATGTCTTTTTATCAATATTGGCAAGATAATGTAAGAGAAGATCATGATTTTCAAGCAGGTATGAGCTCTTTATCAAAAATAGAAAATTATTTTCTTATTAAGCATTATAAATTTCCAGAGAACAAAATAGTGACAGATATTGCTGGAGGGCTAGGTGGATTATTATTGGAAATTTTAAAAGAAAATCCTACGTTAAAAGGACAGTTATTTGATCACCCACATGTATTAGAAAGAACAAAATTAGTTGAATTAAGTGATGATAGCCGTTGGAAATTAATACCAGGTGATCTATTTGGAGATTATCCTGAATCTGATATTTATTTAATGAAATATATTGTTCACAATTGGAATAATGAAAAAGTTATTAATATTTTTAAAAATTTACGCAAAATAATGAAGGCGGATTCAAAAGTACTTATTATTGAACCGGTTATTTTTAAAAAAAATATACCGGATGTCGCTAAATATATGGATATGATTTGTATGAGTGCATTTCCTGAATCGGGCGAACGCACAGAAGATGAATTTATTGCTTTATTAGATCAATCAGATTTGAAAATTAATAAAGTGATTAAAACAGAAACATATAATTCAATATTAGAAGTTGTTATTAAATAATTTATTGAAAAGATCGTCTATTTGTAACAAAAAAAGCCACTTTCAAAGTGGCTTTTTAAATTGAAAAAAGATTATGCAGTTAACGCCAGTTTTGCACCAAAAAGTAAGAACACCGCACCTATACAACTATTTGATAATGATGCTAATCGTTTGTTATGTTTTACTTTATTAGTAATAGCCACTCCGCCAAAAATAAGAATTGATAAATAAATCATGCTACATGTTTCTAAAATTGCACCTAATACAAAAAATGGAACACCCGCATTTTCATATTTAGGATCAATAAACTGAATAAAGAAAGAGACATAAAAAATGATCATTTTAGGATTAAGCATACTTAAAAATAGAGCCTTAACATAAAGGCCATCTTTTGCTTTGATTGCCACTTCTGATAATTGTTCAGTTGTTTCTTTTTTCTTGTGAAACGTTGCATATAATGTCTTTAAACCTAAATAGGTTAAATAAAGTGCACCTGCATATTTAATAACAATAAAGAAAACGGGTGAAGTCTTGACTAATGAAGCAACCCCCAAAAATGCCAAAAAGATTAATAATGCATCACCCGTAAAAACACCAAGAGCGGCTTTATACCCCCCTTTTACCCCATGCTTCGCACTGGAAGTAAGGACGAAAATCGAGTTTGGACCTGGTACTAAGGTAATAAAAATAACGCCTAAAAGGTATGTCCAAATATTTGAAATACCGATACTTTCTAACATACGACGCCTTTTTTAAAAAAATAATATGCTGAATATGTGAGCTATCATATCGATAATAATATTTTTGTAAAACAATAATCTTTATATAATCTAAAAATAAGTCAATTAATCTACTTTGATTAACAAAAGGCAGTTTGTAAGTCTTTTTTAATTGTTTTATTTAGATTAAAAAACCAGTTTAAATGTGCGTTATAGTATGATGCTGAAATTAAAATTTATACAGCGATAAAGTTCAAAATAAAAAACAATATCAGTCTTATAAACTGCAAATTAGATAAATATTAGATGTAATATCCTATTGTTTGTTTTGTGTTATGGTTTTTTATTCTTTTTGTGATTTATATCTACTCAATATTATCAAAATAACAGTAAGCATAGTAACTATGCTTATGAAAAATAATGATTTTTATAAACATGTTATTAAATGTATTAGCACAAAAAGTGAGAGGATAAATAAGATTATTTTTCTCAAAACCATTATTCTGTTTGTTTTTTACATTTAGCATAAAAATCACCTTACCTCCTATTACCGTTAAGAGAATAAAATGGATATAAGCACCTCATCGCATTATTGGTGTAGAAACAGAAAATATTAAAATGCATGCTGATCATGTTATTTTAACCGCGGGAGTGGGCGCTTTAGCGTTATTGTCTGAAAAAAGTATTGATTTACCTTTATATGCGTCACCCAATATTTTACTCAAATTAACAACAGATGCAGAAACGCCGTTTTTACCTTGCATTATCTCAACGCCAGAAATGGAGTTACGTCACTTTGCTCAAAATGAGATTATTGCAGCTGAAGATTACATTGATAATAGTGATGAACATCACCCTGAGCACATTGCATTCCATGCACAAGCGACTTTTTATGATAATTTTACGCAAACAGGTAAACTAACGATTGAACAAGTTATTGTTGGTGAAAGACCCATGCCTAAAGATGAAATGCCAATTATTGGAGAAATATCTCCTTATCAGGGACTATATCTTGTTACTATGCACGCCGCCGTGACGTTGTCACCTTTATTGTGTAAATTGGTTGCACAAGAACTGATTTACGAAAAAGCGAATCCTCTATTAACTCCTTATCGCTTATCACGATTTAGCTAGAGAACCATTATGGATGCACAACTGTATAAAGAATTTAAAGTAGTAGAAAAAGCTTTTTGGTCAGAAATTTGTGAAAATAATATTCGTATTGGTGATCATACTCATTGCTTTATGACACCAATGGACGCGCCAATTTTTAACTTTATTTATTTACGTCAAGGCGCAACAGAAGGCTCGTTTCAGCAGGCAAGTACCCTTTTCTCTTCGCAACAAAAAGACCATATTTTGGTTTTACCTGAATCATTATTACCTGAATTTGAAGACATTATAAAAAATGCGGGCTATACCGGTGACGGTATGACAACAGCAATGTATTTAACGTTGTCAGAAGCGGTTTACCCTTCTTATCGAAATAATCCATGCGATATTATTCTCACCAATCATAACCTAGAACAATGGGCACATCCGCTAAAAACAGCATTTCCTGTGGGAGATGACAGTGATGATACGATTGTTAATGAGTATATTCGTTATCATCAAAAAGCATTAGATAATGGCGCGACTATTTTCCATTATGCTCTGTTAGTTGAAGGTCAGCCCGTATCGTCATTAACGCTGACGTTGCATGATAAATTAGCGCGCTTTGACGATATTGGGACAGATGTTGCTTATCAAGGCAATGGCTATGCAACTCATTTAATTAAACACGTTTTAGAGTTTTGCCGTGAGCAAGGTGTAGAGCGTTGTTTCTTAGATGCATCCGCAGATGGTTTGGCGCTATACCGTAAATTTGGTTTTAAATCCCTCTTTAACTATTTAAGTTTTATTAAAGAGTAACTTTATCATAAGGCTCAATAAACTTATTGAGCCTTGATTTTTAGTAATTAAAGTTTCAACCTTCTTTCTGCATCTGTTTTATCTTTATCACTGATTTGTCTTATTACACGACAGGGATTGCCAACAGCAACACAATTAGCTGGAATAGATTTTGTTACTACACTGCCCGCACCAATAACACAATTATCACCAATAGTTACGCCGGGTAAAATAATGCACCCAGCACCTAACCATACTGAATTGCCAATAGTAATAGGTAATGCATATTCAAGTTCACTGCTGCGTATTTCAGGATCAATAGGATGAGTTGCAGTTAAAATGCTAACATTCGGTGCACACATTACATTGTTTCCAATTTTCACAGGTGCACAATCTAATATCGTTAAATTGAAATTGGCATAAAATCCCTCTCCAATTTCAATTAATTGCCCATAGTCACAATGAAATGGAGGTTCAATAGAAAAATTTTCACCTGTTTTACCGAATAGTTTCTTTAAATAAGCTTTTCTTTTTTCAACTTCAGACGGCCGCGTTATATTAAAATCATAAACAATTTCGCGTGCTTTTGTTCTTAAGGGCTTCAAGCTGTCATCTTTATTTGCATGATAAAGATGACCTGATACCATTTTTTCATATTCTGTCATTGTGATGCTCCGAAATTGAATAAAACAGTTTAGGTAAACTTCAATATTTATCACCTCATTCTAACGTGAATTAATCTAAATTAACGGCACTTTTTAAGACCATTACGTGCAGCTTGATGAAATTGAGCATTTAAATTAGCGGTTAAGCTTTGTGAAATTGCCGTCATTTCTGTGCCTGCTAATGCAGGTGAACCTGTACCAAAAGGCGGACGTGGATCATACTCAATAGCAAGCTCTACCAATTGAGCAAAAGGCGTGCCGAGTAATTGTTCTAATACTAATAATGAGGCATCGAACGAGCCTGTTGCTGGCCCCGAAGTATAAATATTGCCATCAATAACAACATCACTTCCCTCTACAGCTATGGCCCCCATATCAGGTAACATCGGAACGACATTTGAATTACTGGTTGCTTTTTTACCTTTTAATAATCCTGCTGCACCTAAAACTAAAGAGCCGTAACATGTACCAATAACATAACGTGCTTTATTACCCATGTTAGCAAAAAATGTCAGTGTCTCTTCATCTTCAACAATTTCTGGTGGTACCATTCCTACGACTAGTACATCAAGATCTTCAGGGCATTCATCAAAAGTCATAGTGGGCATTGTTGGCCAACCAATATATCCTTCAACTAACTCTTTCTTTTTCCAGATAAAATAAATTTCAGCACTCGCAATTGTAAAGACTGATTGAGCACCGTTAATATCCATAGGCATAAAGCCTGGACAGACAAAAATACCTATTTTCAATGGTTTTAATTGCTGCTTACGCCCTTCTTCAACGAGCCTGATAATAGAGGGCATATTTTTTCCATACAGCATTTCATTGTGATTCATTTTACTTTCCTATTTTGTACTGGTTAGTAAAATAATGACATTTGTTTTATACTGAGTAAATGAATTTCTTACTAACTGGTATAAAATGCAAAAAAAAGGTCGCCCTCGTCGTTATGATAGCGATGCCGCTCTTGAAAAAATAATGGCATTATTTTGGCGAAAAGGATTTACTGCAACATCTATGGATGACTTGGTCATTGAAACTCAGATGAATAAGCCAAGTCTTTATGCTGCATTTGGTAATAAAGCCGCATTGTATGAAAAAGCCATTGAACGCTTTAATCATATTGCTTCTACACGTTATCGCCATGAATTAGAAAAACAGTCACCGAAAGATAAAATTACCGTAAGAATAAAACGTTATCTGAATTCGGCTATCCATTTTTATACAGATAATGATGGATTAACTGGTTGTATGGTGCTTTCAACCGCAGTGACTGAAATTGCCGATCCTGCAATCAAGAATATGCTAAATCAGGTTATTAATGCACAAACTCAGCAAGTTGAAGATGCCTTGCAAGAAGCATTAGAAGTGGGTGAACTAAAAGAAGGAACCGATATTCACACTATTGCATTGGGGATGATCGCGTTATTACATTCCATTTCCTTAAGAGCAAGATCAGGCGCTACAATTGATGAATTGTTGCCACTCGCTGATCTCTCATTGATTATATTAGCGCCTTATTTATCAGATTATTATGATGAATAAAGAAAATAAGTAATTTGCATTCGTTATTTAAGAGAAAAAACCATTAAAAAGCAGTGAGCCACCAGCAAAAATTAACATGACATCTAATAGCCCTTGGAATAGCTTAGGTGTCAGTTTTAATACTAGCTTTTTGCCAAGGAAATTTCCCATGGTTAAGCCACAACCCACTAACATTCCACTAATTAGGATAAAGCTATTAACGGCTCCAAGTTGGCTAAAGGTTAGGGCTTTGGTGAGATAAATAATAAACGAAGCAGCCGCTTCTGTTGCTAGTAATGGCCCTAGTGTTAGCCCATATGCAGAAAATATTGGAATAGTTAATGGCCCAGTAGAAAAAACAACCCCGGTTAAATAGCCGATAACTGCACCAGCAATAATAACTTGGTAAGGTTTTATTTTAATTTGATGTTGGCGTAATAAATGAATAATTGGGATCATCAAAATAAAGAACAGTCCCATCCCAATATTGAGCCATTTTTCAGACATAACCCACAATGTATTTGCACCTAAAATAACCGCGGGAATACCAGCTAATAAATAATAAAAAAGTGGCTTAAAACATATACTATGGCGCCATAAATAAATACGAGATAAATTTCCCATTACTGAGGCAAGAGCCATAATAGGCACCGCCTCTTTAGCGCCAAATACATAAGTTAATGCAGGAATAAGTAAAATAGAAGAGCCTGTTCCAACTACTCCGCTGATGATACCAGAAAGTACTGCTAATAAAATAACTGCGATAAAACTCATTATCATCCTTTAAGTTCAATAAGTTAAAGACGCTGTATCATACCTGCCTTCTTTATTTTTACCTGTGATAAAATATCACTGTACTGTGAGTTTTAATCAGAAAGACTGCTTTATTGATGATAAGTAAACTATGATGAGAAAATTATGATGAGAAACCTTCCTCCATTACCGTCATTACGTGCTTTCTTAGTTGCTTGTCATAGCCAAAGTTATACAGAAGCCGCACAAACACTATGTGTAACTCATGGTGCAATTAGCAGACATATTCAAGTTGTTGAAAAATGGTTTGGTGTTACGTTATTTAACAAACAAGGTTTACGTCGTGTACCAACTCCCTATGCATTAACATTGGCACAAGAATTAAGTGATGTTTTTGATAAGCTTAATGACATTGGTGTTCGTTATGGTAATGGTGGTAAAAACGATATTTTAAATATCAGTGTTCCTACAACATTATGTTTAAAATGGCTTATTCCAAGAATGGAGGATTTTTATCTTCAATATCCTAATGCCAACATTCAAATTGCCTCAGCAAATAGTGAGCGATTTCATTTAATCAGCCATGATGATTTAATTATTCGTCCTCAACCTCAGCAACAAGAATATTCATCTATTGTTTTTCTAAAGGATGTGCATTGTTTAGTTGCCTCTGAAAAACTACTTAAACGTTACAGTGTCACCAATTTAGAAGACATTTTTAATTGCCCTGCCATCGATACACTCACTCGCCCTGGCCATTGGCAACAATGGCTAATTGCGGCTCAGCTTAATACTCAGCGATCATTTTTGCGTCAGTATCGTTTTGATCACTTTCATATTTCACTTCAAGCAATTATCGAAGGTTTAGGAATAGGCATTGGTCCAATCTCAATTTTATCGAATGAGATAAATCGAGGGACTTTAAAAATCTTATTTCCTAACATTCAAATAGCCCCTCTTTATTACTATGCATTAACACCATTAGGTGTACAAAAAACCAAAACACACCTTGATTTTGAGCAATGGCTCACACAACAAAAAAGTTAATTTTGCTAATGAAATAAGTGTTTTTTTTTCATAAAAATGACGATTTTACTCTTATTACTTATACTTTTTAAAACTCTATCTTAAGTGTTTAATTAAAAATATTTAATATCATTCTCTTTTTTAGATTAGGTAAAAACGCTATTTGTGCTGTATTTATAATTCGCTACCTTACTCTGCTCCTTATATCAAACCCATTTACATTCAATAAATTAAAGGCAAATTTTAAGTATATTAACCCATGATGATTATTATATTTTTAAATAATCTGTTAAAAACACTTATTGTTTAACTTAAATTAACGTTCTATGCTGACATTTATATATAAAATTTATTAATTTATTTGCTGGCAACGAAGGACGATACGATGTCTGTAGCTGTGACAAAAAAAGCAATAGAAAAACTAATCAATGGGTATGAGTCTGATCCTTTTGCACTTCTTGGTATGCATGAAACATCGGCAGGTTTAGAAGTTCGTGCATTTTTACCTGATGCTGTTTCAGTCAGTGTCATCGATAGAAAGAATGGCAGAAAAGTCGCGACGTTAGAACGCAAACATCCTAGTGGTTTTTTCTGTGGTGCAATCTCCCGACGTAAACGTCGTTTTAGTTATTGTTTAGATGTTACTTGGGAAAATGCACAAGGGATTGTTGATGATCCTTATCAGTTCGGTATTTTACTGCAAGAAATGGATATTTGGTTTTTAGCACAAGGTCATCATTCTCGCCCTTATCAATGTTTAGGCGCTCACCCCGCTAAATTAGGTGATATTGATGGTATTACTTTTGCTGTATGGGCACCAAATGCACAAAGTGTGAGTGTGGTTGGCGATTTCTCATTTTGGGATGAAAGGCGTTTTCCTATGCGATTACGTCGTGAAAGTGGAATTTGGGAGCTTTTTATTCCACAAGCCCATCTTGGTGATTGCTATAAATTCGCTATTTTAGATGCCAATGGAGAACGTCGATTAAAAGCAGATCCTTATGCTTTTGAAACACAGATACGCCCTGAAACCGCATCAATTATTAATACATTACCTTCCGTTAAACCAATGCCATTGTCACGTCAGCAAGCAAATCAACGTAATGCGCCTATCTCTATTTATGAAGTTCATTTAGGCTCATGGCGCCGACATACTGACGATCAAAGTTGGTTAAGTTATCGTGAATTAGCCGAACAGTTAATTCCCTACGTTAAAGAAATGGGCTTTACCCATATCGAACTATTGCCTATTAATGAGCATCCCTTTGATGGTTCATGGGGATATCAACCTTTAGGGTTATATTCACCAACTCGTCGCTTTGGTTCACCTATGGATTTCCGTGATTTTATTGAAGCAGCTCATCAGGCTGAAATTAGCGTTATTTTAGATTGGGTTCCCGGCCATTTCCCTGAAGATGACTACGGTTTACGTAATTTTGATGGCACATCGCTCTATGAATATGCTGATAGACGAGAAGGCTTTCATCCAGATTGGAACACCTTAATTTATAACTATGGTCGTAATGAGGTACTGAATTACCTTTCAGGCAATTTATTGTATTGGCATGAACATTTTGCACTTGATGGTTTCCGTTTCGATGCTGTTGCTTCCATGCTTTATCGTGACTATAGCCGAAAAGAAGGTGAATGGATCCCGAATAAACATGGTGGACGAGAAAACTTAGAAGCCATTGATTTTCTTCGTTATACCAATAAATTATTAGGTACAACTTGCCCTGGCACCATCACGATTGCTGAAGAATCAACTGATTTCCTCGGTGTTACCTTACCGCCAGATGATGGAGGTTTAGGTTTTAACTACAAATGGAATATGGGATGGATGCATGACACGTTGGCATATATGCAACGTGATCCTATCTATCGTAAATATCACCACAATCAAATGACCTTTGGCATGCTCTATGCCTATAACGAAAACTTTGTTCTGCCTCTTTCTCACGATGAGTTTGTGCATGGTAAAGGTTCGTTGATTGGTCGTATGGTGGGTGATGATTGGCAAAAATTTGCTAATTTACGTGCTTATTTAGGTTTTATGTGGGCTTATCCGGGCAAAAAGCTACTATTTATGGGATGCGAATTTGCACAATGGCGTGAATGGGATCACGACAATAGCTTAGATTGGCATCTTCTTGAAACACCAAATAGCCCACACCAAGGTGTTCAGCACTTTGTGCGAGATTTGAATCTTTCCTATCAAGCGAATACTCCTCTTTATGAATGTGACTTTGAACGAGAAGGCTTTGAATGGCTCACCGTTGATGATCATGACAATTCTGTTTTCGCTTTCTGCCGTAAAGATGTACAAGGCAATGAAATTATTGTGATAAGCAATTTTACTCCCGTTGTTCATCACAACTATGTCGTGGGTGTGAATAAAGCCGGCGCTTATCAGGAAATACTCAATAGTGATTCTGAATTTTACAACGGAAGTAATGTGGGAAATCTAGGTGAAATAGAGGCAATAGCAAGTGAATTTAATGGTAAAGCCTACTCTTTGTCATTGACGCTACCGCCACTTGCAACACTCTATTTAAAATTGAAGGATTAATATGTCTTTAGATTATGGTCGCCCTTTCCCTATGGGCAGTCATTATGATGGCTATGGAGTAAATTTTACACTCTTTAGTGAAAATGCCACTAAAGTCATACTTTGCCTGTTTGATAAAGCAGGCAAAGAGATCCGCTATCCATTACCTGGCAAAACGGGAGCTATTTGGCATGGATACTTACCCGGTGCAGGGCCCGGTTTGCATTATGGCTATCGTGTAGAAGGTGAATGGAACCCAGAACAAGGATTATTCTATCAACCTCAACAGTTGTTATTAGATCCTTATGCGAGACAAGTTACAGGTATCGTGGATAACACCTTGCCTTATACATCTCCTGTTTTTAATGCATTAGAACATGATGATAGCGCAATAACACCTAAAGCAGTTATCACGGATGATAGTGGTTGTTTTTGTCACTATTATAAAGAAAAAGGCACTTATCAACGCTTAAACACACCTTGGTCAGAAACTATTATTTATGAAGGACATGTCAAAGGACTAACAAAACTTCATCCAGATATACCTGAAACAATTGCAGGAACTTATGCAGCATTAGGTCACCCTGCTTTTATTTCTCATCTGAAAAAACTAGGTATTACGGCATTGGAATTATTGCCTATTCAATATCATTTAACAGAACCTCATCTTCATAAAATCGGATTAAAAAATTATTGGGGTTATAACGTATTAGCGCCTTTTGCTTTATCTACACAATATTATTCCAACACAGGTCGGAATATTATTGATGAATTTCGAGAAGCCGTAAGATGCCTGCATAAAGCCAATATTGAAGTCATTCTAGATGTGGTATTCAATCATACTGCGGAATTAAGTGACCAATATGAAGGTTATATTGTTTCTCAACGTGGTATTGATAACCAAAGCTATTATTGGCTAAACGATGAAAACAAAGCTCAAAATTGGACAGGATGTGGCAATACTCTCAATTTAAGTCGCCCTGAAACAGTGCAGTGGGTAATGGATTGCCTACGTTATTGGGTTACCGAATTTCATATTGATGGCTTCCGCTTTGATTTGGCAACCAGTCTTGGCCGCGTTCCTTATTTTGATACACAATCACCATTATTAACGGCTATTCGCCAAGATCCGCTTCTTTCACGCATTAAACTTATCGCAGAGCCATGGGATTTAGGCTCTGATGGCTATCAAGTCGGTAATTTCCCAGTTCCATTTACAGAATGGAATGACGGCTACCGTGATGTTATTCGTCGTTTTTGGTTATGGCGAGATGTATCTATTGCAACATTTGCAGACAACATTACTGGCTCTGCAAAGCTATACCATAAAAACGGTCGGCCTCCTTATTCTAGTATCAATATGATAACGAGCCATGATGGCTTTACACTGCGGGATTTAGTGAGTTATCAGAATAAGCATAACGAGGAGAATGGAGAATCAAACCTAGATGGACATAACACCAATTACAGTGTGAATTTTGGTGAAGAGGGTTTGATAGTTAACGAAAAAATAGGTCAATACAGATTGCTTGCGACAAGGAATATGCTGGCAACCTTACTGCTTTCTAGAGGAACACCTCATTTACTCGCCGGTGATGAAGTGGGTAATACGCAATATGGTAATAACAACGCTTATTGTCAGGATAATAAAGTCAGTTGGATCAAATGGTTTCATCAACCTTATGACTTAACTGATTACATTCGCCACCTTATTGAATTACGTCACCAAATTACACCTTTAAGTTCTCTTAAATGGTGGGAAGAAGATAGTGAAAATGTTATTTGGCTCAATCAAGATGCTCAACCTATGAGCCATGAAGATTGGCAACAACTTCCTCCCTCACCATTACAACTTTTTTTAGCGCAACAATGGATTTTAATGATTAACCCATTAAGAAACAGCGCTGTCTTTTCTTTACCTGAAGGGTCTTGGTCTTGCTTGCTTGATACGGCTAGCTGGCCTCTTTGTCACCCAACACAATCTCAGCATTGTGAAGTACAACCTAACAGTATCACCCTTTGGCGAAATAGCGTTTTTTATACTCAGTCTTCTACTGAAAAATTACCCAATATTTCCTCCCAAGTTAAGTAATTTGATTGGAGTGCTATAACTATGATGACAACAGAACAAGGCCAAAAATTAATGTTGGCACAACAACTTCCTAAAGAGGCAATTGCACTCGTTTTAGCTGGAGGTCGTGGCACACGTTTAAAAGCATTGACGGCGAAACGTGCAAAACCGGCGGTTTTCTTTGGTGGGAAATTTCGAATTATCGACTTTACGCTATCAAACTGTCTTAATTCAGGGATCCGTCGTATTGGCGTAATAACCCAGTATCAATCGCACTCCCTCGTTCAACACATTCAACGTGGTTGGTCATTTTTTAATGAAGACATGAATGAATTTGTTGACTTATTACCGGCTCAACAACGTCGTAATACTGATCATTGGTATATGGGTACGGCTGATGCGATATATCAAAACCTTGATATTCTTCGTAGCTACAAAGCTAAATATGTGGTGATTTTAGCGGGTGATCATATTTACAAAATGAACTATGCGCGTTTATTGCTTGATCACGTAGAAAATAAATCAAAATTTACTGTTGCCTGTATTCGAGTACCTAAAGAAGATGCATTCCAGTTTGGTATTATGGATATCGATGAAAATCGTCGAGTACTAAATTTCCTAGAAAAGCCTTCAAACCCACCGTGCATTCCTGATGATCCAGATCATTCATTAGCTAGCATGGGGATTTATGTAGTTGATAGAGATTATCTATTTGATTTATTAGAAGAAGATAGTCGTGATCCTGATTCACATCATGATTTTGGCCAAGATATTATTCCTAAAATCACTGAACGTGGTGATGTGTTGGCTCACCCATTTGAACTATCTTGCGTTAGTTCTGATCCGTCTGTAGCACCTTATTGGCGTGATGTAGGAACCATTGAAGCGTATTGGTCTGCAAACCTTGATTTAGCCTCAGTGACACCAGAGCTTGATATGTATGCCAAAGATTGGCCAATTCGTACCTTTATGACCCCGCTCCCCCCTGCAAAATTTGTACAAGATAATCATGGTGAACATGGGCAAATGATGAACTCTTTGATTGCAGATGGCTGTATTATCAATGGTTCAACCCTCTATTCTTCTATTTTATTCCCATTGGTTCGCGTTGAATCTTTCTGCCACATTGAAGATTCTGTCATTTTACCGGACGTTACCGTGAGTCATCACTGCTACTTAAAACGTTGTATTATTGAGCGCAGTTGTACTATCCCCGAAGGGACAGTCATTGGTATGAATGCAGAAGATGATGCGGCTCGTTTTCATCGTACTGAAGAAGGTATTGTGCTAGTGACAAGAGAAATGCTTGAACAATTAGCACATCAAAAAAAAGAAAACTCAATTGAGAAAAACGAAGAACAAAAACCTCAAAATGAGGAGGCATTTTCGTGAATGTCCTTCACTGTTGTTCTGAATTATTCCCTCTGCTAAAAACAGGGGGATTAGCTGATGTTATGGGCTCTTTGCCTTTAGCTCAGAAAAAGATAGGTTTAGATGCGCGGGTTGTTATACCTGCGTTTCCTGCTATCAAAGATAATATTCCTGATCTCAAATTAGTCACTAAGATCGACACCTTTGCCGGTAATGTTTCTCTGCTTTATGGACAATACCAAGGTGTTGATATTTATCTTATTGATGCACCTCATCTTTATCAACGTACTGGTAGCCCTTATCACGATGAATATCAACATGCTTATAGTGATAATGTTTTTCGTTTTGCCTTATTAGGTTGGGTAGCAAGCGAATTATCAGCGGGGTTAGATCCTTTATGGCGAGCTGATGTTGTTCACGCCCATGATTGGCATGCTGGACTTGCTTGTGCTTATTTAGCAGTTAAACATTATTCAGCAAAATCTGTTTTTACCGTTCATAATCTGGCTTATAAAGGTGAGTTCTCACCTTATCATCTGCATCAACTTGAATTACCTGATTACAGTTTTTCAATTAATGGACTGGAATATTACGGACAAATTTCATTCTTAAAAGCGGGCTTGTTTTATGCAAATCATATTACGACGGTTAGCCCAACGTATGCCAAAGAGATAACGCGCCCTGAATTTGGTTATGGACTTGAAGGTTTATTGCGTCAACGTACGGATGAACAGCGATTAAGTGGCATATTAAATGGCATAGATGAAGCGATTTGGGAGCCTGCAACGGATAACTTAATTACACGTCGCTATGATATAAACAGCCTCAATAAACGCCTAGAAAATAAAACAGCCTTACAGAAAAAATGCGGTTTACCTGTTAATAATAAAGCTCCTCTTTTTGCTGTTGTGAGCCGTTTAACATCACAAAAAGGGCTTGATTTAGTGATTGACGTATTACCTGATATTGTTGATCAAGGTGGCCAATTTGTGTTGTTAGGTACAGGTGATAGTCATCTTGAATCCGCATTTTTACATGCTCAACAACAATATCCGCAAAATGTAGCAGTTCATATTGGTTATGACGAAAGTTTTTCACACCAAGTCGTCGCGGGTGCTGATGTGATTATGGTGCCTAGTCGTTTTGAACCTTGTGGGTTAACTCAGTTATATGGTTTGAAATACGGCACACTTCCTTTAGTGAGGCACACCGGTGGATTAGCTGATACGGTGAATGATTGTTCATTAGAAAATCTAGCCCATCATAAAGCTACAGGTTTTGTTTTCCATGAAGCAACACCTGATGATTTGCGTCTTGCTATCAATCGAGCCTTTACTTTATGGGGTATGCCAAAACAATGGCAACAAGTTCAAACAGATGCCATGAACCAAACTATTTTTAGTTGGGAAACAGCGGCTAAGACATATGCAACGCTGTATCACCGTTTATAGACATGATGTCTATTTGACCTGTGGATCACCAAAAGAGATTTATAATGAAAAAGTTATGTGAATTTGATTATTTATCACCAGATAAGGATGTTGAATCGTTAAAGCGTTCTATTGTTTATAAACTGATGTTTATTGTTGGTACTTCCCCTAAATACGCCACACCAACAGATTGGTTAAATGCAACTTCCTACGCTATACGAGACCGTTTAGTTGAACGTTGGCTGAAATCAACCAAAGCGGAACTTTCACCGAAAGTAAAACAGGTTTATTACATTTCGATGGAATTTCTTATGGGGCGTTTTTTAACGAACGCAATGCTCTCTTTAGGGGTTTATAACGAAGTTAAAGAAGCATTAAAAGAATTAGGACTTGATCTTGAAAAGCAAATCGAACTTGAACCCGATCCGGGTTTAGGTAACGGCGGGTTAGGTCGTTTAGCCGCGTGTTTTCTTGATTCTTGTGCCACATTAGGTTATCCAGTGACAGGCTATGGTATTCGCTATGAATATGGTATGTTCCGCCAGCAAATTCAAAATGGCGAACAACATGAAGTTGCGGATAACTGGCTTGAAAAAGGTAATCCTTGGGAATTCCCGCGCCATGATGTGCAATTTGAAGTGGATTTTGGCGGGCGTTTACAACAAGAAGGTGATAAAAGCTATTGGGTTGATACCTTAAATGTGCTGGCTCAACCTTATGACTCTATTGTTCCTGGTTATAACACACAAGCAACAGATACCATTAGGTTATGGTCTGCTAAAGCTAATGGTGCGTTTAATTTAGGTAAATTCAATAAAGGTGAATACCTAGAGGCTACAGAAGCCAAAGATCGCTCTGAAAATATCTCTCGTATTCTTTACCCTGATGACTCAACCACATCAGGTAAGATGTTACGTTTACAGCAAGAATATTTTTTAGTCAGCGCCTCTATTCAAGATATTTTGCAACGTCATTATCATCTTCATCAACGCTTTGATAATTTAAAAGATTTTATTGCCATACACCTTAACGATACTCACCCTGTTCTTGCCATCCCGGAATTAATGCGTCAACTTATTGATAAACATGGGTTCAGTTGGGATGAAGCATGGGAACAAACAATCTGTATATTCTCATACACCAATCATACGTTAATGGGGGAAGCATTAGAAACATGGCCTGTTGATATGATAGGACGCTCACTTCCTCGCCATTTACAAATTATTTTCCAAATCAATGATAAATTCTTAAAGCAAGTTAGAGAACAATATCCTAATGATAACGACTTATTACGTCGCGTTTCTATTATTGATGAAGAAAATGGTCGCAATGTCCGTATGGCTTGGCTTGCGGTAATTATTAGCCAGCAAGTTAATGGGGTTTCTGAACTCCATAGCCAATTAATGGTGCAATCCTTATTTGCCGATTTTGCGATGATTTATCCCAAGAAATTCTGCAATATTACCAATGGTATTACACCACGTCGCTGGCTGGCATTAGCTAACCCTTCTCTTTCTCAAGTGATTGATAAGCAGATTGGAACTAATTGGCGAACCAATTTAGAGCAATTAGGTGAATTAATGCCACTGGTGAAAGACAAAAATTTCTTACACCAATTAAGAGACTCAAAGCGGCTGAATAAACAAAATTTAGCTAACATTATTCAGCAAGACTTAAATATCACAATTAATCCTGATGCGTTATTTGATGTTCAAATTAAACGTATTCATGAATATAAACGTCAACTTCTCAATGTGTTAGGGATTATCACGCGCTATAATCGCATTTTACAAAATCCAGAAAAAAACTGGGTTCCTCGTGTGTTTATTTTTGGTGGTAAAGCAGCCTCCGCTTATTATAATGCTAAAAAAATTATCAATCTTATCAACGATATTGCAGCAAAGATTAATAATGATGAGCGCATTAATGATAAATTGAAAGTGATCTTTATTCCTAATTACGGCGTGAGCCTAGCGCAACATATTATTCCTGCTGCGGATTTATCTGAGCAAATATCTTTAGCCGGTACAGAAGCTTCTGGTACAGGTAATATGAAATTTGCGTTAAATGGTGCACTAACTATCGGAACTCTGGATGGTGCTAATATTGAAATTGGTGAGCATGTTGGTTTTGAAAATATGTTTATCTTTGGTCATAACGCACAAGAAGTCGCTGAGTTAAGACAGCGTTATTCTCCACGTCGCTATTACGATGAAGATGTTGAGCTACATACAGCGCTCAATCAAATCGCTAATGGCTTCTTTAATCCAACTTACCCTGATAGATATAAATCAATTTTCGATAGCTTAATTGAGTTTGGCGATCATTATCAGGTATTAGCCGATTATCGTAGCTATGTTGATACTCAAGATAGTGTTGATATTCTCTATCAAGATGAAGACGCGTGGTTGAAAAAATCCGCATTAAATATCTGCCAAATGGGTTATTTTTCTGCGGATCGCGCGGTAACTGAATATATGCAAAGAATTTGGAAAGCTTCTGCGATTACATTGTAAAAACTAAGCTAATTTTCTAAGGACAGAACGTAACCGCGCTTTATTGCGCGGTTTTTGCTTTTATTTAAGGCTTAATAAAGTTAGATTTTAATACGGTATGCACAACGTCTTGCGCCTTCTAAGATATATTCAACACGTTGTAGTTCTACTCCTAGTGTTTCAGAAAATAGCTCTTTTTCTGTATTACAAAAACCTTGGCAAACTTTAGCCGCTGCACATATTGGGCAATGATCTTCAATAAATAGGTATTCGTTATCTTTTACTTGCTCCCAATGTGCCATATAGCCTTCTTGACTACGCAAAGAGGCTAATATATCTAAGCGTTCCGTTAGTTCATCGGCTTCTCTTATCGCTTGAGTATAGCGTTCATAACTCTGCTTTTTTCGTGCAAGAATAATTTTATCAATTGCACCTTCACCCAATTCTTCACGAATAGTCATCAAAATTTGTGCTGTTAATTCAGCATGAGTATCTGGAAATTGTTTTTGCCCTAATTCTGTTAAGTGCCAATATTGAATAGGTCGTCCAACCCCTCTTGGCTCAGTTATTGCTTCAACCAATCCTGCGCTGGCAAGCTTGACAAATTGTTGCCTTGCCGCTTCGCTACTTGTACCAAGACGTTGGCCAACATCATTTGCTTGCATTGGCCCATGTTTTTTAATTAAAAATAGAATTTTATCGCCAACACTACGTTGCGCAGGATAATTATATTCCAAGTTTTTTCTTGACATATTAGACGTCTCAGTATTTATTAATCCAAGTTTTACCTTGGTAATTTAACGAAGCTATGTCGTAATAGCAATAAAAGAAGGATATTTTTTCTAATGATCCCAGATAACAATAGCCAATGGCGTGATCTTTTCTCAGGGAGAAATGGGGCAATTTCATTTGCACTTTCTTTTGGTGTCGTGATCCACGCAATTAATATTTTAATGGCGACCACGATTTTACCCTCAGTTGTAACCGATATTGGCGGAATGGGATTATATGCATGGAACACCACGCTATTTGTTGCCGCCTCTATTATTGGTTCAGTATTATCTGCACGCTTATTAAGTTTATTAGGTGCTAAAGGTGCTTATCTGATAGCAACGGTGCTTTTTTTTATTGGCAGTTTATTGTGTGCAATTGCACCTAAAATGGAAGTCATGCTAATTGGCCGATTTATTCAAGGCCTTGGTGGAGGGCTTTTATTTGCCCTTTCCTACGCCATGGTAAATATCGTTTATGATCAAGTATTATGGCCAAGAGCAATGGCTTTAATTTCAGGAATGTGGGGTGTTGCTACATTAATTGGTCCTGCTATTGGTGGAATTTTTGCTCAATTAGATGCTTGGCGTTATGCCTTTGGTATTATGTTACCTATCATGCTTTTTTATGGTATTTATCTGTGGCTTATCTTACCAAAGAATGACAATAACGCTTCAAAATCATCATCACAAAGCTTGCCTTATCTTCAGCTAATAATTTTAACAGCTGCCGTTCTGCTTATTTCATCTGGTAGCCTTTCTTCTTCACTCATCATCAACTTACTCAGTATTGTGGTGGTATTTGGTTTAATTGGCATGCTTATTTTTTGTGAGAAACACCTTTCTGTTCGGTTATTACCCTCAAATACCTTTAAAGGTCTTTCTTTACATGCACTTTTATATCTGACTATTTCGTTATTAGCCATTGGCATGACATGTGAGATTTTTGTCCCTTATTATCTACAAAGCTTACATATGCAAACACCTTTAGCTTCAGGTTACATGAGTGCATTAATGGCATTAGGCTGGACAGTTGCTGAAGTGATTAGCGCAAGTTGGCAAGGTGCTAAAATGCGTTTTAGTATTTTAAGTGGCCCTATTATCGTTTTTATTGGCTTGCTTGTGTTGGCTTTTGTTATTCCAAACCCACTACTGCAATCAGAAAATGCGGTTAGTCTTTCTATTATATTATTCGCTTTGTTCTTAGTGGGATATGGCATTGGTTTTGGTTGGCCACACCTATTAACACGTATATTGCAAGCCGCATCAGAACAAGATAAAGATATTGCAGGTGCCTCTATTACAACCGTACAATTATTTGCAACCGCACTAGGCTCTGCATTTGCAGGTATGATAGTTAATTTAAATGGCTTTAATAGTGGTACCCCTGAAGGGCTCTCTTCTTCTGCATCTGCCCTATTCTTATTTTTAGCATTCGCACCATTAATAGCGATTTATACAGCGTGGAGAATAACACGTTGTTCTTATTAAACCTTATTTTTAAGGTCATATAAGAAACAAAAGAGGTGATATGTTTTCACCTCTTTTTTAGTAAAGTTATCGGTTTCATTTATGAAAGAACTTATTTTTTATTCTGTCAAAATTCCTTTTAATGACAAAAGGAATTCTTATGAAAAGCATTTTATCGAAAATTTCAATTGTAAATAATGATCAGAATACAGTTGTTAATAAAGAACCATTAAACACTTATGGGATTTTTTTAAATAATATCAAAAATATTAAAAATACCTATTTAGATATCTCCATAGGTAATTGTGATAAAAGGAAAGAGATTACCGTTGATGTTGCAAAACTCAGTAAAGAGTTAATATCAAAAATACGAGAGCTTTATACATCAAAAAAAATATCTTCTTATAGGGTTGATATAAAGAATAAAGAAAAATCAATGGAGTTTTTAAATAATGCTTATAAAGTAATAGATAGTGCTATTTTAGAGTGGTGGGAAGATGAAAAGGAAGTTCTCCCTTCTTCAATAATTCATCGGACAATTGACAATTTATATATTGATGAAGAAATTTCCCTGAAACCGAATGATAAACAAACTTTATTTTTTTTAATCTCTAATAAATTTAAGTTAGGTTTAAATAAGAATGCAGCTCAAAGTACAATGATCCAGAATTTGCAAGATATCCCTGAAGTCGTAAAAGCAATAGATGACTTGGGAATTTCTGATAATTCACATTTAAAATACGAAGTTTATTGTTTATTGGCTGAAAATATCTACAATTTTTTATCCGGTAATGAAAACAAAGTTGATTTTTCTAAAATAAAAGATGCGATTAAAGAAGTAGCACAAAGAAAATTTGGTACTTCTGAAAATAAATTAACTCATCCTCCGCTTTATTCGAAATATACTCTAGCATTTTTTGATTAAGTAAACTATTGATCTTGAGTTAGACGTTGTGTATAACTGAGTATACATTTTGTCTAACTTAAGTGAAATAGGAAACCGCAATGACCTCACATCTTACATTACAAAATATTGATGCCCTCTCATCCCCAGGAGGGCATTACTCTCATGTTGTTACTGCAAATAATATGTCGTTTGTTTCTGGGTTATTACCCTTAGATAAACAAGGCAACCCATTAGCAGACAAACCCATTGAAGTTCAAATCACACAAGTACTTGAAAACTTAAATGCTTGTCTTCTCGGAATAAACGCAAAGAAAACAGATATTGCTCAAGTCAAAGTCTATGTGACAGATATTAATGAATGGCCTATCGTTAATGAGCTATATGCAAAATGGATTGGTGAACATAAACCAGCAAGATTAGTTGCTGGCGTAAAAGAATTACATTTTGGAAGCAAAATTGAAATTGAAGCTGTTGTTATCAAGGAATAATCTTATGAATAAGTTACCTACTCCTACTTATAAAGATGTTACTGAAGCTCATCAACGCATTCTGCCTTATCTTAATAAAACACCTGTTTTAACCTCTCGTACGATTAATGAGCTAACAGGGGCGCAGTTTTATTTTAAATGTGAGAACTTTCAGCGTATGGGAGCATTTAAATTTCGAGGTGCAATAAATGCGTTATCACAATTTACCACAGAACAACGTAAAATGGGTGTCGTAACTTTCTCATCAGGTAATCATGCACAAGCTATTGCTTTATCAGCAAAACTATTAGGTATTCCTGCAACAATTATCATGCCTGACGATGCTCCAAAGGCTAAAATGGACGCGACAAAAGGCTATGGTGGCCGTGTGATCACCTATAACCGTTATACAGAAGATCGTGAAAAAATTGGCCAACAACTGGCACAAAAAGAAGGATTAACGTTAATTCCACCTTACGATCATCCTCATATTATTGCGGGCCAAGGTACTGCTGCAAAAGAGTTGTTCGATGAAGTTGGTGAATTAGATATGCTATTTGTTCCATTAGGTGGTGGTGGTTTACTTTCTGGCTCTTTATTATCAACCAAAGCCCTTTCACCGCAATGTAAAATATACGGTGTTGAGCCTTTAGCGGGTAATGATGGACAACAATCATTACGTAAAGGCGAAATCACCCATATTGATACCCCAAAAACAATTGCAGATGGCGCACAAACACAGCATCTAGGCAATTATACCTTTGAGATTATTCGTAACAATGTGGACGATATTTTAACTGCAACAGATGAAGAATTAATTTCCACCTTACAGTTTTATGCCCAGCGAATGAAGATTATTGTAGAGCCTACTGGCTGCTTAAGTTTGGCGGCCGCTCGTCAATTTGGTGATAAATTAAAAGGTAAGAAAATCGGTATTATAATCAGCGGTGGTAATGTCGATATCGCGCAATATGGTCATTTTTTAGCACAATAAAAATCAATAAAAAGATGTGATTAATCATTAAAAAAGCAGTATGGATTGTTTTTCATACTGCTTAAAATCATAAATATATTGCTACTCAATTAAAATAACGAAGGTGTTTTTTACTTAGTCTTTTTTAATTAAGTGAAAAAGTGATCCCTGCTTCTTTACACAACTTCGTTAAATTATCTTTTAATTGTTGATTTTCTTCAGGTAATAAATCGAGTTGTGGCAAACGCATATGACCGCCGTCTAAACCACGCATAGTTAATGCTGATTTAAATATTGCCATATTTGCACCTGATTTAAGTGCATCACTAAATTTTACACAAAATTGTTGCCAATGTTTTGCTTCTTGATGATTACCTGCAATATAGGCTTTATACATATTCACAAATGGCTCAGGGAATACACAAGCACAACCTGAAACGGTACCATCACAACCTGCATCTAATAGACCTAGGAATAATTTATCGTAGCCATGAAGCACTGAAAAATTATCGGCTACAGCAAGGTAACTTAATGTTGTATTGTTATCAGCAAAACTGTATTTAATCCCAATTACATTTTTACACTGTTGTTGTACTTTTGCCGCTAATTCAGGCTTGATATTATTTGCCGCACATTGTGGAATATTATACAAATAAACAGGGAAATTATCCGGCACACTGTTTGCCACTGTTACAAAATAGTTTTCTAATTCTCTGTCTGTCGCACCAAAAAATTGTGGTGTCACCACACCAATACCATCAGCTCCAATTTCAACGGCATGTTTCGCTAATTCAATGGTTTCGGTTAATGTCATTGCGCCGACATGAATAAAAACAGGTAAGCGTTTATTGGCTGTTTCGACAACGGTTTTTGCAACATTTTTACGCTCTGATGCTGATAAACGTAGCATCTCTCCCGTAGTGCCACAAGGATAGAGGCAATCAACACCTTGAGTGACTAACATATCAGTTAATGTAGATAACGCATTAGTATCCACTTGATCGTTCGAATCAAACGGAGTAACCATTGCCACTGTAACGCCAAATAATTTTTTCATATTAAGACCTTTATTAAATCAGATTGCTTTAACAATAACTTTAATTGCCAACATGCCAGGATCATCTAAACCAATAGATTTTTCTGGGAACATACGCGCTCGACCTAATAAATTAGGTTTTTGACGAAATTCATTAAGCGTATTATCAATACTCTGTAAAGCTACCGCTTTTAATTCCGATCGAGATAAAACGGGTTTTAGCGCTTCAGATAATTGGTAAATGATATCAAGCACCGATTTTTGCCCTAACTCCCCTTTTCCTCTTGCCATCATGCTTTGATATGCAACAGTTAAAAGTGGTGAAATATCGGCGGGGGCTATTTCTTGCAGTTGATTTTCTTTGCAATATTTCGCCATTGCCATAAAAGCGGTTGCTTGCAATGTACCAAAAGAAGAAGCGCAGGCTTTTTGTAATGATTTACTGCATTGAAAAAGTGATTTACTTAAATCATCAGGCCAATCTTGTGCATCATCTGAAATTTGACGCCATCCTTTTTGCATGGTGATCCCTAAATCTCCATCACCTAGGCGGCTATCTGCTTCACAAAGCATAGATTGAGATTGCTCACAAGCGATGGCGATACGCACAACCGCTTGCTTGAGCATTTCAAGTGTAATATTCATCGTTATACTCTCCAGAATGCACAGTGAGCAGGTGCATTCATCAAGGCTTCTAGCTCATCATCTAACTTGCACAATGTTAAGCTTGCTCCTGTCATTTCCATAGATGTGGCATAACGTCCGACCAATGGATGCACAATAGTCGCACCTGTTTTATTAATCAGTTGTGCAATTTTGTTATACAGAATATAAAGCTCTTCTAATGGCGTTGCGCCTAAAGAGTTAACTAATACAGAGACTTTATCCCCTGTTTTTAATGATAATTCTGCTTGTAGACGTTCAAACATTTCTTGGGCAATTTCATCAGCACTGCGTAATTTATCGCGCCAAATTCCCGGTTCACCGTGAATTCCCATCCCCATTTCCATCTCATCTTCACCAATTTCAAAGGTAGGATGTCCTACCGCAGGTAAGGTACAAGATGTTAACGCACAACCAATTGTTCGGGTATTTTCCATAGTTTTTTGAGCAATACGTGTCACTTCATCAAGTGATGCACCTTCTTCTGCTTTGGCGCCCGCCATTTTAAAACCATAAATCATCCCAGCTACACCACGGCGTTTATGCGCTTCCTCTGGTTTTGCTGAAGCGACATCATCCGCAGCTAATACCGTTGTGCAACGAATATCGTCTTCAAAATCAACTGTTTCAGTCGCCATATCAAAATTCATAATATCGCCACCGTAGTTGCCATAAAGTAGCAATACGCCTAACCCGTTGTTGGCCTCACGAATAGCATCTGCCATTAAATCTGCTGAAGGTGAAGCAAAAACATCACCTACAGCGGCGGCATCGAGTAGCCCCTCACCGACATATCCGGTAAATACAGGTAAATGACCAGAGCCTCCGCCGGTTACAATGCCAACTTTCGGCTTATCTGTTTTTTTTGAACGAGCAATCAATCTTGGCTGTGGCTGACGATAAATATGGCTATGCGCAAGGCATAAACCTGCTAATGTTTCATCGACATAATTTTCTGGCTTATTTAATATTTTTTTCATGTGATCACCCGATATTTTTATTTATCTGCTGATTTTTGACACCTTAAATAAACTAATTTATTTAAGGTTTTTTTTCCCTGATACTAAAAAAGTATCTCTCTATGATTGAATTTTTAGTAATAAATAATGAGTAATAAATGGGTTATTTATCTAGCTTTAAATGCACCTCTAATTTGCATTACTACAATAAGTAGAAATACACTTGCTAATACCATCGAAATAGGTCTGTTAACAAAACTAATTAAATCACCATCAGATTTCATTAATGATGAAAGTAAATTCTTTTCTAACATAGGGCCTAATATCATGCCCAAAATAATCGGTGATATCGGGAACTTTCGTTCTTGAAGAAAATAGCCGATAACGCCCATAACTAACATAACCACAATAGAGGACATCGTATTTGTAATTGCATATGAACCAACGATACTAAATAGAATGATTGCTGGGTAAATAATCGCATTGTCAATAGCAACAATCTTTTTCAATAAATTGACAACAATAAAAGCAATCGGCAGTAAAATAAGATTAGCAATAAAAAAGATAATAAAGACAGCATATAATTTATCGGGATTAAATAAGAACAGCGTTGGCCCCGGTTGCATATCTTTCATATACAGTACACCAATAATAATTGCCGCAGCAGAATCACCTGGGATACCAAAAACTAGAGATGGGATCCAACTTCCGGCTAAGCTTGCATTATTACTCGCTGAAGCATCAACAATACCTTCCTCAGAACCATGACCATATTTCTCTGGTTTTTTAGATAGTTTCTTTGAAACTGCATAAGAGATCCATGCTGCAATATCGGCTCCTGCACCGGGTAAAGCACCAATTAATGTCCCTATTATTCCGCTACGGAAAATACCGCCCTTACGTTGGCGAACAACACTCCCCACACCTTTAAAGATGTTGTAAGAATTATTTTCCACATTCATTTCTGTTAATGTAATTTGCTTTTCTTTCCAACGTTCAACGTAATATTTAATAGCACCAGAAATAGCAAATAGTCCTATCATTGCCGGAATAAAGCTAACTCCTTGCATTAAAGAAACTTCACCAAAAGTAAAGCGGGCTTGACCTGTAAACTCATCATAACCAATGGTGGCTAATGCAATACCAAAGAACAGTGCTAATAAGCTTTTTCTAATATGAGTGCCTGAAACAATAGTTGCACAACTTAAACCAATTAAAGACAACCACATATATTCATAAGAGCTAAATTTTAAAGCAAACTCAGCTAATATTGGTGCGGTTGAGGCTAATATAATCGTACCAATTACGCCACCAATCACAGAGCTCGTTAATGACATACCCAATACACGATTTGTTTTGCCTTCTTTTACTAAAGAGTGTGCATCATTAGTATAAGCTGCGGATGCAGGTGTCCCTGGTATATTTAATAAGGCTCCGGGAATATCCCCTGCAAATATAGATGATGCTCCGACGGAGATCATTAAGGCTAAAGCAGGAATAGGATCAAGAAAAAAAGTAAACGGCACCATTAATGCAATAGCCATTGTTGATGTTAACCCGGGAATTGCACCAACAAATAAGCCAAATAAACAAGCACCAATAACGACAAGAATTGTTGTGTAATCAATATATGCAAGTGCGCTAATTAATATATCCATACTGTTTTTCTCTATTTATGAAAATAGCTGAGGTAGCGGTACTAACAGTACAGCGGTAAATAAGTAATACACACCTAACACCACTCCAGTTGAAATAATAAAACTATATATAGGTTTTGTTGTTGCATATTTCATCATTAATGGTGCAGTAATAATTAATCCGGTTAAAATAAATCCTAAATAATCAGAGGCAAGCACATAAAAAAGAATAATGCTGATAACTAATAAGACAAATTTTATTTCATGCCATGTCACTAATGGAATATCACTTTCTTGTTTACGTGAAAATATATCTATTAATGAAAATATAATCATGCCACCGCCAATAATAGAAGGCATAAACGCGGCACCATATTCACTAAAATCGCCTAATGAATACGCGCTATAAACAATAAGGAATAAACCAAAGCAACAAAATATGAGCGATAGAATATGACGATTTAGCATAGGCATAAAAACGGCTGTTGTTCAGCCGTTTCCTCAGTTATTTCTTTATAATTTCACCAAATTTTTTATCTTCATTGGCCATAAATTGTGTGGCATCATCGCCATATAATTCGATAACTTCAAAGCCTTGTTTATTTGCAAATTCGGCTAATTCACCAGAGGCATATACTTTTTTCATGGCTGCGGTGAGTTTATTTTGTACTTCTTTGTCTAGCCCTTTTGGCGCAACTAGCATATTCCACGCTTGCAAATCCCAGTTATAAGGTGTGGCTTCTTTGAATAACGGTACATCAGGATAAAAAGCAGATTTCTCATTGGACATAATAGCCATATGTTTTACTAAACCCGCTTTTACCATGCTGTCAGCTTCACCTAATGAAGATGTCACAATATCAACACCACCAGAAGCAAGCTCTTGTAATGCTGCACTTGCACCTTGAGATGGGATAAAACGAATAGCATTATCTGGTAATCCTGCGGCACGCAACATACCAATAGTATTGAGATGCCAGATTGAATTTAAGCCACTGCCCGATGCTTTTAACTTGCCCGGATTTGCTTTCGCGTAATCAATAATTTCCTGTGCATTTTTAAATGGTGAAGATTTTCCAACTTGTAATCCACCATAAATAACGGCAAGACGCGTGATTGGGGTGTAATCTTGATATGTTAAATTCGTCATCCCTTGATGATGCATCATGGTAATTTCAACCGTTGCAATCCCTAATGTGTAACCATCAGGTTTTGCATTTTTAATGGCATCATGACCTACAACACCACTACCGCCTGTTTTGTTGACCACATTAACTGTAACGCCCAACTCTTCTTGTAGTCCTTTTGCGGCTAGACGTGCAACAGTATCAGTGTTACCGCCAGCTGCCCAAGGAACAACAATAGTAATCGGCTTTTCAGGGTATTGAGCAAAAGCCGGAAGTGTAAAAATGGAACTGCATAGGGTAAATGCCAGAAGTGTTTTTTTCATTATATGCACCTTTTCTCATTGCAGATTATTTGTGGCCGAATATCTTCAAGCCTTGATTTAAGGCGAGCCTGAACTTGGGAAAGGACGGGCATTGCTGTTACGCCTTTTTGTTCTATAAATGCAGAGAGGAAAGCACTGGCAAATAATACACTCTCATGCATCGTGCCTCCTGCTGCTATCTTTGATGCAAATGCGCCATTAAACGCATCTGTTGCTGCCATCGTATCCACACGTAACGATGGCATAGGTGGAATATGAAATGTGGCTCGACCATCAAAATAAACCACACCAAGCTCATCCATATAAATAATCACTTTCTTACTTTCGTTACCGGAAATAATACTGATCGCCTGCTTTGCATCATTAATATCGTTTATTTCAAAGTCAGCCCAATGAGATGCTTGATTCGCATTTAAAGTAATAAAATCAAGATATAAATAAAGTTGTTTTAGGTTTTCGTTATAAGGAGCAACATTCAGTATGATGATCTTATTAACCGACTTAGCAAATAAAGCGACTTTAATATTAGCTTCTATATTAATTTCGCCTTGGAGCAATAACACATCGGCTTCACTTACATAAGGCAATGAAATATCAATTTCTTGTTCAGAAAAGGTGTTATTTGCACCTAAATAAGTGGCTGTAATATTATTTTGTGTTTTGTCAGCTAAATAACTAATCGAACTGCCTGTTGGCTCGGTTTCTGTTTGAAAAATAGTGAAAGAGTCAATGCCACTTTCTTGTAAATATTTATAAGCGTATTTACTAAAATGATCTTCACCGACTTTCGTTATTAAATGGACTTTGGCATCAGAAAAGCTTGCTGCCATTGCCTGATTTGTCCCTTTACCACCAGGGCCTATCGAATTGCTTTTTGAATTAACTAATTCACCGACTTTCGGAAAAGATTCGACATTGGCGATAATATCCACTACAAACGATCCTAAAACACAGACTTTACCTTCCGGTTTTCTATCTTTACGTTCTCTAACAATTAATAAGTCGTGCAATAAACATGAAATATCAAAACTATCACTGAATTTACTTATTTTTTTAATTTCTTGTTTCCCTAGTATGGCGCCACCATGACAACGTTTGATCAACCCTTCTCCTTCAAGGTATTTCAAATCACTGCGAATAGTCTCCAATGTGACACTGAATTTTTCCGCAAGCTGAGCCACTTTAACTTTTTTTTGTTCCCTGATGATGGTGTAAATTTCCTGTCGCCGTTCTTCTGAAAACATATAAAGTGCCTCCGTATCATTGATAACGAGAATAAGGAGATCAGGCCTGTGATTCTGCGATGGTATTCAAAACAAAAAACCAAAAGCAGAAGCAAAACCAAATCGAAGCAATTTAGATCACATTTTTTTAACACAACATCAATTGACATACGTTAAAAATGAGAGGTGAAACGAGTCGGATAATGAATGACAATACAGAAAAGAGAGGTAGGATCAGCCGTTCAAAGACGGCTGATAAAATAACGAGCTACATTAATACAAAAATGATTATTTTTAAATGTAAATATTACGTTAAATAAAATTACCCTTGGTATTTAGTTTAACAAGGCATTAAGCAGATAAAAACCAACCAAGGTCAGTAAAACCACCATTAATGTATTGCGTATTTTAAGCGCTAATCCTACACATAATAAGGTTCCCCAAAGATAAGGATTATCTAAAATACCTTTAAATTCGCTTTTTTCTAACAGTACGATTGGTGCACAGATCGCAGTTAATAAACAGGGTGCAGAATATCCTAGGGCTTGTCTGATCACTGATGGTAATTTAACGGGGATCGCCGGCTCAAGAAAGAAATAACGCAACATAAAAATGACGAGTGCCAAAATTAATAATAACGACCATGTCATTTTTGTTCTCCTCTTATTCTTGCAACACAAACCGCGATAAACATGCCTGTTAGCCCACCAATAACTACACCACCTTCTATATTTAACCAACTAAAAAGAATAGAGAGACAAAAAGAGACAATAACGCCCACTAACGTACTAAACGTTTTTATCAATGGAATAACAATAGCTAATAACGTAGCAACAATAGAAAAATCAAGATGATAACGAGATAAATCAGAAACTTGGCTCGCCATAATAATACCAACAATACTGACCGCCACCCACGCTAAATAAAAACATAATCCTGCACCTATCATATAAGCGGGGGTGAGTTTTACTTTAGGTTGTGCTGAAACGGCAAAAAGCTCATCTGTTAATAAAAAGCCTATTGTAATACGTTGATACCATTTTAAATGAGCAACATGGGGGCGTAAGGTTAAACCATATAAAAGATGTTGGGCGGTAATAAAAAAGACAGAAACAATAATGGTCAGCATTCCTGCACCAGAAACAACTAACCCTAATGTCACTAATTGCGCCGCACCTGCAAAAATAATCGCAGACATTCCGACACTTTGTGCAAAGGTTAGCCCTGCATCAACGGCCATTGATCCCGCTAATATTCCCCAAGGAATAACCGCAAGACATAAAGGCAAAACATGCAGAGCACCAAGGCCAAAAGCACGCATTACTTGCCTATCTTCATTATTATTTGTGTTTTTTTCCATTTACCTGTCTTCACTTTTAATACATTAATTCTATAGAGAATGATTATCAGTCAGTAAAGATAAATGGGATTGTATAAAATTGCTCTTTTAATTTTTTATTACAACAAAGGAGAAGTTAGAGAAGAAGATAATCGAAGCCCTTTTAAATAGTTTCCTGGTGTAACACCAATGGCATTTTTAAAATGGCGATGGAAATGGCTTTGATCTGAAAAACCACAACGTTGTGTTACATCAGTAAGTGTATGGCCTAAAGAGAGTAACTGCCTTGCTTTACGAATTCGGGCTTGAATAAGCCAAGCATGAGGTGTCATGCCTATTTCTTTCTTAAACTGACGTAAAAAATGCCATGGGCTTAAATTCACCATTTCAGCTAACATGTTGAGTGAAAAATCATTTTCAGGTGTGTCATTCATTAATTCGCTCACCCACTGTAACCGTTGCCCTATAGCACTTAATGGTTTTTCTTGGGTTCTTGTTTTGCTATAGCGCAAAATCAACATTGCCATTGTTGAAAGCAATAGCGACTCTTTTAAAAGGTAATTATTGGGCTGCTCTAGTAATGAAAAAAGTAATAAAAGTTGCTGACTTAAACCAGGATCGCGAATAACAGCATCAGGAAACCAAGGCGTTGCACCCTGCTCTTGTTGTAGATCACGCGTTAATGTTTGCAGATATTCTGGTGTGGGATAAATAGCTTGATAAGCCCAACCAGATTCAACCGCAGAGGAGCCAGTGTGGACTTCATCAGCATTAACAATAATGATGTCTCCTTTAGGAGCGATGTGTTCGCTTCCTGTGCGATAAAACTGTTGTGCGCCATCATCAATCACACCAATACAGAAGCCTTCGTGGGTATGACGTGAAAAAGTTTGATGTAAATATTCGGCTTGCAGATAAGCAAGACTATTAAGCTCAGGAAGGTGAATAAGTTTAGCCTGCTCTTGTCGCATCAAAGATTGACTCCATCAACGGTAAAAATCATCAGCTTTTATCATAAACACGATACTGATGATTGTATGAAATTGCTCAACCTTAACTTTACTCATGTCGTTGATGAATTTTTGCTGGAATAAAAATTTGATGAGTTTCTAAGTTCGTCTGATTAATTAATCCCATAACCAGTCGAAAACAGTGTGATGCTAATTCAGGATTATTTTGTGCGACAGTATCTATTGGTATTGATAATGAATCATACAAATAGTGATCATCAAAACCCGCTAAATAAACTTCATTTTGCATAATTTTATTTTGACTTAGATAGCGCAATACGCCATCCAATAAGCCACAAGCAGAAGTAAAAACAAATTTTGGCGGGCGCCCTAAAGATGCACATAACGAGCCGAACATTTCATAACCTGAACTTGGGTGATAATGCCCATGTATGATCCATTCTGATTTTAAATTGATTTGTGCTTGTGAAAGCCCTTGCGTAAAACCTAAAAGACGATCTTTAGTCGGTGAAAGTGTTGACTGTCCACCTAAGAAGTAAAATTCATCAATACCTTTTGTCGAAGCAATTTTTGCAATTAGTTGTTGTGTTGCCGTTATTGAATCGGTGACCACAAAAGGTAATGTTGTTCCTTCAAAATACCGGTCAAATAACACAACAGGTATTTGTTTACTTAAACGTTGATATTCAAAATCACTTTGTAAACAAGAAGCCACAATCAAACCATCGATTTGACGTGATAATAGATGTTCTATTGCCAGTGTTTCTTGAGCCGCATTTTCATCAGTACAGGAAATAAGTAATTGAATACCTGCTTCCCTGCATAATATTTCTAGTTCGTACGCCACAGAAGCAAAACCGTAGTTAGTAATATCAGGAATAACCAACCCTAATGCATAACTACGGTTATCACGTAAAGATCGGGCATGAATATTAGGCTGATACTGATATTGTTCAGCAATAGCCGTAATACGCGCAATAGTATCATCAGAAACACGCATCTCTTTACCACGGCCATTTAACACCAAACTTGCCGTTGTTTTGGACACACCCGCTATTTTTGCAATATCTGTAATGGTAAGACGTTTTTGTTTTTTCACTGTTATTCTAATTTGCTAAGCTTAAATTATTTATATAATCTTATTCAACTTGGTAATGCATCTGTTAATTGCCAAGTTGTTAGTTTTATTACATCTTTTCCTGAAAATGTGATTATTTGTTTTTCTAAAGGAAAAAAACGACTGCTCATCACACCCATGCCGTGATTAAAGAAAATCTCTACACTAGAACTATCACATAATATTTGAAGATGTTTTATATCACCAGACCAGAAACGTGATTGCCACTCTCCATTCTTAGCGCTACGGCGTTTTAATAGTGCTTGGTCATTTTCAATAATTAACGAAAGAGTATCAGAAAAATGAATGGCAAGAGAGCCAAATAGTTGCAATTCTAGCTCAATTGAGAATTCATTAATTGTAGGAGCATCATCTGCAATTCCCTGCCAATATGCTGGATTTTGCCTGAGTTGCTGTAATTCTTTTACGGGTTGTTGATAAAGCTTCCCTTCTTTTATATGTAATTCGCGAGGGCAAGTCATTTGGTGTATCCAGCCATTAGCAATGGTCGGTTGATACATTTCTTCACCATCAGGAACTCCCATCCAACCAAATAATAAACGTCTGCCATTCGCCAATGTTGTTTGAGGTGCGTAAAACTCAAAACCTGCATCTAGTTCGATTAAATCACCATGCTGAAATTGCAATGTTGAATAATCAAAATTCCCTATTAAGTAGGCACTAGAATGTGAATTTAAAAATCGTTGTTGTTCTCTTTTTATACCTTGAGGACATATTAATAAAATAAAGCGTTCATCTAGTTCAAAGAGATCTGGGCATTCCCACATATAACCCGCATCAGCCAACCCGCCTAAATAGCTTCCAGCTAATTCGCCGACTAATTGCCATTGATATAAGTGAGATGCACGATAGAGTAAAACTTTACCCTGTTTATCTAAATTTTGTGCGCCTAATACCATGTACCACACATCATTATATTGCCAAATCTTTGGATCACGGACATGGCCACTATAACCTTCAGGAAGCCCCAAGACAGGCCCTAACTTATCAAAACCTCCCTGTTGATTTTCAACGGCTAAACATTGCCATGCCGTACGAGAGCCATCCTCAAATTTGACATTACCAGTATAACAAAGGGTTAATTTTCCTTGGTAGAACACTGCACTACCAGAATAACAGCCATCTTTGTCATAAAATTCATTAGGCAGTAAAGCAATAGGTTGATGCTGCCAAGTAATCAAATCCTTTGAGCGCCAATGACCCCAACATTTATGTTTATGCTCACAAGACAAAGGATTCCATTGATAAAACAGATGATAATATTCGCCATCAAAACAAAATCCATTAGGATCATTTAATAACCCAGTTACTGGCGCTAAATGCCAATGTGGATAATATTTATCTTTTATGGTGTTAGCGCTATTACGCATGACCGATTGTAAAATCGCAGATAACCCTTCGTTTTTGTTCATTTATGCAGACTCCACTTTGTATTTCAGCAAAAGAGAGATAACAAACGCAGTCACAAAGGCAATCACAAGGCCAATAATATAATTCATAATTGAACCTGCTTGCACGATTGCAATACCAGGAATAGCAGTCAGCCCTACGGCCGTCATATAAACATGTGAGCCTACAACCCAAGCACCACCAGCAGCACCACCAATTAAAGCCGCAATAAATGGTTTTCCATAACGTAAATTAATCCCGAAAATGGCCGCTTCAGTAATTCCTAACATAGCAGAGAAACCCGATGGGATTGTGATTGCTTTAATTTTTGCATCCTTGGTTTTAAACCAAACAGCAATACAAGCACCACCTTGAGCTATATTCGCCATTGCCCAAATCGGCAATAAAAAGTTAACCCCAATATTAGGGTTGCCTAATAGACCTGCTTCGACAGCATGAAAACTGTGGTGAATACCCGTAATAACAATTACAGAATAAAGCCCACCAAAAATTAGCCCTGCTATCCAACCCGCTTGTGTAATTAAGGTGCTTAATAGTAATGAAATACCATCACCTAAAAGACGACCGACTGGCCCTATGACTAATAACGCGACAAAGCCCGAAATAATAACGGTTAAAAATGGCGTGATAATTAAATCAAGAGCATTAGGAACAACTTTGCGTAATTGTTTTTCCAACACACTCATAAACCAAACAGCAAGCAAGACGGGAAAGACAGTACCTTGATAACCAATCATTGCCACTTCTAACCCAAAGAAATTCATGGTGTTAAAACCAGCAGCAACGCCCCATGCGTTAGTTAATGCAGGATGCGTTAAAATTCCACCTAATGTAGCACCAAGATAAGGATTTCCGCCAAACTCCTTGGCCGCCGTAAAACCAATCAAAATAGGTAAAATAATAAATGCCGCAGAGCTACACATATCTAACATGATATAGAGTGCATTATCAGGACTCACCCACTGGTTAGTTTTCATTAACCCAAGTAGCCCCATTAATAAACCTGACGCCACAATGGCAGGAATAATAGGCACAAAGATATTAGAAAGCAGTCTAGCTATTCGCTGAAATGGGTTGAGCTTTTTGGCCGCGATATTTGCCGCTTCAGATTTACTTGATTCGCCAATACCCGCCGCAGCAATAAAGGCCGCATGCACTTTGTTGACTAAGCCAGTACCAAAAATTACCTGAATTTGTCCCGCATTACTAAAACACCCTTTTACACCTTCTAATTTATTGATTGCCTCTTTATCAGCCTTAGTGTCATCGACTAATACAAGTCTTAAACGAGTAGCGCAATGCGCCGCACTGGCAATATTTTCAGCACCTCCCAATAAAGGCACTAGTTGGCGAGCAATATTCTCAATATTCATCATAGCCTCGGTAAGTCTTACTTCGTTTATAAGCGATCATTAATAGTAATCATAAAAACTAAAACGGTTTAGCTAATAACATGATTAAATAAAAACCTATCTTAAATGGCAATGAATATGCGGATAAAAGCGCTTTATTTGTGATCTAAACGACAAAAAAGACATATCATTAGTCTTTTTTAGATAATTAAAATGAAGACAAAACAACCCAAAAGCTAAACAAATTATTTTTTATTTAGCTAAATAAATTAATATAATGTTAAATAATTTTATTTTAGAAAAAAATATTCCATACATTAATTTTATTGGCAAATTATCCAGTTAAATCTGACAGATAGCATATTATTATTTCACCCACTCCTTGTTATCAGTAATATTATAATACTTCATCAATCGTTATATATTTTATTATACAATAATATTAATCATCTGATTAAATTTAACAAATACAAAAACTTAGATTAACCTTAAAAACTGGTAACGCTTGTAATAAATCACTTTTCTTTGATGTAAAGCAACTACAACTTTTAGAAAATACGTAGTATCCACATTAACAGTTGGGTTTTATTGCCTACGTTAAAGTGCTTATTTTTTAACAACAATAACAATAATTATTTCTCTATAAGCTTGTTGGCTTCTTTTTTCTTAAAAATATAAATAATCAAGTGAGTAATGTATGAAAAACATCAAAGAGATGGCGTTACTTTCCACTCCCTTATCTCGCCGTCGTTTTGTAAAAACAGGTGCAGCGGGTGGTTTAGCAATAACTGCTGGGGGATTATCTCTCCCCTTTAATCAAGCCATCGCCACAGAAACAAAACCGACAACAAATAGCGAAAAAGTGGTGTGGAGTGCCTGTACAGTAAACTGTGGTAGTCGGTGCCCATTACGTATGCATGTTGTTGATGGTGAAATTAAATATGTAGAAACTGACAACACAGGTAATGATGTCTACGAAGAATTACACCAAGTTCGTGCCTGTTTACGTGGTCGCTCAATGCGTCGTCGTGTTTACAACCCTGATCGTTTGCGCTATCCAATGAAACGTGTGGGTAAACGTGGTGAAGGCAAATTTGAACGTATTTCATGGGATGAAGCCTTTGATACGATTTCAGATACCATGAAACGTTTGATTAAAGATTATGGTAATGAATCTATTTATTTGAACTACGGTACAGGTACTTTAGGTGGCACGATGACGAAATCATGGCCACCGGGTGCAACATTGATTGCTCGTTTAATGAATTGTTGTGGTGGTTATCTCAATCACTACGGTGATTACAGTACGGCACAAATTGCAGCTGGCTTAAACTACACCTATGGTGATTGGGCGGATGGTAATAGCCCTTCAGACATTGAAAATACAAAACTTGTTGTGATGTTTGGTAATAACCCTGGTGAAACACGGATGAGTGGTGGTGGTGTCACTTATTACGTTGAGCAAGCCCGTGAGAAATCTGATGCTCGAATGATTATTATCGATCCACGCTATACCGATACAGGTGCAGGCCGTGAAGATGAGTGGATACCTATTCGTCCAGGAACTGATGCCGCATTAGTCAATGCATTAGCATATGTCATGATCAAAGAAGACTTAGTTGATAAGCCTTTCCTTGATAAATATTGTGTAGGTTATGATGAAACCACCCTGCCAGAAGGTGCGCCAAAAAATGGTCACTATAAGGCCTATATTTTAGGTGATGGCGCAGACGGTCAGCCTAAAACGCCAGAATGGGCAGCACAAATTACAGGTATTCCCGCTTCACGAATTGTGAAATTAGCACGGGAAATTGCGACGGCAAAACCGGCGTATATCACTCAAGGTTGGGGACCTCAACGTCGCTCTAATGGTGAATTAGCCTCTCGTGCGATTGCAATGCTCTCTATTTTAACCGGTAATGTGGGAATTAACGGCGGCAATACTGGTGCTCGCGAAGGCTCTTACAGCATTCCTTTTGTTCGTATGCCTACGTTCACTAACCCTGTAACCACCAGTATTTCCATGTTTATGTGGACGGATGCAATCTTACGTGGTCCAGAAATGACGGCAACACGTGATGGTGTTCGTGGTAAAGACAAATTGGATGTGCCTATTAAAATGGTTTGGAACTACGCAGGTAACTGTTTAGTCAACCAGCATTCTGAAATCAATCGTACTCACGACATTTTGCAAGACGATAAAAAATGCGAAATGATTGTGGTGATCGATAATCATATGACATCATCCGCAAAATATGCCGATATTCTACTTCCTGATTGCACTGCATCAGAACAGATGGATTTCTGTATGGATGCATCTGCGGGTAATATGGCGTATGTAATTTTTGCAGATCAAGCAATTAAACCTCGCTTTGAAAGCCGTAATATCTATGAAATGACCAGCGAAATTGCAAAACGCATGGGGGTGGGTGAAAAATTCACTGAGAACCGAACTCAAGAAGAATGGTTACGTCATCTTTACGAACAATCTCGCCACAACTTACCTGAACTTCCAACTTTTGAAGAGTTCCGTGCTCAAGGGATCTTCAAAAAACGCGACCCTGAGGGTCATCATGTTGCTTATCGCAAATTCCGTGAAGATCCTGAAAATAACCCATTAACGACACCATCAGGAAAAATTGAGATTTATTCTTCTCAACTTGCTGACATTAAAGCGACATGGGAGCTTGCATCTGACGATGTTATTGATCCACTGCCGATTTATTCTGCTGGTTTTGAAAGCTATGGTGATCCGGCAATGGAAAAATATCCATTACAAATGACGGGTTTCCATTATAAATCACGTACTCACTCAACTTATGGCAACGTAGATGTTTTAAAAGCCGCATGCCCACAAGAAATATGGATAAACCCTGTTGATGCATCAAAACGAGGCATTAAACACGGTGATTTAGTGCGTATTTATAACGATCGTGGTGAAGTTAGGATCAACGCAAAAGTGACACCTCGTATCTTACCTGGTGTAGTCGGTTTAAGTGAAGGTGCTTGGTATAACCCAGATAGTAACCGCATTGATCACGCAGGTAGCATTAACGTGTTAACGACACAACGCCCTTCGCCACTTGCCAAGGGTAATCCTTCTCACAGTAATCTTGTTGAAGTCGTCAAGGCGTAAGGAGTCTGGTTATGTCAACGCAATATGGTTTTTACATTGATTCAAGTCGTTGCACCGGCTGCAAAACCTGTGAACTGGCGTGCAAGGATTTTAAAAATTTATCCCCTGAAGTCAATTTCCGCCGTATCTATGAATATGCAGGTGGCGATTGGACAGAACAAGATGGCGTTTATACACAAAATGTTTTTGCCTATTACTTATCTATTTCGTGTAACCACTGTGACGATCCTGCTTGTGCAAAAGTTTGCCCAAGCGGTGCAATGCATAAACGTGAAGATGGCTTTGTTGTTGTTAATGAAGATATTTGTATCGGTTGTCGCTATTGCCATATGGCATGCCCTTATGGTGCACCGCAATTTGATGAAGTCAAAGGTCATATGACCAAGTGTGACGGTTGCTATGAGCGTGTAGCTGAAGGCAAAAAACCAATTTGTGTTGAGTCTTGTCCACTACGCGCATTAGATATGGCACCTATTGAAGAATTACGCGCAAAATACGGTGATTTAGCTGAAATCGCCCCACTTCCTTCAGCAAAATACACCAAGCCAAATATTGTCCTTAAATTAAATGCCAATAGCCGTCCTGTGGGTGATACCACCGGTCATCTGGCAAACCCAGAGGAGGTGTAAGATGGTGGGATTGCATGAATGGCCACTGATGTTCTTTACTGTTATCGGTCAAAGTGTTGCTGGCGCTTTTATTATCATGGGATGCGCTATTCTTTCGGGTAAGCTTTCTCCTGAAATGAACAGAAAAGTACATTACAGCATGTTTGGTCTTTGGGCATTAATGGGAATTGGTTTCTTATTATCTATGATGCATATGGGAACCCCATTACGTGCATTTAACTCATTACTTCGTCTGGGTCACTCATCATTAAGTAATGAAATTGCCAGTGGTTCAATTTTCTTTGCCCTAGGGGGGATTTATTGGCTATTGGCTGTACTTAATAAAATGCCGGCTGCATTAGGCAAATTATGGGTCGCACTGGTTATAGTATTAGCCGCATTATTTATTACGGCAATATCTCGCGTATACCAAATTGATACCGTTCCAACATGGTATAACAGCTACACCACATTTAATTTTGTGCTAACTGCCTTTATCGGTGGCCCTATTTTAGCGGCACTTTTACTGCGTATTGCAGGTTTTAACCTCAATTGCGCCAGTACATTGCCATTATTGAGTGTTATCGCAATTATTGTGAATGCTATTGTGGCAACATCTCAAGGCTTTGAATTAGGTTCTATTCAAACCTCTGTACAAAAAGCGGTAGATTTAGTCCCTAACTATGGTGCTTTGATGGGAATTAAATTAGTAGCTTTAGTTTTAGGATTAAGTTGCTGGATTACACCACTTCTACGTAAAAATAACCCTTCTGTTGCTTTATTAGCATTGGGCTTTATTTTAGTGTTTACCGGTGAATTTATTGGACGTGGTGTGTTCTATGGTTTACATATGACTGTCGGTATGGCGGTAGTTGGTTAATTAAATACTCAGCCTTTAAACCGCTGTAATAGTTAAAAAGTCCACTCTTTTATCTGTTATGGCGGTTTTCCTTTTATAATGCGGTATCACTCTTTTTTAATCTTAGTCATTATGTTTAGATAGAAAATCGCATATAGTAAAGACAATAAATCTAAGCGGATTATAAAAATATTATGGAACAACAACTTATTACTGATATTTCTCTTACTGCCCGTATTTTAGGTGCGGCGTTTTATTATTCACCCACTGAAAAAAGTGACATTGTCGAACTGCTGTCGAGTCAAAAGTGGATTGAAGAATGGCCGTATGGCAGCGAAGAAGAAAAGCAACGTATTGCAAGTCTGCTTTCACAAACCTCATTAAATGAAGAAACTTTAGCACAAGCTTATCAGCGCCTATTTGTCGGACCTTACGCACTTCCAGCACCGCCTTGGGGCTCGGTCTATCTTGATCATGAAAATGTATTATTTGGTAATTCAACATTAGATTTACGTGAATGGATGCTAGAAAATGGCATTGATATTGCATTAACCCAAAATGAACCTGAAGATCACTTTGGATTAATGGTAATGATGGTGGCATGGATTGCAGAAACTCGCCCTGAAAAGCTCAATGAGCTATTAGCAGAACATCTTCTGCCATGGGCTTATCGCTATTTAGAGAAGTTATCTTTGCAAGGGGCATTCCCTTATTACGAAGGTTTAGCCATGTTGGCGACATTAACGCTCAAAAGTTGGCAATCGCAGTTAAATGTGACCCCTGCTGAAAAACAATTGTTTTGTTGATTAATCATCAATAGTAAAAATAAAAAGTCCTAAAAGTATCTGATCTTATGCTGTTATTTTAATCTCGCTTTTAGGACTTTTATTTATAGAAAAATGAACACCTAAGGTTGCTGTGACCAATACTGGTAAAGCTTGGGTTGTATTTCCCCCTCCGTTTTTAGCTGTACAAATTGGAGGCCTTCTTGTTGCTCTGGTACCTTTCTTAATGCTTTAGCAATACTGGCTGTCGATAGTCCGTAAGGCTCTGCATCCTCATTAGAATAGGCATAAAAAATTTTAGAGATCCCCGCCATACGCATTGCGGCAAGGCACATTGGACAAGGTTGTCCACTGGCATAAACTATACAATCATCTAATTTTGTTCGCCCTAATACTTTTCCGGCTTCCCGTAATGCTAATAATTCAGCGTGGGCAGTGGGATCATTTGTCGTTATTATTTGATTAACAGCACTTGCAATCACTTGACCATTATTCACAATGACCGCGCCAAAAGGCCTTCCCCCTACTTTTACATTATCTATGGCAAGCGATATAGCTTGTTGTATAAACTGATTATCTGACATTATTTCGCCCCCGCTTGTTCAAGTATATTAACGATGTTTGTATAGCCTTTATCTTTAGCTAAGGTTAATGGTGTGTGGCCAGAGCCATCGGCGAGGTTAACGTTAGCTCCACCTTCAATAAGTAAAGTCACAATCTCTTCATATTTTTGGCTACCATCACCTAAAATAATAGCTTCAATTAAAGCAGTCCAACCTAAACGATTAATATGATCAACATCCACACCAGCATCAATCAATGTTTTTACTGTTTTTACATGACCCCGCTCTGAAGCAGGAATTAATGCTGTTCCACCATAACGATTAACGCTTTTAAGTGAGGCACCATGGGATAACGTTAATTCTAAGATCTCCTGTAAACCTCTAGCGCCCGAATAAAGATAGGGTGAATCATGAATAGCATCACGGGCATTAACATCTGCACCATGCTCAATCAGGTATTTTGCAACCTCAATTTGGTTGGCATGTGTAGCCGCCATTAGCGGTGTGCGTAATTTTAGATCACGTTGTTCAATATTTGCACCTTGTTCTATCTGACGTTTTAATTCAGATAAATTCCCCTCTTGTGCCAGTGTAACTAAATATGCTTTATCAGAATTTGCCATCGCTTTGACCATGAATATAGATGAAATTATTAATAAGCTTAAGAAGTATAAAAACCATTTGGCCTTTAGATAGCGAGTATTCATTCAATATCCTCTAGAGAGTGCTAATTTCTATCCACTTAATTAGCATATTATTTTAACCTAACTTAGATCTAACAAAGGCATGACCTTATTTCAACCAATCAAGGAGTCTATGCACACCTATTAGCCATTTTTATACTTTTTTTACACTTCACCTATCTCTTTTATCAACATCTTTACAGTCCTTTAAGTACGCTTTCTTAATCTAAATAGTAAAAGGATTGTTCTGATGGTGATATTCGGTGCTGTGGCATTAGTTGTTTTGCTCACTGCTTATCTTATTTATGTGTTATTTCACGCAGAGGCATTTTAAAAATGGCAACAACAGCGTTGATATATATTGCTGTTTTTCTTATTACACTCTTTGTAATAGGAAAAATGCTTGGACATTATTTGGCTCGCCTGATTGAAGGCGATTTACCTCATTGGGTTACTCAAACTGAACATGTCATTTGGCGTTGCTGTGGTTTTAAACCCGCAGGTAAGTCCATTCAGCCTATGCGCGGATATCAGTATATGTTCGCTCTGCTTATTTTTAATTTAATGGGGGCAATTTTATTATTTGTCATACTGCTTAACCAAGGCTATTTACCTTTAAATCCCCAATTTGCCCCTAATATGAATTGGGATTTAGCGCTAAATACAACTATTAGCTTTATTACAAATACTAACTGGCAAGCTTATAGCGGTGAAACTGCCGTCAGTTATTTGAGTCAAATGATGGGGCTTGCAGTACAAAACTTTTTATCTGCCACAACTGGAATTGCGGTAGCTTTTGTTTTAATTAGGGCATTAACACAATCTTCTTGTACTTCTTTAGGAAATGCTTGGGTCGATATTGGCCGTATTACAATATATGTCTTACTCCCTTTAGCTATTATCTGGTCGTTATTATTTGTCAGCGAAGGAGTGATACAAAACTTTCATCCTGCGCTATTGAGCCAAGGTCTTGATGGTCAACACCAATGGCTGCCAATGGGGCCAGTTGCTTCTCAAGAAGCAATTAAGTTATTAGGTACAAATGGCGGTGGTTATTTTGCAGCAAACTCTGCACATCCTTATGAAAATCCAACTTCATTAAGCAACTTCTTACAAATACTCGCTATTTTTCTTATCCCTACTGCCTTGTGTTTTGCCTTTGGTCGTTTAAGTGGAACTCAGCGCCAAGGCTACACTTTACTTTGGGCAATGACGCTGATTTTTATTGTTGCCGTAGGTGTTATTACTTGGGCTGAATGGCACGGAAATCCAGAATTTATGCTCGCAGGTACCAATAGCTCACTGAATTTCGAAGGCAAAGAAACACGGTTTGGAATAATTGGTAGCGCCATTTTTGTTGCTGTCACAACGGCAGCATCTTGTGGTGCCGTTAATGCAATGCACGATTCATTAACGGCATTAGGTGGCATGGTACCAATGTGGTTAATGCAAACAGGTGAAGTGGTTTTTGGCGGTGTAGGTTCAGGATTTTATGGCATGATCCTCTATGTGTTATTAGCTGTATTTATCGCTGGATTAATGGTTGGTCGTGCGCCGGAATATCTCGGTAAAAAGATAGGTGTTGCTGAGATGAAATGGGTAGCCGTTGCTATTTTAGTCTCTCCAACCATTGTTTTATTAGGTACAACCCTCGCTTTATTTACTGATGTTGGTCGTGAAGCCATTTTAAACCCTGGCCCTCATGGTTTTAGCGAAGTGTTATATGCATTTACTTCTGCTGCGAATAATAACGGTAGTGCCTTTGCTGGACTCAATGTCAATTCACCTTTTTATAATCTGTTATTGGGTATCGCAATGCTCATTGGCCGCTTTGGTGTCATGTTACCTGTTTTCGCTATTGCCGGTAGTTTAGCGGTGAAAAAACGTCAACCAGAAAGCTTAGCGACACTCTCTACCATTTCACCACTGTTTATTTTTTTATTGATCCTCACGGTATTATTGATCGGTGCTTTGACTTTTGTTCCGGCATTAGCACTTGGCCCTATTGCAGAACACTTACAGCTGTTTTGGGCTAAATAAGGAAACCTATCATGAAAACAACCCAACTTTTTGACAGCAAAACAATAATGTCGGCTTTCTTTGATGCGATAAGAAAATGTACACCTCAGGCACAATGGCGTAACCCCGTTATGTTTATTGTTTATGTTGGTGCGCTTTTAACTACCGGTATTTGGATTGCTTCGCTATTAGGGTATCTCCCTAATGATAATCACTTTACTTCACAAGTGATGTTTTGGTTATGGGTGACATTGTTATTTGCCAATTTTGCTGAGTCATTAGCAGAAAGCCGAAGCAAAGCACAAGCAGCTAGTTTACGTGGTGCTAAACAACAATCCAAAGCAGTACGTTTACATCACGCTGACATCAATGCACCAAAAGAAACCGTTGACTCTTTCTCATTACATAAAGGTGATATCGTTTTAGTCAACGCGGGTGAAGTTATTCCTTGTGATGGTGAAGTTATTGAAGGTGGTGCTTCAGTTGATGAAAGTGCTATTACGGGTGAATCCGCACCCGTGATCCGTGAATCAGGTGGTGATTTTTCTTCTGTCACTGGTGGTACTCGTGTGTTATCTGATTGGTTGATTATTCGTTGTACTGCTGAAGCGGGTAATTCATTTCTCGATCGTATGATTGGAATGGTTGAAGGAGCTAAACGCAGAAAAACACCAAATGAAGTGGCATTAACTATCTTATTAACAGCGCTCACACTTATTTTCTTATTAGCCTGCATCACCCTTTACCCGTTCAGTGTTTTTGCTGTCGAGTTTCAAGGCCATGGCGACGTTATTTCAGTCGTAACCTTAATTGCTTTGTTAGTATGTCTGATCCCTACCACGATCGGTGGGTTGCTTTCATCAATTGGTGTTGCAGGTATGAGCCGAATGTTAGATGCGAATGTTATCGCAACTAGTGGTCGTGCAGTTGAAGCCGCTGGTGATGTTGATGTTTTACTGCTTGATAAAACAGGTACCATTACATTAGGCAATCGCCAAGCATCACGTTTTATACCCCTTTCAGGGATCAGCGAAAAACAACTTGCTGATGCCGCACAGTTAAGTTCTCTTGCAGATGAAACACCCGAAGGCAGAAGCATTGTGATCCTTGCTAAACAACGCTTTAATTTGCGTGAGCGTGATTTAGCATCAATGGGGGCTTCTTTTATTCCTTTTTCTGCAATGACTCGAATGAGTGGGGTCAATATTGGAGAGCGATTGATCCGCAAAGGATCTGTTGATGCTATTCGTCGTCATATTGAAGTCAGTCACGGTCATTTTCCTGATGAAGTCACCGCTATAGTTGAGCAAGTAGCAAGAGCAGGTGGAACACCGCTGGTGGTCGTTGAAAATCAGAAAATTTTAGGGGTTGTTGAACTTAAAGATATTGTGAAAGGCGGTATTAAAGAACGTTTTGCTCAACTTCGCCAAATGGGGATAAAAACCGTCATGATCACCGGTGATAATCATCTTACGGCGGCAGCTATCGCAGCAGAGTCTGGTGTTGATGACTTCCTTGCAGAAGCAACACCTGAGGCAAAATTAGCATTAATTCGTCAATATCAATCAGAAGGTCGATTAGTCGCAATGACGGGTGATGGCACTAATGATGCTCCTGCATTAGCACAAGCCGATGTTGCTGTTGCGATGAATTCAGGTACTCAAGCTGCCAAAGAAGCCGGTAATATGGTTGATTTAGACTCTAATCCAACAAAGTTAATCGAAGTTGTACACATCGGTAAACAAATGCTAATGACACGTGGTGCGTTAACTACTTTTAGTATTTCCAATGATATTGCTAAATATTTTGCCATTATTCCAGCCGCCTTTGCCGTCACTTATCCTCAACTCAATATGCTTAATGTAATGGACTTACATTCACCAGCATCGGCCATGCTATCTGCAGTTATTTTTAATGCCTTAATTATTGTTTTCTTGATCCCACTTGCACTTAAAGGTGTGAATTATCGCCCTGTATCAGCACATGTATTACTTCGTCGTAATCTTTCGTTATATGGGATCAGCGGGCTATTAATACCATTTATTGGCATTAAAGTTATCGATATGATTTTAGCGCTTATTGGGTTTTAAGGAGTTATATATGCCTCTATTTCGTTCATCATTAGTAATGTTATTATTACTTACACTAATAACTGGGCTAGCCTATCCTCTTTTAGTAACAGGATTAGCTAACTTAATATTCCCATGGCAAGCGAAAGGTTCTCTTATTTATCAAGATAACACGCTCATTGGTTCTGAATTAATTGGCCAACAATTTAATCGAGCCGATTATTTTAAAAGTCGGCCTTCGATGACGACTGAAATGCCTTATAACAGTATGGCTTCAGGTGCTAGCCAATTGGCGACTTCTAATCCATTGTTACTAAATGAAGTTGTAAAACGAGTTCAAACATGGCAAAAAAATGTTGGTAATCATCATATAGTACCTGTGGATTTGGTCACTGCATCAGGAAGTGGGCTTGATCCTCATATTTCATTACAAGCAGCCTATTACCAAGTTGAAAATATTGCACAGTTACGCCAGCTTCCAAAAAATGAAATAGAACAATTAATAAAAAATAACACGATATCTCCATTAATGTCATTTATGGGAGAGCCTGTGGTGAATGTATTTATGCTGAATCAAGCACTTGATAAATTAAGTGCTGAAATACAACAGAAAGCGAGTATTCAATAGAATGGAACATGATCAACAATGGCAACGCCCTTCTCCTGATGATTTACTCGCTTCAACGCGAATAACAACTCGAGGGCGTTTAAAAATATTTTTTGGTGCTTGTGCTGGCGTAGGGAAAACCTACGCCATGTTGCAAGAAGCTCAACGTCTCCACCAGCAAGGTATCGACATTCTTGTGGGCGTGGTTGAAACACATCAACGCCAAGAAACGGCGGCATTATTAAGTGGATTGCCAGTATTGCCACCACAACGTATTCATTATCACGGTAGAAAATTAACAGCATTTGATTTAGATGCTGCTTTAGCAAGGCACCCTGCGGTGATCTTAATGGATGAATTGGCATTTAGTAATCCCCATAAATGCCGACATCCTAAACGCTGGCAAGATATTGAAGAGCTATTGGATGCGGGTATTGATGTTCTTGCTACGATAAATGTACAACATATTGAAAGTCTTAATGATATTGTCGGTAGTATTACAGGTGTTCGAGTTCAAGAAACAATTCCAGATTATATTTTTGATAGTGCTGATGAAGTAGTTATGGTGGATTTGCCACCTGACGATTTACAACAGCGATTACACGAAGGCAAAGTGTATATTGCAGGACAAGCCGAGCGTGCAATAGAACACTTTTTTCGTAAAGGTAATTTAATTGCCTTGCGTGAATTAGCTTTACGTCGTATGGCCGATCGTGTTGATACACAAGTTAAAGAGTTCCGCGATAGTCAAGGAACAGCCCCAGTTTGGCACACAACAGATAGCTTGATGGTTTGCCTTGGTGCTCATGGTGGCAACGATAAATTAGTTCGTACAGCAGCGCGTTATGCTGCTGCTTTTGGTTGCCAATGGCATGCTATTTATGTTGAAACACCTAAACTTCACCAAATTGGAGAACATAAACGCCGAGCAATTTTACATTCATTAAAGCTGGCCAAACATCTTGGTGCTAGAACTGCGATCCTCTCCGACAATTATGCAGAAAAAGCAGTGATCCGTTATGCCAGAGAGCATAATTTAGGAAAAGTGATTATTGGACAGCGCACTTATCAAAAGTGGCAGTGGCTAAAACGTTGGATACGTATGCGTTTTGCTGAAAAACTAGCGCGATATGCACCTGATCTCCATGTTATCAGTGTTGCTCTGAATGATGAGGAGTTTCGTTATAAAACCAAAGTACCGCAACTGCAAAATGATAAATGGCGACAAAATATAAAAGGTTATCTCACAGCCATTGGATTATGTTTAGCAATAACCTTATTTTCTCGTACATTCCTATTAGCACTTGATAAGGCCAATTTAGTCACACTCTATTTATTGGGGGTTGTATTAATCGCTCTCTTTTTTGGCCGTCGCCCTTCCATTTTTGCCGCATTAATTAATGTTATTAGCTTTGATCTATTTTTTGTACAGCCTCACTTTTCTCTCGCTGTCTTAGATATGCAGTATTTAATTACATTTACTGTAATGCTTATTGTTGGGCTAGTAGTAGGGAATTTAACCGCAGGCATGCGTTATCAAACACGGGTTGCACGTTATCGAGAGCAACGTACTCGCCATTTATTTGAGATGACCCGAGAACTTAGTCGAGCGGTAAATTTACAAGAGATTGCTCAAACAAGTTATCATTTTCTATCAAGTGCATTTGATGCCAAAGTTTGTTTGCTTATCCCCAATAAACAAGAGAAGTTAACTCCTTTTCATGCTCAAGGAATGGGACATTTACCTCTTGATAATGCAATTGCACGTTGGTGTTATGACAAAGACCAAATTGCAGGCGCGGGCACTGATACGCTTCCAAGTGTGCCTTATCAATTACACCCTATTAGTGCATCTCAACAAGTTTTGGCTATTTTAGCCATTGAACCCAATAATCTTCGCCAATTACTTATTCCTGAACAACAACAATTATTACAAACGTTTAATGGTCTGATTGCCAATGCGCTTGAGCGATTACAACAGGCAGAAATGGCCGAACAATCACGAATTAATATAGAACGAGAACAATTACGCAATGCACTCTTAGCGGCTCTTTCTCATGATTTAAAAACCCCTCTTACTGTGCTTTTTGGTCAATCTGAGATATTACTTCTGAATTTAAGTGCCGAAGGTTCTTCACATACTGAGCAAGTGAACCAAATTCGACAACAAATTCTCACAACTTCACGTTTAGTCAATAACTTACTGGATATGGCACGGATACAATCAGGTGGTATTCAAGTGAATTTACAATGGAATTCGTTGCAAGAAATTACAGGAAGTGCTATTCGGTCACTCTCTTATTTACTTGATAAACATCCATTACAAATTGATATTCCGGCTGATTTACTGCTTTATTGTGATGGTAATTTAATTGAACGGGTTATCACGAACCTACTTGAAAATGCGGTTAAGTACACGGCATCAAACACAAAGTTAGGCATAAAAGCCTACACAGAAGAAATAAAAATTCATGTTGAAATTTGGGATGAAGGTCATGGTATCCCTTGTGATCAGCTACAGCATATTTTCAATAAATTTTCACGCGCAGTAAAAGAGTCGGCTATTCCTGGTGTAGGATTAGGTTTAGCGATTTGCAATGCGATTATTCGCTTGCATGAAGGTGAAATTTGGGCTGAAAACAATAAAAAAGGTGGAGCAAGTTTCCACTTTGTTTTACCTTTAAAATCACTCCCTGATATTGATGAGATTGAAATAAAACAGTGACTCCATATAACATTTTAATTATTGAAGATGAAAAAGAGATCTTACGATTTGTTCGGCTAGCATTAGAGAACGAAGGTTTTCGTGTTTATGAGGCCTCTGAATGTCAACGAGGGTTAATTGAAGCCGCATCAAGAAAACCCGATTTGGTTATTCTTGATCTCGGCTTACCTGATAAAGATGGACTCTGTTTTATTCAAGATTATCGCCAATGGAGTAGTACGCCTGTAATCGTCCTTTCTGCAAGAGATGGTGAACAAGATAAAGTAAACGCACTTGATGCGGGAGCTGATGATTATCTAACGAAACCTTTTGGTATTAGTGAACTACTTGCCAGAGTAAGGGCTTCACTACGTCGTTTTGTAAAGCAAGAAACTGAAAACACACAATTTACCTTTGGTGATATTACTATTGATTGGGTTAATCGCATTGTCACTCGCCAAAATGAACAGGTTCATTTAACACCAACAGAATTTCGCTTACTAAGTGAATTGGTTAATAACAGTGGTAAAGTGCTTACTCAACGGCATTTAATGCAACATGTTTGGGGGCCTAATTTTGTCGAACATAGCCATTATTTACGTATTTATATGGGGCATCTGCGCCAAAAATTAGAAGTCGATCCCACATGTCCTGTACACTTAATAACAGAAACCGGGATCGGTTATCGATTTATGCCTTAACTGTGGCTATTTGAGGATAGGCAAAGTTAATCTATTAATTAATCAGTTTTCTTGTTTATATAAAATATACATACCTAATCCTCGTAAGATCTCACCTGGCCAAAAACCATAAAACATACCATTATCGCTTTCTTTTCTGACTGCTGGGGACCACCGATAAATTACTTTATAACTGTTCGACTCTGAGCAATCAGGTAGTAGTTTGAATTCTGATGAGAGATCTGAGCTATTAAGGCTTCGAAAGCTTGAATGAATTATGTCACCCCACACCCAACATCGACCGTTTACTCCCTTGGGATTTTAAAAGCTAGGTGGGATTCATCGAACGGATACAAACATTTTGACGGAAATGTGATGTTTTTTGCAATAGTCGATAATTGTAGCCATTAAAGAATTGTCGCCGCCAGATCAGCTCTCGCCACTACTTATGGCAGGAGATTCAAAAAAGGTAATTGAATCTCCTGACCATCAAGTAAATGTTAATCTAAAATTTCAACGATAGCCGCACCCACCTTGGTATCATCCGAGTTAGTTACATTAACTCTGTAGTAGTAAAATGATCGTTGGGGGGCTTGAACGATAATCGTGTCATAGGGTTCAACCCAATATGTGGTATCGGGATAAAAAACATGTGATGGCGGTGCCCAGTAATTCACAACTTCTAATTTCGTTTCACCATTATTAGTAACAATTACACTTTTAGTAACTGTTGGAATGATAGGTTCAGCATCGTCCCATACTGTAACAGTTTCCAAGGGTTGAATAACATAATTAGTAGTCGACATAACACACCTCCTTAACTGTTTTTATATAGACTGCTGACATATTGCATCGCAAGTTCATTATTATATATTGCTGAAATCGCTATCCCACACATTTGATGGCCAGATGATTGTATATATCCTGCAACATCAGAGACCACATACATGGAGTTAATTGAAAATGGGCTGACTAAAGTGACTTCTTGCACAGGGTCATCATCAGGATGCTGACCTGCTACCATTGTATTATTAAGATTAGTAGTGAACTCAATTTGTGAAACAAAAGATTCTGCTCTCACGGACACCTGATTAATGAACTCACCACCATCAACATTAATACTCATGGTGTTTTGTCCAACATTGAATGAGTAATTGTTATTTGGCGTCATACCCATTTCATATTGTTCATCAGACCCACTACAGGTAAACATTAACCCAGTAGTTCGATGTGACACTGACAGGTCTGTATAAACATCGATAAAATTAATATAGCCATCTGGATAAGATGTTGGCTCTTGATATAAAGATCCTAGGATGTTTGTAGAAGGCATCATTGAGTTTTCAGCGACTTCAGCAAATGCCATAGGTACTGAGTAATTTTGCCCATCTAGGCTTATAAGCTTAAAGAAAGATCCCGCTGCCATGACTGGAACGTAGTAATTTTCCAGCGGTGCAGGAGCATTATAGTCTTCATAATCCCCTGACCATAGTTCATTAAATAAAGACACACTTGTTCCATAATATAACTTCACACTAAAGTAGGTCTGTATGTTGTTAAGATAAGTACTGCCTATTGCCGAATTTATTGGAGATAAATAACTCTTGGAGTTCTGAATATCAGATTGAAGCAATGACTTTAATTGATTAACTTGATCCTGACTTAATCCTAATTCATTAGAGTATTTAATCCCTTCAAGATATAAGGCAATTTTTAAATTTACAGCGGCGACAAAAAGTGGAGCAAATGCATATTTGAAATTAGTCCCTTCTATTTTGAAGTTTTCTTCAATTCCAACGAGATCTACAACCACTGTCATCAGTTCAGGGCCAGCAGTATCATACTGGGCATTAATTAACTGGTCATTGATAAATGATACTTTATCCTGAAGCTCGCTTACTGCGGCCACAAGGCGATTCCAGTCGTCCTCTTGAATATCTTCATTAATAAGGCTTTGCACTTCCTGTTTAATCGTGCTCCATATATCTTCCTTATCTGTTGGCCATAAAAGGCCAAAAATGGTGCTTAGTACACCTCCGACCACTGGGATCTGACTGATACCATAATGTATTATCGCTCCGATATCAGATAAACCATCATTAAGCTTAAGTGTAGATGACATATTTAGCCTCTTAAATTATAGCAATGATAAAAAACAGAATGAGTGACTTAATGTGTTTTCTCTCGATTAGTTTCCGTCCTTGCCAGAAACTAATAAATTAAAAACCAATAAGAAAATCTTATATTTTATAGTGCAGATGTATATAACTTTTCAAAGGGAAATGTAATAAATCTAACGCAAGGCAAGGTTTCGCAAGTTATTTCTATTATTTTCTTATGTTTCAGTGACTTTTCCTAAAAATAGTCTATGCTTTGTTCAGACAGTCTCTTAGCATTAAGGTGTCATCACCATTAGGTTATGATTCTAAGCATGTATATCCGACTGTATGTCTATTATTTGGTAAAACACCATCAGGATTAAAAACAAAATGCTGTTTACCTCTATCTATTGTTAAACCAATATTATTATCTAAAGAATGTTGATGCCAAAATAACAAATTATAATTTATCTCTAATTGGTTTAATATCCATTATATCCATGCCAATTTTTTATTCTTTATTAATTTTCCTTTCTATTGTTACTTTTTTTAATATCTTCATTATTCTCATAAAATTATCCTTATTAAAAATAAATTTAGCTCAACCAATAAAAATATATAAACTATGTTATTCAAGTAATGAATAAAATCCTTTATTAATGAATTTTATTTAACGCCTTACCTTAAATAGATTATTTACCTTCGTGAATATTATTTATTGAAACCTTATCATTAATTAAAAACACCAACATTAGATATATTGAATCAATAAAAAACCTATTCCTTCTATATTTAATAATAGAAGAGAATAGGTTAATTTATCGATTAATATTTAAAATTTATTAGGCCATAGCTGAAATTGTTTTTCTAAAACGTAATAAGGCTAATGAGAAAAATACAGAACCAATAATAATTAAGACAATAAATTGAGGCCATACAATAGAGAAATCAGCACCACGATATAAAATGGCCTGAGCTAAACTCACGAAGTGTGTCGTTGGCATTGTTTGCATTACATCTTGTACAAACTGAGGCATACTTTCTCGTGACGTCATACCGCCAGATAGCATATTTAATGGTAGTAAAACCATAATCATCAATAAACCAAATTGTGGCATTGAACGCGCCATTGTACCTAAGAAAATACCAATAGAAGTTGTCGCAAATAAGCTTAAAGCAACACCACACATAAACAGTAAAACCGAGCCTTCAATAGGTACATTAAGCAAGGTTTTTACCACTAAAACTAATGACATTACCGATGCCAATAGTACAACCAACCCCATTGACCATATCTTAGAAAGCATGATTTCAAAGGGAGTTACAGGCATAACCAGTAAATGTTCAATGGTTCCGTGCTCTCGCTCTCTTATTAATGCGGCCCCTGTTAATACTATCGATAACATAGTGATATTGTTGATAATTGCCATCACGGAACCAAACCAAGATTGTGTTAAGTTAGGGTTAAAGCTCATTCTTACTTCTAAATCAACAGGTAATGGGTCGTTGGTTCTGTTTTTGGCTAAAAAGGTTTTCGCCTCTCCCATTACAATGTTTTGTATATAACTATTACCTAAAAAAGCTTGGCTCATTCGTGTTGCATCGATATTAACTTGTATTTCCGGTTTACGACCCGCTAAAAGATCACGCTGAAAATTAGGTGGGATATCTAATGCAAACGTATAAGCGCCTCTATCTAACAAACCATCTATTTGCTCAGGAGTGATATCTGCAGGTGGCAAAAAATAAGGCATATAAAAACTATTTACAATACGTGCAGATAATTGTGATTTATCCTGATCAGCAACCGCAATCGGTGCATGGTGCAATGAACCCGGAGTTACCGTTGCTGATGAGTAAATCGATACGGTAAAAGCAAACACAATTAATGCCAGCATTGCCTTATCTCGTGAGAGGCTTCGTAGCTCTTTTATACCTAAGTTAAATACATTTTGCATTGTGTGCCACATTTAAGCCTCCTGCTTTTTCAAGAAAAAGACACTTAGCCCAATTACAATAGGGATGGTAATAAGCAAAGGAATAAAAGACCAAGGTAAATCAAAAAGATTTAATCCTTTTGAAAAAGTCCCTCTTGCAATAGTTAAGAAATGAGAAGTAGGATAAATATGCCCTATCCATTTACCAATACCCTCTAGTGATGAAACAGGGTCAATCATTCCTGAAAATTGTGTTGCTGGAATTAAGGTAATAATTGAAGTACCAAAAATAGCGGCAATCTGACTTTTCATAAAGCAAGAAATTAATAACCCCATTCCTGTTGCGATCGTAATATAGAGCAATGCCCCTAAAGAGAGCGTAAGCATACTGCCTTTAAAACTGACACCAAATACAAAGACCGAAAGCGCACAGAGCATAAAAAAGTTAAACATTCCCAATAAAATATAAGGAAATTGTTTACCTAATAAAAATTCAGCCTTGGTAACAGGTGTAACATAAAGGTTAATAATAGAACCCAGCTCCTTTTCACGTACCACACTCAATGCACTTAACATCGCAGGGATCATCATTAATAAAAGTGGGATAACAGCAGGCACAATAGCAGGTAAACTTTTTACATCAGGATTATAACGATAACGTGTTTCGATATTAATCGGTGATAATTTATCAACTACATTTGTTGGTTGACGCATTGCCATATCAAGCATCCATGTTAAGTGCATCGCCTGAATATAACCACGTACTGTTTCAGCACGATTTGGCATCGCACCATCTATCCAAACTCCTATTTTTACAGTATTCCCTTTAGCAACATCACGGGCAAAGTTAGGCGGAATTTCAATTGCAACTGTGATATCTCCACTACGTAGCCGACGTTCAAGTTGGTCATAATCAGTGATTGGTGCTTTTTCAATAAAATAACGAGAGCCTGACAGATTTTGGCTATATGCTTGACTTAAACCCGTTTGGTCTCTATCCATAATACCAAAGCGTAAGTTTTCAACGTCCATGCTAATTCCATATCCCATAATAAACATGAGAATAACCGTTCCTAATAATGCCAATGTTAGACGCACAGGATCACGGCGCAACTCCATGCCTTCACGAATACTATAGCTAAATAAACGTCGCAGACTAAATCTTTGCTTTAAGGCTTTTTCTGCACTTTCATCGCTAGATGCGGGAAGTTGTAGTGTTTTTTCATTAAGTTCAGAGTTTTCTTGTTCACCTGATGCCTTCTTAAGATAATCAATAAAGACTTCTTCAAGGGTATCAAATTGACTATTTTTGACTAAATTACTTGGGGTATCAGTGACTAAAACTTTACCCGCATGCATAAGTGACATTCGATCACAGCGTGCGGCTTCATTCATAAAATGGGTTGAAATAAAAATAGTGACACCGTCACGTCTTGATAAGTCAACCATCAAGTTCCAGAACATATCTCGTGCAATTGGGTCAACACCTGAAGTTGGTTCATCCAGTATCAGCATTTCGGGTTTATGAATAACTGCAACTGCAAGGGATAAACGTTGGCGAATACCTAATGGCAAACCATCAGGAAGGACATCTTCAACATCGGTTAAATTAAAACGTTCACTCATCGCCTTGACTCGCTGAGGAATTTCTTCTTCAGGAATATGGAAAAGTTTGGCATGTAATTCTAGATTTTGTCGTACTGTTAATTCACTATAAAGTGAAAAAGCTTGCGACATATATCCCACCCGACGACGAGTTTCGATATCTTTAGGATCAACTTCTTGACCAAATAACCAAGCTCGCCCTTCACTGGCTTCTAATAATCCCGTCAGCATTTTCATTGTGGTTGATTTACCACAGCCATTTGATCCCAAGAAACCAAAAATTTCACCTTTAGGAATGCGAAAGCTCACATGATCAACCGCAACAAATTGACCAAAACGCATGGTTAGATCTTTAGCTTCAATGGCAATCACGTCATCGTCACTTTTATCTCTAGGAGGAATAATAACTTTTTGATGATTCTTTTTCTTTTCTTCAGGTAACAACTCGATAAAAGCGGCTTCTAATTCATTCGTCTGAGTTTGTACTTTTAACTCATTGGCATGACCCGTTGCTAAAACTTTACCGGCATCCATAGCAACCAGCCAATCAAAACGCTCGGCTTCTTCCATGTAAGCAGTCGCAACTAACACGCTCATGTTTGTTTGACGTTTACGAATACGATTAATTAAATCCCAAAATTGAGCACGTGATAAAGGGTCAACCCCTGTTGTCGGTTCATCTAGAATAAGTAATTCAGGATCATGAATTAATGCACAACATAAACCCAATTTCTGTTTCATCCCACCAGAAAGTTTGCCTGCAGGTCTGTCACGAAACGGCGCTAACCCGGTGCTTTCAAGTAAGTCGTTTATACGTTCTGCTCGTTCTTGTTTTGATTGACCAAACAGACGGCCAAAAAAATCAACGTTTTCAAAAACAGAAAGTGTGTGATAAAGATTTTTACCTAATCCTTGTGGCATATAAGCAATACGAGGACAAACAGCCCTTCGATGTTCAACATCGGTCATATCACCATTTAAAACAATCACTTGCCCTGTTTGAATTTCTCTTGCTCCTGAAATAAGAGAAATTAAACTCGATTTACCTACACCGTCAGGGCCTATTAGGCCGACCATTTTTCCTGCTGGAATAGTCAATGTCACATCATCAAGTGCTTTGGTATCACCATAATGTTGGGATACATGAGTCAATTCAATGATATGAGAATGACTTTGCGTTCTCATTGTTTGACTCATTGTGGTAATTTCACCTCTAAATCAGTTGGCCAAGATTGATTGTTATCTAATCGAATATAAGCACGACCAGGCAATCCAGTTTTTACATATTCAAGATGTTTTTCGAGTAACTCAGGTGAAATTCTTGCTCTTACACGAAACATCAATTTCAGCCTTTCATTATCTGTTTCAACCGTTTTAGGCGTAAATTGGGCAACACTAGCGACATAAGTCGTTTTTGCAGGAATAACAATATGAGGGGCTGCATCTAAAATAATATGAACGTCACTGCCTAAAGCAGCTTGACCTGCCGCTTCAGTTGGTAAAAAGAAGGTCATATAAACATCACTTAGATCAACCATATTTAACACACGACCACCAGCGCCTAAAACTTCGCCTGGCTCAGCAACTCGATATTGAACACGACCATTACGAGGGGCTTTTAAAATACTGTCATCTAATTCAGCCATGATGCGTCTTTCTGTTGCTGTTGCGGCATCTACTTTTGTATTTGCTTGAATAATACCCGCTTTTGCAGATTCAATAGCAGCTATGGTTGCCGTTTCTTGCGCTTTGGCAGCTTCAACGGCTGCTCTTGCTCCTTCAGTTCTGGCGATATCATCATCTAATTGTTGAATAGAAATAGCATTGGTTTTTACTAGTGCACGAGAACGATTGAGTCTTTTTTGTGCTGCATCCAGTTCGGCAATACGTTGACGAACCACCGCTTGGGCAGCAAGTTGTTCACTATTACGTTGTGATAATGCAGATTGAGCAGTAACAACACTACTTTTTGCTTGATTTAATTGTGCTTGAACTTCATGCAGTTGTTCTTTAAGTGTACGAGTATCCATCTTGGCTAAAACTTCACCCGCTTTAACAAAATCACCTTCTTGAACTAAAATAGAGTCTATTCTTCCTGGACTTTTTGTTGATATATCAATTTCGGTTGCTTCTATTCTCCCATTACTTTGAGCAAATCCAGAAGGAAGTGCCGGTGCTTGAGATTTCCACCAAAAAACACCAGCAACAATTATCGCGACAAGAATAATACCATAAACAAAAAAACGACTATTTTTTTGATTTTTCATATAAATTATTTAACCTTCCTTTAGCCATAAAATAATACCCAAAATGTGTTTATCTGCTGTATGTCAGAAAATAGTTAAATAGTTAAAACTGATTAATTTTTTATTTTATCTATATTTAAAAATAGTTCATTTGTATTAATAAAGCTAACTTATGCCTAATAAAAAAATAAAATATTAAAAGCTAACCTTATGAATTATAAATATTATGTCATTAATAATAGAGCCTTAACTCAAATTAATGTAGTGCATTTATCACAGAATCCATTATCCCTTTTTGATTATTCGAAGAAGCACACAAATTGTATATAAAAACACCCTTTTATTGCATTAAAATACAAACGAAATAATAACAATTAGTTATCAACCACCTATCAATATTAAAATGACATTTGTATTTTTATTTTCTTTTATAAAATAACTAATTATTAGTTAACTACAATGTGATCCCATATGACAACAGGTTGAATTTATTATATAAAATTAATTGAGGCCTATTTTTAGATACCTAGAAGTAATCTATTGAAAATATCATTGTTAATTTTAAATGTAATTTATTATCACTTACTTAATATATTTCTTTTGATATAAAAATAAGCTTTAAAAGCATAACCCATTGAATAACTTATGAAATAAATCACAAGGTAAAATCACTCTATGACAGAGATCGATAAATCAACAATAAATTCAAGTGTTCAGACCACTCATGTCCTAAACTTTTTATATAGTGATTATTGCAGTTAGTTATTACAGCCAAATTTCGTAATTAATTAAAATTTAGAAACAAATCGATAAGAAAACATATGAAAATATCAAATTAATTTTAATCTAAAATAAGAAGGGTTATATGAATAATATTAAGTATAAACTCGCCACAATGACACTTTGCACTCTATTTGCTACCTCTGTTTTTGCTAATACTCAATCCCCAATTCGCCTTGTTATTCATGGTGGTGCAGGCACAATTACTAAAGACACGATCACCCCTGAACAAGAAAAAGAATATAAAGAAAAACTGACTGAAGCATTAAATGCGGGATATGCTGTTTTGAATAGCGGAGGCACTAGTATAGAAGCAGTTCAAAAATCGATTAATGTAATGGAAGATTCTCCTCTCTTTAATGCAGGAAAAGGCGCCGTTTTTACCCATGACGGACGCAATGAACTAGATGCTTCTATTATGGATGGGAAAACACGCAATGCCGGTGCTGTTGCTGGTGTCACTACAGTTAAAAATCCTATAAATGCTGCTATTGCGGTAATGGAAAAAAGCCCTCATGTTTTAATGGTGTCAAATGGTGCAGATCTTTTTGCTAAAGAACAAGGGCTGGCCATTGTAGACCCTTCTTATTTCCGTACCGAACATCGCTGGCAACAACTTCAAAAAGCGATAGAAAAAGAACAAGTCGTTTTAGATCATGATGGAAAAACAGCTGCACTTTTTATTGATCCGATGATGTACGATTATAAATATGGCACAGTAGGTGCTGTTGCACTGGATCAACATGGTAATTTAGCAGCGGGAACTTCAACTGGGGGAATGACTAATAAACGCTATGGCCGAGTTGGCGACTCCCCTATTATTGGTGCAGGAAACTATGCCGATAATGAAACAGTTGCTGTATCCGCAACAGGTTCTGGTGAAATGTTTATCCGTACATTAACCGCCTTTAATATTGCAGCCCAAGTTAAATATCAAAATCTACCTTTAGAGAAAGCGGCACAAAATGCACTTGATGAAGTTAAAGCTATTAATGGAAGTGGTGGTGTTATCGTATTAGATAAATCTGGCAACTATACGATGAGTTTTAATTCTGAAGGTATGTACCGTGGCACTATCGGTAATGATGGAAAACCTGTTGTTGCTATTTATAAAGAGTAAATTTAAATAGTCATTTTTCTATTTCGTACCCAAGATCTTCATTTTTTCTATTTAAAAATAAGGGAGAAATTGGGTACGAAATCTTAGCCAATCTCCTATTATTCGTCTTATTTCCTACATTTTTCTGAAAGAAATTTATTCTTAATTTTAGCGCCAACTCAGCTTGATTACTATTCACACCAATTGCGTTCAATTAACGCACTAAGTGATGTAAAAACAAACAAGATCAACTCTACTTATTAAAATGATCCTTTGAAAAAGTAGCTTTTTTCTTTTTTGGATCTGTTAGAATATTCACCATGGTTATGTTGATTTAATAAGGAAATCACAGTGGAATTTCACCATGACGATCGGGATTTAACACCTGAAACATCGCTAGTGCTGTCTGAAAAACAAGCATTATTGGATCTGAATGCAACATTCACCACTCCATCTCACACTAATCCCGCAATGGCTTATTTAATGAGTTTAGGATCGAAACGTAGTCGTCAAACGATGGGATCGTTTTTAACTATTGTTGCCAAAATGATTGGTTTTTCTTCTCTTAAAAATTGCCAATGGGGTGCTCTTCGTCGTCATCATATTCAAGCTATTATTGATATGTTATCTGATGCCAATAAAGCCCCTGCCACAATCAATACTTATCTTGCTGCATTAAAAGGTGTTGCTTTAGAAGCATGGGCAATGAAACAGATGGATACTGAAAGTTATCAGCATATCCGCCAAGTTAAATCTGTCAGAGGAAGTCGATTACCTAAAGGCCGCGCATTAACAAGTCATGAAATTCGTTCTTTATTTAAAAGCTGTGAAAAAGACAATACATCGAAAGGTTTAAGAGATGCTGCAATATTAAGTGTGCTATTGGGTTGTGGATTACGCCGTTCAGAAATAGTCGCTATTAATTACGAGCATATTCAATTTCGTGATCAAGCCTTTCTTGTCAGAGGTAAAGGTAATAAAGAAAGAATGTCTTATATGCCCGATGATACTTGGGATCGTGTTCAGTTATGGATTGATGAAATAAGAGGTACTCAAGATGGTCCCCTTTTCACTCGAATTCGTCGTTTTGACGATGTAACAACTGAACGAATTACAGACCAAGCTATTTACTATATTTTAGAAACTCGTCAGCAAGAAAGTGGCATTGATAAATTTGCTCCCCATGATCTTCGAAGAACTTTTGCTTCCGCAATGCTTGATAATGGCGAAGATATTGTAACTGTAAAAGATGCAATGGGTCATGCCAGTATTATGACAACTCAGCGTTATGACCGACGTGGAGATGATCGACTAAGAAAAGCAGCTCGCCATTTACGTTTTTAAGTTTTATTTTTGAATAACTTACTTTTGATGATATCAAATAAACCCCCCAACTTATTGAATTGATTATAATTGGGGGGTTTTATCACTTATAGTTTATCTGAAAGGTGGTTCATTAAATGTTCTTAATTTTCGAGAGTGTAAATTACTTTCTTCTTGTTTAAGTAACTCAATAGATTGAATACCAATTTGCAAATGTTCTGACACAGCGCCCTCATAGAAATGATTAGCCTGACCGGGTAATTTAATTTCACCATGTAATGGTTTATCAGATACACATAATAATGTGCCATAAGGCACTCGAAAACGATAACCTTGTGCCGCAATAGTGGCACTTTCCATATCAACAGCAACCGCACGACTTAAATTAAATCGTCTGGCTGATACCGAAAAACGTAATTCCCAATTACGATCATCCGTTGTAACAACGGTTCCTGTTCTTAATCTTTGTTTTATTTCATGCCCTGGTTTTCCACTGACTGCTTTAGTGGCGTCATAAAGTGCACGTTGTACTTCTGCAATATTTGGGATCGGGATATCAGGTGGTAAAACATCATCTAAAATATGATCATCACGCAAATAAGCATGGGCTAAAACATAATCGCCAAGTTGTTGGCTTTCACGTAATCCGCCACAATGACCAATCATTAACCAAACATGAGGCCGTAAAACCGCTAAGTGATCACAAATTGTTTTCGCATTTGAAGGGCCAACACCAATATTAACTAATGTTATTCCGGGACCTTCTTTAGCAATTAAATGATAGGCAGGCATTTGATATTTCTTCCAAGTTAAATCTGATATTAACTTTTCAGGATCAACAGTGTCTGCTGTAATTCGTTGAAATCCAGCACAGGAAAGTGCGCAATATGGACTATTTTCATCCGCGACTTGATCACATGCCCAACGAACGAATTCATCAACATAACGATTATAATTCGTATATAAAATATAGGGTTGAATATCTTCAGCCAATGTACCAGTGTAATGCTTTAAACGTGCCAGTGAGAAATCAGTACGTAAAGCATCAAAATGAGAAAGTGGCAATATTTCCCTATCACAAATTAAACCATCAGTAATTTCATCACCAATTTTAGATAGATCAGTTGTTGGAAAGTATTTTGCTAAAGAGGCACTCATTTTTCTATCAAAACCAATACCTGTTCCATCAATTACAAAAGGATAAGGGATCTCTTGTTTTGAGGCGCTGACTTCAAAAGTTGCATGATAGGCATCAGCAATAAGTTGCAGTTGTTCTGACAAATAATTTTCAAATAAAGCAGGATTCGTAATAGTGGTGGAATAAGTACCAGAACGAGACAAACGTCCATAAGCTCTCGTTTTATCTTCTGTTTTTATTTCACCAGACCAATATACCGTTAATTGAGGATAAGCAAATAACCCTTCTGCTCTTTGCTTTACATCGGGTAATGTTCCATTTTGTGCATAATCAACAATTGCATTACGTAAAGCGTCAACGGAGTTTTGATATTGTTGTTTTAATTTGATAATAATTTTTTGAATTTCAAGGTAATGAAGTTGTGACATAAAAAGAGCCTTTTACTTATTATTGATTTTATAACCATAATAGCAAGAAGCTCTGTTTTGACCAAAGGATAAGATTAATAAAATCTATATGTGCATTCTCCATCTAAAGAGACTAACTCTCCTTTATTTAGTTTTAGCGTAATATCAATACTATCTTCATTAATTATTTTATCTCGATACAATAGATCTAGGAACTTCTCGCCTAGATTGAGTTCTTTCTCATTTAGTTGTTTTTTTATCTCTTGGATCTTTTTATTTAAGCGCTTATCATCATTTGGCTCGAGGTTATTATTAGTAACCACCATATCATATATAAAATTATATAACTTACTTTCATATGGTTTAGCTAAGATAATATTATGATTTTTTTTATCGCTACTTTTTTTTAAATATTTTATTTTTACTTCTATCAGATTATTAGAAAGACTCTTTATGCTATAAACTTTTTCTTGCTTAACAATATCATCGCCTGAAAAAGATGTTGTCAATGTGTAGTAATCAAGAGCGGTATTATATGATTTAATTAAGGTGATACCTTCTTGATTTAGTAAATAGTAGATTGCTTTTTTATTTTTCTCTGATAAATTTTGTATTAAAGATTCAAATTGTTGCATTGCCTCTTCTTGATTTTTGCTTTTTATTTTTTCACCATTGACAATATAAGTATCTCTATTTATATCTTTTCTGAGTGCCTTTTTTATATCTAAATTAGTATCATTTTTATCGATTGCTTTGTTTACAAGCCCGCTTATTGCATAAAAATCAACTTGATTAAAATTACTTTTATTAAGCGCTAAATCTATTTCACCAGAACTTATTTTTTTATCTAATTCAAGATATAATTCAGCAAAAATCCGATCATTATCCTTACTTTCACTCTCATTTTGATCTAATTTTTCATATAGACATTTTAATGCGATTTCATTGGAAAAAACTGATGAATGTCGATTAAATATATTAATTATTTTTGATATTTTACTAAGCTGCTCATTATCTACATTCTTTATAAAAATATTATAATCATCAATTAAAATAGTAATATTTTTATTATTATGATTATCTAAACTATCATAAATGGAAATTTTTATTCTTTCTTTATATGCATCCGAGGACATCGCTTTTAACATTAAAATATGATATGCCATTTTAAAATGGTTCTTATCATCAGATTGTGCCTTAGATACAATATTTTCAATTATTTTTAGAGCTTTTTCTCTTTTGTTTGATTGAAACCAATCTTTTATTTTAGCCCACAAAGACATAACATCTTTTATTTCTTTTCCTTGTGATATTCTTAATATTTGTGAAGTGGAAATATCATTTTTATTAATTTTCACATTCATCGCAAATTCCTCTCAAATAATTAAATTTATATTTAAGAGAAGAACATTTTTATTGAGACTATTCTATAAAAAATCATCCAATATAAATTAAATCAGTCGTATTCCCTTAAAAATTATGGGATTAAAAAACCTAATACGATCGGTAAGGTAATAGCCGCAAGCATAGTTTGAGAAGTAATGATGCCTGCCATTAGCTCCGAATCCCCCCCTAACTGTCGGGTTAAAATATAAGAAGTTGGGGCTGTTGGAATAGAAAAGAAAACAACCAGAAGCACCATAACTAATGAAGATAAATCTAAAAAATAAGCAACACTATACGCAATGATTGGCACAATAAGTAAACGAGTAACAGTATTAATACCAATCATTTTACTTTCTGCTTTTAGTGTTGATAAATGTAATGCCGCACCAATACAAATAAGCCCCAATGGCAAGCTAGTTGCAGCTAACAACTTGAGAAACTGATCGCTACCGAAAGGAAGCCCAATCCCTGATAGATTTATTATGATCCCAATAACACAAGAGATGATTAAAGGGTTTTTTATGATAGGTACTATTAATTGACGCAAAGTCACATTTTGTCCCGCGGTTAAACAAAGCACTGAAGTGACATTGGATAATGGAACTAGCGTTGCCAATATTAATGCGGCTATTCCTAATCCTTCAACACCAAATAGATCAGCAACAATCGCTAAACCTAAATAAGTGTTAAACCGAATATTACCTTGAACAATTGCACCAAAACGCCCTGCACACCAACCCGTAATTTTTTTCAATACAGTACATAACAGCGTGATAATAATGACCACAGAAAAAATAGCCCCAGCAAGGTGGGGTAATTGAGGATCAGATAAAGGTGCATTTGCTAGGCTATTGATCAGTAAAGCAGGAAAAAGTAAAAAATAATTTAATTTTTCAGCCCCAACCCAAAAAGCGGGCTCGAACGTTTTATTTCTTCTTAAAATTGCACCTAGCGCAATTAACGCAAATAAAGGCCATAACGTTAACAACACATTTTGCATAATATTTATCCTAAAGATATCGTGATACTTTACAATATCGCAACATCAGAGCGATTGCTATTTTATGTTGTTAATACAATAAGCAACTCAAAATATGATAAAAATATACTAATATCGCATTTTTAGAATAACATTTTTATTTTTATATGATTAAGTACAAACTTTCTTTTTATGAGCATAAAATCCTAAAGCTTATCTAAATCAATGTACATTCGATAACAATGTAAATTTGCTTTCGCTAAATCAGAATAATACTCACGTTCTTCTAATGCCTTAAAACCTTGTTTTAAATAAAATATTACTGCGTTAGGTGTTGCATCCAAAAATAGCTTTTTTTGCCCCCTCTTTATTGCTTCATGTTTTAACTGTTTTAAAATAAGCCCTGCGAATCCTTTCCCCATATATTCTGGTAATGTAAAAATGGCTTCAGCAAAACCTGTTTTGACATCTAAAAATCCAGAAGCAACGGGAATATTATATTCTTTATAATCAATTACATAAAATGGATTATCTATTATAGCTTGTCGATATCCATCTGGCATTTCATCGGGAGTCCAAGCAGCTAAAATATCTTTTGGATAAACATTCTCACAACCAAATCGTAAAGCTTGATTTCGTAAATACCACAATCGTTTTGCTTCCTGTGGTTCAGCAAGTCTAAGTTGAATCATACTCATTTCCATCTTATTCATTAGAATTAAAAACCTTGAATCAGTAAAAAACTCTATTCTAATAGTGCATTTTAAATTTTTTAATTTTTTGGTGTTACTTTTTTTTAGAGCATGATATGTTTTTGTAGAAGGAATAATGTAAGGAAATCTTATGCCTAATTCAATATTACCTTCCCAAATAAAAAAAACCTCCTCTTTTGTTGCTGGTTCTGAGCTTCCTTTTTATTATCAATTCATATCTACTTCAATTAGAGAAATCTATTTCTCAAACATTTCACTTATTTACCATAATGGATATCAAACCGAAAATACACTTCCAAAGCTAATTCTTTGTAGTCATCGGAACAGTGCTTTTGATGGTTACATTGCTTTGAAGGCATTCCCTAGAGCTCAGGCTTTAGCATCAATACAATTATTAAATAGCTACATAATGAAAACTTTTTTTACGGGTATTCCCGTCGTTAGAAAAAAGGATAGACAACGTTTAGGTATAAATACAAATATATTTTCAAGCCCTTCAGATGCGGCAATTGCACACATAAAAGCAGGTGGAGACCTACTTTTATTTCCAGAAGGTAGTAGCGAGTGGGGTTTCAAGCCTTTACCTTATCAACGAGGAGCGGCAAGAATTATTAGAACATTAATCAGTGAGGGAGTTAATTTTGATATTATTCCTATGGGATTGTTTTATATCGCGCCTGACAAATTCAGTTCAAAAGTTGAAGTTTATATTGGAGAAAATATATGCATAGACTCGAAAAAAGATAATTTATCAATCAGAGAATGGGAGCAAAATATTCATAAAGAAGTATCTGATGCATTAAATAAAATTTCCGTTAATTGCCCAACTATTGATATTTTTGAAAAAGCTTCAGCCTATGCTTTTAATAAAAACAAAGAAGGATATTCTTATGCTGAATCCTTTATTGATTATCAAAATAATCTATCTCAAGAAGATAATAGCAATAAGACTATAGAAAAGACCTCTCAATCTTCTATTTTAATTTGGCGTTATATTTCATTTTTATTTATGTATATTTTATTCCCAATATTACTTTCATCATTTATCGCATCTCATTTTGCTGATGCACGCAATACCGTTAGCTTCTTTAAAATATTAGGTGGCGCTATTGCTTCAGCTGTTTGGCTTCCAATCTTAGTCATGCTCCTATTCTTTTCACCTCTATTTATTGGTATAAGCTTAGTCAGTGCATTATTCGGCTTCATATTGATAAGGAAGAAAGGCGCTCAAATATGTTAACGACTAAAGCTAGGATGCTTTTTAACCATATATTTTCTGTACAACTCTTTATTATTTGGGGACTTGGCACTTATGGCAGTTGGTTAATTCATGCTACAGAAATGCTAACACCTATTTTCTTAGGTTTGTTTTTGTGGATTTTATTGGTTTTTGTTGGATATAAAAATCAACATTCAACACGTCATTCGCGATTTTATTGGCTAGGTTTGTTACAACTAATTGTATGTTGGACTATTTTTCCTTTGTTTAAATCAATCCGCTATGGATTATACCAATGGAGTTTTGATGATATTTTATATGCTTTGGATAAATTCTTGTGGTTTGGAAAAAGCTTACCCGAATGGTCCATTTTTTTACAATCAGGATGGCTAAGTGAACTCCTTGCTTTTTGCTATTTTAGTTTCTATTTTTTAATTATTGGTAGTGCCCTGTTCTTCTTTTTTAGCCGAAATAACGCACTGACTAAAAACTATTTTTTCGGTTTAATGCTGATGTATTTTTTTGGATTTATTGGTTACTTTACTATTCCAGCCGCAGGCCCTTACTCTGCATTTCCTTCTGATTTTAACTATCCCGTTTACTCTGGTGCCATGACTTTATTTCTGACAGATCTCGTTGATAAAGGCATTACAGAAATGGATGTTTTTCCTTCATTGCACACTGGAATAACGCTCTATATTGTTGGTTTTTTCTATTTATCAGGTTATCAAAAAACAGCTTATTGTTTATTTCCTATCTTAATAGGGCTGATTTTGGCGACTGTATATTTGCATTACCATTATGGCATTGATGTTATTGTCGGTGCTTTGCTTGCATTATGGGTACTTTACATCACAGGTAAAAATAATAAGGTCGAATATGGAACTCATTTATAAAATTAACGAGCCTATTGCTTCAGAAGTTTCTATTAGCGGAGGTAAAGGTGCAAGTTTAGCGAAAACGATTCAATCACTGCCTGTTCCTGATGGTTTAATTCTTTCTTGCCAAGCTTATCAGTTATTTATTACCCCTTTGCTCCCTAAAATTAATCTTTTATTATCAGATAAAAAGCAAGAAATTGAATCAATTAGTAATAATATTCGGCATCTTATTTTACAAGCACCTATGCCTGAAAGTTTAATTCATTCTCTAAGCACAATGTTAAATAACCTTCAGCTGAATGATACCGCTCTGGCCGTGCGTTCATCCGGAACATTAGAAGATATGCCCGGAGCAGCTTTTGCTGGCCAGCATGACACATTATTAGGAATTAAAACCTTACCTCGTTTACTAGACGCTATTCGCCAATGTTATGCCTCTTTATGGCATACTCACGTCATGCTTTATCGTCAACATTTAAATTTACCGCATACTCAAGCATCAATGGCTGTTGTACTACAAAGGATGATTGATGTTCAAAAAGAAGAAGCAGCAGGTGTTGCTTTTTCTGTTGATCCCGTTCAAGGTTCTCTTTCTACCGTATTAATTAATGCAGCCTTCGGTTTAGGTGAAACCGTAGTCGCAGGTGAAGATCCTGTAGATGAGTTTATCGTTGATAGAGAAAGTTTAGAATTAAAGCAAACAACAATTTCTCAGAAAATAAATGCCATTGTGATGGTGAATAATGGTACTGAAATTTTACCTCTCGAACCTCAAAATCAATCTATACCTTCCTTAACACCTGAACAGTGTAAACAAGTGGCTAAACTAGCTATTTCAGCAGAAAAATATTTTGATTTTCCACAGGATATAGAGTGGGCATTTCATGATGGAAAATTATGGCTTTTACAATCACGAAATGTGACACAAATTGCGCCAATTTGGACAAGAGAAGAATCAGCAGAAAGATTTCCTAATCCTATCACGCCATTAACATGGGATATGTGTGAAGCAGGTTTTCATTCATCATTAAACTTTAGCCTTAATCTTATGGGGCTTCCTTCATTTAATGGTAAATGGTTCGGAATGCAAGATTATTATATTTATGGCAACCAAAATGCGGTTTCTTTGTATAGTAATCGGCTTCCCACCTCAATGATGAATGATTTACCTACCCTACTAAAATCTTTGCCTGAAATAGCACAAAAATTTAGTTGGGTACAAGAATTACCTATTACTTGGATGCGCGATTTAGATAAATACTTAATCTCAATCGGAGCATTAATGAATGAACCATTAGAAGAAAAAAACTTGTCCCAACTATGGGATTATGTGCAAAGAATTAATAAATTAGGTGCTGACTACTTCTTACCTAATATTGCTATATCATTGACTCAACGCTCTCTCTATTCCGCACTTATGGCCTTGCTAAAACTCTTTTTTAAAGAGGAAAAATATGCACATATTGCATTCGATAATTTAATTGCAATGTCTGAAACTAAAACTGGACAAGTGAACGTAGAACTTTGGACTCTTTCTCGTTATGTTCGTCAGCAACCTAAACTTCTCGAACTTATAACATCTATTGTTCCCGAAAACATTATGCAAGAAATTGAAGAATGTGATCCCCATTTTCACCAGCAATTTTCCTTATTTTTAGCAAACCACGGTCATCGAGAATTAGACTTTGATGCGTATCATCCAACTTGGCTGGATGCCCCGCACATTGTGTTGACTCAAATTAAGGCTATGGCAGATTTAGCTGATGATAAGCAAGCAGACTCTCCATTAGGTAAAAAAATTCTACAATCAGAAACTGAGTTTTCAATTATTTCTGATGCCCCTGAAGAGTTACGTTTTTTCTTACAAGAGATCATTCGATTAGCTCGAGTTTATACTGCACTTGATGACTTAGAGCATTATCAAACAACACGATTAGCCTTACCGATGCGTCGCGGATTAAAAGCATTAGGAGAACGACTGGTTATTCGTAGTGTCTTAGACTGCCCTATGGATATTTATTTTGCTAATGAAAAACCTTTAGCTGAAGCAATTCTTGCAGATAATCCTACGACTTGGAATAAGTTACGCCATCATATATACCAAAATAAGGCTGAGTATTTAAAAGCAAAATCAGTTACTCCGCAGTGGGTTTATGGCGAAGATGGCAGTGATGAACTTAATACAAATGAGCACCTATTAAAAGGATTAGCTGGAAGTGCAGGCATTGTTGAAGGTGAAGTTTATCTTGTTCATGGCCCTGAAAATTTTGCCGAGTTTCCACAAAATGCCATTTTAGTTGCAAGAACAACAAATCCGGCTTGGACAGCGCTTTTTTATCGCGCATCGGGCATTATTACCGAAAGTGGTGGCCCATTATCTCATGGTGCTGTTACTGCCAGAGAATTAGGATTACCTGCCATTATGGGCGTTCGTAATATATTGAATATAATAAAAAATGGACAAAGAGTCAGAGTTGATGGACAAAAAGGCGTCATTGAGATTTTATCTTAATTCTTTGAAAACATCATGAGCCATACGCCTTGAACAGAAAAAGCATCTTTTTAGATGCTTTTCTCGTTTCAAACAACACATTTTTTGACTAATTATTTTCTTTTTCTTCTGGCACTTTATTAATGTCGATATCAACTTTATAAGCAGAAGGTGCAAGTAAGGCAACTAACCCACCTATTAATAAAACAACAAAAAGCACCATCAACATGGTTGGCGCATTAAAGAGTAAATATGGCATTAATAATATAGGACTAGCTGTAAAAATAAGTGAAATGATGACAGGATAACTTATACCAATATCTCTCACTCGTTGTGATAAAATCAGAGTGAATATGTAAATCTGTATTATTAAAAATACGATTTCGATTAAGCCATATGACGTAAAAGAAAATTGATAATAAAAGATATTTTCAATTATTAAATCTGCATTTTCAGGATAATATAATATATACCAGCGATATACTAAGTTTTCGACAATAGCAAATAAAATTGACCAAGCAATTTCTAAACCTAAAAAAGAGAGCCTTCCACGTCTTTGCTGTTTCCATTGATAAGCAAGTTTAGCTTGCATCATAAATCCCTTCATTTTTTCAAATAGTAATCTTTTTTATCATAATACACTTAATGTCTTTCTCCAAAATAATGTTATTATAATTTAGTGTCAGCATAAAAATACCTTTAATATTTAATAGTTTATGTAATAATACATTATATTATCTTTTATAATAATAAAATACGTAAGGAATTATTATGCAGCCTATACAGACAACCTATTTTGCCCTTCTTCGTTAAAAAACATATTTATAAATTAATAAGAAGGGCTTAAAAAATAAATTATAAAAAAATCGAATTAGAACAATGGGATAGAAAAGAACACTTTTTACATTACCGTCATAACTTGCAATGTGGTTTTAGCTTAACAACAAAGATAGATATTACTGCCTTAAAGGCTATATTAACTAAAAACAATCTTAAGTTTTATCCTGCAATGGTCTATTTGATTGCAAAAACGGTTAATTATTATCCTGAATCTAGAATGGCTATAAAGAATGATGAATTGGTTATTTGGGATTATACCAACCCTGCATATACAATTTTTCATCCAGAAACTGAAACCTTTTCAGAGTTATGGAGTGAGTACTTTGATGATTTCGATACTTTTTTACAAGGATATAATCAAGATTTTCAACAATATAAAAAGAATCTTAACCTATCTGCAAAACCTAACTTTCCTGAAAATCACTTTTGTATTTCGATGATCCCATGGATTAGTTTTGATGGCTTTAATTTAAATATTGCGAATGTGAAAGACTATTACCCACCTATTTTTACGATGGGTAAATTCATTCAACAAAATGACAAATTTTTATTACCATTATCCATTCAAGTACATCATGCTACTTGCGATGGCTTTCATATAGCAAGAATGGTCAATAAACTTCAAGAGTTATGTGATGATTTTTCAGTTTGAGCATATTGAAATTTAGATAAGAAATTCGCTCTTTTATCAATTTAATAAAAGAGCGATTTATTAAAATAAACCTTTTCAAATATGAATTAAATTATTATCTAACTTGTTTATTGATCCATTTTATTTCTTCATTAGTAAATCGAATATTGCTTTCTTTATTTGTATCAGTATCTAATAAAATTTTGTCTTTAATTAATTTACTAACAGGTACTATAATATTGAAATGATCCCCATTTTTGATGCTATAGATTTTTAATGGAATATCATTCACCATTGCCACTGCACGTAATTCGTTAAACTCATTCCAAAAATAACCACGTCCTTCAAAGTAAAATGTTGGAGTTTTTATCGATTTAATATAGCGATATACTGAGCGAACATTAAATTCTTCTTCTTTATTACTATCAAAGGGTAGCTCAACGATCATATCACCTTCAGCACGTAATTTTAGGTCAGGTATTCCCCCTAAGGAGAAAACAGCTCTAAATTTATCACTATATTCACTCGCTAATAATGCACGTGTTCCCCCAGTACTATGACCGACGACATAGATACGTTTAGCGTCAATGTAAGGTAATGATGCTAAATATTCTATCGCTGATTCTAAATCTTCCAATTCGCCATAGAACATTTCATAACGGCCAGGATTGGTATTTTCACCTCGAAAAGATGGGATCATCAGCACCATATTAGGATCACGGAAAATAGCCCCCGTTTGGTCATTATCAACCGGTTTAGGTTGCCAAAAATAGTCATCTCCCCCTATTCCACCATAGCCTCCATTTAACCAGATCACGGCAGGTAATTTCGTTTTTTTATCTGTAGGGGGTGGTGTTAAATAAGCATACATATCACCAGGTTTAGCTGGATATTTAATAACATTAAATATTTCTGGTGGCGCTTCCCAAGGTGGATCAATATTATCAAAACTGTCATTTATAATTACGGTTTTAAAACGCTGATGTGCTTCAAATAAAGTTTCATCACGAACTTCGAGATCTGCATTAACAGAAAAAGAGCTAATACTCGCTAAAGAAAAAAGAATTGCAGGAACAATTTGTTTAAAACTCATAATTTTTATATTCATATCAATCAACTTCCCTATAGATTATTTAAGTTATGAGATAATAGCATAGGTTGTTTGAGGTTTATGAATAGAGATTTTTCGATAAATCAACAAGTCAAGGCAGAAAAAAAGCATCTCAATTGAGATGCTTTTGACAATGCAAGATAGTTAATTTTTAAGTCTAGTTTACTTATTTTGCACTCGTGCGAATCAAGTAATCAAAGGCGCTAAGTGAGGCTTTTTATACTACTTTAATAGATTGATATAAAAGGATTTAATCAGCGTCAATGTCCACATGTTGACCACATTTTGGGGTGCAGTTCAAATTGACTGGCTTTTTATAAAAAACTATTTATTAAGTTAATTCTTAAGTTTATTATTCTCTTCAACAAATTTTTTATAAAAACAAATCGTTTTATCAAATACTTTATTTGCAACCTCCTTCCATTTATCTTCCTTTAGTTCAGTAGCTTCTTTATTTTTATCATAGAATATAGATGCATATTTTGGCTTACATTCCAGAATGTATTCAACCGTTTTTCCTTTAGTTCTACATGCACAAATAATTAAATGACATCCTTTTTTCATAAGAAAGGCTAAACTATTTTTAAGGCATGTAGGATCTGATATATCCATAGGATCACCCTTACTTACTATTCCAATCTTAAATTCATCTATTTGAATAATACGCAAAATTTCAGTGGTTGCCCTTTTACTTAGATAATTAGTTTCTATGCAATGACCTTCAAAATGTTTAAGTAATTTTTTGTGTATTACTTTTATCGTTGTCGTTTTCCCTGAGTTACTAGTACCAGATAACGCTAAAATATGTTTTTTGTACATAAAACACTCCATAAACCGAGATAAATATAGAATATGTTCTTATTAAAAGAATCTTTTCAATAGATACCTCAAAATTAGATGAATATGAAAAAATTACAATAATTAATATGAGAAGAAAAAATACCGTCATACTTAGTATCTTTCATACATCCTCATCAAATCGCTAATGCCTGTTGGCAATACTTATCAATATGAGGCTCTACCCGTTCAATCAATTGAGGCTTTGAAATAAACCGCGTTACGGTTTCATGGCTGACGAACGTCGCGCCACAATTTATATTCTGGCACTGGTTATAACGTTCTTTGGTATCGGAAGATATTTGCTGACTACTACGAGTATGCGCGGCATGACCACAAACAGGACAAATCATCATAAACGGGTTACCTCTTTATGATGTGGAAATTACCTGTAATTATACACAGGCACTATTCCTTATCCATATCTATCTCACTGCTTTTGACTTCTAATTCTAACGAGGTGGTAAACCCGCTATTGTTCAGTGAATGACTCACCGTAACCAACGTCCAATAGGCTTCATCAATCTCAGGTTTAAAACCGCTGACTTGTACCGGTAATTCAGGAAAGAGATCTGCACGCCCTTTCGCAAGGGTAATACTAAAAGAGGCAACACACCGCTGTATTTTTCCCACACGGTTTTAGCAACACACCGCGTACCACCTCAAATGATGAGGAACATTCCACAAAATACCAGTGGCTTTGGTGACGTGAGAAAGTGGCAAAGGTTTTCTTTCGTAATAAGCTGCCATCGCTACAAAGTAAAATGTTACAGATTAATGATTGGTTAGGTGAAGAAGTGATTAAGTTTGATAAGTACACATTGGATGATGAGTAACTTCACCACATAAAGAACAATACCACCGACACTGGTGGTATTTTTTACCTGTAAGGTATAAGTATCGGTCTGACTAATAATAGTAATAGAGACTAATTCCATTATACCATTCACCCTCTGATAAGTTGAATTAGCCTAATTTTCACCCTCTCAAACCCGTATTGAATGCGCCTACAATCCATTTTAAGCGCACATAGTTTATTTAATATCTAGATAACTTTTTCTTGTTTTAATCGCTCTACACGCTGGAAGTTTTCAAACAATAATGCTTTTAAACCCATCAAGCCAATCGTGAGCCCGTCACGCCTGCGCACAAAAGAGATAAGGTTTGTGTAGGCCTCCAGAGACGCAAATCCTGCGCCAATACATGTATAGCTTTAGTAAATGAATTAACACTAACATTGTGTAATAACATGTAGTATTAAACAATATAGTATTTTCATTATATTATGCTAAATTCACTTTAATATTGGACCAAATAAATTTTTAAGGTTTTTAAATTCACTATCAGAATAGAAATAATGAACATAGTGTTCAAATAACATATTAATAATATTTTCATCATGCATCTTTACTTTTGATTTCAAATCATCAATTAAAAATGCCAGTTGATTTTTTGCAACATCTCTGGGTTTATCCCCTTCGATTTTTCTAAATTCCGTTAAGGAGAAAATTCTATTTAACTCAAATTTAATTCCAGAATTTTTTTCTTCAAGTTTTTTTTGATGATTAATAGGATCTTTCAATAAAAATTGCATCAAACCAAGTTCAGGAGTGCATGGCAAGTACTTTATTTTTTCTTCATTTTTTTCCACTAATTCTAAAAATTTATATTTCTTATTTTGTTGAGCTTCAACTATCGACTCACTCTTTACATCCTCATCTAAAAATGCATATGTTTTTATATTTGAACTAAGAATAAAATTAGAATCACTTATAAATTCAATAACTTGTTTAAACCCCCCTATAGGAACTATTTTGTAGGTAGGTACAGGCCTAGTAGCAAAAGAAATAATCTTATGTTTTTCTATCATTGATGTTAATAACAAAAGTGCCATTTTATCCTCTACAAAGAAAATAAAATCAGGTTGAATTTCATCTTGATACGCTAATTCTCCAAGTGCTTGGGCAGGATAAACTTTTGACTCACATCTCACATTATTTAATCCATCATTTAATAATAACAATATATTATCTCTTGATGCTGTTTTGATAAGGCTTACTGAATGAGTCGAAAATATAATAGTTAGACTCTTTTTTTTAGCTATATTTTTTAAATACTCATATAATGCTAACTGTGCTTGCGGATGTAGTGCCATTTCAACTTCATCAATTAGAACTAAAGAGTTATCCTTTATCTCATTTAAATTAACTAACAATCTAAGAATACATAGTTCACCTAGACTGAAATTTTTCTCACTATAATATATGGTCTTTCTTGCTGCTGTTTTATGTTTTATAAGATATGCTCTACTTCCCTTTCCTCTTTTAGTATTCACGTAACATAATGAATCAAATTTGTCATTTAACAAAATATTAACCATTTCTTTATTAATTTCTGCGCTTACAGGTAAAATATTTTTTTCTTTTAATTCATCATTGGTTGCTTCAATTCTTTTCGAATCAGCTGCGATAAACCTTACTTCTGGATATTCGAATTCACTCAAAATAGTGCTATTCTTTCTCGGTGTTGGTGCCCATCTTGTATTTCCATATGAGTAAGACACACTTTTATCCATGACATTATAAATAATAGATGCGTTTTGGTAATTATCTATCTTATTAGAATTATTAGTTGTTTTAAATGAATTAGCAAAAGCATTACTAAAGCCTATGCGGTGAAGAGCTGTAAGAAGAGTTGTTTTTCCTGTGCCATTTTTTCCTGTTAAGATATACACCCCTGTAGGAGGTAAAGAAAAACTTAGCGTTTTAATATTTTTAATGTTGTTAATAACTATTGACTTTTCCATATCTTTTTCTCGTGATTTCAATGAAGTTTTATGTTTATATGTTCAGAGTAATTAATACATAAATAAATAAGTATTTAAAGCTTTCATTGAGTAGTAGTTATTATTTAACATATTAATATTTTCAGCAGGAAAACCATTATCAAGTAGAAACAAGAAGTATCTGAAATTATTTTTAATTGTGAATTTTACCATTTTAAATTAAAAAACATAACACCTATCGCTTTAAATACAATAGATCAATTTCATATTTAAAGAGATTTTGCTTTACTTATTTTGCAGTCGTGCGAATTAAGTAATCAAAGGCGCTTAATGAGACTTTTTACACCAACTTAACACACGGATATAAAAGAATTTAATCAGCGTCAATGTCCACATATTGGCCACATTTCTGAAAGCCTCTTGAAAGAGAGGCTTTTTGTTTTGGTTATTTTTCAAAGAAGTATATTTAGTCCACATTAATAACTCATTGTGGATACCTGATTTAAAAAGCGTTAAAGTTAGTGAATAATTATCAAAAAACTTTCATAACGCAAAAAGTCGTTATGAATTTCACTAATACATAAATTTTTCGCCTAAATCAAGTTAACTACTATAAAATTTGAACTCACCTTCATATATAAATAATATTTTATTATTCATAACCTTGTTTGATCATCATCACATTAATATATTTTATATATATGTTAAAAACACTTAATAACATTAATTTTTTTTATATTTAATAATAGGAAGGTAATGATGTCCATACAAGAAATAGTTCAGCAACGGAATATCACTAGATTATTCCACTTTACCCACCGTAATAATCTTTCTTCAATCATAAATAATGGATTAATGAGCAGAGAAGCTTTGAATAATATGAATACGGGGTATAGACATAATGACGATCTTAGAATAGATGGGCATCTAGATGCTATTTGTTTATCAGTAAGTTATCCTAATTCACGAATGTTTTATAGATATAGATGTTCATCTCCAAATGACTGGGTATTATTAGCATTATCTCCTGCTATTTTATGGGATAAAGATTGTGCTTTTTATCCCACAAATGCAGCATCTAATATGGTTAGATTCAATGATGCATCCTTGATGAAAAACCCAGAATCCTTCAATGCTATGTTTAATGATACCTTTTCACAGGAAAGAAATAGTATTCTACCAAGCGAGTATCCTACAGATGTTCAAGCAGAAGTTCTTGTTTTTGATCCAATTGAAACATCCTATTTTTTAAATGTTTATCACCCAAATCAAGATTCTGCCTTATATTTTGATAATTTGCATCCAACAATAGAACATCGATATTATGCTAATCTTAGTGGCAAAACATTATATTCTCATAGAGACTATTTTTTAAATTAGGATAAGTTATGGCTGTTAGACCTATTTTTATACCTTCATTACATGGAGATATATTATCTATAACAAAGGATATTGATTTTCTTTGGGCCCCTGGCATGGCAAAAATACAAAAGCAGAAGTCAATTAGAGCATTACATACGGCAGCTAATGCTCAAGGAATAACTAACTTATTAGAGATATCGAGTAAATCAGAAGATGAAAAAGGGGTTGCTCTTAGCGCATTTAACCTAAAAATCAAAACAAAATTACTTGCTAAAGAATTCACGGTAGAGTCTGCATTCCAAGCAAGCAAAGTTTTCGAAAATGGAGGGCCTTATGTCGATCTATTAGATAAAAACTCCAGAGAGTCAAAAAAAGATATAAGATTAAAAGAATCTGGGAACCTTATAAGTTTTAAATTTTATAATACAATTTGGCCACTTATTCCACGAACAGCTTTTTATGATTGGTTGTATTTAAGTGCACTCAACCAAAACAAAAAGTTAGCAGAATATTTATTAAATTTTGATGGATTTACGGATATTGAATTTAATCCAGCCAAATCGATAAATTGCCAAGCTAGAGCAGCTGCTTTATATGTCTCTTTGGTCAAGAGGAACAAATTAAAAGACGTACTATCATCACAAAATAGCTTTTTATCTAATTTATCATATCATTACGGAGTAGAAAATTATTCCATCCAACACAATCTGATATAAAAACTCAGTTTTTAAACCCGAGCCCACCATAAAGGGCTCTAAAATTAAGATAAAACTAAAAAGATATTTTTAACTGCTATACCGATTTATCACAACCTTCCATTATAAAATAACTAGCTAAATCCCCAACACCTGCTGACAACACTTATCAATATGCGGCTCTACCCGTTCAATCAATTGAGGTTTTGAAATAAACCGTGTTACGGTTTCATGGCTGACGAACGTTGCGCCACAATTTATATTCTGGCACTGGTTATAACGTTCTTTGGTATCGGAAGATATTTGCTGACTACTACGAGTATGCGCGGCATGACCACAAACAGGACAAATCATCATAAACGGGTTACCTCTTTATGATGTGGAAATTACCTGTAATTATACACAGGCACTATTCCTTATCCATATCTATCTCACTGCTTTTGACTTCTAATTCTAACGAGGTGGTAAACCCGCTATTGTTCAGTGAATGACTCACCGTAACCAACGTCCAATAGGCTTCATCAATCTCAGGTTTAAAACCGCTGACTTGTACCGGTAATTCAGGAAAGAGATCTGCACGCCCTTTCGCAAGGGTAATACTAAATGAAGCAACGCCTCGCTGTATTTTTTCCCATGCGGCTTTAGCGGCGCGTTCGGCATTGGTTTTACTCGCGTAAGTGTGAGACAACACCATCACATTACCTTCTTCACCAACAAGATACTCCCCTTGTTTCTCTTCTTCTTTTTTCGGTTTATCAGTAGTTGGTTTTCTGCGCCGAATTTGTGATTGTGTTTTCTCTTGCGGTTTACGAGTGTTTAAATAATTGGCGGTGACACCGGTATAAGCGCCTCTATCTACCAATGAAAAACGGTGCCCATCCCCCACACTACGGGTGATTTGTACTAACGGTAATGCTTGACCGCTAGCGGTGGTATTGCTCCCTTGCACCATAAACAGCAAATTACCGTTTTTAACACAGGCGGTGGCACCGTTCAATTGCCCTAAACGCGTTAAAAAACTGCCGTCTGACTCATTGGTCTGGTCGATATGTTCAATCTTCACCGTATCAAGACCAGGATCAACCACCGCCGTGACATTATTACGCCCTGCAATGGTTCTGACGATATCGCCTAATATTTTTTGATGGTACGACATTTCACGGCGAACATTCAGCGTTGCCCTAAAGTCGGCACTACGAGCGCGTAATGTCATTTTATCCGGTACACCTGAATGCTCTATCTCATCGACCGTAAACGAGCCTTTATGAATAAGGTTTTCACCTTGCCAACCAAGATGTAAAGTTAATACCTCACCCCGCTTTGGCATCATTAACGCGCTGTCAGAATCATCTAACTCAATATCAAGCCGGTCAGCTTCAAAGCCCCGATTGTCCGTTAATGAAAGCGAAATTAATCGCCCTTGAATTTTGGCACTGATATCTTCATCACCAGCGATTAACACAAAAGCCGGCGTGCTACTTTTACCGGTGATCATTTCTGGCAACATTATGATAAAACCCCTTTCATTGCTTCACCGGCACCATTGGCCATCATGCCTAATTGGTCGCTTAAATCTCCCAACATCTGACTGATGGAGTCATCCACCCGTTTTAATGTCAGAGAGAAATCAATTTTTCTTGCGGCACCGTCTTGGAAAAATTCGGTGTGAGTGCGTTGTAAATCGGTGATCACAAACATGCCGTGAATGGTGCCCGTACCATCAATAAACGACCACGCTTTACCACTATCCGCCATTAATTCCAATGCCAACAACGACACTTTACCGCCGGTTAATGAGGGATAAAGCGCTCCCGATAAAGTGATCACATCAGTATCAGGGCCAATAAATTGTTGTGCCGGTCGGCGTACAAGTTATTCCACTCAGTGAGATTGCGGCGAAAGATGAATTTCTCAATATCAAGAATGTTAGCCGTGACGATATGTTAGCGGCACACCGTGTACCGCCTCAAATGATGGGGATCATTCCACAGAATACCGGTGGCTTTGGTGACGTAGAAAAAGCGGCAAAGGTTTTCTTTCGTAATGAGTTGGCGCCACTGCAAAGCAAGATATTACAGATTAATGATTGGCTAGGTGAAGAAGTGATTAAGTTTGATAAGTACACGCTAGATGATGAGTAACCTCACCGCATAAAGAACAATACCGCCGACACTGGCGGTATTTTTTTACCTGTAAGATATAAGTATCGGTCTGACTAATAATAATAGTAACCCAATTCTATTATACCGTTTACATCCTGATAAGGCGAATCCGCCTAATTTTCACCCTCTCAAACCTGTATTAAATTCGCCTACAATCCATTTTAAGCGCATGTAATTTATTTGACACCTAGATAACTTTTTCTTGCTTTAATCGCTCTACGCGCTGGAAATTTGCGAGAAATAATGTTTTTAACTCCCTCAAAACGCAATCGTGACCCCGCCACGCCCGCGCACTAAAGGGGGATATTTTTGTGCAATTGTGCCGATGATAGCAAGCCACGCCAGTAAAGGTGCAGAGTAGCAAATTGGTTAACGTTAAATTTGTGCAATTTTATGCGAAATTGTGAGGTTATTTACATTTTATATTGTAATAGCTCAGGCTTATTTATTTCTAATTGATATATACCTTTCTTCGCATAACATTTAAAAGATCTTTTTAAAATCCGGACATTACCTATATCCCACATATAATAGTTGTCTTTCCATACTCTATTTAGCGTTACCTCTTCAGTTTGATTTATAAAGTCATGTAATGTCCATCTTTTCACTGAAAACACATCAACTATAGCAATAGCAGTAGCATTCATATCCATATCATCATCATTATTAAGATATATATTATTCTCTACCAACAATAAATTATATAAAGGTAATTCTTGTGGGTACCAAGACCTAATTTCTACGTTTTTCTTTTTTTCGATTATATTAGTAACTGCTGGGTATACGATAGATAATGCATTTATATATATTGACATTACCCCTCCCCTATATAAAATAAATATTTTATATTCTAACATAAGGAAATAAACATTAATGAAAATATTTATTTCAGGCGTTCATGGGGTAGAGAAAAGTTTTTTATGTGATAAATTTGTAAAATCAAACAATAATTTCATTCACTTAAGCTCAAGTGAATGAATATCACAGGTTCGCCAAAAAAATTGGCGATAACAAAAAAATTGCTTTAACCCCAGAAGAAAATCAATCAGCGCTTTTGCACGAATTAGAAAAATATAACCATAAAAAAATATTTTGCTAGATGGTCATTTCTATTTAATTAATAAAAACGATGAAACAATGAAATAATGAAACTCGACCATTCTATTTACAAAAAAATGGAACTATCAGCAATAGTTTTATTGGAAAATAATGCCGATATAATCAAAGAAAGATTTAAACGAAGGAATGCTGAAATCTAATTTTCATTAGATGAGCTAATTAAAAAAGAAAGATAAAATGCTATAGAAGTATCAAAAACTGATAACATTAGGTTGGAAATAATTAACTCTTATGATATAAATCATTTTAATAACTTTATAAATGATATTTATTTGAAGTAAAGAAATGAGCACTAAGTGCTCATTTTTTAGATGTACCTAAATGACTGTGGTGGCATCTTAGTTCCAGGTAAAAAATCACTTATAAGCATCGGATTTTTATAGCGCTTTGGGTTTTTCACTTTTATTGCAAAAGCCGTAACCTTTTCGTGAAAATATTTCTCAAAAAATGCTTTGCTTATTCCTGCAAATTTTTCAGTTTTTTTCCATATATCTACAGGGGAGGAGGATATTATTTCATCAATTTCGAATTCACCAATAATTCTACCAACAGGATGGCTAGCATAAATCACAACAATTTTAACATCCTGATTTTTAAACAAAACCTTCCTGAATTCAAATTTTTTTTCACCAGATAAAATTAATTCTGCATACTCTGGCTTAATCGATAATAAGACCTTCATTTACCTGTCCTGTTTCTAAAATCTGTCTAAAATGAGCATTGTTCAACGGGACAAACCCCCAATACGTACCCTGTATATCGTAGCCTGTAATATCTACGATGTCATTGAGTATTACCCTTTTCTCCAAAGAAAAATGATATCTAAACTTGATAATAAATGGATATCTTTTTGTTTGATAGAAATCATCTAGTTGATGTTCTTCAAAAATTGTATTCTGCCCACAATAATTTTTAAACTCTTGAAGGCTTGAAAATTCATTAATATTCTTCATATCAGCAACTACACAAACTGACGTTGCAACAGAGCGAAATCTTGCAGGTCCCGCGCCATCAGTTGTTCTATAAATTAATAAGTTATCGCCGATACGTAAATTATCAATACCTCTCATTCCTGTTATATATACTTTAGTTACACTATTCGCATAAACAGTATCTTGGATAATCGACTCATCTTCATTATTCAACTTTGATTCTGGAAATAATTTTGTATGAAACTCAGGATAAATACTTAGCAAAAAATTTCGACTATTTAATCTGATTCGAGGAAACGAACTAGACATATTATCAATTCCTTTTCTAATATCATTCAGTAACTTGTTTAAAATATACACCTTCTCTACCACTCGGTGTTTCCTTTAACTTTCTTGAACGTAACTCAAATCCAACAGATGTTAAAAGCCTAATTAAGCCTTCATGCTTATCAAAGATGGTCACATATATGGTATTTATTCTTTTTTTAAGAGCATAATTGATTAACTTTGAAACAAAACGCTCTCCGAGCCTTGTACCATGCCCATCAATTTTGAATGTTCCACATTTCAATCTTTGCTCTTTAGGAAAACTAGGCTCCATATCATCTAAAGATTCATCTTCTTCTTTTAAGTATAGAAAACCATCGATTCTTCCGGAGTCATTAATAGAGACAATAGCATTATGGTCTCTTTTTTTATTAAACCAATTTTCAAACTCCGGATAATCACTTTTCAGTGAATCAAAAAATGGATCGCTTAAATCTATTGATGAAAATAATTTTTCGACTAATGCCATACCCCCCCCTTAAATATGCTCATATTATTCACATTTAGTAGAATGTAAATGATCGTACTCACAATACTTAAATTTTATTCATGAACATGATTATCTCGATTTTACGAAGTGAAATAGACAATAATTAATTGAAACTATTATTTATATCCCCCCTCTCGGAAACCGGTTACAATGGTTACACCCTACAAAAACCACCTCTAACTCACTAATTACAAAAAACTCTGTTGTAACTTTTTACAGGTTACAACGGGTTACAAAACAGGGGTTAAAAAGTTACATCCTTATAAAACAATAAGTTATATTTTTTATTTGTAACCTCTTTAAACGGTTACACGTAACTACAAAGTAACTCATTTGTAACCTTTCCTAATTCCTATATTTCTACGTTTAATCAATAAGATATAAGCCTATTTTAATTTTGTAACCATTGTAACCGCTTTCCGAACCCCTCCCACTAATTTTCTATTTATATAAAAGACACTTAACAATGATTATTTATTGTACAAATATTTATATCTTCTCTATTTTGTTGCTCTTGGTAATTATGATAATGACTTGATGATTTTCTATAGATAAAAGAAAGGCTACACATCGGCAGCCTTTAGATGAATGAAGGGAGAAACTAACTCTCGCTGTTTTCCTGAAATACCCAGCACTTAATTACTTCAGGTCTTTTTAGCGCACTCCCTATCGCCAGTGAATTATTAAATTGACTGTTTACTACACTCCTCACAGTCTTAATACCCACAAACTTACGCATACGCCCTGCTTTCAGTAAGTTTTTAATATCAGTATTTAATAACATTGATTGTCTGTGTTCACTGGCAACCTGCGCAATATGGTTAAAATTCACTGCATAAACGCCCTGCTCAATACTATGATTAACACCAAATGGCTCATTATCTTGTAGATAATCGAACATATCCCAAAATTCCATAACTGGCGGTTGATCCAACTGAATGGCTTGAACACGTTGTTTAGCTAACTCAATAATAAAGTTACGTGTCTGTCGGATATGCGCATCTTTTACTGGCAATACCAATGCTAATGTTTCCAATAATGCGATTAACTGTGCATGATTCTTGGCGATCCGCTCATGGTTAATCGCCTTATCCGCAAATAACTGCGCCTGCAAATCATCTACACGCTCATTGTATTGTTTTAATATTGCAGCTTCTTTCATTAATACCTTAGGTAAAAAACCTGATAACTTTTCAATGGGATAACGTTCAAGAGCAATGGCTGCATAACGGGTTTCTACGCTTTGCTCAGCCTTATCAGTATAAAGATGAATTATTCTCTCTAAAATAGCTCGTGAGGCATTAATCTCGGCATTCTGTGCAATCACAATACTGCCTTTAAATAATGGCTCATAAGTCTCATTACCACTGTTTTTTACCCCTAACGAACGAGTTGCACGGCCGTTATACAAAGATTTCAACTCCTCCCAATCAAACGCTTTTAGTTTTGCGTTATCTTGTACGCGATCACTTTCAATTAAGCACACTGGTAAATTACTAATTTGTGAAAAATTACGCCCCCGAGCTGCAACACTCGATTTTGATGCATCGAACCCTTCATAATCTGCACGACCACATAAACGCCATAAAAACTCAATTAAGGTACTTTTACCCGAACCCGGCTCACCGCAAATCTCTAAAAAAGGATAACTCTTATGTGTTCTTCGTATTTGTTCAGCAAAAAGGGACCCAACCCAAAACGCTAATACAACATAGCCCTTCACACCAAAAGCCTCCCAAAGAGAGCCTAACCAATTGGTATCAAATTCGCTAAAATCCGTATTAATAGATAATGATGGGCTAAGGCTTAACGTCTTAATATCGAGTTTATTTAAAGAAAAATAATCTTCCTCATTCAACGTAAAACACTTACCGTCTTGTATTGCCACATCATTAAATACATACACACCATATTCTTTGTTGTAGCCCACATAATTTTGAGTGATCACCTCTTTGATATCAGGCAATGCCTGTTTGCAAATACGATCTAATTGTAAAGTTGTACCTGTATAAACCGCCCCTTTTGCCACATGTAATAAACGCTTTTTAAATTCACTGGCACTCGTTAATTGTGAGGCGGTAAAAGTCGCTTTAACTTGTGGCTGTCGAGGAAAATCAACACGGATGTAATACCATGATTCATCGGTCTCTACCGATTTTTGGAAATATAATGGCGTGGGGTAACAGTTGGCTATTTCAATTACGGCGCCAGACTCTTTAACGGCTTTTTGTCTGGCTTCATCCTCATCTAAATCAGGCTCTGCATCATGAATACGCTCAATCGTCTTCATCATTTTGTCGATATCTAACTTAAACCAATACAAACGGTTATCATGCTGAAAATCAAACTCTGAACGCTCCGTCCAATTAAACATTAAACGTGCTTTTTCAAACGCAGTGGAAGCTAATAGCAACTTCCCATAATAACGATAACGAGCCATATCTCGTTCAGTTAACTTGCCTTTCATGTGCAAGTCATTCCAATCGTTCCCATTATCAACTTCTGCTGGTCTGGTGGCAGTCGCTTTCCAACCTTCCTCATGACTACGCGCAACAAACTTACTCATAGCCCGTTCGCCAGCTGCACCATTATCTAATGCCCAAATCAATAACGGTTTTTTATTGCTACCAATTTCTGCTTTTAACTTGGCTAAAGCAATTTCAGGATAATTATGGCAAGTCATCAGTGAAACTGCTGTCATACCATTTTGAATAAGACTTAGCGCATCAAAAATACCTTCAGTAAGCCAGATCTCTTTAGCTTGTGTTAAATCTTGTTGGGGTAATGACCACCAATGCCCTTTATAAGAACCAAAAAAGTTAGCTTTACGATCAAATCTTGATGGTCTATCAATAATACGTTCCCAATATGCGCCCTCTGGTAACGCAAATTTAACTGTTGCAGCACCTAACCCATTAGCATGATAACTAGATTCTGAATAGAGCCCCTTTAATGGCTCAATGTTCAACCCTCTAGCGTGCTGTAAATAGGCATCTGCTGCCGCATTGGGTGCTTGTTGTGTCTTAGGGTAATGAGTTGACCAATCGTCAAATATATCGGGATAAATTTCTTTTACGATCAATTCAGCACCACATTTATTCTCACGGCCACAACGCAACACAAACGGCATTTCAATTGAAGTAAATAACTCTTTTTTCTTACAGCTTGGGCAAACACCTTGACGCAAATAGCCATTTTGCTCTTTGAATTGAAAATCGTGTATAAGACGAGGTAATAACGCCTGAATATGGTATGATTTCATGAGATAACCTTAGAGCACACAATAACTGCCTATCCCGCAGGTTGTGTGCTTTTTATTTACTTATAAAAAATGATTCTCATATGCTGTGATAATGTTTTTCTTTTAGCTCAAGCAATATTTGGCAATCAATACATAATGTGCAGCCTATAACTGCTTGGCGACGGGCTTGAGGTATTGGATGATCACAATTCTCACATTTAAACGCCGATACACTCTTTATTGCCTTTCTCGTTGCTTGAATATTTTGTTCCAGCACTCGCTCTGCATATTCATTGGCACGATCAACTGCATCAGACATAATTAAGTTCTCCTGCTTCTGACTCCAATTTATCTGCCTCACCAATTAATAACTGGTGAACCTGCGCGTAATCTAATTTATCTATTAATACTTTGTTGGCTAATTGACGCTGACGATCGGCAAAATGATTTATTAATGATTTACGTTCATCTTCTCTATTTGCTTTTATATTTTCAGCTACAGGCGTAAATATAGGTTCTGGAATATTTCTCATTTTAAAACCTCATTTTTAGGTAATAAAAAGCCCTGACCGATAAAGGTCATTATTTAATTTCTAAATATTGATAATCTAATTAAATCGTTTGAACCGATTTTTTATCCATGATCGGAAACATGGTGTATGGTATATTTTTTATGCCTGCAATTTCTTGACAGGAAACAGGCATAAAAACCATTGCAAAAAAGGAAATCCAATGAAATTTTATGTTCATGTAATTAAACAAAGCTCTTATTGGGAGCTGGTATATAATGATTTAAAAATAGCTAGTCCAGCTTTTTCTTCTAGAATGGAATCCATTGATAATTTAGAAGAAACTATTTTATATACTGAGCAAGCTGATTTAGATGTCTGTGACGATAAGAGCCTGATATATTTTAAATTTGAAGAAACATCCAATGGTTGGCACTGGATCGCACTCTCTGATTTCAACGGCATAACCAACTTAGTTATAAAGCAAGAAACGCATCTGCCTTCATATGAGACAGCTCGCTTAAAAGCTGAAATATTTAAAAATGAAATCATTTCATCCCCTATTGTCGATTCTGCTGGCGTATTAATTCCCAATATGCATTTTTCAAAAGAATTCTCTTCTAAATTTGATATTGGTGATTTACATCCATCTGCACGCCGTAAACATTTTTAATTAACTAACATTGCCATTCACAAGACAAATCTTTATTTATTGTTATCGTAAATAAATGTGAGTGGCTATTTAGTTTCTGACTTCGCTCAATGATATAACGAAAAAAACTTAAAAATTTTGCAAACGGAATACTTGGGCTAAAGTCAGCCATTCCACTTACAGAAATTAAAACTGTATTACCAATATTATTAACTGGAATAAAATGTATCAACTGTGATAATTCAAAAACAATACTATTTATTGGTGAATATTTATCTTCAATACAAATATATACCCCATTTTGTGTATTCTTAACGATTGAATTACTTTTCATTTTTAGCTTTCCTTAACCCATCAATATATTTAACCGCCTCAGCCATTGCATCAAACTTACCGAATGACTGATCATCTAGCCAAACGTGATAACGAGTAACTGGGTTCATTGCTTTTCGTGGCAACTTAATAATCGTAAAGCCACGATACAGAAAACTATGCTCAGTTATTTGTCGTATCATGATTTCAGTCCTAACCACACTAACCAACCGTCACGCATCTCTTTTGGTAAAGATTCATAAGCCATCTTTAAACCGTTATTCCATGCAGGCAGATAAACATAGTTTTCGGCTCTACTTGAACCCGGTCTTTTCATTTGAACAATGGGTAACTTTCCTGCTTTGCGCATATCTGCAACTGCACTCGCCGGCTTACCGATTAATTCAGCAAATTTTTCCTCAGTCACGCCATCTGACAGACTTACGATTTTCTCTCTCATCTGCTACCCTCTTATGTCAGGCGCTTTATAGCGCTTTCGTACTCTTTGCTTCATTGCAAGGAAATATCTAATACTCGATACAACATGGAGAACTCCACATAATATCAAGATCGCAAGGTGAGAAATTACGATTAATGCGTAACTCCGAACAGATGACAAAAAGGGAACTCGCTGATTTGGTTGGGCTAAATTATGCAACCTACCACGGTTATGAAAATGACAAATCGAAAATGACGTTTGAATCAGGTGTGAAAATCTTTTCCGCCAAAGTATTCAGGAAATATCGAGACTGGTTTATGTTCGATGAAGTTAATCCTGATGCTGGGCAAATCGCACCGGCACTCGCACACAGTGGGCAAGACAGCACGCAATCATCCCACTCAGACAAGAAAATTGGATAACAATACATCAAGCATTTTGCGAATTTATTGATTCGCAAAGCATTTGTTCCATTGGAGGGCTTTCTTATGACAATTAAGAAACTCGAAAATGGTCAATATGAAGTGGACATTAGACCGGCTGGCCGTCACGGAAAACGGATCAGACGACGCTTTGAAAAGAAGCAAGAAGCTATTTTATTTGAACGTTATTCACTGGCTAATCAGCAAACAAAAGATTGGGTAGAAACATCAACCGATATTCGCCCTCTTAGCGATTTAATTGATATTTGGTGGGAAGTGTTCGGCAAAAATACACCTTATGGAAGAATGACACACCTAAGAGTGAGGCGTATTGCTGAATCACTGAATAATCCCCCTGTTTGCCAATTAACCGATAAGCAATTGGTACTTTATCGTGAGCTTAGACTCGCTTCTGGCGTAAAAGCCTCAACGATAAATAGGGATATCTCAGCACTCAGCGGTATGTTTACGGCGCTTAAAAAAACGGATTTCTTTTTAAGTAAACATCCCGTTCAAGGAATATCACGGTTAAAACAGCAAACGACTGAAATGTCATATCTAACAGATAATGAAATTCAGCAATTATTAGCATTATTGGAAGGTGACAACCTAAAAGTTGCCGTTCTCTGTTTAAGCACTGGTGCCCGCTGGGGTGAAGCACTCAAGCTAAAACGTGAACATGTGATCCAAAATAAGGTGAGATTTACGTACACCAAAACCAATAAGCCAAGAATTGTGCCAATTTCTCAAGCTGTTGCAGACATGATTTGTACAAAGAAATCAGGATTGCTCTTTACTGAAACGTCTTATCACATGTTTCGTAGAGCAATTAAAAAAGTGAAGCCCAGTATGGCATTAGGTCAGGCAACCCATGCATTACGCCATACATTCGCCACCCATTTTATGATGAACGGCGGAAGTATTATTACGTTACAACGCATATTAGGACACACTAATTTGCAACAAACGTTGACCTATGCACACTTTGCTCCAGACTTCTTACAAGATGCCATTCAATATAACCCCTTGAAAGGTAGTACAGAATTACTGGTTTAGAGTGTCCACATATTGTCCACACTTGAACACTTAGGGGCACTTTTCAGCCCTTTTTGATGGTTTTATGTACAAAAAAAGGCATCTTAAAAAAGATGCCTTTCTCTATAACTGATTGATTATCTTTGATTTACTTATTTTGCAGTCGTGCGGATCAAGTAATCAAATGCGCTAAGTGAGGCTTTAGCACCTTCACCGGCGGCGATAATAATTTGCTTATACGGTACTGTAGTACAGTCACCTGCGGCAAAAACACCTTTAATATTAGTTTCACCACGAGCATCAACAATAATTTCGCCCATCTTATTACGCTCAACAGTACCTTCTAACCACTGCGTATTAGGTAATAAGCCAATTTGAACAAAAATACCTGCTAACGCAATATCGTGCATAGAATCATTGGTACGATCTTTATATTTTAGACCGGTTAATTTAGTACCATCACCATACACTTCTGTAGTTTGAGCATTTAAGATAACTTCTACATTGCTTAAGCTACGCAGTTTTTTCTGTAATACAGCATCGGCTCTCATTTCTGGCGCAAATTCTAACACTGTGACATGTTCGACTAAGCCTGCTAAGTCAATTGCAGCTTCAACACCTGAGTTACCACCACCAATCACGGCGACTCTTTTGCCTTTAAATAGAGGGCCATCACAGTGTGGACAATAAGTTACACCACGAGTACGGTACTCATTTTCACCAGGAACATTCATATTTCTCCAGCGAGCACCTGTTGCAATAATTAAGCTACGGGTTTTTAAAATTGCACCTGATGCTGTTTCAATTTGGTGTAATTCCCCTTCTGATGCGCCTGGGATTAAACGACTGACTGTTTGGCTATCAATCACATCCACTTGATAATCATCAACGTGGGCTTTTAATGCACCTGCAAGTTTTGCACCTTCTGTTTTTGGTACAGAGATATAGTTTTCAATATCAACAGTATCAAGAACTTGACCGCCAAAGCGCTCACCAATAAGACCTGTGTTTAAACCTTTACGCGCTGAATAAACTGCAGCTGATGCACCTGCAGGGCCACTACCAACAATCAATACATCAAATGCATCTTTTTGGTTTAATAATTCCGCAGTACGCTTTTCTGCATTGCTGTCTATTTTGTTAACGATTTCAGCTAAAGTCATACGACCTTGACCAAATTCGTTACCATTTAAGAATACAGCTGGAACGCCCATAATATTGCGTTCCTGAATTTCATTTTGGAACATGCCACCGTCGATCGCTGTATGTGTGACCTTCGGATTTAAAATCGCCATTAAGTTTAATGCCTGAACAACATCTGGGCAGTTATGACAAGAGAGCGAATAATAGGTTTCGAAATGAAACTCACCGTCTAACTGACGAATTTGTTCAAGTAATTCTTGTGCTTCTTTTGATGGGTGACCACCAGTTTGCAGTAATGCTAAAACTAATGAAGTAAATTCATGGCCTAATGGTGAACCGGCAAAACGAACACCCGTTTCTTTTCCTGGGTTAGTAATAAGAAAAGATGGTTTACGTACATCAGCGTTATTATCTTCACGATAAGTGACTTTATCGGATAATGGTTCGATTTCTTTTAATAGCGCTTGAATATCAGCTGAATGTTTACTGTCGTCTAATGTTGCTACTAACTCAACTGGCTGAGTTAATCGTTCTAAATAAGCTTTCAATTGAGCTTTTAAATTATTATCTAACATTTTTGCACCCTCAATAAAATCGGGTGCCGAAACACCCGATAAATAACTTTTTTAGTGGCTTAATTCTTATTTAGATTTTGCCAACTAAATCCAGTGATGGAGCTAAAGTTGCATCACCTTCTTTCCATTTTGCTGGACAAACTTCGCCTGGGTGGCTAGCTACATACTGAGCAGCTTTAACTTTACGCAGCAGGTCTGATGCATCACGGCCAATACCTTCAGCTGTGATTTCAATTGCTTGGATGATACCTTGTGGGTCAACAACGAAAGTACCGCGGTCTGCAAGACCTTCGTTCTCACGCATATTTTCGAAGTTACGAGTTAATGCGCCAGTTGGGTCGCCAATCATACCATATTTGATTTTACCGATAGTTTCTGAGCTGCTGTGCCATGCTTTATGGGTAAAATGTGTATCGGTAGAAACTGAATAAATTTCTACGCCCATTTTTTGGAACTCAGCATAATGATCCGCTAAGTCACCTAATTCGGTTGGGCACACAAAAGTGAAGTCTGCAGGGTAAAAGAAGAAAACGCTCCATTTGCCTTCGACGTCCTTTTCAGTCACTTCTACGAATTGACCGTCTTTAAATGCCATGTTTTTGAATGGTTTGATTGGGGTATTAATTAAAGACATTGTATTTCCTCCTGTTTGGTATGGGAACTAATGTACCTATTCCATTTGAGAATAGCTAATACATTCCTGCTATCAGTTCAATAGGTTTTACCTAATGAGTTGAAGAAATTGATAGAGATAGGTTAACGAAATGTAGCTATTAAAGCAACTAAACAACATGGCAGTATGCCTTACTTACTATCAACCAGTCTCTTTATTTAATATCCTTGTCTTAAATAGCGATATACTTATAACGTTATGAATTATAAAAATAATAATTCAACCTATCACAGATTAGCTTAATACTATTGTGCTAATTTGGCAGGTTTAAGAATAGTATAAGTACACTCAAATGCCGCCTTTTGAATACGATAAATATCTTGGCTATCCATCGTGGATTGAACAACCGCATCACCTGGTTGAAAACGTTGCAATTCTCCCCATGGGGCTTTCATTGCAAAAGCGGGTGTAGATCCTGGCACAATAAAATAATTCATTTCAATTCCTTTCGGAATAAAAGCTTGATAATCATTAGGATAAGAAATTAAATTAATTTTGTTTTTCTCTGCAACATTATAGCGTTGAACAAATTTAGCTTTTCTTACCAATATTTCTTCATTACCTGTCTCTGGACAGATATTTTGCACAACCCAATCCCCTACTTTTGCAGGTTCAGAGACAGTTTCAACACCTTCACCTTTAATAATGGTTGTGATGATCTCGCCTTCTTTAGCCGGCCTTGCCAATACAGGTTTGGTTTTAATAGCAACTCCTGTGATCCCGGCTTGCTGGACTTGAGTAAAATAAGCTACTCGCTCTTTTTGTGGTAATTGTGACAGGTCATCTGCAAATACGAAGGAAGGAATTAAGGCCAAACCTATTAATAGTGTTTTTATTCTATTTTGCTTATAGGTCTTATTATTATTTGGATAACTGTTTTGTGTATAGAAAGGCATTGAAGTATTTCCTACTTAATATTAATCGTATTTAAATACGTTATTTTATGTCTGTAATTGCTAAACAGATTATGACAGGAAATAAAACTATGACACGAGTAAAATCCGTTATCTAGCAGGGAAAAGATCAAAAAATCGAGAGATCTCACAACTTAAAAAAGAGAATATGTAATTAAGAGTAAAAAGCTTCAAACCATTAAATAAAGCATTAAAATACATCCAATTAAATTTATCGAACTAAAAGAAATTACTTATGCAAATAATTTACCCTGATGACTATTCTAAAACTGGCAAACCCGATGAGGCCTTTGAGCAAGAATATCGTTGTGCCAAAGCACTCAATATTCATTGCTTGTTGCTCTCATCTGAAGATATACCATTGGGTAAATATAAGTTTTCACACCCTTTTAAATCAGAACACCCCGTTATTTGGCGAGGTTGGATGCTAAATAAAAATGAGTATCAACAGTTATACGATGCCGTGGATATTCATGGCGGAAAAATGCTTGAAACACCAGAAGATTATATTCGTAATCACCACATAACTGGTTGGTATGAATATTGTAAAAAGTTCACACCAGAAACCGTCATTGTTAATGCAGAAACGGATTTTGAAAAGTTAACTAAGCAGCTTCAATGGCCAGCCTATTTTGTGAAAGATTATGTAAAATCGTTAACGACAACGAGAGGCTCTATCGCTAAAAATGCAGATGATATTAGGGAAATACTAAAATTGATTACACAATTTAGGGGAAATATTGAAGGTGGCGTCAGCCTTCGCCGGGTTGAAGAATTTATTAATAATAGTGAACGTAGATATTTTGTTTTAAATAAGAAAATATTTTCTGCAGATAATGAAATTCCTGAGTTTGTAAGAAAAGTAGCGAAACAGATAAATACGCCTTTTTATTCCATAGATGTAGTCAAAAACACGGCTGGAGAATTACGCTTAGTTGAGGTTGGTGATGGACAAGTTTCTGACATTAAAGAGTGGCAGGTTGAAAAACTCGTTAAAGCCTTTCTTTTATCAGGTATTTGAGGTTTTACATACTTATCGCTATATATAAAAAGGCAAAGACTTCAATTAATAACAGTACATTAAAATTTGAAGTCTTTAGATGTAAGACTAATACCTAACATAAAGTATCAAAAAATAAAATTAAAAGAGATACTTAAAGCGAACACGAGCACCGTAGCGATCTTTATCGCTACTATGTACATTTATCTCGTCTTTGCCATCTATCCGCGAATAATAAGCACCTAAATAGGTTTTAAAATTATCCATATCCAAGATATTAGGCAGTTCGTAAGAAGCAAATACTGTATTGATATTGTACTTACCAGGATTAAGCGTTAGATAGGTTTCATTTTGCCCATTATGCCCGCTTGTTTGATAATAAGCTTTAATATCATTATGTGCATAGATATAACCTAATTGGAATTTACGCCACAATATATTACTACCTATTGAAAAATCATTTTCATCTTTAGCATCAAGATAAGCAGCACTTAAGTTTGCAACAATGCCATTAGTAGGATCATCAGCTAAAGTATCCCATTTTAACGTTAGCCCATAGCCAGTGCGACGTGATTGATCTTGGAATTTTCCATATTCATCCTCATAACCATAAGCTTTACTTATTACGTTTGCGTCTATCGCACCTGCAATTGTTAGGTTATCTTTCTGCCATGCAACAACTGGTCGCATATAAATAACATTTTTACGATTATCAAGTTTACGCCCGTGATACTCACCATCTTTGAAAACTGAAGTTCCATCTTCAACTAACGCATTTAACTCAAAATACCAGTCGTTGTAATGTGTGTTAACCATCATGCTACCACCATCACTACTACGGCCACGCCCTTCTTTCATCATATAAATATAGCCAAAACCATCACCATATAAATCATTTGCAGTATTACCTGAATATTCGACGAAAGTATCTTGATTCAAAGGAAACATATCAAACGCTTCATAACGGCCAATTTTATATTCCCATTTATTACGTTGGCCAAAGTAAAAAGCAGCATCATCTAGATTCATTTTACCCGTCATGTCAGCCATAGGCTGAACACGAAAACCAGCATAATTGCCATTTTTTAATTCTCGTTCACCATCAATACCGATTAAAATCCGCCCATTAAGTGACCATTTTTCATTATCTTCAAAGTCTTTTTGCTTACCAGGCATCATTCTCATTGATGTTAATTGACCTTTTTTACTTGCTGCATCAATATTATATTCAACATCTCCATACAATTTGAGATCACCCCAATTTGTATTAGTAGAGAAAAAACCTGTACCTTCTTTATTTCCTGTATTAGTAAGCTGAACTGACTGTTTTTGTTGAAGTTCATTTAGCTGAGCCTGAGCGATATTGGCTTTAGCTTGAGCTTCATCTGATTGCTTTTCTAATACAGCAATGCGTTGCTCCATATTTATTGCAGTAACGTTATTTACAGGTTTTACTTTAGAACCATTATTTAAATTAATAAGTTGCTCAAGACGAGCGGCTTTTTGTTCTGCTGCAACAGCTCTTGCTTCAGCCGCATTAGCACGTTGTTCTAACGCATTTAATCTTGCTTCTATAGCACTTATATCAGTTTGTGCATTAGCACATAACGGTGTAGCGAGTATCAAACTTATCACTACAGATAATGCTTTCACTTTCATTCGAATATTCCTAAGTTAGCAAATGTTGATTAAATAGGTACGGCAAATACATAACAATCAACTTAGTCGATCGATTGTCCTATTTGATATAGCGTATTATTATTTTTATGCGGCAATATTTTTATAGATATCAACCGTTTATTCGTATCGCTATTTCTATTCTCAACAATAAATAAACCACTATCTATGTTACCTTTCTCTAATTTATGTGCATTAAATGCACGTATTATCAAGTAAGGTATACGTTTGAAGTAATGCACTTATTCTCGTTTAAGTGCTTACGAACGTTTATTATTTTGATCTAGTATTTATTTTATTGTTATTACAAGAATATCTCTGGTTTACGTTTTCTATTTTTATAATGGCTCACTAACCTAAATAAAATAATCGCTAATGTGGAACATTTCCACAATCATTTGTGATTTTTTTGATATCAGTACAATAACCTAAGGAAAATGCTACAAATGGTCATCAAAAAATGATGACTTATAAAAATAAATAAAGGAGTGATTGCTAAGATAGTAATTAGGAAATAAAACGAGTTTTACAAGGAAATTGTTGGTTTCTGTTATTTAAAAACCATTTTTATAAAGCAGTAGGCGAGGAGAAACAACAGATAGAAAAAAACTGACAGAGGTCATATTATGATAACCTCCGTCCATCATTATCATATTCTGCCAGGTTTACGTAATGCTCTACGAAAGTAAGAAACTGGCATTTTAGGGCAAATTTGTTCTTTTACAGCTGGATTATTTTCTAAATCCTCTTTTTCTATTTCATTATGTCTTCTTGTATTTTGTGGTTGAGTATCTGTTTTATTCATCTTCCCTTTCCTCTGAGATCAATGCCTCATTAATAGCTTCGATTTTCTCAACTGCTTCATTAAGAATAGAAGCAATACGTTCCGCTTTTTCCACTGAAAGCTCTTTTAACACCAGTTTATGGCGTAATACAGCCTTTAATTTTCCAACAGCAGACTCAATCTCTTCAGAAACACCACCCGCGTTTTGAGACAAGTCTCTCGCATAAGCAAGTTTTCTTTGAATATTGGCATCTATTTCCTGATGTTCAGTTAAAAATGCAGAGCCTTCAGGTGTGATGCTGTAATTTTTACGACCTTTTTCAGCAATAGTGGCAACCAGTAGATCTTGCTCTTCAAGTAATGTTAGTGTTGGATAAATAACACCAGGGCTAGGCACATATAATCCTGACGAGGCTTCATCTATTTCACGAATAATTTCATAACCATGGCTCGGCTTTTTCGCAATCATGCTGAGCAATAAAACTCGTAAATCACCATGATCAAACATACGTTTTAATTGACGACCTTGGCCTTTACCTCGCCCACCACATCCACGACCGCGTTGTTTACCTTGTTTTTCAAAACCATGTTCGCTATGACAACGTTCACCGCGACCTTCATGTCCGTGATCATGTTCACCATGACAACATTCACCACGACCTTTATGTCCGTGATCATGTTCTCCATGACAGCATTCACTGCGACCTTTATGCCCGTGACCATGTTCACCGTGACGACATTCACCGTGACCTTCATGCCCATGTTCGCCATGACAGCAATGCTCGCCGTGATTTCCATGGTGTCGATCTTGTTTCCCTTTACCCCCACAACGTCCTTTTCCGTGACCATGGTTACCATGTTCGCCGTTTTCGGCGCGTTGTTGATAAAGTGAATGTAATGCTCGAATCATCATAAATATTCCCTCATTGTTTTAGATATATCGAATTTATATAATGCAATATAAACCGATATATCTAAATGATCAAGTTTTAGATATATCTAAATATGCATCTAAATCCACTTTATCTTTAACAATATGATTTATCTATGATTATATACATATAAGACAGAGAGTTATTATGAATGATTCTCATTATCGAGTTTGCTTTTATGTGCTATCAGTGGAAATAAAAGAAGAAAAAATCAAAATAGCTATAAAAAATAAATTTTAGGGAAGTAGTTGTCGCTCTGTTTTAGTGAGCTGATGATTACAAGTAATAAAGAGAAAACGATAAGTGACGACGTCACCTTTTTTTGTGAGGAGAACCATTAAATGTAGATAGAGCCCCAAAAAAGCGAAGATAATGAGATATCACTCATATCTTCGTTTTTTAGGGTGAATATTTTTTAGTGATAAAAAATTATTGTTATAACTATCTCTCTAACGCAGATAAAACGACCTTCTTAATATATTGGTACCCTGCCTCAATTTGTTGTTTATCACCTATTTGTGTACTTTTTATGGTAAGTTGTAACAGACTTAAATGTTTGATTGTTTCCCATTCATTTTTATCTAGACAACACTCATGACAAAACTGTGCAGGCGCATCATCACTATTACGAGCGCAAAGTGTAAGTAAGCTTAAGTCTTGCCTGTAGTGACTTTTTACAACTAAGTTCTCATATATTTCTTTATTCAGCTTATTTTGTGTTTCTAAACATTTATTCCCTTTTTTCACAACTGCAAAATTCAATTTATTAAAATCAGATGCTGATAAAACTCGAATAAAATAATGCTCCCCTTCTTTCTCAAAGGCTTGAGCTTGATTAAAGAATTGTTCAAGTTTGACTCGTGTTTCCCATTGAATTTGGGCATATTTTCCATATCCCGATAAAGTAAAGGGATAAAGTTGATGTACACTCCACATTGAAGCCACTGCGGGTGCTGATTGAATACCGTCAATTTCGGGAACTCCATCAGCTTGCTCTGGACATAATCTTGGTGGGTTAGTTAGAAAATGACTCATGCGTGCATCTTTAATACACACGACACCCGTGGGATAAGGTGAAAAACCAGCTTGAAAAGGCTCAAAAGAGACAGAGTCTGCAAGAGAAAGTTGTGTGACGCTTTCATATATTTCTGGGGTTAATTCAAGTAGAGGCGCTTCTTTTTTTAGTTTTTTGCACAATGTCTTATAAGGAATAAGTTCGTAATTATCATCAAGGAATAAGCTTTTCATATAGCCGAATTGTGAAGCATCTATATGAATATAAAAAGAATTTTTGTATTTTTTTTCACACTCTCTTCTTAATTCAAAAAGTGGTTTTAATTTATCAATGCTGCCATAAGATGGAGATCCTAGCATGCCAATAATACCCAAAATAGGTTCACCCTGTTCAATAAGGCGTAAAACAATACTACGCATTTTTTCAGTATCTGTTTTAAATGATCCATCAATGGGCAATGCAATAAGGTTGTCATATCCTAACCCCAATATATCCATTGCTTTCTTCCAAAATTCAAAACGCGAAACAGGGACAAGCAATTTTCCTAAATGCATCGTTTTTGTCATACCCGTTCCCCGGCATGTCAAATAACTAACATCATCAAAAATCTCACGTTTATGAAGTTGTTCACCCATAGCTAAAATATCTGAGATAGACATATTGAATAATTCAAATGCTTTTTTATCAGCAACCAAATCTCGTGACTTGGGATGGCGGGCAATGGCCATTGGTAATGTTTTTAAATTTCTAAGTGCCCATAATATTTCATAGCAAGCAAGGGTATGACTTGTCGTGATATGCCCAAATGCATCTTTCGATGAATAGCCAATTAATTTACAGAGATCATCTATAATTTTCTTTTCTTGTTGTTTTTGTAAGGGGGAGTGGTGATTAAAAACATTATCTGAATTGTAAGCCAATGCAGAAAGGTAGCCGAATTTAGCCAATTGCATCACCTGTGAATGATGATGAGAAAAATAAGGCTCAATATCTGATTGAGTAAAATTGCTTTGCTGTTTTAGTGTTTCTAAAATATTGTCATAAGCATTATCTACTGCTTTTTTTTCAATCGTACAATTTTTTATTTTAGTCTCTAAATTATCACTATTATTTTTTTTTGCTTTATTTGCATTAGGAAAAGAATACTCACTATTCATTAATATTTTTGCCATCTCTCGATGATAACATGCTAGGGTATCAACGGTTCGGGTATGGTATACACGCTCTGTAGCACTCAGACAGGTTTGTTTATGATTTGCCATCATCGCACCTATATATAAATTTTTGTTATTTGTTTTAATGAGAATTGTGTTTATTAATCGTAAATAATTAATCTCTATTCAAATGATATACTACATGATGAGTAAGAATCTTCTTTATTTTATTGATATCAGTTAAGATTTTTTCAATTCAAACTAAAGTTTTTTCTATCTAATGATAAATGATTTAGTTTTATTTGTTAGTTTCTTTGTTTTATTATCAATTTTGATTTAAGTTACTTTTCAGCTAATGTGATATTATTTTTACTAAGGTTAATACTTAAATCTACTTTAATTAGAATAAATAAATATTTCTATCGCCCAGTATCAATTAAAAGGGATAGATATTAAATTTTATGCTTCACTAAAAATATATTTATTTAATTGTTATTCATTTTTACTTCAATATATAAAAAAACACATGATAAATTGAACATGTGTTTTTCGGAATATTCGCTTTTTTAAACAAAAAATAACCATCACTTCTTATAACAAATAATATTTAACGCCCTTGATTACTATCACTTACGTTATAAGTCGTATTTTCTAGCATAACTTTACCAATTAAATCACCAGATTCCATTAACTGATGAGCATTTCCTGCTTCTGTTAATGGGAAAATGGCATTAATTATTGGCTTAATTTTACCTTCAGTAATCAATGGCCATACATGTTGTTTTAATTCTTGTGCAATGTAAGCTTTTTCTTCTACTGAACGAGAACGCATTGTTGAGCCTGTATGAATTAATCGTTTAATCATCATCGGCATCATATTTACATTTTTTGGCATCCCTTTCATCATGCCCACTTGTATTATGCGTCCAAATTTGCTCGCAACTTGATAGTTCTTTTCGACATAATCGCCACCGATAATATCAAGTACAACATCTACCCCTTTGCCTTGAGTTAAGATAGGAATTTCTTTAGCGAAATCGGCTTGTTTGTAATTAATGACATAATCAGCACCAATTTTGTAAGCTACTTCCTTTTTTTCTTCAGAACCTACGGTTGTATAAATGGTTGCCCCTATAGCATGAGCGAGCATAATCGCAGTAGAGCCAATCCCAGATGTTCCGCCATGAATAAGGACAGACTCACCCTGTTTTAGTTTGCCTAACTGGAATAAATTAGCCCAGACAGTAAAGAAGTTTTCAGGTAATGCGGCAGCTTCAATATCCGTTAAATTCATTGATGGCAATGCGATGTCTTCATGTGCAATACAATATTGAGCATAACCACCACCTGCGACTAAAGCACAAACCCGATCACCCAATTGCCATTTAGTACAGCCTTCACCTAAAGCCACTACTTCTCCAGCAACTTCAAGTCCAGGAATAGGCGAAGCATCTTCTGGTGGAGGGTAGCTTCCTTGCCTTTGAAAAATATCAGGTCGATTAACACCTGAGGCGGCAACTTTAATTAAAAGATAATGAGGAGGAAGTGAAGGAATGGATGATATTTTTGCTTGTAATTTGTCTATATCACCAGGTTCTGTAATAGCAATCTCTAACATTTTTGCAGGTAAAACAGTATTCATCATATGCTCCCATTTAATTTGTCCACTCTCAGAGTTTAACGCTAATTAAGCTGTTTCTATCACTTATCTTATTTATTTTAAGAAAAGTGTTCGCCTATTAAGCAATAAATAGATCAAGTGTATTTAAAGGAAGATTATAACCAACCTTGCTTCTGATGTTGTATGCAAATCGGGCACAATATTGCGTCGGATTTCCATGATAAGAAAGCTAACCGACATTTTTCACAGTGTGCATCATAATAGTGGTAAAGAGTGGGTTCGCTATTTTTAGCGACATGTTCTTTGACATGAATAGATTTAGGAAAACAAACGACTTCACAATTCATACAACCAGTGCAACGTTTTTCATCCAGTTTGAATATATTGTTTTCGAGTTCAATCGCACCTTCATCACAGACCTTGGCACATGCGGAACAAAGAATGCATGTTTCGTTATCTAACTGGATTTGGAACCAACTATCTTCTGGATATAGTTGTTTTCTTGCATTTAATCCTGTTCTTACTTGGTTTTTATTTAATGGTTTTTCATCGAGTTTTTGACGAAAAAGCATAAAACGACGTCCACTATCAATATCAGTAGGTTCCATGATCATTAATTGCCAGATAGGCTCTTGTAATGTTTTTAGTTGAAGATTTAAATTCGCTAAAACAGGAAGCCATTTATCCACTAAAGGTTGCGCTATTTTCATTCCTCTAATGTGATATTGACGATGCCACACTAACAATTCTTCTGTACTGGCTAGTGGTTCATCATGATTAACAACAAGATAATTATCCTGATGTGTTCTTTCATGAGGTGCAATGTTTTCTATTGCATCTACAGGGCAAGTAAATAGGCAATTACCGCATTGAAAACAGCGTTCATTATCTATTTTTACCTCTAGGTGACTAAAAGTGATAGCACCTACAGGACAAACTTTAGAGCAACTATCACATAGGCTTTGTTTGAGGCGTTTTCTAACACATTTATCATTAATAATTGGTTCAGGAGGAAGATCCACCTTAATAAAACGCCTCATACATCACTACTCCACTACTTTACAATAAAGAATGCAAAACGATTGAGAATTTCTGCAATCAGTATTGTTGCGCTACTTACTATTACCATGCGCAATCCTGAAGTAAATACAGCATTATGATATTTCCATACACTGTATCCCATCATTAAAATACCAAGAATTGACAAAATCCATGCAGATATTCTTAATCCGAATGTTTCATTATACGCAATGATAGGCGTATGAGGGAATGTTATTACATCATTAGTTGAAATGACTGATGACATCCATTCTAAATAAAAGGGTTGCTCCACCATACGTAATGTCACTGCAAGAAAAATAACGACTAATGCACTGATTACAATTCGTTTAGCTAACTCTCCATTCACAAATGCTTTAACGCGCAATGCGGTGATCAATAATGCTATCGCGGCACCTGATGAAAATAATGCTCCGATAAACATAACGTAAGTATTGGCATGCATCCATGTCAGCATTGATGTGTTGTAATAAAGTGATGCCATACAAATTATATCGATGATGCCAAACAAACCAATAACTGCTAATAAAGTTTTGTTCATACGTCCTTTAATCAAAATTACTAAGGTATAAAGGCATAATGCACCAAGATAAACAGCAGCAAATATGATTTCACGACTCAACCATGATGAAGAAATATGGCGTAATGCATGAAAAGCATTCCATGGATATCCCATATGCAGCGTTGATGCTAATAATCCTAAACATCCTAAAATAGTGGCAGTTAATAACACGGGTCGCATAGCAATCGTGGCTCTTTGATTACCAATCTCTTTTTCTAACCAACAAAAATAAAGAGCCGAAAAAAGAGTCACGCCAACAGAACTCTGGACGAATAAAGTAAATGTCACTAATGGCCATTCATTCATGCTTGAACTCCTCCCTTTTTCGTCGCGCCAGTATGAGGCTTGATAACTAAATTTGGATTAGTCATCGTAAAGTCAGGTAATCCTTGAACTTGGCTTAAATGACCATATTTCGCTCTTAACTCTTTAATCTTGCCAAACTTAATTGCATTTAGCGGGCATGTATCAACGCAAATTGGATTTTTGCCTTCTGATAGTAAATCAATACAAAAATCACATTTTGACATTTGTCCGGTCTCTTCATTCATTTGTGGTGCACCATAAGGGCAAGACCACGCGCAATAACCACAACCTACGCATTTAGAGGTATCAACACGAACAATGCCATCACCTTCACGTTTATGCATTGCTGTTGTTGGGCAGTTTTTCACACAAACGGGTGATTCACAGTGGTTACAAGAAATAGTTAATGTGTATGCAAACACATTATTAACCAGACCACCTTGTCCTGTTGGTACAAAACCGCCCCCTTTTACTTCATAAATACGTCGAAAACGGCGGCCAACTTCTAAATTATTTTTATCTTTACATGCTACTTGGCAAGCTTTGCAACCAGAACAACGAGAGGAGTCAATAAAGAAACCGAGCTGTTCATCGCTTACCGGTGCATATTCTTTAAAGTCACTCATGCTTTGGTTACCTCAACTAAAACAGTTAAATGCGAGTTACCATGTGATAATGGTGTCATTCGTGTCGATGTTAAAACATTAGGGCATCCACCATGATCAACTCCGTTTTCATCGGGAGCCCACCAAGCACCAGCTTGTAAACCAACAACTCCAGGAATAATGCGTTGTGTTACTAATGCGGGGATCTCAGTGATCCCGCGATCGTTATAAATACGCACCATGTCACCATCTTTGATACCTCTATTTTCAGCATCAATTGGATTTATCCACGCCTCTTGACGTTGAGCTTCTTTTAACCAAGGATTAGCATACTGTGTTGAGTTGGCTCGATTTTTTCCTTTCCAGGTCAACATTTGCAATGGATACTTTTCTGCTAATTTGTCTTCTGGGCCTTCAATTGCTGGCACATAATGAGACAAAGCTGGAATATCAGGATTATTCATGTCATAAAGACGTTTAGAAAAAATCTCAATTTTACCTGAAGGTGTCGGGAATGGATTATTTTCAAAGTCATTAATATTTTTTTCAAATGCAACAAAAGGAGCATCTTTAAAAAGGTAATGGCGTGTTTTTTGTAACTCTTCAAAATTAGGAAAGTCAGGTCTATCTTCAAAACGTGTTTTGTTAGTATCAACAAGGTGGGAAATCCACTCTTTCTCACTTCGACCTTCAGTGAACGCTTCTTTTACACCCATTTTTTCAGCAACTTCCGTGATCCATTCATAATCAGAACGGCGTTCAAAAGCGGGCTCAATAACTTTCTCAGAAAGTAGAAAATAATTACCTGTTCCCCATGTGTTGCCTATGTTCCAGCGTTCCAAAAAACTGGTCTCTGGCAACACTAAATCAGCATATTTTGCTGAAGGTGATAAATAGAGATCACTAACAACAATAAACTCTACTTTTGATTCATCTGCTAATAATTTTGCTGCTGCATTCACATCGGGATTTTGGTTAACTAAATAATTGCCTGCTAATGAGAAGATCATCTTAATATTAGTATCAAGTTTATCTGCATCAAGAAGCCCATCTTCAGCACGAACTGAACTTGCATCTTCAACAGCCTGCATCCAGTTCATAATAGAGATTTTGGCTTTTACTGGATTTTCACCAATATTAGGCCCATGTATAGATTGACGATTACCAATACCACCATATCCTGCTGCCCATGCTCCTTTCTTACCAACATTTCCTGTAATGGCTGCGAGTAATGACGAGCCTCTGGCACTACGTTCACCACAAATATGACGTTGAGGCCCCCAACCTTGAATTAATGCGGCTGGTTTTGTCATGGCATATTCACGAGCTAACTGACGAATAGTGTTAGCAGGGACTCGTGTAATATTTTCAGCCCATTCTGGCGTTTTCAAGACACCATCTTTCATGCCTGTTAAATAGGCAACTAAAGACTCATTAGCGGGAACACCTTCTGGCATATGCTCTTCATCAAAACCAATTACATATTTATCAATAAATGGTTTGTCATGAAGATTTTCGGTGACAATGACATACATCATTGCATCCATTAAAGCATTATCTGTTGTTGGTAAAAGCGGTATCCATTGATCAGCGAGAGATTGGGCGGTATCGGAATAACGAGGATCAACCACAATAAATTTAGTCCCATTATTTTTCATTTTTTGAAAATAATGGTTAGTATGCCCAAAAATGGTTTCATTCGGATTATGACCCCATAAAATCACTAATGGTGTATCTTCAAGGGTGTCTAGAGAGCTACCTGTTTTGGCAATACCATAAGTATAAGGCGTTACCTTTAAGGTGTTACCTAAACTGACTGAATGGTAATAAGGAAGATACCCTCCTGTTAAGTTAAAGAGTTTCTTCATCATGGTATCACCAGAGAAGATCCCTCCTGTTACCGCTGTGCTCACTGTTAAAAAACGACTTGCAGCACCATGTTTCTCCGTTAAACGTGTCACATTTTCTGCAATTAGTGTTGTTGCTTCATCCCATGAAATGCGTTCAAATTTACCTTCACCACGTTTGCCGACCCTTTTCATTGGGTATTTTAATCTATCAGCATGATAAGAAAATTTACGATAACCTCTGCCACGCACACACGCTCGCATAATTGGCATGGTTTCATCTAATTCATTATCGGGTCTCGTTGTAATTCGAGTGACAATTCCTTCCTTTATATGTGCTCGAATATCACATTTCCCACCACAGTCAAAAGTGCTACATGTTGCTACGACAGTAGCGGGAGTGGTGTCTATTTTTGCCATTGGTAAGCTTTTATCTGCATTAGCGTATGCATTTCGTGCGAAAAATGGCACAGTGACTAGTGCAGCGCTTGTTTGAACAAAGTGGCGACGGCTCAATGACATCATCCCTTTGTTTTTCTCACTTTTTTCTATTTTTTTCATTAGTTTATCATTCTCACATAACAACTCTCATTAGTGAAAATGATAAGATATAGTGGTAAACCCTCATTGATGTACATCAATACCACTTAATAGGTAATAGAATGTTTCAATTTTCCGCACTTCTTTGCAGATCCCCCACTTTTTATAAGGAAAAGCTAATTCAAGTTAGCATTAAGTTGCATCAAAAATACATCTAGTTAACTTTACCTATATTTATGTTAATAAAAGAAAGAGTTATGTATAAAAAACACGAATTTAAGGTAAAGCCGTAAACTAAATGTCAATATAAAGATAGAAAATATTGAAGCACACCTTCATTTTTGGCTTTTGACGAGGATAATTTAGTAATAGCACTATAACTTCATTAGAAAATCGAATAATATACCAATTGAGTATAGGGTTAGCGCAAATTGTTCTAAATAAGCCTTTAAGCAAAACATCGTTTTTATCAAGATACATGTTTTGTTACATTCAGAATTATTTCTACACGTATCGTTATTCCCCTTACCAATTACTGCAATATGTGTTAAAATTGACGCATATCAATATTTTTATTTGTAATGAGCAAGCTTATGATCCCAGAAAAACGCGTCGTTCGCCGAATCCAATCTGGCGGTTGTGCAATCCATTGTCAGGATTGCAGTATTAGCCAGCTCTGCATCCCGTTTACTTTAAACGAGCATGAGCTTGATCAACTCGATAATATTATCGAGCGTAAAAAGCCCATCCAAAAAGGTCAAACCTTGTTTAAAGCAGGTGATGAGCTGAAATCACTTTATGCCATACGTTCTGGTACAATTAAAAGTTATACCATTACGGAAGAAGGCGACGAGCAAATAACAGGATTTCATCTTGCTGGTGATTTGGTTGGATTTGACGCCATTATTAATACCGAACACCCTAGTTTCGCTCAAGCCTTAGAAACATCAATGGTTTGCGAAATTCCATTTGAGACTTTGGATGATCTGTCAGGCAAAATGCCTAACTTACGTCAACAAATGATGCGCCTGATGAGTGGTGAAATCAAAGGTGACCAAGAGATGATCTTACTGCTATCGAAAAAGAATGCAGAAGAACGTTTGGCTGCTTTTATTTATAACCTCTCTCGTCGTTTCGCTCAGCGTGGTTTTTCTCCTCGTGAATTCCGTTTAACTATGACCCGCGGTGATATCGGTAATTATTTGGGTTTAACCGTCGAAACGATTAGCCGTTTATTAGGTCGCTTCCAAAAAAGTGGCATGTTAAGCGTTAAAGGTAAATACATTACCATCGAAGATGGTACGTTATTAAGTGAACTAGCAGGTAAACTTCCTTCGTCAGCTGAAGTTTAATCTGTGTTACATTTCACTCGCTAATTTTATAATGGGGCACACAAATTTGTGCCCCATTTTCTATTTTGTACTATTGCATTTTATCTTCTTGGGTTATCTTTAAATTGTAGATGGATAAATCCAGCCCTAAAGAGGATATTACAATGGAAAAATATCAAAACCTTCTCGTTGTCATTGATCCTAACCAAGATGACCAACCAGCACTTCGCCGTGCTGTCTATATCGTTCAGCGTAATGGTGGGCGGATAAAAGCTTTTCTACCTGTTTATGATCTCTCCTATGACATGACAACCCTTTTATCTCCCGATGAACGCAACGCAATGCGCAAAGGTGTTATTAGTCAAAAAGCAGCTTGGATCAAACAGCAGTCTCGCTATTACCTTGAAGCCGGTATAGAAATTGACATTAAAGTCATTTGGCATAATCGCCCTTATGAAGCCATTATTGAAGAAGTTGTGGCACATCAACATGACTTACTCATAAAAATGGCTCATCAACACGATAAATTAGGTTCTCTTATTTTTACTCCTCTAGATTGGCAATTACTTAGAAAATGCCCTTGCCCTGTTTGGATGGTTAAAGATAAAGAATGGCCTGAATACGGCACTATTGTCGTAGCGGCAAATTTATCAAATGAAGAATCTTACCATGATGCTCTTAATCTAAAACTTATCGAATTAACTACTGATTTATCTCATCGCATACAAAAAGACCCTGATGTTCATCTACTCAGTGCTTATCCTGTTGCACCGATTAATATTGCGATTGAGTTACCTGATTTTGATCCTAATCTTTATAACAATGCACTTCGTGGTCAGCATCTTATTGCGATGAAAGAACTTCGTCAGAAATTCTGCATTCCAGAAGAGAAAACACATGTTAAAGAAGGATTACCAGAACAAGTTATTCCTCAAGTTTGTGAAGAGTTAAATGCAGGTATTGTTGTTTTAGGTATTTTAGGAAGAACGGGGCTTTCAGCAGCCTTCTTAGGAAATACCGCAGAACAACTGATAGACCATATTAAATGTGATTTGTTGGCCATCAAACCTGATGGTTTTACCTGTCCTATTACAGTTGATAGCGATCACGATTGATTGTTAAAAGTATCCATTAAAAAAGCCAGTCAAAGAATTGACTGGCTTTTCACTATCTGTATCTATTACAGTTACAGTGCTTTTAAAATTGCATCTACGCTAGCTTTAGCATCGCCAAATAACATTTGTGTATTCTCTTTAAAGAACAGAGGATTTTGAACCCCTGCATAACCTGTATTCATTGAGCGTTTAAACACAATGACGTTTTGAGCTTTCCACACTTCTAACACTGGCATACCTGCAATTGGGCTATTTGGATCATCTTGTGCTGCTGGGTTTACCGTATCGTTAGCACCAATAACTAAAACAGTATCAGTATCAGAGAAATCATCATTGATTTCATCCATTTCTAATACAACATCATAAGGCACTTTAGCTTCCGCTAACAATACATTCATATGGCCCGGTAAACGCCCTGCTACTGGATGAATACCAAAACGCACTTTCACACCGCGTTGACGTAATTTTTCAGTGATGTCATGCACAGGATATTGTGCTTGTGCAACCGCTAATCCATAGCCTGGGGTGATAATAACAGAAGTTGAATTTTTCAACATATCAGCGACTTCTTCAGCCGTTGTTTCGCGATACTCGCCCATCTCACCTTCTTCAGTTGGAGCTGAACCATCTGTACCAAATCCACCTGCTATTACGCTAATAAAAGAACGATTCATCGCTTTACACATAATATAAGAAAGGATCGCACCTGAAGAACCCACTAATGCACCTGTTACAATTAACAGGTCATTGCTCAACATAAAGCCTGCTGCTGCTGCTGCCCATCCTGAGTAAGAGTTCAGCATCGAAACAACAACTGGCATATCAGCACCACCTATCGATGCAACTAAATGCCAACCAAATGCTAATGCAATTACAGTCATTACTATGATTAAGAAAACTTGTAAGCCAACACTGTCGGTTTTAACAAACCAAACCATCAATAAGAAAGAAACAACCAAAGCTGCAAGGTTTAATTTATGGCGATTAGGCAACATCATCGGTTTCGACGACATTTTTCCACTTAATTTACCATAAGCAACAATTGAACCTGTAAATGTAACAGCACCAATGAAGATCCCTAAAAAGACTTCTGTTAGATGAATATTCACCATCACAGGATCCATTGCCGTGTTGTGGTCAAGATAACTGTTAAAACCCACTAAAACAGCTGCGAAACCTACAAAGCTGTGTAAGATTGCAACTAATTCTGGCATTTGAGTCATTTCGACTTTTTTAGCTAAACGGATACCAATAACAGCACCGATTACCATTGCAATAATGATCCAACCTACATTGCCAGCATAAGGTCCAAAAATGGTTGCGAACAGTGCAATCGCCATCCCTGCAATACCAAAGTAGTTACCTTGTTTAGAGGTTTCATGCTTTGATAAGCCGGCAAGGCTAAAAATAAATAATATCGCGGCGACAATATATGCCGCTGTAACAACTCCGCTGGACATAATTGTCTCCCTTATCCTTTACGGAACATTTTCAACATACGTTGAGTAACAGTAAATCCACCAAAAATATTAATACTCGCAATTAAAATTGCGACAAACGAAAAGAGGCTAACCCAACCACCACTCCCAATTTGTAGTACAGCACCGACAACGATAATGCCTGAAATTGCGTTTGTAACTGACATCAATGGTGTATGCAATGAATGGCTAACATTCCAAACAACGTAATATCCCACCACACAAGAAAGCGCGAATACCGTAAAGTGAGATAAAAACTCTTTTGGTGCAACATTGGCAAGCCATGCAAATAATAAGAAAGCAATAGCTAATAAGCCGTATTTCTTCCAAGGTGAAACAGGTTTAGCAACGGGTTTCTCTTGTGGTTTCGCAGCAGGTGTAGCTTTAGGCTGTGCTGAAACTTGAATCGGTGGTGCAGGCCATGTGACTTCACCAGCACGAATAACAGTGACGCCTCGAATAACAACATCATCAAAATCAATATTGATATTGCCGTCTTTCTCTTTACAAAGTAATTTCAGTAAATTGACTAAATTAGTACCGTAAAGCTGAGACGATTGTGCCGGCAAGCGAGCGGCAAGATCTGTATAACCAATAATTTTCACACCATGTTCTGTCGTAAAGACTTCATTCGGTACGGTATATTCACAGTTCCCCCCATTTTGGGCTGCAAGATCAACAACCACACTCCCTGGTTTCATTGAATCAACCATTTCTTTCGTGATTAAACGAGGTGCTGGCTTTCCTGGGATTAATGCGGTTGTAATGATGATATCAACATCTTTTGCTTGTTCTGCAAATAACGCCATTTCAGCATCAATAAAGGCTTTTGACATTACCTTGGCATAACCATCACCACTGCCTGCTTCTTCCTTAAAATCAAGTTCCAGAAACTCAGCGCCCATACTTTGGACTTGTTCTTTAACTTCAGGACGAGTATCAAATGCACGAACAATTGCGCCAAGACTCCCTGCGGCACCAATCGCAGCAAGACCTGCAACACCGGCACCAATAACCATCACTTTAGCTGGTGGTACTTTACCAGCTGCAGTAATTTGCCCCGTGAAGAATCGGCCAAATTCATGAGCGGCTTCAACAACAGCACGATAACCTGCAATGTTTGCCATCGAGCTCAACGCGTCAAGAGATTGCGCACGAGAAATACGTGGCACACTATCCATGGCCATGACGTTAATGTTCTTTTCAGCTAGTTTTTCGAGCAATGACGCATTTTGTGCTGGCCATATAAAACTCACTAATGTTGCACCTTCTTGTAATAATGTTATTTCATTATCAAGCGGTGCATTTACCTTCAAAATAATGTCTGATTGCCAAACATTTTGGAGGTCGAGGATCTCAGCGCCAGCTTCTTGATAAGCTTTATCTTCAAAACTTGAAGCAATACCAGCACTATTTTCAATTGCGACTGTAAATCCTAATTTTATGAGTTGAGTTACTGTGGCAGGTGTTGCCGCAACCCTTGTTTCATTAGAAAGCCGCTCTTTGGGTATACCAATTCGCATAATTTTCCCTTCTTATCCATAGAGTTCTGTTAAAACTTCTCCGTTAACTTCACATTCATGCAAAAAAAATGTTAAAAATAATAATATGCATGCCATTAATCGGAGCTCTAATAACCTACTGAAAATAAAACCAATAATCTATATCTGTGTAAAGCTAAAATTGAACTTAATTGGATCATTTTAGTCGAAAAGGCATATTTATGAATTATTCACTATATTCAGGTAAATATCTGGTAACATATACTGGTCATTTGACTCTGTGGTGATTCGCTAAATAAAATAATGCGACAAATGCTATTATTACATGTAATAATTAATCCCTATGTGATAAACCACTACGTTCAGCACATGACCAATATTAATTGCGCAAGGCGGAAGGATTTTGTATGAAGCTGAAAACCTCAGTCATCGCAGCAGCGATGTTATCTTTAACTAATATCACTGTTGCGCAGGCTGCTCAGGAATTAACCCCCGAACAAGCTGCAGAACTAAAACCATTTGAAAGAATTACAGTTATCGGTCGTTTTAACGCTATTTATGAAGCCGCTGATGCGGTATCTCGTCGTGCGGATAAAGTCGGTGCTGATAGTTTCTACATTCAAGGTCTAGATGATATTAGTGATAGTGGCAACATGAGTGTTACTGCTGATCTATACCATAAAGATGCACCCAAAGCAGAAGAAGAAAGCTATCGTGTTTTTCATGGCGTAACTGAATTACCAAAACCTGAAGCAATTCTGTTACAACCATTTGATACTGTTTCTATCCGTGGTTACTTCCCAACAACCCCGGATATTAACGATGCAATTGCAAAAGCGGCAGCTAAAAAAGGTGCTGCATCATTCTTTATTGTACGTAATGTATCGACAAATGATGGTGGTAACCAAGAAGTTACAGCTTATATCTACAAAAAAGATGCACCTAAACGCGCTATTCAAGCACCAGAAGCGGTTGTTCCCTATGATTCTGATGCCGGTCGCGCACTTATTGCAGAAGGCGGAGTCGCTGCTAATAAAGTTGAGAAACCAGGTCTTGCATCAAACACTGATTTTGATAGAAACGTAGGTGCATTTGCTGATACACAAACTTCAGGTACAGGTGGTCGTTACACTGTAACATTACCTGATGGCACTGAAATCCAAGAAGTCAACAAAGCTGCGGCTGCGTTAATGGATCCTTTTGATACCATTACATTTAGCGGATACTTTGTAAACTCACCAGAAATTTCTTATCAGGTTGCTAAACGTGCTGCCGCAAAAGGTGCCAAGTATTACCATATTACCAATGAATGGCAAAGTGATGGTGGTACAGTCACTATTACTGCTGACTTATTCAAGTAATAAAACTTCCTAATTTAAAAAAACCTTGCTTATGCGAGGTTTTTTTTACTCAAAATATAATCAAACAAACCACATTTTGTAAAAGTGCATAATTTTTATGATTTAATGCATAGACAACCAAGTTAACTCTCCGTAAAATCTCGCTGTTTTTTAGTGTTTTTATCTTTATTTAAATTTGAGATATTCATATTTATTCTATTTACTGACCAAAAAATAAGAAAATACGCTATTTATTTACAATTTTAATCACGTAGGTAATTATCCTTGAATAAGAAACTTGGCTTAATATCACTCACCGCGTTAGTGTTAAGCTCAATGGTTGGTGCAGGTGTATTCAGTTTGCCTCAAAATATGGCTGAAGTTGCTAGCCCTGCTGCATTGATTATCGGCTGGGTAATAACGGGTGTTGGGATACTCTTTCTTGCCACGTCTTTATTGCTTCTCTCTCGCCTGCGGCCTGATCTTGACGGTGGTATTTTCACTTACGCTAAAGAAGGATTTGGTGAGTTTATTGGTTTTTGCTCTGCATGGGGTTATTGGGTTTGCGCAGTTGTCGCTAACGTTTCTTATCTTGTTATTGTTTTTGCAGCCTTCAGTTTTTTTACAGATTCCCCTGAAAATGTCATTTTTGGTGATGGGAATACTTGGCAGGCCTTAATAGGAGAATCCATATTACTTTGGGTTGTCCATTTTCTTATCTTACGTGGTGTACAAACAGCCGCCAGTATTAATTTAATGGCAACAATGGCAAAACTTATTCCGCTAGGATTATTTGTTATTGTCGCCCTATTAGCTTTCAATATGGATATATTTACCCTTGATTTTCAAGGAATAAATATGGGTGTTCCTGTTTGGGATCAAGTTAAAAATACAATGCTGATCACGCTATGGGTATTTATTGGTATTGAAGGTGCCGTTGTCGTTTCTGCAAGAGCTAAAAATCGACGAGATGTTGGTTTAGCGACTGTACTTGCTGTTGTTATTGCTCTGGTTATTTATATTCTTGTGACACTTTTATCACAAGGTTTAGTCAGTCAAGCTGATTTAGCCGCAATGAAAAACCCATCAATGGCTCCTCTGCTTGTACAACTGATTGGTAGTATGGGTGAAATAATTATTGCCGCAGGTCTTATTTTATCTGTTTGTGGTGCATATTTAAGCTGGACAATTATGGCCGCTGAAGTTCCCTATATCGCAGCATTGCATCATTCATTTCCTAAACAACTCAGTAAGCAAAATAAAAATGATGCACCATCATCTTCATTATGGTTTACCAACTTAGCTGTTCAATTCTCTTTAGTATTAATTTGGCTAACAGGAAGTAACTACAACACACTACTGACTATCGCCTCAGAGATGATCCTTGTTCCTTATTTCTTAGTGGGTGCTTTTCTATTTAAAGTTGCTATTGCACGTAGTAGCCGTGCTTTATTACTGATAGCTATACCCGCAAGTTTATATGGTTTATGGTTACTTTATGCGTCAGGTGTTATTAATTTATTGTTATCTGTTGTACTTTACGCACCTGGTATCCTAATGTTTTTATATACACGCAAACAGTATAAGGATAAAAAACCGCTACTCTCAAGTGAGAAAATTCTGTTAGCTCTTGTCTTATTTGGCGCTATTCCGGCATTGGGTTACTTAACTATTTACTAAAGATAATCTGAGGGGTACTGAAAAAACAGTACCTCTCTACCTCTCTACCTCTCTACCTCTCTACCTCTCTTCTCTTCTCTTCTCTTCTCTTCAAAAGCAATCTCACTTAAGTCAGAAAATTTTTCCTGCTAAGCTGTTATTTTTTACACGGATGGTTAGATGCGTATAAATCAAGAAACATATAGTATGTTGTAACTAATATATATGTAGCTATTAATTAGCAAGAGAATAAAAAAACCCACAAGAAGCATAAGTTCCCGTGGGTTCAAACATGTCACTATTTAATTAGTTAAAACTTATTTGTTCTATTGCCTGCAATATACGTTTATCTGAGATTGGATAAGGTGTTCCTATCTGTTGAGCAAATAGACTCACTCTTAACTCTTCTATCATCCAGCGAATATTTTGTACATCGTCTTGCTGTTTTTGTTTTTCAGTCAATTTGCCTAACCATTGTTGCCATTGCTGTATAACATTTTCAACTCGGCTCATTTGTGCACGATCACGATTAGGATCGATAGCCAATTTTTCCATTCGTTTTTCAATCGCACTTAAATAACGAGGAATATCAGCAAGGCGTTTCCAACCGTGAGAGGTAACAAAACCAGGAAAAACTAACTGGCCAAGCTGGGCTTTAATATCAGATAATGCAAAAGCAACACTAATATCAACCCGCCCCTTTAAACGCTTATTGATGGCAAATACTTGCGTTAAAATTGCTTCAACTTGTTTAGCTATATCAACCACAGCATCATTTAGTTCTGCTCTGACATACTCTTGTAGCTTTTGATATTCGTCTTCTTGCCAAATTAAACCACCATAAGACGCGATAAGTTTATCAACACCACAAGCAATACAGTCATCAATTAAATCAAGCACTTTGCCATAAGGATTAAAATAAAGACCAAGTTTTGCTTTATTTGGTAATTTTTCATGCAGGTATTTAATCGGTGAAGGAATATTTAATAATAATAACCGTCGTACCCCTTCCCACATTGAAGCTTGCTGTTCAGTTTCTGTTTCAAAAAGCTTAATACCTACACTATTTTTTTCATCAACAAGTGCTGGATAAGCCTTCACTGAATAACCACCGCGTTTTTGCTCATAACGCTGAGGCAAATCACCAAAACTCCAAATATGCAGATTTTGCTGCTCGATACCATCATCAGCCACAGCCGATAATGTTTCTTGCACTTTTTCCTTTAAATTCTCTTTTAATTTATTGAGATCTTTACTTTCTGCCAGTGTTTTATTTTTATCGCCAACAACACGGAATGTCATTTTTAAGTGTTCGGCAACTTGATCGAGTTGCCAACTCTCTCTATCAACGGTCACGCCCGTCATACGCCGTAATTCTTTTTCAAGTCTATCGAGTAAATCACCTTCAACTTGAGGTACACGCTCTAAAAAAGCAGAAGCATAGTTAGGTGCTGGTACAAAATTACGGCGGATAGGTTTTGGTAATGACTTAATTAAGGCCACAATCAATTCATGACGAATACCCGGAATTTGCCAATCAAAACCTTCGTCTTTTACCTGATTTAAAATAGGTAATGGAATATGGACAGTGACACCATCAGCCGCAGTGCCCGGTTCAAATTGATAGGTTAAGCGTAATTTTAAATTATCTTGTTGCCAGTAGTTCGGATAATCTAATGCACTAACTCGTTTAGCATCATCTTTGATAAGCATACTTTTTTCAAAGTTAAGCAGATCAGGTGATGTTTTCTGTGCCTCTTTCCACCATTTATCAAAATGCCGAGACGAAACAACATCCTGAGGTATTCGTTGATCGTAGAAAATAAACATTGTTTCATCATCGACAAGAATGTCACGACGACGGGATTTATGTTCCAACTCTTCAACTTCTGTCCGCAATTTTAAATTGTCACGGAAAAATGCATGACGAGTTTGCCAATCCCCTTCCACTAAGGCGTGTCGAATAAAGAGTTCACGGCATAAAAGCGGATCAATTTGACTATAATTTATAGGTCGAGAGGCAACGATAGGTAAACCATACAATGTTACTTTTTCATTAGCCATTACAGCACCTTGCGCTTTTGACCAATGAGGTTCGCTATATTGATGTTTCACCAAATGTTCAGCAATAGGTTCAATCCATTCTGGTTCAATCCGAGCCGCAATTCTCCCCCATAAACGAGATGTTTCGACTAGCTCCGCCACCATTGCCCATTTAGGCGGTTTTTTGAATAGACCTGAGCCAGGATAAATAGAAAAACGAGCATTTCTTGCACCTGTGAATTCTTGTTTATCTGCATCTTTTTGTCCAATATGCGATAATAAACCGCTTAGGAGTGCAACATGAACACTTCTAAAATCAGCAGGCTCACTATTAACTGGAAAACCTAATTCTTTCACAACTTGTCGTAATTGCGTATAAACATCTTGCCACTCTCGAACGCGCATAAAATTTAAAAATTCTTGGCGACACAGTTTTCTAAACTGGGAATGACTCAACTCTTTTTGTTGAGTTTTTAAATAATCCCACATGTTTAAAAAAGACAAGAAATCAGAATCTTTATCTTGGAAGCGCCGATGTTTCTCATCAGAAGCTTGTTGTTTATCCATCGGTCTTTCACGAGGATCTTGAATTGAAAGTGCGGAAGTAATAACCATCAACTCTTTAACAGCACCATATTTACGTGCTTCAAGTACCATTCTTGCTAAACGAGGATCAATAGGAAGTTGTGCAAGTTGTTTTCCCATAGGGGTTAAACGATAAGCGCCATTGTTATCGGTTCCCTCTTGTAATGCACCTAGCTCTTCTAATAATCGAACACCATCTTGAATATTACGTTTATCGGGTGGCTGTACAAATGGAAACGCACCAATATCACCTAATCCTATTGAGGTCATTTGCAAAATAACAGATGCAAGATTAGTTCTTAATATTTCAGGATCAGTAAACTCAGCACGAGAAATAAAATCATCTTCTGAATAAAGACGAATACAAATACCATCAGAAACACGACCACAACGCCCTTTCCTTTGATTGGCTGATGCTTGAGAAATAGGCTCTATTGGAAGTCGTTGTACTTTAGTACGATAACTATAACGACTGACACGGGCGAACCCCGTATCAATAACGTATTTAATACCTGGCACAGTTAATGAAGTTTCGGCAACGTTAGTTGCTAAAATAATACGTCTGCCATTATGGGGATGAAAAATTCGATTTTGTTCACTGTTAGATAAACGGGCAAATAAAGGTAATACTTCAGTGTGGCGAAGTTGTAATTTATTCAGAGCATCAGCAGTATCGCGAATTTCTCGTTCACCACTCATAAAAATAAGAATATCACCCGCACTTTCTCGGCTTAATTCATCAATAGCATCAATAATCCCATCAGTCATATCCTTATCGCTATCCAGTTCATCACCACCAATTGGGCGATACCTCACTTCAACAGGATAAGTTCTACCTGATACTTCAATAATTGGAGCTTGACTAAAGTGTTTAGAAAAACGCTCAGGATCAATAGTTGCTGATGTAATGATGACTTTTAAATCAGGACGTTTAGGTAATAGCTGTTTTAAATAGCCAAGAATGAAATCGATATTTAAACTACGTTCATGGGCTTCATCGATAATGATCGTGTCATATTGCAGTAACAGTTTATCTTGCTGTAATTCTGCTAACAAAATTCCATCAGTCATCAATTTAACAAGTGTATTGTCACCAACATGATCGCTAAAACGAACCTTATAACCTACAGATTCTCCTAACGTACTTTTTAATTCATGAGCGATACGTTCAGCCACTGAACGTGCAGCTAAACGACGCGGCTGAGTATGCCCAATAAATCCCTTGATCCCTCGACCTAATTCAAGACAAATTTTAGGGATCTGTGTTGTCTTACCAGAGCCAGTTTCCCCTGCAATAATAACGACTTGGTTATCTCTTATTGCATTATAAATAGCATCTTTCTTTTGACTAACTGGAAGGTTTTCTGGGTAAGTAATTTCAGGACAATTAGCTTGGCGGCGAATTATCATCTGTTGTGCTGTGGTGATATCTTGCTTAATTGCACTTAATACCGCCTGTTTGGACTCTTCATTATTAATTTTAGCGACGCCACGTAGACGTTTTCTTAACCGTTGCTGCTCCCGCAACGATAATTGCTCTATTTCTTGATAGAGCATGGCAGATGATAATGTCACCTTTTATTATCCTTTTTGAGGTTATTCTAATCAAAACTAATGCCTTTATGATATCACAACAGGCTATTGGCACATAAAGGCTTGGTTAAATTTCTTAGCCTATGATTTCATATAATCAATAATTTTGAATAGCATATTCAAAGGATTGTGATGTGATATTTTAAAGATTGGGTAAACTACTATTAACTAATAAATTTAAATAAATAAAACACTTTATAGACCACGAGAAAATAATGAAAAAGATCCTTGTACTGAAATCAAGTATTTTAGATAACTACTCACACAGCAATAAAATGGCTGATTACTTGATTGAAAATTGGCAAAATAACCATAAAGATGACCTGATTACTGTACGTGATCTCGCTAAAGATACAGTACCAACATTAGACCAAGCTACTCTATTCGCTTTTGGAAAAGAAACAGCAATGCTATCTGATGAACAAAAAGTTGCCAGAGCATTATCTGATGAATTAATTAGAGAATTAAAAGCTCATGATATCATTGTTATCACGGCACCAATGTATAACTTCTCAATTCCGGCGCAGTTAAAACATTACATTGATTATATCGCTCGTGCAGGTGAAACATTTAAATACACCGAAGCGGGTTCTGTTGGTTTACTTGAAAATAAACAAGCGGTTATATTAACGAGCCGTGGTGGTATTCATAAAGATAAGCCTTCTGATCTGATTGTTCCATACCTTACACAGTTTTTAGCTTTTATCGGTATCAATGACGTACAATTTATTATGGCTGAAGGTACAGCCTTTGGTGAGGAGCACACTCAGCAATCTCATCTGCAAGCACAAAAAGAAATTGATACTGTGATTAGTACAAAAAATATCACCGCAAAATAATTAATTTTATCTTTTTATAAAAGCACCTAACCAGGTGCTTTTTTTATATCTAAATATATAAAAACATATCAATACCACTTAATTGTTTTTATAAAAAAGACCTTACTAAATTATAACTAAAAAGCCTTAAAAGAAGATAATTCTAAAACGAACTATTTTATTAAACAAATAGTTTAATGTCCGTGTTTTTAATAAAAATTAATTACTGTTTATTCTTTTATTCACCATTAAAATAAAAACATTTAATTCAATTAAATTTGATTTTTAAAGGATAAATAAATAATATTTTTTGGCTTCTAGAGATAAGAAGATTATTAAATAATTTTATTAATTCAATAAATGGAATTTGAAATGAAAAAAAATTTACTCTCAATGCTTATTTTATCTACAACTTTTTTATCAACCCAATCAAATGCGCTTGAATATACAGAAAAAAATGTAGGTACAATTACGATTAATGGTTCTGTTACAGCGAATCCCACTTGCCAATTACAAGATATACAACCTGTTCAATTACCCCCAGTTCAAGCAAATAATTTTGGAGATAATCATATAGCAAAAACGGATGCTCAACCGCTTTCCATTCAATTTACTAATTGTAGCGAAAGTCTTTCTAATATTCAGTTGAAAATTCCAAAACAAACAAAAAATTTATTAAAAAACCTAGTAGATAATGGTAGTAATGTTGATCTTGCCATTTTTGATTCAGAAAAAAACATTATTCAATTAAGTAATGAAAGACCTAAAGCATTTAATTTAAATATTGATAAAAATGCTAAAACCGCTGATTTTTCATTTGAAGTCAATTATATGAAACCAAATGGATTAGATGCAACACCCGGCTTAGTAAGATCTAGCTTATCATTTGACGTTATTTATAGTGATGTCGCTGTAGATTAATGTCTTAAAAATTAACAAAGCTGGTTATCCAGCTTTGTTTTAACACTTCCAACTTAAAAATAATATTAAATTACTATACTTAAATATAAAATGATTAAAAAAACAAAACTGACTATATTATCTATATTTAGCATTCTTCCTATTTATGGTTACACGTCAATAGAAATAAATAAGGATAAATTTATTTTTATCGAAAGCAACAATCAAGAAATTATCGAAATAAAAAATAATACAAATAGTGACTACTTTATACAAAGCTGGATTTCATACTATGATGAGAATAATGATGATGAACTACCTTTTATGATCACTCCCCCACTATTTAAAATAGAGAAAGATGAAAACTACTCCTTGAAAATTTTTAAAATAGATGAAATAGAAAAAAAAGATAGAGAAACGCTATATAGAATAAACATTAAAAGAATACCAGTACTATCTGATTCAAATGAAAATGAAAATTTATTACATATATCAATGAACTCTGTCTATAACTTAATATACAGACCGACATCAATAGAAAAAAATGCAAAAGATGCCTATAATAAAATCGAGTTTTTAAAAAACAAAAGTAACGAGCTTATTATAAACAACCCCACACCCTACTTTATTACTTTGCTTAATATCAGTTGCAATGATGTATTATTGGTTAATAAAAGTAAAACAATACCACCATTTAAAAAATGGAACACAAAAAATAAAATTAAAAAAGATGGATTGATAAAATGGAAAACAATAGATCAGTTTGGTGTGGAAATAAATGCAACAGATAAGGCCATAATTAATGAAGATTAAGTTTAAAAAAAAAGAGATCACTTTCTTTATTTTAATGTCTATTTATTACAAAGATACTTTCGCTCAAAATAATTCCCTCTCTCTTTATTCTAATTCATTTTCTAATATTAGTGATGATACCATTAAACTCCTTCTTGAAGATAAAAAACCAGAAGGATTTTATCACTCTATTATTTATGTTAATAACAGAAAAAAAATGGTAAGGCTCCTTTATTTTAAAAATATAGATAACAAGTTAATTCCTTGTATTTCTATCAATGATTTAACCTCTCTTGGTATTGATACTGACTTTTATAAAATCAAAAAAGAAAATCAGGAAATGATTCCTTTAATCGATTATTCGATTGATTTTAAATATCAATTTTCCAATCAAAAATTAAACTTAATCATTCCACAAAAAGCATTAATAAGAAAAACGGACTATGTCATCAATGAACAAGATTGGGATAATGGAATTACCGCATTATTCACTCAATATTCCTATTGGGTTAAATATCATCAAAAAAAAACATTTGAACAAAAACTTAAATTACACTCAGGAATTAACATGGGGGCTTGGCGTATACGTAGTCAAAATGAGTTTAATTGGACAAAAGATAACTATCAATCTAAGCTTTCATCAATTTACACCTATCGACAAATTAATTCTTTTTCTTCTCTTTTTTATACTGGCAAATTTTCACCTACAACACGAATATTATCAAATGATAAAATTATTGGCTTTCAATTAATATCCAATAATTTAATTTCAAATAGAAATCTTTATGCTAACAGCCCTATTATTGAAGGAACTGCTGATACACAAGCTCAAGTTATCATAAAACAGGGTGATAAGATCATCTATGAAACGACAGTTCCTCCCGGCCCTTTTCTTCTAAATTCATTACCTTCTATAGGTAGTGAAAAACTTATTTTAGAGATCAAAGAAACAGATGGAAGAGTAAAGGTTTCAACACACTATTTTACATCATTACCTAATCAATTAAATAAAGGGAGTTATCAATATAATATCATCTCAGGTACATTACCTAACCATCCTAATAATAAAAGTGCTCTTTTTATTTTGAGCGAATTTTCATATGGATTGAGTCAAAAAATCACTTCTTACAGCGCAATAAAAAAGCAGGATAATCAACAAAAATATTTATCTGGATTATCTCTAGATTTAGGTTTTTTAGGTGGCTTGGCGACAGATATAAGTTATGAAAAAAATAACAATGATAAAATTAAATATCAGTTTCGTTATCAGAAAAACATTCCTATTACACAAACTTACTTTACTTCTGGGATGTCTTTTTATCAATATCTAGATAATTCATTATCAAAAAATCGCATTAAAAAAAATTATTCATTATCTTTATCTCAGAATATTAATGAGTTAGGCTTTATCTCTTTGTATTATTACGATAAAAAATACCATAATTCATCGAAAGAATTTGAAATTGGAGCATCTTTTTCATCCTCATTTAATAGAGTGAATTATCATTTAAAGTATGATTTCAAAAAAGAAAAGCATTTTCCAGATCATTATTTTTCATTTAATTTTCATATTCCTATAGGGGACAGCGAACATTATCAATGGATTAATAATCAAACAAATTATCAAATTAATAATAAGCGTTATACAAACAGTACAAATATAGGTGGTACATTACTCAATAATAATTTAGGATATTCGATAAACTATCAACATACACATCACCCTAAAAGAAAATATAATCAATTTTCTGCTAACACAAGATATCAAAATAATTATCAATCTTATAGTTTTTCTGGAAATAAGTCAGAGAATAATTACAATCTTAACTTTTTAGTTAATGGTGCATTGGTGCTTCATTCAGAAGGTATTACTCTGACCCCCCGTTTAGGAAAAACCTTTGCATTAGTTAATACACAAGGTATTACTGGTATTAAAACATCATTCTCACCTAATTTAGAAACAGATAACTTTGGCAACTTAATTTTGAATAACATTACGCCTTATCGAATAAACAAAATCAAACTAAATGTGGCAACACTCCCCCAATCCGTTGAAACAGAATATTATAGTAAAAGCATTATTCCTACATTAGGTGCAATATCTAAAGTTACTTTTCCAATGAAAACAGGCTACCGTATTATTTTTAAATCAAAAAAGCCCCTTCCTTTTGCCTCAAAAGTTACCGTACTAGATAAAGAGGATAATATTATTTCTCAGGGATTTGTAACAGAAAAAAATATTATTTTTCTTTCTGGCATTCCTGATAATGGATTAATAAAAGTAAAATGGGGTAAAGATAAACAGTGTCAGTTTAATTATAATTTAAGTTTTGATGAAAAGAAAAAAAATCTGATAAAAAAAGAAATTACCTGTCTTTAAATTTAATTTATTAAGAGAAATCATGAAAACTATTATCTATTTAATTATTATATTACTACTTTCATCTTTTTCATTGCCATCAACAGCTAGACGTGGTGATCATGAAATTTCCTCAAGTTGTAATATTGATTATATCTATGAAAATATTAGCGATAGACTTTCTGTTAATAAAAATGATTTTTCGTCACATGCAGCAGGAACATTAGCAGATATTGACAACCATATTATTATTATTGTCATAAATGATTGTTCTAAAAGCAATGGGGATATTCGCTTAAAAATTGAAAATACAAGTATTGATAATACTACAGGTTACTTGAAAAATATGATTAGTGCTCCCGATGCAAGCAATAATATTGCATTTCAATTATTGTACAATGAGGAAGAAAGACCTATTAATCTTAATAAAACGAGCGAATTTTCTGAAGAATTGATTGATGGAGAGGCTGAATTCTACTTTTCAGTTAACTATGTTAAAAAAGATAGTATGCCTCCTGCCCCCGGTTATATACGCTCAAATATTAATTTCATTGTCATGATCAATAACGATATTGTTAATTTTAATGATTAGTCATTAAAATTAACAATAAAAAGCACGATAGATATTTATAATATATCGTGCTTTAAAAATTAAATAAGGTTAAGTCTCTATTTAAGATTTAACTATTTTTTTACCCATTTTCCATTAATACCCTTTACAAACTCACCTTCATTAGCTCTTGCGACTAATTTTTCACCTGCAAGTCGAGCAACAGAATCAGGTGTTACTTGGTTAGTTTTAGCAATTTCAGCATATTTTACTTTTCTTGCTTGATTTATTTCATCTGCAAGTTGTTGAGCCTGCTTGTTATTAGTTTGCACAAGCTCAATATAACCACTAAAGGTTTCTCCTACCAATCCTTGCGATCTTGCTTCATCAAGCGTTAATGCTATAGCATTTGCACTAGTTAAAACTATCATTAGACCAAAGCTTAGGAGATATTTTTTATAATTCATCATTTATCCTTTAAAAAATGGCGCTGTTATTTTTTAAGAGATCTTCAACTTGCCGGTCTATTTTTACATTAATCTCATGTTCAATTTTAACATTCATATTAATATTAATCGGCTTATCGGGCGTAGCGACTTCTAATCGAATACATCCTGTTAACACCGATATTCCTATCATTAAAGCCGTTAATAAAAATAGTTTTTTTAAAAATAAGGGTTTCACTCTGACTCACTCCCTAAATCTGATAAGCTTTTTTCTAACCACTCTTCCAATTGTGAGCCAAATCGTAAACTTCGCCATAATTGAAAGACATTTTCTTCGTGCCGATAATTGAGATTAACTTGCCGGCGTTTATCTTCTAGAGGATTCGTTCCTTGAATTTCAGCCTCTAATATTAACTCACCTAAATTACTTAAATTAACGCGAGTCCAAGAACGGCTGATTTCTAAATAACGTAACCATGCCATAGCAATGCCTGCTGACATATTATTATCGTCAATTGAATCAACAAAATCTTTATCGAGTCTTAACGTCAAGTAAGATGAATTAGCAAGCCATCCATCTTTAATAATCCATTGATTATTATTAATAAAGAATGGAAATTCACCACTAACTTTACCTGATGCCGCAAACTGCGTCACTTTTAACAAAGTAAAAAGATGACTTAATTGAATGTTATCAAGAGAAATAATCGCCGCATCATGTTGTGGAATTTTGAGTTTTTCCAATGAAATGGTTCCATCAAGCATGGCTACATTCACATTAGATAAAACTAACGGTTTATTTTCTGTTGCAGGGTAAAAACCTTGAAGATCAGCCGTAATATCCGTCATATCAAAAAGATTATTAACACGCTTTATACGTAGCTGGACAGGCTGTTTAACACCTAATTGCCACTCGTCGCCATTTAAACGCCAAGGCAAAATAAAATCTAAACCTTCTAAAATACCATCTTTAAGCCACATTCCCCCTTGCTTAACAACAAGATGACCACCGGCAATTAATCCTTGTTCTGGTGCAATAGAAAAGTCTGCTTGGGTATAGAGTTCACCTTTATCAAGAGTGATCCCTAAGTCTTCAGGTAAGAGCGATTGAAAAACATTAATAGGTTGTGAAGGCCAACGCATTTGCCCTCTTAATCTTGCGCCATCCCAACGTGTATTTATTGCAATTGGTCCTATATTGGGTTTGGCACTTAATTCACCTTTCATATTAAAATTGAAGGGTGATTTACCACTGATTGTGGCAATAAAATCGGTTCTATCTAGAAAGCCACCAGCGGGAAAGTCTATACGTTGACTGGTTAATTTTAATTTTCCACCAAATGTTGGTTTTTTCTCATCTCTTACCCAACGGAATGGGCTCTCTAAAGATAATCGAGGTGCCGTCATCGTTGTATTTTGGTATTTTAAAACATCAAACCCTGTATGAAGTTTTTCAAAACTGACCAATTTATCAGTCCAATACCCTGTACCTGCAATATCCCAACGAGCTTTTAAAGGCAATAAATTTCCTTCCCCCCAATAACGCCATTGCCACATTCCATTATCAGGTAAAAAATCAATTGCTTTACCTTGAAAATGAATACGATAGTCGCCCCAAATACTGTCTTGTGCGACAACAATCGCATTTAAATGTCCGTTAAAACCTTTTGATGAAAATGTTGTTCCTGCTAATGGTAAGCGAGCATCTTTTATAGTGAGCGTTTCAGTTAATGGGCCTTTAAAGCGAAGTAATGAACCAGATTGAAATTCAATAGTAGGATCAGCTAATGTTCCCGTTACATAAACAGGTAATTGCGTACTGGCTTGCATTAATTGTTTATTAACCACACCAGTAATTTGAATAGGAATATGTGCATCTAGCAAATTTACGGCTGTTTCAGGGATCGAAATGACTAAATTTCCTTTTCCTGCATTACCTTCTGTCATTACATTTAATCGTGCAGTTAATCTTAAATCAGACAGGCCTTTTTGCCATTGGGCAATATTAATATTAACGCCACCACGTAATGGTTGATCTAGTCCAAACCATTCCCAACGACCTTGTTCAATCTTTATATTTTCGGGAGTAACATGCCAAGGTAATAAAGCTAATGCATGGCCTCCCCCTTGTTCCGCAAGTGAAATAGTGCCTGATTGTCCCACCCATTCAAGAATAAGAACTAAGGGATAAGCATAATGGGAGGTTAATAAAGTCGCATCAATCATACCTTTTTCAGGTAATGAGGCAATATCAAGGGGTAATGCTATTTCAGCAGCAAGTTCAATATTATTGTTATCAGGTAAATTTACTTTAAATTGCTTTATATCTAGCCATTTATTGTCTCTAATAAAAATACCAAGTTGAGCATTTTCTCCTTGGTACGTCACTAATCGGCCACCTTGTTGTGTCTTTAGCTGTAGCGCACCTTGATAGCGAGTATTTTCTTTTAAAAGTACATTTTCTATATTGACGGCTAAGTACGGTATCGATGTTAATAATGAATTTATCTCAACAGGCACTGTTGCCGTTTCTTCCTGTTTATTAGGTGGCATCGTTGAAAAACAATGTTCATCAATAGTGAGCTGCTGGCTATTAAATTGCAGTTTATCAATCTGTTCTTTTCGATAAGAAAAAACAAAGTTGTCAATACTTGCTAAAGTACAACTGGCTGTCGTTAATGCGATATTCTCAATAGAAATACCTGCTCGCTGTAATTGAGGCTGGGATAATGAAAGTGAGACACCTTCAGGTAGGTAAGATTTAGCAATAACAGGCAACCAACGAGGGATAGACGCCCACAACGCAGTGCCGATTAGGCCTACACCTACCAGTATCGTCCCTGTCCATTTGATTGTTTTTCTTAACAACACATCATATTCCTTTTAAACAAACCTGAATCATCCACTTACCTCGCTAAATTGTTTATAATGATAGTATTAATTTCTTTCATATTGGGGCAGGATAATTCTTGTTTTTCCAGCCTCTGAACAAAAATTTTAATCGAGAGTAGAGAAGACTGGATGAAAATCGTTTCCTATAGTACTAAACATTATGATCGTAAGCACATGGAATGGGTCAATCAACATAATGGATATCATTATGATATTGAATATTTCGATTTTAATTTGACAGAACAAACCGCAAAAAATGCCGTTGGCGCAGATGCTGTTTGTATTTTCGTCAATGACGATGCAAATCGCGCGGTTTTGCAGGAACTAGCTAGCCTTAATATTCGCATACTTGCTTTACGCTGTGCGGGCTTTAATAACGTTGACTTAGAAGCAGCTGCTGAATTGGGTATCACGGTTGTCCGTGTTCCAGCCTATTCACCAGAGGCTATTGCAGAACATGCTGTTGGTATGATGCTCTCCTTAAATCGCCGTATACACAGAGCATATCAGCGTACTCGCGATGCAAACTTCTCATTAGAAGGTCTAACCGGTTTTAATATGCATAACCGCACTGCGGGTATTATTGGTACTGGCAAAATTGGATTAGCAACATTACGCATATTAAAAGGTTTTGGTATGAAATTACTGGCCTATGATCCTTACCCAAATCAAGCCGTACTTGATTTGGGTGCTGAATATGTCGATTTAGCTACAATTTACGCAAACTCTCATGTGATTTCATTACATTGCCCGTTAACCGCAGATAACCATCATTTATTAAATGAAGCTGCTTTTGCACAAATGAAAGACGGTGTGATGATTATTAACACCAGCCGTGGTGCATTAATTGACTCTGCTGCAGCGATTAATGCTTTAAAACAAGGCAAAATTGGTGCCTTGGGTATGGATGTTTATGAGAATGAACGCGATCTTTTCTTTGAAGATAAATCCAATGACGTTATTCAAGACGATATTTTCCGTCGCCTTTCTTCTTGTCATAATGTGTTATTTACTGGGCATCAAGCATTCTTAACTGAAGAAGCACTGATCAGTATTAGTGAGACAACATTACATAATATTAAAGAAGTTGCTTCAGGCAATACCTGTATAAACCAAATTAAAGCGTAATACTCAGCATTTAGATTAAAGTAATAAAAAAGCAAAAGCCCGCTTGACATAATTTTGCCAAGGGGGCTTTTTTATCAGTGATAAATGTCGCGTTTACTTCTCTTGGGCATCGAGAATCTCAGCTGATTTTGTAACACCAAAGCGAGATAATTTTTCGTTATCTTCATCGACTTTAAATTGTGAAACCAAGTTAGCTAATTGATGAGCTTCATCATCCATATTGGCTGTAATTGCTGCTGACTCTTCAACTAATGCTGCATTTTGCTGCGTTACAGTATCCATCTCACTTACTGCTAACGCAATTTGATTGATCCCCATACTTTGCTCATTAGAAGCAAGGGCAATCTGTTGCATAAAATCATTTACTTGATTAATTGTCGTCACGATCTCTGACATCGAACGACCCGCTTGAGCCACTTGCTGAGAGCCTACATGAACTTTATTAACAGAATGAGTGATGAGTTCATTAATTTCTTTAGCGGCTTCTGCACTACGGCTTGCTAAATTACGCACCTCTGACGCAACAACGGTAAATCCACGACCTTGCTCACCGGCTCTAGCTGCTTCAACGGCAGCGTTTAAAGATAAAATATTGGTTTGGTTTGCAATACTATTAATGATGTCATTGATATCTGCTATTTTCTTCGCACTTTCAGAGATTGAAGACATGGTTTCTACCACGCTATCCATAACACTCTCGCCATTTTGAGCAGAGCTTGTCGCTGTAAGAGCTAATTTACTGGCTTCTCGTGAGTTATCCGCATTTTTTTCAACCGTTGTTTTAATTTGCTCCATACTTGCAACCGTTTCTTGTAATGCACTTGCTTGCTCTTCAGTACGAGAAGATAAATCCGTGTTTCCTGTCGCAATTTCGCTTGCACTCACACTAATGGTGTTAACAGCATTTTTGACGGAAGAGATCATATGGCTGAGTGAATTTTTCATCTTATTCATTTCATTGAACAATTGACCAAATTCATTATTCCCATGATTTTCCACTCGCATACTTAAATCACCTTGGCTCATCTTGCTAAAAATATCGATAAGTATTTTGATATTGCCAATAAAGGTATGAGAGAACCAACGTAATATAAAGATAAATAATAGAATAACGATAACGCCAGTTGTAATCGATACTATCATCAAGCGTTCTTGTGATACTTTTGCAATATCGATATAGCTATTTTCGATACCATTAGCTACAGAATAATATTGCATGGTGATATCGTTTAGCTCATCCATTTTTACGCTAGCAGAATGTGTTGTCAGCTCACCTCGGCGCAATCGCTCTAACGCCCCCGTAAAAATATCGAGCAGTTCATCAAAACGTTTTGTCATATCGTCTGCTATTTCACGCCCTTCCATCGTTAGCTTTTCAGCATCTGCCCAACGGTGGATCTCTTCACGGGTAATTTCAATATACTCGGCTGTTTGATGAAAATATTTTGCAGATGGTTTTTCATTAACTCTTAATTGCCCATCTAACCCATTAATATTTGCCCTGATCACAGCCATTTGATATCGAGCTTTACCCATTAGCAACATTTGCTGACTTAGGCTATTTGATGAAACGAAATTATTATAAGATCGAGTGGAAGCATCATAACTAAAATAAATAATGCTCATAATCAACGCAAATAAAATGGCCAGCATGACCTTAACGGTCTTTTCTATACTGATATTTTTAAACATGGTCATATTCCATCAAAATATACAGAGTTTTTTACCTGTACATTTGTAAGATATCAGAATGCACCCTTTCTCTGACAAAGAGTATATTCCCTGGTGTAATAAAGTAAGGCTAAAATTTATTCATTAGAATATAAAGGCACATAAGATCTGCCTTTGTTTATAATGTCGGTAATAATGAGAGAAAACTTTAGAGTCTAGTGAAAAGCATTTTTCATTTACTAAATAAACGATTGTTTTATCCAGCCAGAGATAAATTAACTCTATAATATCCCGCAATGATGCTGATTTTACTCAGAAAAAGATAATTTATTAAATATTTTTTAGTTTTTGCACTTTGTTTTATTTATTCTTACACTGTCTCTTTATAGGTATTCCTACCTATTAACATTAATTTATTTAATTACATTATTTATTTAAACCCAATATTAAAAATAGTTTATTTCCAATAAAAATAAGATAGTTTCCTAAAACCATCTTATTTGTCTCTTTATTGAGTTACATTTCGCTTTATTAAGAAATTTAAATGATCTTTTTTATTAATAACGTTTCTGTTAGTTCAATAAGTCTTATCACATTCAATGGTGCATCTCTTTTTTTTAGTTCATCCAAAGAAAGCCATTGGAAAGATTTATTTGTCAATTGACTGTTTTTTAGCGGTTTACAAAGATAAATCATATCAATGTGATAATGAAATCCTTGTTTTTTATCATGAATAGGTTCTTTTAAAATAGCGAGGGGTTTAACAAGCTCAATAACATCACCATTATTTAAATCAAGATTTAAACCAAGGTTAAATTCCGGCTGGTAACACAAGCATTCACACAATAAGCCCGTTTCTTCTTCTATTTCTCTTAATGCAGCATTTTGTGGTTCTTCATTTTCTTCGATATGGCCTCCTGGTGGTAGCCAATATCCTATCTTAGGATGTAAATGGAAAAGAAACTGCCCTTGTTCATTAAATACAATACCTGTTGCAGTGAAATGGCTTTTAGGTACATCTATTGTCATAACATGCGTATCCTTAAGTTTTATAATCTTGTTCCAATGTACATCAAATCATTATATTTTTTGTGCTATTGATTATTTTTCACATTTGCTGAAGCTTGTTTTATTCCCATCAAAAAATCAAAAAAAATCCTCTTAAAATCCTTGCAGGCATTTTCTTGTAATGTGGCTTCATTTTTTAAGTTAATCGCAATATGAGTGAGAAAACCATAGATTAAATTAACGACAATATCAGGAGAGTAAGTGCAAATTTCTTGCTTAGAATAGAGTGTTTCTACGCAGAATTTGATTCGAGGAATAAGAATTTGTGCATCAATTTCATCCCATTCCTTCCAACCCAAAACTGAAATAATCTCTTGTAGCGGAATAAGCTTGTCTTTATGTTGGTAGATATGATCAACACAAAAACTAAAAATGGCCTCAAGTTCTTGCCATTTATCATCATAAGTAGGAATTTTAACCAGTTGCTTCATAACGTTATCAACTTGAAAAAGATAGCACTCTTTTAACAGTGCTTTCTTATTACTAAAATGATGATAAAACGCCCCTTTCGTCACTCTTGCATGACGTGATATTTCATCAATGGAAACATCACAATAGTTTTGATTTATAAATAGTTCTTGTGCCGCTTCACGTAACGCCGTGCGTGTTTGCTCTGAATTCTCTTGTTGCCGTGATTTTATTTTCATGATAAAACCCTTAAAACATACCATAAGTATGTAATAATATATGGGTATCAGTTTCGTGTAAACTGAACAAAATATTTTCAGGAAATTATCATGTCATCTCAGTACAATGGGCTTATCCCCTCGAATACCTTATCCACATTTAATATAGAAATTATCAAAGAACTTCTTCTCTGGATTGAGGTAAATCTGGAAAAACCGTTGCTACTTGATGATGTGGCGATTAAATCTGGCTATACAAAATGGCACTTGCAGCGTGTATTTAAACAAGCAACGGGTTTAACACTGGCTTCCTATATTCGTGGACGGCGTTTAACCAAGGCGGCAACAGAATTGCGGTTGACAAAATTACCTATCCTTACTGTGGCATTACGCTATCAGTTTGATTCTCAACAATCTTTTACTCGCCGCTTTAAAGCTACATTTGGCGTTACGCCGACTGAATACCGTAAACTGGATAATCTTTGTGGTAATAATTTTCAGCCGCCAATTAATTTTGATGTTGTTGATCTGCCCATTCCTAAAATTATGGATTTACCAGATAGCTATGTTTATGGCATGCAATATCAATATTTTTGCTCTATAGAAGATATTGGTAAATTACATGAAGATATTCGTCATCAATTTTGGAATGATTTTTTACTTTATACAGATAAAAACTTTACAGAAAGTACAGTGCTTATTTCTTATCAGCCCAATACATTACGTAAAAATAAAATCCAAATTGACTATGAGATTGGCTTAAATAGTTTAGATCACTTTACAAAAACCAGTGGATTTAGAAAAAGAGTGATTGAAGGTGGGCGTTATGTTCGATTTCAATTTAAAGGAACGTTAGAAGAATATAAGCAATTTGCGATGAAGATTTATTTTTATACATTACCCGCATTAGGCTTATGTCGCCGGTTAGGCGCTGATATTGAACGATATGTCAGTATAGAAACTGACGTTGATTTAATGGAAATACCCCGTACTTTAGAAATTGATTATTACGTGCCAATTCACTGATTTATTCTCAAATAGCCTGACTCGTTCAGGCTATTCTTATTAAGAGTATATTAATTTTATAGTGATGAGCTATGTAATGGCTTTTTCAACTCTTGTTTCTACTAAATAATTGACTAAATTAATGAGTTGTCCCTCAAAAAATAAATATTATTTTTCCTTCTGCTCTCTCTACACAAGTGGATCTATATATCATGCATATTTCACTTCTCTTTTTATTATCTGCTTTTTTGTTACCTTCTTTTACCAGTTATGCAGAAATCTCTACCCATACCCTTTTGCGTACAGAGGACAGTGAAATTAACTATTATTTAGATAAACGAGCGGAAAACAATCAAACTTTACTTGTATTAATGCAAGGTTCTGATTGTAACAGCATCAAAAATAATGCATTTATTCAAGAAATATTTGGGCAATGGTTACCCAATAGCGATGTTTTGATGGTGGAAAAATATGGTATTACTGCTCAATTATCTTATTTTCAAAGCGGAGAAGAACGGGCTGATTGCCCTAAAGAGTATACACTTCATGATAACCCCAACCAAAGAATGCAAGATTATGATGCAGTTTTAGATGAATTATCCCCTCATTATCCGAATATTGTTTTAATCGGCGGAAGTGAAGGTGCGACGATGGTGCATTTAGTGGTAGCTAAACGTAACGATATTAACGCGGCTGTCGCTTTAAATGGCGGTGGACGATTTTTTCTTGATGATGTTCTTTATAACATCCGTTATACCACACCAAAAGAACACGTTGAAGATGCGGTAAAAGGCTTTCAACAATTTGCTGATGCAATAAAAAATAACCAAATTGATGATGACCAAAATATTGGTGAACATAGTCCTTTATGGTGGAAACAGTTTTTTGCAATTGATTTACTTAATGTTATTAAAAATAATACTCAAACTCCTGTTCTTATTATCCAAACGCTCAATGATACTAATGTGAACGTCGAGGCTTTCCACCTACTGAATCAGAGTATTAATCAACCTAATATAAATTTCATTAAGTACGATAAGTTAGATCATGGATTTTATAATGAACAAGGTGAGCGTTTAACAGATGAAATAATCAATGATATCCAACAGTGGTATTTGAGGATCGTAAAATAAATTGATCTTTTTTATTAGCCTTATTCTTATTCTTCTATACTTTACCTGTAATAGAATTACTTATAACTGATTTAACGCAGGATCTTTTTATCGTTAATTCTGTATAATGATAATTATTCTCTCTTCTAAGTTTGGAATAAGAATGGAAAGCACACTTTTACGACTTGATAAAATAGGTTATCAAGTCAATAACAAAAAAATTCTTGATAATATCAATTTTGAACTTCACCCTAGCGAATTTAAACTTATCACCGGTCCTTCTGGTTGTGGTAAAAGCACCTTGCTTAAGATTATCGCTTCTCTGCTCTCTCCCACCAGCGGTTCTATTTTCTTTGAGCAGAAAGATTATTTAACCCTCTCTCCTGAAGAATATCGTCAACAAGTATCTTACTGTACACAAACACCCATGTTATTTGGTGAAACGGTTTACGATAATCTTAAATTTCCTTATTTTTTACGAAAAGTCTCCGTTGATGATAAGAAAATTGCACACGATTTAGATTATTTTTGTTTGCCTATTTCTATTAAGGAAAAAGGAATAAACGAGCTGTCAGGTGGAGAAAGGCAACGTATTTCGCTGATAAGAAACTTACAATTTATGCCAAAAATCTTATTACTTGATGAGATAACCAGTGCATTAGATGAAGATAACAAAACAAAAGTGAATGAGGTTATTCATCATTATGTTAAAGATCAAAAACTCGCTGTTTTATGGGTCACTCACGATCAAAATGAAATAAAACATGCCGATGATGTGATCTTATTATCTTCTCATAATAATGATTAATTTGTTTATTTTTTTATCAGTTACCCTTTAGCGATGAGCGAACATACTATTATGAACGAACATACGATAAGTAATGAGTCACTTATTTTCTCGCTGTTATTAGTACTTGTGGCAATCTTTATTAGCCACAAAGAAAAATTATCATTAGAAAAGGATATTATTTGGAGTACCGCAAGGGCCATTGTCCAACTCTTAATTGTTGGCTATGTATTGACCTATATATTCCATGTAGACCATTTTATTCTCACCTTTTTAATGGTGCTATTTATCTGTTATAACGCGGCACATAACGCCCAAAAACGCAGTAAATATGTTAAAGATATTTTTCTTATCTCTTTTGCTGCTATTACCACAGGGGCATTATTAACCCTAACTATTTTATTACTCACCAGTTCGATTGCTTTTACTCCTATTCAAATCATTCCTATTACCGGAATGATTGCAGGTAACGCAATGATAGCAACTGGTCTTTGTTATAATAATTTAGGGCAACGTTTTCAAAATCAGCAACAGCAATTACAAGAGATGTTAAGCCTTGGAGCTACCCCTAAATTAGCCTCAATGAGTATTATCAGAGACAGTATTAAATCTTCATTAATCCCAACGGTTGATGCAGCAAAAACAGTTGGTATTGTAAGCTTACCAGGTATGATGTCAGGCCTTATTTTTGCAGGGGTTGATCCATTACAAGCCGTGAAATATCAAATTATGGTGACGTTTATGTTGATGGCAACAGCCAGCATTTCGACCATAATTGCATGTTACTTAACCTATAAAAAATTCTTTAATCAACGTCATCAGCTAATTAATTTAGAAAATAGTTAATTTATATTGAAAAAGGTCACTAAATAAAGTGACCTTTTATTACTAGTATGCAGGTTTAAATAATTACTTTAATACCGTACACCCCATTTTTTTAACTAACTCACCTGCTTGAGTTTTCACATCTTGAGCGTTTTCAGGTAACTCACTCCAAAGTGTTAAACCTGTACGTGCTTCCACTTCTGCCGCTGTTACTTGGAATTCACAAAAATCTGCTTTTTTCGGTGTTTGTTGATCCATAATAAACGCCGCATAAGAGGAATTTTCTGGAGAATCATTTAGAAAAACCACTTTAAAATAAGCACTTGGAATTGTGTGATCTTTATCTGTACTTGGCAATTTACCCATATCTCTTTCATAGATAGGGCCTGTCACTGTAAAGACTTTGTGGCCTGCTTTGGCCAAATTACGCTCTTGATCTTCTAATCGTACCCACGCACCTTGGTTTAAATCTGCTTTTTGTGGTGTGATATTAGAAAGATAATTAAGTGCATTCCAACCAGGTAACGCAGCCAATGAAGCTAAAGGCGCCTGATGACCACGGTCAACTTTTAATGTGGCATTGGCATTTTTGTAATCCGCTGGCGATAAGGTCTCATCATTGCCTAAAGCCGGATCTTTTTTCCAATTACGTGCTTTACCACTACCTATGCTGTCTTTAGTTACTAAATAAGCAACCCAATCCGCAAACTTGGTTTCGCTATTATTATTTAGTGTATAAACATCTCGCTGAATAGTGGTTTCGCTTCCGCCTAATGGACAACCAATACCACAATTTTCATCATTCATTGAACGCATGGAAATATCACGCGCCGAAGTTAACAATGAAGATCCAATATTAGTATTAGGTTCAACAGTTATATCGGTATTTGCATAACTGGTGGAGATCATAAAAAATGATAAAATAATAGGTGTAATACGTTTCATATAAAATTCCTTTTTAAATAAAGAAACAAAAAAACTCGCCGAAGCGAGCTTTTTGTTAAAAGAGAAAAATCCTATTTTCTCTCGATGATGTATTCCAACTATAAACTGCAATACAAAAACCCCATCGTATTAATGAGGTTATTTTTAATCACAATTTACAGCCCAGAATTTTGCTAAGAAATAAAAAAACGGCGCGTAAGAATTCTAAAGATCAAATATCCCAAACACCGTTTATGATGAATATTTATTTTCACTGTCCCAAAAAGCAAAAAACCCCGCATTAAGCGAGGTTTAAAACTTATTAGGTTTGGTGAAGACTAAATTTCCACCATGAGAATAATCATGGGATATAATTCTTATTTAGTCAACAAGTTTTCTAAATATATTTTTATATGGAATAATTTTCTCTTTATTATCATCAATAAAGAGGAAATTATTTATATCACAGTTTGCTTGTTGTTCTTGAATTATTGATACTTCTAATCCGTGGGAAGCTCCTAGCGATTTATTTTTTCATATGTACTATTATTCACATCTAATAAAAAGGAACTATCATCATTTTTTACTATATAAATCTAAAGCTTACCAACAATTATCCATATTAGACTTTATATAAAAATTTAAATTGAATTGAGTTATAACACGAGAAAATCCAGATGAAAAACAGCGCTATCCTCACTACCGAGCACAAAATAAAGGTATATCTTGTAAACGCATTTACCCGCAATAATTCTGGAGGTAATCCCGCAGGTGTCGTACTTAACCCCCCTAATCTAAGTGATAAACAAAAAATAGAAATTGCCCGCCTAGTCGGCTTTTCTGAAACCGCATTTGTCTATACAGGCAAAGAGACCGACTTTAAGGTTGATTTTTTTACTCCAGAAGGAGAAGTTGATTTTTGTGGGCATGCGACATTAGCCGTTTTCTTTACTCTAGCTTCGCTTAATTTCATTGAGTCGGGTAATTACACGCAAAAAACAAAAGCAGGTATTCTAAGTGTCGCAGTAAGCTCACAAAGTATTGTTATGGAGCAAACACGTCCTGTTATGCGTCAAGGCCCTAATATTGATGTTGTCGCAACAGCATTGGGTATACACCGTGATGTTATTGAAAAAACTGGCTTACCCATTACGATCATTTCAACAGGTTTACACGATATCATTGTGCCTGTGCAACCAGGCTCACTAGATACTTTACAACCCAATTTTGATGTGATTGCGGATCTAAGTCGTGAATTTGATACCATCGGTTTTCACGTATTTGAATTAAGTCAAGACATCGCCATTACAGCTCATTGCCGAAATTTTGCACCTTTGTATGGTATCAATGAAGAATCTGCAACAGGCAGTTCTAGTGGAGCATTAGGCTGCTATTTGGTCAATTACGTTTTTCCTAATGAAACTCATTTTCTTTTAGAACAAGGCCGTGCGATGGGATGCTCATCGTTGCTTGAAGTGACGATTAATTCACACGCTCAAGAAATTCTTAGTGTTAGCGTTGGCGGGCAAGCTGCTATATTCGGAGAAAAAATAATCCGTCTTTAAATGGAAAAAAGCCCCGAAAAGGGCTTTTAATAATTGAATTCCGCAACGTTGTTAGTTTTTAATTAACCACGCCCTTTCGGACGATTAAGAATATGATCTTCCCAATCTTCAACTTCCGTTTCTGGCACTGCAATATACCTTACAGATATATTACCTTGGTGCATTTTTGCTTTATTTCCTGCAATAAGTGGGTGCCAACTTTGTAATGTTTTGCCTTCAGCAAGAAGACGATACGCACATGTCAGTGGTAACCACTCAAATGTTGGTAAATTATACCGAGTAAGCTTGATACAATCTGGCTCATAACGGAAACGATCTTCGTAATTACTGCATTGGCAGGTCTTAATATTAAGTTGATTACAAGCGACATTGGTAAAATATATTTCGTCGGTATCATCATCCATTAACTTGTGTAAACAACATTGCCCACACCCGTCACAAAGTGATTCCCACTCATCATCACTCATTTCATCTAATGTTTTAGTCTGCCAAAAAGCCTTTGTCATCTCTACGTTATTACCTTATTGCTCATCTGATACGAATTAAATAACCCGCGTTGTCAGCTGATGCTCGTTAACACTTAATACCAACATATCACCCGATTCTAGAGGGCCGACACCTTCAGGTGTTCCCGTTAAAATCACATCACCAGGACGTAGGGTAAAAAAGCGAGACATATAGCTGATAAGGGGTAAAACAGGGGTAAGCATATCACGACTGTTACCCTGCTGACGAATCTCATCATTAACACGTAACATTAAATCGACATTTTGTGGATCACCAAAAGAATTAACGGGAATAAAACCTGACAGTGGTGCAGAGCCGTCAAACGCTTTACTTTTTTCCCATGGTTGTCCTGCTTTTTTCAATTTACCTTGTAAATCACGTAACGTGAGATCAAGACCAATACCGAAACCCGCAATTGCGCGATCAACTCGATCTTCATTGGCTTGTTTGAGTGGCTGACCGATAAGTACAGCTAATTCGATTTCGTGATGAACAGCACCCATATCCTTAGGAATTGCAATAGGTTGACGAAGATCGCACATAGCGGTTTCTGGCTTGATAAAGATCACTGGTTCTTCTGAACGAATTGAACCCATCTCTTTAATGTGATTTGCATAGTTACTACCCACGCAAATTACTTTATTGACAGGGAAATCAAGTAACGCACCTTCCCAATCCCGATGTTGATACATAATGTGTTCCTTTTAGGTAAATTGCTGTGTTTTATTTCACTGCAAATAGGGCTAACTCGCGTTAGGCAGTGAGTTTATTTTATTAGCAACGCCATCAGCCATTGTGACAATGCTAAGGGCAAAGAAGTAAGAACTATTCCAATGCATAATTGTGCGGAAGTTTTGTGTCACTAAATAACTTCTGTGTAAATCATCATCTGGAATTATTAACCATACCTGCATATCGTCACTTAATTGGCTATTAGCAGGTAATTGAACGCCTAATGCTTTCCATTGAGCAACCGTTTTTTGTTGCTCGGCCTTAATACCTTCAAGTTGCTGGTTAAAATCTACTGATAAAGTAACCTGTTCCCCCCAAGGAAGTCCACTTTTCCAGCCTTCAGTCGCTAAATAATTAGCAGCCGAAGCAAATGCATCTTCACGCGTATTCCAGATATCTATTTTTCCGTCACCATTGCCATCTGCAGCATAAGTAAGGAAAGAAGATGGCATAAACTGAGTTTGTCCCATTGCTCCCGCCCAAGAGCCTTTCAAGCGCTGTCCTTGCGGTAAGTGTCCTTCCTCGATAATTTCAAGTGCTGCCATAAGTTGGCGTGTAAATAGCTCTTCTCGACGACCTTCAAACGCTAATGTAGCTAGCGCAGAAACGACATCTTCTTTGCCTTGCACTTTACCAAAGCCACTTTCAAGCCCCCATAACGCAACAATATAGTTTGCAGGCACTCCATATTTTTTGCTAATTAACTCTAAGGTTGATTGATTTTCTTGATAAAGATTAGCGCCTTGATTTAGACGACCATTGGTGACAATGCGCGGTAGATAAACATCGAGTGTAATTTTCTTTTCTGGTTGATTTCGATCAGATTTAATCACTCGTTCAATAAAATGTGCCTCTGAAAAAGCAAAATCTATTGTTTCTTGTTTATATCCTAATTGAGCCGCTTTCAATTTCAGTGCTTCAACATAAGCAGGAAATTGTGCAGCTGTGCGAGCATCTTTAGGAAAGGCCTGTTCTAATGATGCAATATTCACTTGTTTCCATCGAGGTGTTTTTTGTGTTTCAACTGCCGTTGCCTCTGGTGCGATAATTTGTCTTTCCGCCAATTTTTGTTGGCTATTAGTACAGGCTGACAGCATTAAACCAGAAACAATCACAGCGATGAACGAATATTTGAACATTTATGCTCCTTTTATCTCGATGATTTATTCAGTTTTTTCTGATTTTTTTAATTCATCTAAATAAGTATTTAACATACTTTCGACAGGTGGTGGAACTTGTAAGTAAAAACCCTGCTCAACTAATGCTTTTTTGACTTTTTCAATGTCAGCATGCGCTAAACGCTGTCTATCCGCGAGATTAAGCAACATTGCAAACTGAGGTTCGCCAAAACTTTGTAATAATTCGTCCGGGATTCGAGAAAAATCATCCTTTTTTTCGATGTATAAATAAGTTTGATCACGCTTGGTACTACGGTAAATTGCACAAATCATTTTCATTAAACTCTAATTATTAAAATAAGCGACTTGCCTGAATATTTTAGTAAATATAACATGCTTATATACTTTCGTAATATCGTCTCTGGTTTTTTGTGCCAGATTATAAAAAATTTACTGAGTCAGATAGATGTCAAACACGCCCATTGAGTTAAAAGGCAGTAATTTTACCCTTTCGGTACTTCATTTAAATGATGGAACACCGAAAGTTATTCGTCAGGCAATTTCAGAAAAAATTGCACAAGCGCCTCAATTTCTGAAAAACGCGCCTGTGGTTATCAATGTCTCTGCATTAGTAGATGATAATATTGATTTTAAAAAACTGAGGCGAATTGTAGAAGATGCTGGCTTACGTGTCGTGGGAATTAGTGGTAGTTCAAACGCTCAACAGAAAGAAGCGATAATTGCCGCACAGTTACCTATCTTAAATGAAGGTAAAATAGCTAAGCCAACAACTCAGGCAAATAACGATAAAACGAATGAAGCACAGTCAGTTGTGCGTCAAAAAACAAAAATCATCCATACCCCTGTACGTTCAGGGCAGCGCATTTATGCTCAAAATAGCGATTTAGTGGTTATTAGTAATGTAAGTGCAGGCGCTGAATTAATTGCTGATGGGAATGTGCATGTTTACGGTATATTGCGTGGACGTGTACTGGCTGGCGCATCGGGTGATCAAGAGAGTCATATTTTTTGTACGCATCTGTCTGCTGAACTTGTTTCCATTGCTGGTCAATATTGGCTAAGCGATCAAATTCCTACAGACTTTGTTGGTAAATCAGTACAACTGAGTTTGCAAGAGAATGAATTAACAATCGAGAACTTAATTTAGAGCATCGACAAGGAATCACTCCATGGCACGCATTATTGTTGTTACGTCAGGTAAAGGTGGGGTTGGTAAAACAACTTCCAGCGCGGCCATTTCTACCGGCCTCGCTCAAAAAGGTCATAAGACGGTTGTTATCGACTTTGATATTGGGTTACGTAATTTAGACCTTATTATGGGTTGTGAACGTAGAGTTGTTTATGATTTTGTTAATGTTATTCAGGGTGATGCTTCTTTAAATCAAGCATTGATTAAAGATAAGCGTACAGAGAACCTATTTATACTCCCTGCTTCACAAACAAGAGATAAAGACGCGCTCACTCGTGATGGTGTAGAACAAGTATTAGATGAACTCGATGAAATGGGGTTTGATTTTATTATTTGTGACTCTCCTGCTGGTATTGAAAGTGGCGCATTAATGGCCCTTTATTTTGCAGATGAAGCAATCATCACAACAAACCCAGAAGTTTCATCTGTGCGTGACTCCGACCGTATTTTAGGCATTCTCGCCTCTAAATCACGTCGTGCTGAGCGCGGTGAAGATCCAATTAAAGAACATCTGTTATTAACACGTTATAATCCAGGCCGAGTGAGCCGTGGCGATATGTTAAGCATGGAAGATGTTCTTGAAATTCTATGCATTCCACTTTTGGGTGTTATTCCCGAAGATCAATCTGTTTTACGTTCATCTAACCAAGGTGAACCAGTTATTTTAGATAGCGAGTCTGATGCGGGTAAAGCCTATTCGGATACAGTAAATCGTTTGTTAGGTGAAGAACATCCATTCCGTTTTATTGAAGAAGAGAAAAAAGGCTTTCTGAAACGCCTTTTTGGGGGGTAAAAGATGGCTTTACTAGATTTTTTCCTGTCGCGTAAAAAGCCGACAGCTAATATTGCCAAGGAGCGTTTGCAAATTATCGTCGCTGAACGTCGCCGTGGTGATAGCGAGCCAGCTTATTTACCTGATATGAAAAGAGATTTATTAGGTGTTATCTGTAAATATGTGCAGATAGATCCAGAGATGCTTTCTGTTCAATTTGAACAAAAAGGTGATGATATCTCTGTATTAGAGCTAAATGTGACCTTACCTGAAAGCGAAGAACCAACAAAGTAAATCATATTTTACGCTTTTTATAAGTCATTATTCACAGAGCCAACCATGAACTATAATTAATTTGATTGGCTCTGTGTTTAATTATATACAATTTGAATTCACCTGAATGCGCAAATAGCGCTATATCTCGTTGCTATTTTAATCATTGGTGATAAGTCACAGGAGCCATTTTATTTCGCAATAACATTTACTTTTACTGTTTCTATATTTAATGCATTTATTACTATCACCTATTCTTATAGGCGATATTTTTTGCATGAAAAAAATAAGAGCCTCTTAAGAGACTCCTATTGATTTTTCTTTCACAGAGATTATTGATGCGATTTATCAGCAATTTTATCTTCAGCAGTTAGAAAATCGTCTATCAACAAAATTAAGGGTATTGCGCCAGAATTTCCGTTATTTTTTCTTCTAATAAATCTTTACGCCAGCGCGAAATAAGCTCAGGCTGCCCTTCTTTTATTTTCCAATGAATACTTAATAACTGATTAATTTGTCTTCTTGAAGCCAATAATTCTGGGTTATAGCGCTTACTTTCACTCATTTCTTGAATAACGGATTTTATCGCTTTAAAAGCTTTTTTATAATTTGGTTGTTCAATGATATTGCCAATAGGCTCAGGACAATCTTCATCTTTGATCTCTTTAGCCTTAGCAACAAAATCTAATAAGCGGCGTCCATGACAACGAATTTCCTGACCTGAAAGCGATAATGCATCTAATTCAGCGAGTGATGTAGGAAGATAGCGAGCAACAGCCCATAAGTGTTCTTCTCTTACCACAAAATTGAGTGCCATATCACGCGCTTTAGCTTGGTTTAAACGCCACTCGGCTAACATTTTTAAACAGGCTAATTGCTGGCCTTTTAATTGCCATGCATTGCCAATATCACGATAAGCGAACTCAGGAGAAACCGTTTCTTGTCGACGTTGAGCTATCATTTCACATTCATCTACAATCGCCTCCATGTATCCGGCTTCTTCAGCTTCTGCAATAAGTTTTTTGGCTAATGGTAATAAATAGAAAACATCACCACTGGCATATTGACATTGCTTTTCCGTTAAGGGACGAGCCAACCAATCAGTGCGAGATTCGCTTTTATCTAATGCGATATCTTCATATTTCTCGACTAACGTTGCAAAGCCACAAGAAATCGGATAGCCCAAAAATGCAGCAACCACTTGAGTATCAATCATTGGTTTGGGAACACAACCAAACTGGTGAGAAAATACTTCGAGATCTTCACTCCCCGCATGGAGATATTTCATGATGTTTGGAGCAGTTAATAATTCAACGAAAGGAGTCCAATTTGTTATTGCTAGGGGATCAATAAGAGAGATCTGTTTACCATCATACATCTGAATCAAACCAAGATGCGGGTAATAGGTACGTATGCGGACAAACTCTGTATCTAATGCGATTTGTGAAGCTTGTGATGCGGCTTTACAAGCGGTTTCTAATGCAGTGTCTGTCGTAATCAATTGATAATTCAAAACAGGTTTCTCTTGTTTTTATGTCTAATGACTTTTTATGTAATGACAAAAACGCCGGTATAAACCGGCGAAATTGAAAAAGGTTATTGAGTGTTGTATCAAGATTCAGTTGAGGTTTTCAACTGTTTTTCTTCATTTCTTAACTCTCTGCGTAAAATTTTACCGACATTGGATTTTGGTAATTCATCACGAAACTCAATAATTTTAGGTACTTTATACCCAGTTAAGTAGCGACGACAGTGTGTTTTTATCTCATCTTCCGTCAATGTAGGGTCTTTTTTCACTATAAAAATCTTAACTGTCTCACCTGAATTTTTACTCGGTACACCAATTGCCGCTGATTCTAATACTTTAGGATGGCCCGTAACCACTTCTTCAACTTCATTAGGATAAACGTTAAATCCTGAGACTAAGATCATATCTTTTTTACGGTCAATAATACGAATAAAGCCTTCGTCATCCATTGTCGCAATATCACCCGTTGCAACCCAACCATCGTGTAAAACCTCGTCAGTGGCATCAGGGCGGTTCCAATATCCTTTCATGACCTGAGGTCCACGAACCCACATTTCACCGCCTACAGTTCGGTCAACTTCGTTACCTTCATCATCCATAAACTTAACGTCAGTTGAGGGTACAGGTAATCCAATACTACCACTGTATTTTTTCAGATTATAAGGATTACCAGTGACCAGAGGAGAACATTCTGTCAGGCCATAACCTTCTAATAAATGTTTGCCTGTTAACTCTTCCCACTCTTTGGCGACACTGCTTTGTACAGGCATACCACCACCAACAGAAAGATTTAGTTTGGAAAAATCAAGTTGACGAAATTCAGGATTTTGCAACCAAGCGTTAAATAACGTGTTTACACCTGTAATAGCCGTGACAGGGTAACGTGATAACTCTTTAATTGTCCCTTTCACATCACGAGGGTTAGTGATAAGTAAGTTTTTACCCCCAACTTCAATAAACAGCAGGCAATTAACGGTTAAAGCAAAGACGTGATACAGCGGTAATGCGGTGACCACTAGTTCTTTACCCACATTTAGAGCAGGAACATAAGCCGCTTTGGCTTGTTCAAGATTTGCCAACATATTGCGATGCGTTAGCATGGCGCCTTTAGCAATACCCGTTGTTCCACCTGTATATTGTAAGAATGCTAAATCGTTACCGGTAATTTCAGGTTTGATATATTGCATTCGATAACCGAAATGCATTGCTCTTCGAAATGAAATGGCATCAGGCAAATTATATTTAGGTACTAATCGTTTGATGTACTTAACAACAAAATCAACGAGTGTTGCTTTAGGGCGAGATAATTGATCACCCATTCGGGTTAAAATAACGTGCTTAATGCTGGTATTAAACACAATTTTTTCGAGTGTATGCGCAAAATTGGAGACAATAACAATGGCGCTTGCACCACTGTCATTTAACTGATGTTCAAGTTCTCTTGGTGTGTAAAGTGGGTTTACGTTTACGACAACCATGCCTGCACGAAGAATACCGAAAAGTGCGATAGGATATTGCAATAAATTAGGCATCATTAAGGCAACACGATCACCTTTTTTCAATCCTAAGCCATTTTGCAGGTATGCTGCAAAAGCACGGCTACGCTCTTCAAGTTTGCGATAAGTCATGACCTCGCCCATATTGATAAAGGCGGGTTGATCTGCGTAATTTGCGACAGCGTTTTCAAGCATCTCAGCAAGGGATGCGAAACGGTCCGGGTCAATTTCAGCCGGAACATCTGCCGGATAACGTTTAAGCCAGACTTTTTCCAAAGTAGTACTCCTGATTAATCGCACTTCTTGGGTTAATATTATGTTTCATTTTTAACAAAGTATTAACTCATCCTACCAGCACAAACAATTTTCTGTTGTGAAGATGAGAAGTGTGTCACTAAATATTTTATTTTTAGATTAACAAAAAAGAAGGCGGTCAAAACCGCCCTCTCTTTTATTTTTATTCAACTTTAATAACGCTATTAGATAGTTACCTAATATATTATAGATATCAATTATACACCGTTTCACCCAATTGGAGATGAAATATTATATTGTCATGCGATTACAAACCCATTTTTTATTCTAAAACGGGCACAACCTGACCAGTTCCATATGGATATCCACCATAACCACCATATCCATGATGATAACCCCAATATGGGCCATCACCATAATATCCCCATGTCATAACAGGTGCTGGCATAATCACTTGCTGTGTCAGTGTCCAACGTTTCATTCCTGTTACATCCATACGTAAAAATGGATAGCTCGCTTCCCCAACTTTTCCTGTTTCAACGCCTTTAATCGTTCCAACTACCGTTACATACTGGTTTTTATAATCTGTAGGATCTAAGAAATGCATGACATTTGCATAGAGACGCCCAATAGACGGCTGTTGTAATTCAGGTGCTGCATCATATTGAGAAAGTGGCATAACGGCAATTTCTAGCTGTGTGGATGATTGAAGATTTTTAACATCAATCACACGTCCGCCAAAACGACCTTCTTGACCTACATAAAGTTCAGGTGCTACAAAAATACCATTTAAATCAGTGACAGGCGTTGCTGATGTTCCTTTTATTGATTCAGGTATTGAGACACATCCCGTTAGAAACAAAGCACCAGACAAAAATAGTGTTTTGCTTACCAAACGGTAGTTTAATTGTCTTTTCATAAACCACCTCATTGCAAGTCATTATTGACGTTACTCTATAATATTATTATAGCTTTACTCTGTAATTTCTAATAGATATTCATAATCTATTCACGACCAGGTAGTTTTTTCCACGTAACTTCGTTACGCAAATAAACAGGTTCAGCCTCTTCTACTCTTGTGGCTTTTCCTTCATGCCAAGCAGTAACTGCAAGCGGTAGCATATCTTGTGCCGCCGGCAATGTAATATCAGTTTCAACAACGGTAAAAGGCAATGTCTCTTTTAATTCAGTATAGGCTTGCCAACCCGTACCCGCCATTGCCCAAGTACCCGTGGTTGATTGTAAGGCTTCAACAAAGTGTTCAGGTTTCATCACAGCTTCTGTTTCTTCACCTAACCAAATCCCTTCGTCGTTACGTTGATATTGAGCACAATAAATTTCACCCATACGTGCATCTATTGCGACTAAAACCTGCTTGATCCCTGTTGTTCTAAATACACCTTCTGCCATGGTGGCAAGTGATGATATACCAATCATGGGTAATTCAGCACCCAACGCGATACCTTGTGCAACACCAACACCAATACGAACCCCAGTAAAACTGCCTGGACCACGCCCAAAAGCAAGGGCATCTAATGATTGCAATGTTAAGTTCGCTTCTTCTAAGGCGCTTTTGACCATAGGTAAAATCTTTTGTGTATGTTCACGAGGTGAGATCTCAAAACGTGAAGCAACAACGCCTTCATTCCAAACTGCAACTGAACAAGATTCTGTTGCAGTATCTATTGCTAAAATTCGCAGTGACACGCCATAACTCCGGCAAATTCGATAATTAAAAGAGAAAGAATAATATCATAATAGTGTTCGACAGAATAAACACACATTCTGTGCGGTCGCTATTATGAACCCAATATTTCTTGTTTTTCATTCTGCTGTGCGCGTTGGCTCAAAAAACTCATGGTTTTTTCAAGAGAACGTGTTCGTGGTGAAGGGGGTAAACTGCTTAAAAAAACCTCTCCGTATGCACGAGAAACCAATCTATCATCACACACTATAATTGCGCCATAATCGTGTACATCACGAATTAATCGTCCAACACCTTGTTTTAAACTAATTACAGCATCCGGAATTTGCACATCCCTGAATGCATCACCACCCCGTAATTCACAATCTTCAATACGTGCTCTTAATAGAGGATCATCTGGTGCCGTAAAAGGTAATTTATCAATAATCACACAAGACAATGTATCACCGCGCACATCAACCCCTTCCCAAAAGCTTTGAGTTGCAACCAAAAGTGCATTTCCTGATGAGACAAATTTTTGCAGTAATTGTGTTTTACTCATTTCCCCTTGCATCAATACAGGTAATGGCAAACTGGCTTTAAACTCTTCGGCAAGTCCACGCATCATGGCATGTGAAGTACAAAGGAAAAAACAGCGTCCTTGATTCTTTAAAATAACTGGCGTTAGCATGGCGGCTAAACGTTTCGCCGTATAAGGCTGATTTAAGGGTGGCAAATAACGCGGTACACACAATAATGTTTGATGTTGATAATCAAAGGGGCTATTTAAAATCAATGTTGTTGCATTTTCTAAACCTAGCCTATCTGTATAATAAGACATTTGTTCATTTACAGAGAGTGTTGCCGAGGTAAATACCCAACTGCTTTTATGTGATTTAATTAATTCACGAAATTTATCTGCAACAGAAAGTGGCGTAATAGCCAGTAAGAAATGACGCCCATAACTTTCAAACCAGTAACTATAGCCCGGAATTGTGGTATCAATCAGACGTTTTAAGCGATTGCGATAAACAGTGGCTCGTTCAAAAGCACTATCAAGTAATTGACTTCGCCCTAACGATAGCTTCATAACGTCATAACTTAGTTCTAGCGCATCATCCAGTAACGTAAGAAAACGTTTTGTTTCACCACCCTGTAGCAGTTCTCGTAAATTACCTCGATAGCCTGTTTCACCTAATACTAAGCGAAAATCCATTACCATTTGAGTTAATCGATCGGCGCTTTTTTGCAATTGAACTTGATCACGCACTTCAGTGCGATAAGCAACGGTCATATCTCTAGCGAGATCAAAAAGCTGCCTACTAGTAAGTTGTTGACCAAAATAGTGGCTGGCAATATCCGGAATTTGATGAGCCTCATCAAAGATCATAATTTCAGCTTCCGGAATTAATTCACCAAAACCAGTATCTTTAACGACAGTATCCGCCATAAATAAATGGTGATTAACGACGACAATATCTGCATCCATTGCTTTTTTACGTGCGCTTAGAACATAGCACTCTTTATAGCGAGGACAATCACTTCCTAAACAGTTATCGTTAGTGCTCGTGACTAGAGGCCAAACTCGACTATCTTCTGCAACACTATGACAACGGCTAACATCACCATCTTCTGTCTGTGTTGACCATTGGCGCACATACATCACGTCAGATAATACTTCGGCTTCTAGATCACCACCACTGAGCATTTGTTGATCGAGCCGCTCTAAACACAAATAATTTGAACGCCCTTTTAATAAGGCCGTGTTGCCATCATAATTAATTGCTTCAATGATTGTCGGTAAATCCCGGCTATAGAGTTGATCTTGTAAGGCTTTAGAGCCTGTTGAAATAATGGTTTTTTTACCTGAACGCAAAGCAGGTACGAGGTAAGCATAGGTTTTCCCCGTTCCCGTACCAGCCTCCGCAATAAGTACACCCTGCTTATCAATAATATCTGTTATTGATTTCGCCATTTGTCGTTGAGCTTCACGGGGATGAAATCCAGGAATAGTTCGGGTTAAAATCCCGTTTTCTGCAAAATCGTCTGACACAGGCATACTCTTTTTATAAAATAAGACGTAAATTATGCCAGTGGATAATCAAAAGTACCACCTATGCCGTTAATACAAAGGAGAACTCAATGACAATTAAACGTATCGATCCCGAAGATCGCTGGTCTGAAGCGGTTATTCATAATGACACTATTTATTACACCGCTGTACCAGAGAATCTATCGGGCGATATTATTGAACAGACAGCAGATACATTAGCGGCAATCGATGTTTTATTACAACGCGTAGGTTCTGATAAAACTAAAATTCTTGATGCGACAATATTTTTAGCTGATAAAGCCGATTTTGAAGGAATGAATAAAGCATGGGATGCTTGGGTTGCTAAAGGTAGCGCGCCTGTACGCTGTACTGTGCAAGCACAATTAATGCACCCTGAATATAAAGTCGAAATTAAAATTATTGCAGCAATGTAAATACATTTATTAAGCACCTACTTTTATAGGTGCTTATTTTCTTTGATTTAACGTATTTTTATAATGTTATTTTAACTCAGGTATCCTATTTTTTATTGTCTCTGCATGACAACTGTATATTTTTGCTAATTTTTCATCACTGCCTTCAGATGTTACTTTCCCACAAATAAGATCTTTATTTTTTATCCACTGACGTTGGCCTAACAATAAAGCTTTTCTTTGTTCACTACTTAAACTTTGCCATCTATTATTTAATTCAGCATCTGCTGTAAGAAAATCTTGTTTTGCTTGAGAAAGTGAAAGTACTGGTGTTTCTTGCAAAGCCTGTCTTTGACGACGAACTTCTTGTTGCTCTAACGCCTGTTGACGTAGTGATCCTTGCTCTGCTTGTTGGTCTAATAGTTGTTGTTGACGCGTCAATTCTTGCTATTGGCGAAGTTCTTCTTGTCTCTTTTGTAATTCTTGCTCTTGCTGTTGTTGCAATATTCTTTGTTGTTCTCTAATTGGTTTTATTATAGAAAGAGCAGAAACAAAAGCGGCACCATTTGAAATACTGTTTTTAGCTGAAATATTCACAAAAACCGTTTTATTATCATCCGTTGGTTGAGTGGTATAATCAATCCTTGCTGAGAAAGTATTAGCATTTTGTTCTAATGAAAAGTCTTCAAGTGTCTTATCAAGATTACGATTAAATTCCATCCGATAATAGTCGTGCAATGTTTCATAATTATTTGCTGGTAATGTCATTGAAACCATTGCTGAACAAGATTTCATCGTACTGTTTGGATCATTAGATTTAGTCATTATTTCAGACACGTTAAAACTCATTTCTTCTAATGTTGTTCGTTTTAATTGATTAGTTACATCAGAATAACGGCTCGTTTGATGAGAAACTTCTTCTAGTGCTGTTTTTTTCAATGCTTCAATAAGAGAAACTTGTGTTAATTCTGAAGAGCAACCAATAGGCTCTGTTTTTTCTCCACACGCCGTTAACAAGAGAGGAAAGCATAAAGCAATATATTTTAGTTTCATGGTCATATTCCGATAATCTTAAATAGCTAAATTGTAAGTGTAAAATAGTTAAGTTTATTTTATATTAAATATTTTTAATTTCACTTTATTTAACGACTCTCTAAAACATCAATATTAACTACACCCAATAGATCAACCTTTTCTTGAGCATAAAAAAAGCTGAATTCAGAAAGAACTCAGCTTTTTTATATAACTTACTTTGTGCTGTGATAATCAGATTACTATCTTTATCAAAATCTCACTTATTATGTTAAGTAGATTTAAGCAAATTTAATCATTACCATACCAACCAGTAATAATATAATTCCACCCCATCCTTTATAATTGAGCCTCTGATTAAATAAGATCCAACCGGCAGCGATAGTTGCAATAATACCGAATGCTCCCCAAAGTGCATAAGCAACTGAAAGCTCTATCCCTTTGACTGCCATTGCTAGTGCACTAAACGCACCTAACACACAAAACAGTGATAAGATTCCTAATCCCATTCGGCTAAAGCCGTTAGACATTTTTAAAAATATATTGGCAATAATCTCAAGCACTACGGCAAGTATTAGGAACGCACCATGCCACCATTCAAATTGAGCTAGCATAATTAAGCCTCCTTGATATTGGCAGGAATTGGCTTATTCGCTCCTTTTACGGCACTCGCAACGTGCTTGGCTTTACCCGCGATACTTTTTACCGAATCGGTTGTTTTCTTAGCAACAGCCGATTTTTTAGTACCGGATTTGATAAGCGTGATCCCTGCAATTAACATCGCTAGACCACCTAACTTTAATGGTGACAGCGATTCACCAAACCACAGAACGCTGAATGTCGTAATAATGACAATTCCAATACCTTCCCATAGTGCATATGCTACACCTAATGCCACTTTCTTAACGGCTATGGCTAAAAAGATATAGGAAGTGGCAATCATTAACCACATCACTATCATACCGGTGTAGCCACCGCTTACACTGGCGTACTTCATTGATAAAGTACCGATAACTTCACAAACGATAGCTAATGCTAAAAATATCCAATAAATCATTTTTTCATCTCTCATACACATTTGAAATACGCCGAAACGTTTCTTGCGCAGGAAGATAAAGAATATGTAGATAGTCTTTCTGGCGGCAATAAAAGCCGAACGTTAAGGCAACGTCATTTCCTGATTGCGTCAGGAATTAAGATGAGAGATTTCTATAATGCGCCACACCAGTAGTGTTCGCTGGATAAAATAGCAGAAAGGAATAACTTATAGGTAGAACGTTTAACTTTGACGCTTTTGGCGCTAGTCATGATTATTTATTCTTTCATCGCACAGACCATCCGCACGATATACTCCGAACCCTCATATAAGATGGTTAAATGTTACATGATATTTCTATCACGCCGAATTATTTAAAGCAATGCCTTTTCGCAAAATATTTTTGTTAATTGATTGGTTTTATTTAAGTTTTAGTTTCTGACCAAAATCAAATTGCATAGTTAATCAGTGATTTTACGATCCTTCAGTAGTTTTATTCATCTAAATTGCTGTAATTATGCTTAAAGGTATTTAGCTGATAAAAAACACCCAGCATAGCTGGGTATTTTTCGTTAGAATGGAAAATCAAAATCAATCATTCAATTTCATTCCATGAACGACCATCACGAGTGATCATTGCAACAGATGCAACAGGTCCCCATGTACCCGCTTGGTAAGGCTTAGGCAGTTCATTGTCGCATTCCCATGCATTAATAATTGAATCAACCCATTTCCACGCTTCTTCTACTTCATCTCGGCGTACGAACAATGCTTGAATACCACGCATTGCTTCTAACAATAAACGTTCGTAAGCATCTGCTAAATGTGTTTGATTGAATGTTTCAGAGAAACTCAAGTCCAGTTTCGTAGTTTGTAAGCGATGTTTATGATCAAGACCAGGTGCCTTATTCAGCACCTCAATATCAATACCTTCATCTGGTTGTAAACGAATAGTCAGTTTATTTTGTGGTAACTCTTGATAAGTTTCACTAAAAATATTGAGTGCCGGTTTTTTAAAATAAACCACAACTTCTGAACATTTACTTGGTAGGCGTTTACCTGTTCTTAGATAAAACGGAACCCCTGCCCAGCGCCAGTTATCAATATCAGCACGGATAGCGACAAAAGTTTCTGTATGACTGGTTTTATTTGCACCTTCTTCATCAAGATAGCCTGGCACTTTCTTACCTTGTACAAAACCACCCGTATATTGCCCACGAACCGTTTTTTCGCGAATATTAGTGTTATCAATACGACGCAATGAACGTAAGACTTTCACTTTTTCTTGACGAATACTATCAGCGGTTAAATCAGCTGGTGGTGACATTGCTATCATCGTTAAGATCTGCAACAGGTGATTTTGTACCATGTCACGCATTTGACCCGCTTGATCGAAATATCCCCAACGCCCTTCAATACCCACTTCTTCTGCAACAGTTATTTGGACATGATCAATCGTTTTATTGTCCCAATTGTTAACAAACAGTGAGTTTGCAAAGCGCAGTGCTAATAGATTTAAAACTGTTTCTTTACCTAAATAGTGGTCGATACGATAAATTTGGCTCTCTTTAAAGTATTTCGCCACACTATCATTGATAGAAACAGAAGACGCTAAGTCTGTGCCCAATGGTTTTTCCATCACAACACGGTTTGGCTCTTTATTAAGTTTTGCATGGCCTAAACCTTTACACATTGCACTAAAGGTACTTGGTGGCATTGCAAAGTAGTAAATAGCGGGTAATTTGTCTTGTTTGAGGTGCTTTGATAGCTCAATGAAATGGTCTGTTTCATTGACATCAAGATTACAAAAATCTAAGCGATCACTTAAACGCTGCCAAATTTCAGGATTAATTTCTTCTTTTAAAAAAGTTTTTAATGCTTCGTGGGCAACATTTTTATATGCCTCGGCATCCCAATCAGCACGACCTACACCAATAATGCGAGAGTCAGGGTGAATATATCCTGCTTTTTCCAATTGATATAATGATGGAATAAGCTTGCGGCGTGCTAGATCCCCTTTCGTACCGAAGATAACCAGATCACAGGCCTGAGCAGTCGATATCGCTGCCATAGTACGTCTCCTCATGATGAGATTTTGTAATTTTGTTACAGAATTTTGTATTAATGTACTCTTTTGGGTGTATTCAGTAAATACGCTCGCACATTTAGTCTCTAACTTACCACACATATTGTAACGCTTCATTTTATGTCTAGTGTTTTATCCTTTCTTGTAACTTTACAACAGTTTTGTTTCTGATTTTCAGCTTTGAAAGTTAGACACACGTCATACTTTAACGAAAAAAGCCCTGTTTACCGATGGTTTGCACTGCAAGCCTTGTTCTTTGCGTAGTATATTTTCATAAAACCGTTATAGATTTCTCCTTTTATTGAAATTGGCAAAGCCAAGGATCTGTATATTTAATGAATATATTGGAAAGGGTTCAGTCTAATCTGGACATCTTGAGTAAATCAGAAAAAAAAGTTGCAGAAGCTGTTTTAACTGCACCACAAACTGTTATTCATTCTAGTATTGCCTTAATGGCTAAAACCGCTGATGTCAGCGAACCCACGGTTAATCGCTTTTGCCGTCGCATGGCAACCAAGGGATTTCCTGATTTTAAATTACAATTAGCACAGAGCATTGCTAACGGCACGCCTTATGTAAATCGTAATATTGATGATTCTGATACAGTCTCTTCTTATACCAATAAAATTTTTGAATCCGCCATGGCGGGACTTGAGAACGTTAAAAATAATATTGATATCGCCGCAATCAATCGTGCAGTTGATATTTTGACACAAGCTAAAAAAATCTCTTTTTTTGGCTTAGGCGCATCAGCGGCCGTGGCTCATGATGCCATGAACAAGTTTTCTCGTTTTAATATTCCTGTTACTTACTTTGATGACGTTGTTATGCAGCGTATGAGTTGTATCAATAGCGCTGATGGTGATGTTGTCGTGGTTATCTCCCATACGGGGCGGACTAAAAATCTCGTTGAAATAGCTAAAATTGCACGTGAAAACGATGCTGCAGTGATTGCTATTACGACACCCGGCTCACTTTTAGCCTCTGAAGCCACCCTTCCTATTTTACTTGATGTGCCTGAAGATACTGATATCTACATGCCAATGATCTCCCGCCTTGCACAACTCACTATTATTGATGTTCTCGCGACAGGATTTATTTTACGTCGAGGACCAAAATTCAGAGATAACTTGAAGCGCGTCAAAGAAGCTTTACGTGATTCACGGTTTGATAAGTAACCGTTTTTAATTATTCTGTTAGTATTGTCACACTTCCTATTGTGCCCCTGACTAGATAACTTTTTGAAAACTGGTAGCATATCTGCGAGCTAACTCTCGCATATGATGAAAACAGTAGTGTATGTTGCAATTAGCTTGATGCGTTTCACTTAACATATTGGATAAAATATTGTCTAATTTCTGTTTTATCCAATAGCCAACACCTTTTCGTTCAAGGTCAACGGAGTAATACATGTCCAGACGGCTCAGAAGAACAAAAATTGTTACCACCTTAGGCCCAGCAACAGATCGTGATAATAACTTAGAAAAAATTATTATTGCTGGTGCAAATGTTGTTCGATTAAATTTCTCTCATGGTTCTGCGGAAGATCATCTTGCTCGCGCTAATCGTACGCGTGAAATTGCAGCAAGATTGGGTCGCCATGTTGCTATTCTTGGAGATTTACAAGGCCCTAAAATCCGTGTTTCTACATTTAAAGACGGAAAAGTTTTCCTGAATGTCGGTGATAAATTCTTGCTTGATGCCGCCCTTGAAAAAGGTGAAGGCAATCAAAATCAAGTCGGCATTGACTATAAAGGCCTACCTGCCGATGTGGTTCCTGGTGATATTTTGCTACTCGATGATGGTCGCGTTCAGTTAAAAGTTCTCAAAGTTGATGGACTAAAAGTCTTTACTGAAGTCACTGTGGGTGGCCCTTTATCTAATAATAAAGGAATTAACAAGCTCGGTGGCGGTCTTTCTGCAGATGCATTAACAGAAAAAGATAAACAAGATATTATTACGGCAGCTAAAATTGGTGTCGATTATCTTGCTGTTTCATTTCCAAGAACAGGTGAAGATCTTAACCTCGCTCGGCGTTTAGCCCGTGATGCAGGTTGTGAATGTCAAATCGTATCTAAAGTAGAGCGAGCTGAAGCGGTAGCTAATGATGAAATTATCGATGAAATCATTATGGCATCCGATGTTGTGATGGTAGCTCGTGGTGATTTAGGCGTTGAAATTGGCGATCCTGAACTTGTTGGTGTGCAGAAAAAATTAATTCGCCGTGCTCGTCAGCTTAATCGTGTTGTTATCACAGCTACTCAAATGATGGAGTCAATGATAACAAACCCAATGCCAACTCGGGCAGAAGTTATGGACGTTGCTAATGCGGTGTTAGATGGCACTGATGCCGTTATGCTTTCGGCAGAAACTGCAGCAGGACAATATCCAGCAGAAACAGTCGCTTCAATGGCACAAGTCTGTTTAGGGGCTGAAAAAATGCCTGCGGCTAATGTTTCTAAGCATCGCTTAGATATGGTGTTTGATACCGTGGAAGAAGCAATTGCGATGTCCACTATGTATGCCGCTAACCACATGAAAGGCGTTAATGCGATTATTGCGATGACAGAATCAGGCCGTACTGCACGCATGATGTCTCGTATTAGCACCGGTTTACCTATTTTCTCAATGTCTCGCCATGAGAAAACACTAAATCAAACAGCACTTTATCGTGGTGTTACGCCTGTTTACTGTAGTACTCACACTGATGGTATTGCTGCCGCTAACGAAGCAATTTCTCGTTTGCGTGATAAAGGTTTCTTAGTTTCTGGCGATTTAGTGCTAGTCACTCAAGGTGACCTTATGGGTACAATCGGTAGCACTAATACATGCCGTATTTTGACGGTTGAATAATACCCAGTTGTAAATCTTAATAACAAAACGGGCACTTAATTAAGTGCCCGTTTTTTATATTTACTTATTAACTGACTAATCCAATATATTTTCACGCGAGTAAGGCTCTATTTCGCCCTCTTTACGTGTCTTCAGTAATTTTAAGATCCAAGTATATTGTTCAGGGGTTGGTGCCACTAGTGCTTCTAACTCTTCATTCATTCTACGTGCAATGTACGCATCATCTTTATCTTCAATATCATCCATCGGCTCACGAATAATAATGTGAAGTTGATGTGTTTTATGACAATAGACTGGGAACAAAGGCACAATAGCGGCTCGGCATACTTTCATTAAACGCCCAATCGCAGGTAATGTTGCTTTATATGTACCAAAAAAATCCACAAATTGGCTATGCTCTGCGCCATGATCTTGATCAGGCAAATAATATCCCCAAAAGCCTTGTCGAACAGAAGAAATAAATGGCTTAATGCCAGCTTCGCGCGAATGTAATCGTCCATCAAAATGGTGGCGTGCTTTATTCCATAAATAATCAGCCACGGGATCTTTTTGGTGGTGGAACATAGCCGCCATTTGCTGGCCTTTGGCTGCTAATAACATTGCAGGGATATCAACTGCCCAACCATGTGGCACCATAAAAATGACATTACGGCCTTGCTCTTTAAAACGTTCGATGATCTCCAAGCCTTGCCAGCTTGTTCGTTTTAATATGTGCTCAGGCCCTCTTAAACAAAGCTCTGCTAACATTACAAAGGATTGAGGAGCCGTTTCAAACATACTATCAAGAACTGTTTCACGTTGTGTTTTATCCCATTTTGGAAAACAGTATCTCAAATTGATATCTGCACGACGTCTTGCGCTTTTCGCTTTACGCCCAACAAAACGACCAATAGAAGCAAGAAATGGATCACGCCATTTAACTGGCATATAAGCCAATGCACTTAAAACACCAGCACCTATCCAAGTTCCCCAGTGACGAGGATGTAAATATGCACGGTGAAAAGTAGGCACATAACCCGCTTTGCTATCTGTATCTTTTTCTTTATTCATCAGATAACTCTCTGAACTGACACCCCTAATAGGCGTAAAAAACGTTAAAACAAAAACGGATGATATCAATCATCCGCTTTTATGTCTTTAAAATCGTGTTTATTGTCAATCGGCTAGCACTAATTGAGGCTTAATCTCTTTGACTTTAGCTAGGTATTCTTGCTTATCTTTGCCTGTTAAACCATCAGCTCGAGGTAATGTTGCCGTTAATGGATTAACTGCTTGTTGGTTGATCCACAGTTCATAGTGTAAATGAGGTCCTGTAGAACGCCCTGTATTACCTGATAACGCAATTCTATCGCCACGTTTAACACGTTGCCCTGGTTTTACTAATAATTGACGCAAATGCATATAACGCGTGGTGTATTGGCTACCATGGCGAATAGCGATAAAGTTACCTGCGGCACCACTATATTTTGCCACAATCACTTCACCATCCCCTGTTGCTAATACTGGTGTACCCACTGGCATAGCAAAATCGACACCTTTATGAGCCGCTAAACGTCCTGTAACTGGGTTAATACGACGAGGATTAAATTGAGAAGACACTCTAAACTGTTTGACCGTTGGGAAACGCATAAACCCGCGTTCTAATCCACCTGCTTGGCTATCGTAAAAACGGCCATCTTCAGCAAGGAACGCATAATAATCTTTACCGGCACTACGTAAACGGACACCAATTAGCTCACTTTGCTCAGTGCGCCCATCAAGCACTTCACGAGAAAACAGTGCCGCAAATTGGTCACCACTTTGTAATTTTTTAAAGTCTACTTGCCATTGTAATGCTTTAGTAACAGCGCGTGCTTCAGCGTTAGTTAAACCTGCGTTTGTTGCACTAACAGAAAAACTGCCTCGAATAACACCAGTCGTTACGCTATTTTTCCATTCCCCTTTCTGGAATTCTTTTGTTTCTTTAAAACCCGCTTCTGTACGAGTATAAACGCGAGTTTCGCGACGAGAAACACCCCAGCTTAATTCTTGAAGTAACCCACTATCATCAAGTTCCCAGCTAATTGGTTGCCCAATTTTGAGATTTCTGAGATCTTTATTTTGATTAGAGATAGTCGCAATATCAGCAGAATCAATACCAAACTGAGTCAGTATTGAGCTTAACGAATCGCCACTAGACACAATATAAGTATGAGGAACTTGTGCGACTGTTGTACTTGCATCAATACCATCATCTGCACCAACCAAGCCTTCGTCTGTAAGCTGATCGCTACTATCTGTGATGATGTCATCGGTATTTTCGCCTTGATTAGCAAGAGGCATTTGAATACTGACAGGAACTTCTCGACTTTGTTCATTTTGAAGAACCACTGGCCGCCAAATCGCGACGGCCAATGTTGCTGCAGTTAACGAACCAAGCATGATTTTATGTGGGAGTGGTAAACTTAAATATACCTGTGCAATGGATTTCTTCTGCTGCACGCTCTTAATTCCTTATTGTGTTTCATTCAGGCAGCTCGCATATTGGTTAGCTAGTTGGGTAAGGAATTTTACATAGCTCTCTTGAGTTAGAGCAATCCCACTTCCTAGGGGGTCTAATACACCCATTTTAACCCCAGTGCCTTTCGCCACTGTTTCTATTACTGTCGGCCTAAATTGTGGCTCAGCAAAAATGCAGGTTGCTTTTTGCTCAACCAACTGTGTTCGTATTTGATGTAATTTCTGTGCACCTGGCTGTATTTCAGGGTTGATAGTAAAATGACCTAATGGCTTTAAATTATAATGTTTTTCGAAGTAGCCATAAGCATCATGAAAGACAAAATAACCCTTATTTCTAACAGGCGACAGAATATTAACAAGATTTTTATCAGTTTGCTTGAGTTGTTCGCTGAATTTACCTAGGTTTACGTCCAGAAGTTCTTTTTTATCTGGATAAAGTGCAATTAACCTTTCATGGATCTGTTTTGCAGACGACAACGCAATCTCTGGTGATAACCAGATGTGCATATTATAATCACCGTGAGAATGATGTTCGTGATTTTCCTCATGTTTATGCACATTGTCATCATCATCTTTCAATAAAAGCGACTTTATTTCGTTAGTTTCTGCTAAGGCCAACTTATGATTGTCTGTAAGTCTGTTTAATGGCCTATCTAAAAACACTTCCATATCAGGCCCAATCCATACCATTAGGTCTGCGGAAGTAATTTTTTTTAAATCAGAAGGTTTTAACGCGTAATCATGTGGAGATGCACCATCCGGTAATAAAACTTCCGTTGGGGTCACCCCGTCAGCGATAGCTGCAGCAATAAACCCGATAGGTCGAATAGAAGCCACCACATCAGCCTGAACAGAAGCGCTGAATGAACTTATCATTACAGTCGCTAAAAATGATTTCAATAAAAAACGATGCGCAAATTTGTTGTTTTTATGTAACATAGGAAGAATTCTCGTGAATCGTCATTGGAAATGTTATATTATAACGTTTCAATGATTCTGCAAGTGCTAATTTTATGTCTGACTTGATTTGTTTAAAATCGGTTTCTGTTTCTTTTGGTGAAAGAGAAATTTTAAAAGATATCTCTTTTGATTTAAAAGCAGGCCGTATTCTTACTTTACTTGGCCCTAATGGTGCAGGTAAATCCACGGTTATCCGTTTAGTTCTTGGGTTATTAAATCCAACATCAGGAAAAGTAGAACGCCATAATACGTTACGTATTGGCTATGTTCCTCAAAAACTTTATCTTGATCCCACAATGCCATTAACAGTTAAGCGCTTTATGACGCTAAAACCAGGTGTGCAAGATAAAGATATTCTCCCTGCCCTTGAGCGTGTTAATGCAGCTAAATTACTCAATCAGCCAATGCAAAAACTGTCTGGTGGTGAATCTCAGCGCGTGTTGTTAGCAAGAGCCTTGCTTAATCAACCTCAACTTTTAGTCTTGGATGAGCCGACTCAAGGTGTTGATGTTAATGGCCAATTAGCACTTTATGATTTGATTAATCAACTTCGTAATGAATTAGGTTGTGCTATTTTGATGGTTTCTCATGATCTTCATCTTGTGATGGCAAAAACAGACGAAGTGCTCTGTTTAAATGGTCATATTTGCTGTTCTGGTACACCTGACGTGGTTTCTTCTCATCCTGAATTTATTGCCATGTTTGGAAGCCGTGGTGCTGAACAACTCGGTATTTATCGTCATCATCACCAGCATAGTAAGGAGTGTCGTCATGATTGAGTTGCTGTTACCGGGCTGGATTGCCGGTATGCTCTTAGCAATGGCGGCGGGCCCTTTGGGCTCTTTTGTCGTTTGGCGTCGTATGTCTTATTTTGGCGATACCTTAGCTCATGCCTCACTACTTGGTGTTGCTTTTGGTTTGCTATTTAATATCGAGCCTTTTTATGCCGTTATTGTAGTCACTCTTCTTTTAGCTGTTTTGTTAGTGTGGTTAGAATTAAAACCACAACTTTCTGTTGATACTCTTTTAGGGATCATGGCACACAGTGCGCTTTCTTTAGGGCTTGTGGTTGTTAGTTTAATGTCCAATGTACGTGTTGATTTAATGGCATACCTATTTGGTGATTTACTCTCGGTTAACTATCAAGATGTTATTAGTATTTTTATTGGCGTTGTGATTGTTTTATTTGTGATTATCCGTTCATGGCGTCCACTACTTTCTATGACCATTAATCAAGATATGGCTTTTGTTGATGGTGTAAATATTCAGAAAGAACGTTTAAAGCTAATGATGATCACCGCACTAACCATTGGTTTAGCCATGAAATTTGTAGGGGCGCTGATCATTACCTCTTTACTCATCATCCCTGCGGCAACAGCCCGTCGTTTTGCTCGTTCACCAGAACAAATGGCTCTGATTGCAATCGCTGTTGGTATGCTAGCAATTACTGGCGGTTTAACCTTCTCTGCTTTATATGATACTCCCGCTGGCCCTTCTGTGGTTTTAGCTGCGAGTTGTCTATTTATCTTGAGTCTATTTGTCCCTTCAAAACAGTAATTGAAATATAAAATAAGATTTTATGCAAAAAATAACCCTCACTATTAATTTTTAGTGAGGGGTATTTTTTAATGATTGATTATGAATAAATTAGTCTTCCATAATTCGATTAAAATGACGATAGGCATGATTAGTGGCAACACGGCCTCTTGGTGTACGCTGAATAAACCCTTGCTGTATTAAATAAGGCTCTAACACATCTTCAATGGTTTCTCGCTCTTCACCAATAGCGGCCGCAAGGTTATCTAATCCCACCGGACCACCCATAAATTTATCAATGATGGCAAAAAGTAATTTACGATCTAAATAGTCAAAACCCGCAGCATCTACATTTAACATATCAAGTGCTTTAGAGGCGGTATCCTCATCGATGGCTCCATTACCTTTGACCTGTGCAAAGTCTCGTACTCGGCGTAACAATCGATTAGTAATACGTGGTGTACCGCGTGAACGCATTGCAATTTGACGGGCTCCTTCATCTGTCATCTCTAGTCCCATAAAGTTAGCGCTACGAGAGACAATGTGTTGGAGATCGTCAACATTATAAAATTCAAGACGTTGCACAATACCAAAACGATCACGCAAAGGTGACGTTAAAGAGCCAGCTCTTGTGGTTGCTCCCACTAAAGTAAATGGCGGTAGATCAATTTTAATCGAACGTGCGGCAGGCCCTTCACCAATCATAATATCGAGTTGGTAATCTTCCATTGCAGGATAAAGGATTTCCTCAACCACGGGAGAAAGTCGATGAATTTCATCAATAAACAGTACGTCATGAGGCTCAAGGTTAGTTAGCATTGCGGCTAAATCTCCTGCTTTTTCAAGCACAGGCCCTGATGTTGTACGCAAATTAACCCCCATTTCATTGGCAATGATATTTGCCAATGTCGTTTTACCTAATCCGGGAGGGCCAAAAATAAGCAAATGGTCGAGTGCATCATGACGTAATTTAGCCGCCTGAATAAAAATCTCCATCTGTTCACGAACTTGTGGTTGCCCAACATATTCGGCAAGAGATTTAGGGCGAATAGCCCTATCTATTATTTCTTCTTCAGGTTGTTGAATTTCTGCTGAAATCAGGCGATCTGCTTCAATCACAATGTGTTACTCCTAAATAGCCGCGCGCAATGCTTCTTTGATAAGCGTTTCACTATCTGAACCCAGTTTTGCTACTTTACTGATCATTTTTGCTGCTTCTTGTGGTTTATAACCCAATGCGATTAATGCAGCAGAAGCTTCAGCTTCAATATCAGCCACTTTTGGTGCTTTAGGCGAAGCACTTTCTGGTAATTCAATATCGCTATTTTCGAATAAATCACCATTAAGACCCTTAAAGCGGTCTTTCATTTCAACCACTAAACGTTCTGCTGTTTTCTTACCTACGCCCGGTAATTTTACTAATGAAGTGATAGATTCATTTTCAATGGCGGTCACAAATTGGCGAGCAGACATACCAGATAAAATGGCTAAAGCGAGTTTAGGTCCCACACCATTGACTTTAATTAATTCACGAAAGAGTGCGCGCTCTTGTTTTTGGTTAAAACCATAGAGTAATTGAGCATCTTCACGCACGATAAATTGCGTATAGATAATGGCTTCTTGGCCAATATCAGGCAGTTCATAAAAACAGGTCATTGGCATATTAATTTCATAACCTACACCATTACCTGCCTCGATCAGCACCACTGGTGGCTGTTTTTCAAGAATAATTCCTCTGATACGACCTATCACCCTAACGCCTCCGCAAATATATTTACGCCAAGTTTATAACATAAAAAAAGCTGAACGTATATCCAGCCTGTGAAAAACCAAAGACATTTACCAAGATAACAACTTATCTTAATCGACCTCGCGTTAAAACCAATCGAGGATCACCCACACGTAATAAATTTTGGTTAAAGTGGCAATGTGTAATAGCAATTGCCAAGGCATCAGCGGCATCTGATTGTGGTGCAGCAGATAACTTTAATATTGAACGCACCATATGTTGCACTTGGCTTTTTTCGGCAGCGCCTGTCCCCACAACCGTTTGTTTAACTTGGCGAGCTGCATATTCAAAAACAGGTAAATCGTTATTTACTGCAGCCAGTATCGCCACACCTCGTGCTTGCCCTAGTTTTAATGCAGAATCCGCATTTTTAGCCATAAACACTTGTTCAACCGCAAATACATCAGGCGAAAATTGCGTAATTATTTCGCTAACACCTGCATAAATACGTTTAAGTCGATTAGGAAGGTCGGGAACTTGTGTACGAATACAACCACTTCCCAAATAGATAAGTTGTCGCCCTTGTTGTCGAATTACACCGTAGCCTGTAACACGCGAACCGGGGTCTATACCTAGAATGATAGCCATATCAATTCCTGTTGCCGATATGGTCGATGGCGAGAGAAAAGAGCAAGAAAATCTGCTCTGCTCTTCTCTTCGCACTTTTTAATAACAGCAATCAAAACTGTTATTTTCGATAATCGTTATAACGATTACAGGATATCTTCCAGTTGTTTTGCAACTTCATCAGAGATATCACCGTTGTGATACACTTCCTGCACGTCATCACTATCTTCTAACATATCAATAAGACGCATTAGTTTTGGTGCTGTTTCAATATCCAATTCTGCTTTTGTTGATGGGATCATGGAAACTTCTGCAGCTTCAGCGACAAAACCAGCCGCATCCATTGCATCTTTCACTTCACCAAATGATTCTGGTGTAGTGTAAACATCTATAGCGCCATCATCATAAGTTTCAACGTCATCCGCACCTGCTTCTAATGCAGCTTCCATCACAGCATCTTCATCAACACCCGGTGCGTAAGAAATTACACCTTTTTTGGTGAAAAGATAAGAAACTGAACCGTCCGTTCCTAAGTTACCCCCTGTTTTGGTAAATGCATGGCGAACATCGGAAACAGTACGGTTACGATTATCACTTAAGCATTCAACCATCACAGCAGTACCCGCAGGGCCATAGCCTTCATAGATGATAGTTTCCATATTATCATTTTCATCATTACCCACACCGCGTGCAATCGCACGGTTTAAGGTGTCACGAGTCATGTTGTTTGATAATGCTTTATCAACTGCCGCACGTAAACGTGGGTTAGTTGCAGGATCACCACCACCTAAACGTGCTGCTGTAACTAATTCACGGATGATTTTAGTGAAAATTTTACCGCGTTTTGCATCTTGCGCTGCTTTACGGTGTTTTGTATTGGCCCATTTACTATGACCTGCCATGAAAATATCTCCAAACGTGGTCTAATCATTAAATAACAAATTCTTCAATCGCTTGCTGATTACTGGTGGATTTTGTTAATTTTGCCGCCAGTGGTGCGTCGAGCCATTGATATTGAGAATGCTCAGTTAACACAAGTTCTCGCTCTGCGGGCAGTGCTAACGTAAACCAATGTTCCTGACAATGTGTCACATCGGGTGCATAACGATGCCGAAAATGTGCAAAAATTTCAAAAAGGACTGAGCGATGACAATCCACCAGCTCAAGATTTTCTTTTATGATATCAATTCCAACTTCTTCTTGCACTTCACGTAACGCAGTTTGAAAAGGCGCTTCGTTCTCTTCTAAACTGCCTGTCACCGATTGCCAAAAATCCGGATCATCTCGACGCTTAAGCATAAGCACCCGTTTGGTCTCTTTTGCATAAATAACAACTAAAACGGATATCGGGCGCTTATATTTCATTATTTACTCTTTATCTTCGCTAACTTCTTTTTGAGTTACCGCAATTGCTAGCTCTTTTAAAGAATCAGCATTAGCAAAACTTGGTGCGTTAGTCATTAAGCACGCTGCTGCTGTTGTTTTAGGGAATGCAATAACATCACGGATATTATCAGTTCCAGTTAGCAGCATCACTAAACGGTCTAAACCAAAGGCTAAACCTGCATGTGGCGGTGTACCAAATTTAAGTGCATCTAATAAGAAACCGAATTTCTCTTGTTGCTCATCTGGCGAAATACCTAAAATACTAAATACCGCTTGTTGCATTTCATTACGGTGAATACGCACAGAGCCACCACCAACTTCATAACCGTTGATAACCATATCGTAAGCATTTGCCACCGCACCCACTGGGTGCGCTGTTAATTCTGCTGGAGAGAGATCTTTCGGCGAAGTAAATGGATGGTGCATTGCACTTAAACTACCCGTTTCTTCATCTTCTTCAAACATTGGGAAGTCGATAACCCATAATGGTTTCCATGCATTTAAGTCTGTCAGTTCAAGATCACGACCCACTTTCAAACGCAGAGCACCCATTGCATCACTCATAGTGCCTTTACGGCCTGCACCAAAGAAGATTAAATCGCCGTCAGTTGCACCCGTTGTTTTTAAAATAGCGTTAACAACATCATTAGTTAGGAATTTAGCAATTGGGCTTTGTACACCTTCAATGCCTTTAGCACTTTCGTTGACTTTCATCCACGCAAGGCCTTTAGCGCCGTAAATACCAACAAATTGTGTATACTCATCGATATTTTTACGAGTTAATGATGCGCCACCTGGCACACGCAATGCGATAACACGGCATTTTTCATCATTGGCGGCTTGTGCAAATACACTGAACTCAACATCTTTGACTAAATCAGCAATGTCTTTGAGTTCCATTGGGTTACGTAAATCAGGTTTGTCTGAACCATAACGACGCATTGCTTCAGCAAAGGTCATAACAGGGAATACACCTAAATCAACATTAAGAATATCCAACCATAATGCGTGGATCATGCGCTCCATCACTTCGCGCACTTGATCTGCACTCATGAAAGAGGTTTCAACATCTATTTGTGTAAATTCAGGCTGACGGTCAGCACGCAAGTCTTCATCACGGAAACATTTTACGATTTGATAGTAACGATCAAAGCCAGACATCATTAACAGCTGTTTAAAAAGCTGTGGTGATTGTGGTAATGCGTAAAATTTACCTTTATGTACACGACTTGGCACTAAATAGTCACGCGCACCTTCTGGTGTTGCTTTTGTCAGCATCGGGGTTTCAACATCAAGGAAACCTTCACCATCCATAAAACGGCGAACGAAGCTTGTGATTTTAGCACGGGTTTTTAAACGATCAGACATTTCAGGGCGACGCAGGTCTAAATAACGATAAGTTAAACGACGCTCTTCAGTATTTGTTTGATTGCTATCTAACGGTAATGGCTCTGAACGGTTAAAAATAGACAGAGATTCTGCCGCTAACTCAATTTCACCTGTTGCCATATTTTTGTTAACTTGGCTATCAGGGCGAGCGCGTACTGTTCCTGTGACTTGAATACAAAATTCATTACGCAGTTCTGATGCCTGAGAAAATGCCTCTTTCTGCTCTGGGTCAAAGAAGACTTGAACAATACCTTCGCGATCTCGCATATCAATAAAGATAAGCCCACCTAAGTCACGGCGACGGTTAACCCAACCACAAAGAGTCACTTTTTGGCCCACATGGGCACTATTCAACTGCCCACAATAATTAGTACGCATACAATATCCTTTTACTCAGCTTGTTGTGCTTTCTGCTGCGGAAATTTTGGCAATAGTCTTTTTCGAGTAGTGTCAAAAAAAAGGCAGACATTATAACGAAAATTCTTCCTAGAGATAAGAGTATAGACCTAGTTTATATGATACATCTTTTCAAGGATTTGCTAATCCCCAAACAATTAATTAATAATAATTATTTATAGCGACAGAAGTCGCTTTGAGGTTTATCATTAAATTCGCCGTTTTTTGGCTTTGGCAATGGAGAAAAGATGGTTAGCTCGCTTTATATCGTACTGGGCGCACTATTATTGATTAAATTGTCCCTCAATGTTGTAAAACTCAGAACACAATATCGGGTTGCTTATGGTGATGGTGGCTTTTATGAATTACAAACAGCCATCCGTGTTCACGGCAATGCGGTAGAATATATTCCTATTTCTATGATCTTATTACTGGTCATGGAAATGAATGGTGCTTTTGTTTGGATGGTACACATCTGTGGCTCAATTTTAATCGCAGGTCGCTTTTTACACTCTTATGGATTAAAACACCGTGAACTTCGTTGGCGTCGTTCAGGCATGGCTGCCACTTATTTATCAATGGTATTGATGATCATTGCTAATATTTATTTCCTTCCTTGGATACAAATCTTTTCCTTTTATTACTAAGTCCTCGCGGGAATAACATGATCATCCATGATCAAAACCGACATCCTTGCTGTTGTGTCTAATAACGGCAAGGTATCAAAAAGGTTTATTTATTTTTTCCAATTTCTTTCTAAATAATGCAACTTTGTGAGCACCGTCGCTTCTGGTAGAATGCTTGCTTCTTTTATTCCTTAAACCTATTTTAGTTATGTCGAATTCAAAATCATCACAACAAGACAGCTTATTTGCGACACCTATTGCAAACCTTGGTGACTGGCGCTTTGATGAAAAAGTCGCTGAAGTATTTCCTGATATGATAAAACGCTCAGTGCCTGGTTATTCAAATATCATCTCTATGATTGGTATGCTTGCAGGTCGCTTTGTTACACCCAATAGCCAAGTCTATGATTTAGGCTGTTCTTTAGGTGCAGCAACCCTTTCTATGCGCCGCAATATTAGTGTGACAGGCTGCAAAATTATTGGTGTTGATAATTCACCAGCTATGGTAGAGCGTTGTCAACGCCATATTGATGCCTATAAAGCAGATACCCCCGTCGATATTATCGAAGGTGATATTCTTGATATTGAGATCAATAATGCCTCAATGGTAGTGCTTAACTTCACCTTACAATTCTTAGCACCGAGTGATCGACAAATATTATTAAACCGCATTTACCAAGGCCTTAATCCTGGTGGTGTGTTAGTGCTTTCTGAAAAATTCAGTTTTGAAGATAACGAAATTGGTGAATTGTTGTTTAATATGCACCATGATTTCAAACGCGCTAACGGTTACAGCGAATTAGAAATTAGCCAAAAACGTAGCATGTTAGAAAATGTTATGCTGACAGACTCGGTCGAAACCCATAAAACTCGCTTACATAATGCGGGTTTCCCTCATGCAGAAGTTTGGTTCCAATGTTTTAATTTCGGCTCTCTTTTAGCGATTAAAGGCAATAACTAATGATTAATTTTGGCTCGTTCTATCAACTTATTGCGCAAGATGAGCGCTTATTTCATTGGTTAGATACATTACCGGCTCAATTATCAGAATGGCGCTCAAACGCGTTACACGGTCACTTTTCTTCATGGGAAAGAATGCTCGATGGTTTGCCAGAAATAATCCCTACAGAACTTGATTTAAAAAATGGAGTAATTGCCAATAAAACACCTACATTAAGTGCAGGCGAACAACTGGGTTTAAATAATATTCTGAAATCCTTAATGCCATGGCGAAAAGGCCCTTTCTCTCTTTATGGGGTCGATATTGATACAGAGTGGCGTTCAGATTGGAAATGGGAGCGTGTTTTACCTCACCTTTCCCCTCTTGAAGGCCGTTTAGTGTTGGATGTAGGTTGTGGTAGTGGTTATCACATGTGGCGAATGCTAGGTGAAGGGGCTGAGTTTGTTGTGGGGATCGACCCTACTCAACTTTTCTTATGCCAATTTGAAGCTGTCAGAAAATTATTAGGAAATGATCAACGTGCACATTTAATTCCTGTTGGTATTGAACAAATACCAGAATTAAAAGCCTTTGATACCGTATTCTCAATGGGCGTACTTTATCATCGTCGTTCACCGCTTGATCATTTATGGCAATTAAAAAATCAATTGGTTTCGGGCGGTGAATTAGTATTAGAAAGCCTCGTTGTTGATGGTGATGAATTTCAATGTCTGATCCCAGGTGAACGTTATGCACAAATGCGTAACGTATACTTTATTCCATCAGCAAAAATGCTAAAGGTTTGGCTAGAAAAATGTGGTTTTAAAGATGTACGTATTGTCGATGAAAACACAACCTCTCTGGATGAACAGCGTAAAACAGATTGGATGATAACAGATTCATTAGATGCGTTCTTAGATGCTGATGATAAAACAAAAACGGTTGAAGGTTATCCAGCACCTAAGCGTGCGATATTAATTGCCACCAAGCCTTAATTTTTTATTGTGATCTAAAGGGATATCAAGTTATTAAATATCCCTTTCTTTCATAATATTCATCTTGTTTTTTTATTAAAGACATCTTATACGTCCTCTTATTTGCAGATGAACGATTAAAGAAAATTATGGCAAAGACACCAAAAAGCAAAGTTGCAACCCAAAAGGAAATAACACAAAAAAAACAACACGCTCTTTTACAAAAAAATAAGCGTCAGCAATATGATGATCCTATTTTTTCGTCCTTTGTAGAAACCACATCAGCAAAATGTCTCCCATTAACACCATTACAACGTGGGGTACAATTCTTTTTTTCATTATTTGACTACGCCACACAACTTTTATATATCGCTTTTATTATTACCGTTTGGTGGTTTCCTGAACATTTCTCAGTTCAAACAATTTATAATCTAACCGTTTTATTTTTATTTGAGTTTATTCTCGTGCACTCAGGTGTTTTTATGGCTGCATTTGCTCGTACTAAGCTTATTTTTGCCCTTATTCCCTTTTATGGAATATTTGCACTTATTATCAATAGTATGATTATGGGTGATGAAAACCTGATTATTTGGCTCTATGCTGTGATTGTTGCCAATCGAATTATCAATGGTTACCAAGTAAAAACTAAAGAAGAAATGGGGAAGAATTTATTCTATTCTGCACTATTAGTTTTAAATTTTATGCTATGCCTTTTTTCTGTCATGATTTTTAAGTTTTTAGTCCCTTATGGTGGATTAACGCCCCAATATTTAAATAAAATTGACTATCTTTATTTAATTCCTCAACATAGCGATTATTTTAATGTTCCACATATTGGCATGGCTTACGGCGCTCTATTTTATGGTATACCTTTAGCTTGCATTACCTACATTAATATATTATCAATTTATAAACGTATAATGTTCAAAATAAAAGCTCGTAAAATAAGAACCACACGCAGATAATCTTATTCGGCGCTTGTTGTTCATCTTTATTCATGCTTAAATACGCGCGTTATCTATTCAATTACTTCTCTTTTTAAAAAGGCACTTCCCTACGATGAACTAAATTCTGCCAGAAAATTTCTCAAATACCTTTTTGGTATTCATTTTCTGTTACTGGCAGACAATAATTTATTTCGTCGCATCTAGAAAAAGATCTCGGCTGTCTGCCACCTATTTCGCTTAGGAGGTATTACTATGACAATAGCCTGTCACTTCTCACAACTTACTATCGAATTTAATCAAGAGCGCCTTTTTCCACCATTAACTCGTTCGTTGACTTGTCAGCAAAATGCATTAATCGGTCATAATGGTAAAGGAAAATCCATACTACTAAGATTATTGGCACAAAAAATAACGCCTTCATCTGGGCAAGTTGATTGGAATATGCCTTTTGTTCACGTTGATCAATTAACCCGGTTACAAGGCGATACTCTTGCTCAAGCGTTAGATATTCATGAAATTTATCATGCATTCCAACGCGTTGATGCAGGTATTGCGACATTAGAAGATATTGAGTTACTTGATGGCAAATGGCAGCTTCCTGTTACGTGGCAGAATTTATTAGATTCAGCACAACTCCCTGTCGTATTAGATACCCCTATTGCGAATTTAAGTGGCGGAGAACAAACTCGTTTAGCACTTTGTCGCGCTTTTTTATGCGAGGAGAGTTTTCTACTCTTAGATGAGCCAGATAATCATCTTGATTATCAAGGACAACAGTGGCTAATAAAACAGTTGGCTCAGCACAAAGCAGGCTCTCTTATTGTTAGTCATAATCGAAACTTACTCACTTATGCCGACACTACTTTAGAGTTAAGTGAAAAAGGTTTATCTGAATATGGTGGAAATTATGCTTTATATGAAACACAAAAAAGCGCAGAAATAGCATCGTTGGAAGCCGTAAGTGATCGACTAAACAGCCAAATTAAAAATGAAAAACGCCAACAACAAGCTACCTTGCAAAAAGCAACGCAACGTAAACGCCAAGGTGAATCAATCAGACAAAGTGGCTCTCAGTGCCTACTTCTGCTAGATATGCAAAAAAATAGAGCAGAGCAACGCCAATCGGCAGTGGCAAAACGGCATCAGCGTGTAATAGAAGATATGCAATCTAAAAAATAAGGTGTTGATGAAGAAAAAGTGCATGTTCATCAGCAAAAAATAGTATTGAATTACCAAAGTAATGGGTATCGTTTAAATGTATTTGTGGATAATCTTCAGCTTCCGTATGGTTATCAGCGCCCTATTTCATTTTCAGCTTACAGTAATGAGCATTGGCATATTAAAGGTAAAAATGGATGTGGAAAATCGACATTATTAAAATGTCTGATCCAACAATTTAGCCCACTCTCTGGTGAGTTTCGTCTTAATAAAGACTTTTGTTATCTTGATCAGCATCTTGCTTTGCTTGATAAAACATTGCCTGTTGCACAGGCGCTGCACCAATATCAACCCGCTATTTCTATCGAGCAATGGCGAACACGACTGGGTATGTTAAGGATCAGAGGTGATAAGTCATTACTCCCTCTAGAAAAACTAAGTGGTGGCGAACAATTAAAAGCAACGTTATTAGCTTTAACACACAGCCCTATTCCTCCTGCGGTATTATTGCTTGATGAACCAGATAACCACCTTGATATTGGCTCCAAACAATTATTGGAAAATTTACTCGTTGAATATCAAGGTACATTATTACTGGTTTCCCATGATGAAGCCTTTGTTGAACGTTGCGGTATAACACATACCTTAGTATTAGATGAGATTGCATAAAAAAACTGCGCTATAAAAGGCGCAGTTTTAAAATCTGTCACTAAAGCTAATTAAAACTAAGAAGCTAATGGCGTATAAATACTCATAATATCTTTCATTGCTTCAACGGTATCTTCATCCACACAATAATGGGTAAACTCATCAACTTCACTGTCTGAGCTCATTGTGACACCTGCTTTACGATAAATCATGGTTGAGGGCGCGACCTTACCCGCAGAACTATGTATTTCTTTTAAACCTGCATCCAAGAATTTTTGGATATTACTTAATCTTACGCCAGCTCCTGCCATAATGACCGGACCTTGTGTTTTTTCATTTAATGTTCGTAATAAAGGTAAACCTAATTCCGCATTCGCCTGCTGGCCTGATGTTAAAATACGAGAAATACCTAACTGTGTCAGTTGTTCTAACCCTAATAATGGATTAATACACATATCAAAAGCACGATGGAAAGTAATAGCTAAAGGGCCAGCAAGCTCCATTAGAATTTCCATTTTAGGCAAATCAATATGTCCTTCTTCATTCAATAAGCCAACAACGGCGCCTGGAAACCCCATATCACGAATTAGGCTAATATCATTTTTCATTGCCGAGAAATCAGCTTGTGTGTAACAAAAGTCCCCCCCTCGAGGGCGAATAATAGGATGAACGGGAATACGAACCAGATCTCTGACTTGTCTTAGCATTCCAAAGCTTGGCGTAATGCCGCCTTCTGATGGACTAGTGCATAGCTCAATTCTATCCGCACCTGCTCGTTCTGCCACCAGCGCACACTCTGCGCCAAAACAACAAATCTCCAACGTAGCCATATCATCCCTCTTTATCCTTAATACAGAAAGTAATCAGAAAATAAATATCATTTCTCAGCGATTACTAACAATAGTTGTCGAATATCTCTATTCATTCAATTCCACTATCAGAGTTTTGTGCTGACACAAGCAAACTATTTTCTGAAAGTGTCGTTCAACACTCACTTTGTACAATTTCAAGTAACGAATAAGGATGATATTTCACTGTCACTTTACTATTAGAAATAGCCACCGTGGGATTGGGCAAGCGTTCTTTTTCACCTTTAGGTTCACTGATTTTCAAGCTAATACCCTCCGGCAAAGGAGATGGTAAAAATGACATAACGTTATTAACTAAATCAGAAGGCTCAACAGGGATCACTTGCTCAATATGCTCCCAACCTTGGTACTTATATATTTTATGGGTAGGGAATGGTAATTCAACAATGGAAACAGCTTGATTTAAAACCGTTAATGGCGTGTCTAATTGAAAAAGATAAATTGGACGTCCGTTAATAATATTATCAGAAATACACTTTCCACATTGACTAAGCCCTTTTCGCCATTGTTCAGCCAATGTTAAATCGTGACAACGTAACGAAATATGGTCAATAAGATAAAGTGTGAAATTTAAACCTAACTGATTGGCAAGCTGTGTCATTTTTTCTTCAAACTGTGGAAGCTCGTGAGTTAAATCATTTAATTGAGGGATTGAAGAAAATAACGCCATTTTGAGTAACCTTAATGAAAAAACAGAGAAAAAACCTTAAAGATAAGGTGCAGATGGTAGCATGTTCTAGCCGGAATATGTTATAAATTCAAGGTTAATCCTAATTCTTTATAATAAACCTGTCAGGCTTTTGTCGTCAGGTTTTATTTTCTCAATAATTTAAGGTAACCCGGTGAATATTCAGGCTTTTCTTTCAGAAAAAATCAGTGTGGCAATGTGTGCTGCTGGCGCACCCGCTGATAGCGAACCACTTGTCCGCCAGTCAGCCAAAGTGCAATTTGGTGACTATCAGGCAAATGGTGTCATGGGAGCAGCAAAAAAAATGGGGATCCCACCCCGACAACTCGCAGAGAAAATTCTGGAACAGCTTGATATTACAGGTATTGCAGATAAAGTTGAAATCGCGGGCCCTGGTTTTATCAATATCTTCTTATCGCCACTATGGGTTGCAAAGCAAGCAGAAGACGCATTAGTTGATGAACATCTGAATGTAACATCTGTTACACCTCAAACTATTGTTATTGATTATTCTTCTCCAAACGTTGCAAAACAAATGCATGTCGGCCACTTACGCTCTACGATTATTGGTGATGCAAGTGCGCGTACATTATCTTTCTTAGGTCATAACGTTATTCGTGCTAATCACCTCGGTGATTGGGGTACGCAATTTGGTATGTTAATTGCGTATTTAGAGAAAAAACAAAACGAAAATGCCGCAGATATGGCGTTATCTGATCTCGAAGAGTTCTATCGTGAAGCAAAAAAATGCTATGACGAAGATGAAGTCTTTGCAGAGCGCGCGCGTAATTATGTTGTGAAATTACAAGGCGGTGATGAGTATTGCCGTACAATGTGGCGCAAACTTGTTGATATCACAATGCAACAAAACCAAGTGACTTATCAGCGTCTTAACGTCACATTAACCGAAGATGACATTATGGGTGAAAGCCTTTATAACCCAATGTTACCTGGTATTGTTGCTGACCTAAAAGCAAAAGGCCTTGCTGTAGAAAGTGAAGGTGCAACGGTTGTTTTCCTTGATGAATATAAAAACAAGGAAGGCGAACCTATGGGTGTTATCGTTCAGAAAAAAGACGGTGGCTACCTTTATACAACAACCGATATTGCTTGTGCTAAATATCGTCACGAAAATCTACATGCTGATCGTGTTCTCTATTATATCGACTCTCGCCAACATCAGCATTTAATGCAAGCATGGACAATTGTCCGTAAAGCAGGTTATATCCCTGATTCAATGTCACTTGAACACCATATGTTCGGCATGATGTTAGGTAAAGACGGTCGTCCATTTAAAACACGTTCTGGCGGTACTATCCGTTTAACGGATTTACTCGATGAAGCGCAAGAAAGAGCCCGTACATTAATTGCTGAAAAAAATCCAGATATGGATAAAGACGAATTAAATAATGTTGCTCGCGTTGTCGGTATTGGTGCTGTGAAATACGCTGACTTATCTAAAAACCGCACAACAGATTACATCTTCGATTGGGATCTGATGTTAAGTTTTGAAGGTAATACCGCACCTTATATGCAATATGCTTATACTCGCGTTGCTTCAATCTTTAAACGTGCTGAAATTGATGAAAACACATTAACTCAGCCGATCACATTAGTACAATCTCATGAAAAACAACTTGCATTACGTTTAGTGCAATTTGATGAGACCATCATGCAAGTTGCTCGTGAAGGAACTCCTCATGTGATGTGTGCTTATCTCTACGATCTGGCACAAACCTTCTCTGGTTTTTATGAAAACTGCCCTATCTTATCTGCTGAAGATGAAAACACTCGCCAAAGCCGTCTAAAACTGGCGCGTTTGACCGCGAGAACCTTAAAACAAGGTTTAGATACTTTAGGGATTGAAACGGTCGATAGAATGTAATTAGCTTAAGCTCGCAAATTACAGAAACAAAAAACCGATGGCATTTGACCATCGGTTTTTTTGTACATTCATTATTTATTCGATATAGCTAAAAAAACACTTCAAACAATCACTCAATCTAACTTCCAATGCTACTTAGTCATTAATCTTCATTAGCCGTTATAACATCCTGACACAATAGTCCTCTGATATCTTTTGCTTCAATCCAACCATCAACACTATCTATTGGCTTGCTTGGGCTATAAAAGCGGTCGTTAACGTCTTTAGCTGTAAATGACAGTTGCTCATTCGTTTTATCAAAGACACCCACACAGTTAACTGGCGTTAATTTTGAAGTGTTAATTTTTCCATCAGCAGTACAACCAGCAAGAAATAACGTAGCTAATGATACAGAAATGATAATTGCTTTTTTCATAGTAGCTCCTTGACACTCTTTTATTTTTATTTTTACTAAAAACCATCTAATTGATTATTTAGTAGTCTTTAAACTAGAAATATCTAATAGTTTATAACTGCCTTGAGTATAGCGAACATATAGAGAAATATTTGAGTTATTGAGCTATTAATGAAAAAAATAAGAACTATTGCGAAGGATTTGAAAAGAGAGGGAAAAACAGAAAACAATGGCGGATAAATGAAAACAATAATTAGTGTACCATACCGAATTACCAGTAATCTAATTATCTAATAATAATAGATTTAATATTAATTTCATTATTCACGCGACTTATTGTTTACTGCTTATCCCCAGCAATCGTATTACCTATTTGAAGCGCAGACAAAATAGATATGATCACTTTCAGTAGTACTGAACGATAACAAGCAAATAACTTTACAGTCACGGTTAATCTACCTGAATAAAGAAATAATAATATGTCTTAAATCAAAAAAATCAAATATTTTAAAATATACTGCAATATTTTGAAATATTTGTAATATCTCATCATTAAGTAAGAAATATTTAACAGATGTGTCATTTTTTAAACCTAAACAACACCAGAGAGTTTATCTAAAAAAAGATAATTCGTCAAACCGTAAGTGCTTAGAATATAGCGTCTATTTTTTTACTTTATGTAGAATAACAGTATAGGTAAACAAATTATCTAAAGATATTCGGTATGAATAATGATTAGATTATTTTATGTATCTAGCTTGAAAAACGCTTTCCAATGCCGAAAAACTGTATAAATCATTCAGAAATTGAAAAAAAAATTTAATAAAAAAATAATGAAGAAAAAAAATTTCTGCGTTTTTTTTATTCTATTTTTCTTTTTGGATGACATAGAGATAATCTAACTAAATACCAAAAATGTGATCAATATTGCATTATAAATAGTCTAGAAATAGAGAAAGGTTCTAAATGAGAGGATTGGCACTGATAAAAATATTGTTAATTTTAACCTCCCTGCTTTTATACAAAAAGCAGGGAGCGTATTTTATGAACTATAAAGCACGTAATGAAAAATGACGAGGTCTAAAACCTAATACATACAAGGCCACAAAATAACTGCCAGCCCCAACCACAACGACGAGTAATAGACGTAAAATACGCATAAGCATACTTCCGATATCCCAGCTTGGCATGATCCATAACATTCCAACTAACACAGCCCCCATGACCACCAACGCAATTGTTAGTTTTAATAAAAAGACTGGCCACCCCGCCAAAGGTTGATAAATATCTTTTTTACGTATTTGCCAAAATAGCATTGAGGCATTAAAACAAGCTGCAATACCAATCGAAAGTGCAAGACCAACGTGTTTTAAGCTACCAACAAATGCGAGATTCATTAATTGTGTCAGTATTAGTGTTGCGATAGCAATTTTTACAGGCGTTTTAATATCCTGTCGAGAATAGAAACCAGGCGCTAAGATTTTTATGATAATAAGGCCCATCAACCCAACACAATAAGCAATTAACGCTTGTTGTGTCATTAACGCATCATGAGCATTAAAATTACCGTACTGGAATAAAGATGCCGTTAACGGCCCTGATAATACAGCTAAACCAATCGTACAAGGTAGTGCTAATAAAAAGCACAGTCTTAATCCCCAATCCATCAATTTTCTATATTCTTCAGTATTACCACTAGCAAAACTCTTCGATAATGAAGGTAATAAAATAGTGCCTAATGCAACCCCTAACACACCTGTCGGTAGCTCCATTAGACGATCAGCATAATACATCCAAGAAACCGACCCTGACACTAAGAAAGAAGCAAAAATTGTATTGATAATTAAAGATATTTGGCTAACTGAAACACCTAAAATAGCAGGCCCCATTAATTTTAAAACACGCCAAACACCACTGTTTTTAAATGAGACTCTAGGTAGTACAAGCATACCTATTTTTTTCAAATGCGGTAATTGATAACCAAGTTGTAATATTCCTCCAGCAACAACCGCCCATGCCAATGCCATAATTGGTGGATTACAATAAGGCGCAACAACCAAAGCAAAAAATATCATACTGACATTAAGTAATGTTGGTGCAAAAGCAGGTACTGAAAAACGATTCCATGTATTTAAAATAGAGCCCGTTAATGAAGCCAAAGAAATAAGAAAAATATAAGGAAAGGTTATTCGTAATAAATCAGTCGTAAGTTGAAATTTATCTGGTGAGCTACTAAAACCTGGCGCAGTGACATAAATGACCCATGGTGCAGCAATAATACCAATCACCGTAACGACAGCAAGGATCAGTGTTAGCATACCTGAAACATAAGCAATAAAAGTACGTGTTGCTTCATCACCTTGCTGACTTTTATATTCAGCTAATATTGGCACAAAGGCTTGAGAAAATGCCCCTTCTGCAAAAATACGACGAAGTAAATTCGGTAATTTAAACGCAACAAAAAAAGCATCAGTTGCCATACCTGCGCCAAAAATACGCGCAATTATTGCATCACGAATGAATCCTAAGACCCGTGAAAACATAGTCATGGAACTCACTGCGGCCAGTGATTTAAGTAAATTCATAAAGTTATTCTAATTTTTGTTGAATGGAATAAAAAGAAAGGGACTATACTCCGTCTCTAACATCGAAAAATCAATCATCAATTGGCTAAAAATAAACAGTTTCAACTTACTTTTAGCTAATTCCAATAAGAGAAAAACACCTATGGTTTATGACCTAGCTAATATTTTTCTCAACATCATTTTTAACATAGTTTGATTATCACTTTCATTAAACTCAGGATCGATAATATTTCTCCCCATAGAACCATCTGCAATCACAAATAACCATGTGGCGATTTTTTCTGGCTCTAATCGCGGATCAATTTGCCCTTTTTTAATACCGTTTTCTAACATGGCAATCAAACGTTGTTTATTGTTTCTTTCATTTTCAATGAAAATTTCGTGAATACTCGCATTGCGTGAAGCTTCAGCAAAAATCTCAATACTAATGCGTGCGTACTCTGGATGATTATAAAGCGCTATAATCTCTATCATTAAACCAATAACTGCTTGAATGCTCTCTTCTTGCGCTTCATAACGACAAAAAATCTCATCAAAAAGCTGTGCATCATCTAACGCAATAGCTTCAATAATCGCATTTTTATTGGGAAAATAATGAAATACATTTCCGGGGCTCATCCCTGCTTCATGACAAATTTCTGCTGTTGATGTGGAATGAAAACCTTTTACGGCAAAGCAACGCATTGCAGCATCAATTATGTGCTTCATTTTTGCTTTTTGTTTTTCAGTCGCTGTCTTGTTCATAACCTAAAAATCTCTGGACAAATAAATTAGACTGATTAGTCTAGAATAAAATAGACCAAACAGTCTAAAAATTAACCCTATTATTGCAGAGTAACGATATCATGCAATTACTTAATGAACACTATCAGCTTCGTGTTGCAGAGCCTTCAGATATTCCTGAAGTTATTCAATTATTTGCACAAGCCTTTCATTTTAAATTGAATGCTTTTAATATTGATAGCACTAATCCTAACCAACGTCAGCAATTAGAAGCCATTTGGAATACGCTAGCGCGTAAAAAGAATAGCCAACAATTTGTTGTCACCGAGAATGAAAAAATAATTGCAACATTTTGTTTAGTCATAAAAGAAACTCAATTTATGTCAAATTCTTTTGCTAAAACACCCTTCTCTAATTATTGGCGCTATGGCATTACCCATTATATTAAGCAAAAAATTTTCTTTTCATTATTTGATTATACGCCAAAAGAAAATGAAGTTTATTTAGCTCATATTGCTGTTTTATCCTCTTATCAAGGCCATGGTATCGCTTATGCAATACTTCAATGGATAGCGCAATACAGTAAAAAGATTCTGAAAAAAATATATTTATCACTTTATGTGGATATTCATCATAAAGGCGCTCTTTATTTATACCAAAAAGATGGGTTTTATATTGAGAGAAAAGAATCATCGCGCCTGACACAATCTATTTTTCATATTCAACACTGGTATTATATGTTGAAAAAAATCAACTAAAGGCAAATTCAATATCACTATTAGATCAATATATTGGTTAAAAGCACTGAAAAACAAGGTATCGCTATAATTATAAACAGTGCTTTATCCTTAACAACAAGGGCTATTTATCGTTTGAAGTAAGTTCGTGTTGTTAATGCGGTTAATACATGATCACGCCATTCTTGGTTTATTTGCAGATAATTTTTTGCATACCCCTCACGTTCAAAACCATGTTTCGCCAATAAATTACCACTGCGTAAATTATGAGGCATATAATTCGCCATAATACGATGCATACCTTGTTGGCGTTGCATATAACGTAACGTTTCAGTTAATGCCTCAGACATATAACCTTTACCTTGCCATTTTTCACCTACAGAATAACCTAAAAAACAGGCATTAAAGGCACCGCGCATAACATTACTGTAATTAGCCACACCAATAATTTCATCTTCCATTGGTGTTAACAACAAAAAATGAAAGGCACTTTCTTGTCGATGTAATTCGTTCATATATTGCAAACGATGTTCCCAACCGGAAGGCAAATAGTGTGTTTTATCTCTTAATGGTTCCCATGGAATTAAAAAACGACGATTTAATGTGTAATAATCAGCCAACCTTTCCGCATCTCGTTCATAAGCTAAACGAATTATCATTCTTGTCGTTTCGAAACGAATTTTAGGAACTCCACCACGATAACCAAACATTGCGATCCCATTATCCTTTGATATAAATAAGTCTAATTCTGAAGTAACTCTTCTTATTCTGCCACTAACCTTAATAAAAAAATATCATCTTTAATTTACTATGAATTATGCACATTTAGAGACAGAATAGTCGAAGAAATAAATTATTTCGTTCCCCTCTTATTTTATTTAAATTATTTGCTTATTGATGGTGAGTAATGGCACTGGTAACACAAGCCCGTACCTTGGGTAAATATTTCCTCCTAATTGACAATATGTTAGTTGTCTTGGGCTTTTTCGTCGTTTTTCCTCTGATTTCCATCCGTTTCGTCGAACAATTGGGTTGGGCTGGTGTTATTGTCGGTTTTGCATTAGGGCTTAGACAATTAGTCCAGCAAGGCCTAGGTATTTTTGGTGGCGCCATCGCAGACCGCTTTGGTGCAAAACCAATGATAATAACTGGAATGTTATTACGTGCTTTAGGTTTTGCTTTAATGGCAATGGCAGATCAACCGTGGATACTTTGGTTATCTTGCATTTTATCTGCATTAGGGGGAACGTTATTTGATCCACCTCGTACAGCACTAGTTATTAAATTAACCAGACCTTATGAACGTGGCCGTTTTTATTCTTTATTATTAATGCAAGATAGTGCAGGAGCCGTTATTGGGGCGCTGATTGGTAGTTGGTTATTATTATATGATTTTCATTTAGTGTGCTGGGTTGGCGCAGGTGTTTTTGTTATTGCTGCTTTATTTAATGCTTGGTTACTACCTGCTTACCGTATATCTACAACCAGAACACCGATTAAAGAAGGATTAAATCGCGTATTATTGGATAAACGCTTTGTCAGTTATGTCTTAACGTTAACAGGCTATTTTATATTGTCTGTTCAAGTCATGTTGATGTTCCCTATTATCGTTAACGATATTGCAGGTACTCCGACCGCAGTAAAATGGATGTATGCCATTGAAGCATTACTCTCCTTAACCTTGCTCTATCCTATTGCGCGTTGGAGTGAAAAACGTTTCAAATTGGAGCAACGTTTAATGGCCGGATTATTCTTAATGAGCGTCAGTATGTTTCCTGTTGGAATGATCCATTCATTACAAGGCATTTTCTTAATTATTGGTTTATTTTATCTCGGCACGATCACCGCAGAGCCTGCGCGTGAAACATTAAGTGCCTCACTGGCTGATCCTCGCGCTCGTGGTAGTTATATGGGATTTAGTCGCTTAGGTTTGGCCTTTGGTGGCGCAATCGGATATACCGGTGGTGGATGGATGTACGATTTAGGTAACCAATTTGATATGCCTGAATTACCTTGGTTCTTATTAGGTACAGTAGGATTAATAACACTTTACGCACTACACCGCCAATTTAATCGTAAAAAAATAGAAACAGCCATGCTTACTCCTTAGATATCAGGTAAACTTTTAGTTATCAATGATCAAGGAGTGTTTATGAAAGCTATTTTTCTAACAACCATATTATTACTAACAAGCTTTATCGTGGGTTGTGATCAGCTAAAGCAATTTGATGTAAGTGAAAATTTGATTAATGACTATATTAGCCAAAAAACAAATCTTCAAAAACACATTGGTGAAGATGAGGTTGTCTCCGCTGATATTAAGTTAAGTAATCTTTCAATCCAAATTGGTCGTACAGAGCCGGGTAAAATTAACCTTTCAGGTACTGCCGATCTAAAAATCAATTCATTTTTTGGTAAAACAAGTGCCAAAGTTGATCTTACATTATCAGGTCAACCTTCTTATCAAGCCGATCAAGGTGCGATATATATAAAGGACATGACTATTGATAGCTATAAAGTATCACCAGAAAAAATGGATGCTGTCGTTGTAGCATTAAAACCTTATTTAGATACCACCATTGCAACATATTTTGATAATCACCCTGTTTATGTCCTTGATCCTGAGAAAAATAGCGCTGAAGCTGCGGCATTTAAACTGGCAAAAGGCATTGAAGTTAAACCGGGTAAATTCGTGATCCAACTCTAATAGTTACGTGAGTTGATTAAAAATATTTATCGTCATTAATGAGAAAGGCAAACCTAATGGTTTGCCTTTTTTATGAATAGTAAAATACCTTTGCAAAGAAAATAAGATATTACTCTGCTTCGGTACCTTCACCCTCTTCATCATCAGAAAGCTCTTCACGTAATGCCGATAACGCACCACGCGCAATTGCGGCTAATGTACGATAAAAACCACTTGTTGCGTGAGCTTCTACTTTACCAAGAAATGCCCCAGCCCAAGGTAATAAATATTCATCAAATAGTTGTATTTGGGCTAATACTTCATCTTCTGCTGAATTATCTTCCAGCCATGACGCAGCAAGTAATAAAGCACCAAAACTGTCTGTTGCATTATCAGTAACAGGCATACCTCTTGCAACTAAGAATTGACGAACATCGTCTTCTTTAATTTTTTCATAATCATGAGCATAAATAGATACAGCAGGAGCCTCTCCACCAAAAAGAGATTGGTGATCCGCTTCAACAATAGCCAAATCTTTGACACTATTTTTTAATGTGTTAAATAATTCATCTTGCTCCAATGGCCATAACTGGCTCAACGTTCCTTCATCAATCATTTTAATAATTGGCGCTAAAATAGGATCATTTGGGGCACGTTGAAATAATGTGCCTAAAAGTCGGCAAACTATTGAGAATTCATTCATTGTATTTTTTATCCTAAAAAGTTTCGTGTTATTGTGCGTTTAACAACAAGAAAATCAACTTTTTTCTTTTTTATGATTATAAGTATTAATTTAACCAAAGGGAGCTTTTAAAACAGAAAAAGCGCGCTCTTAATAATTAAGCTTTTGCTTAATATAAGAAACGCGCCTAATCCCATGCTACTTATCTTTTAAAACAGTTTTATTATAACGACTTTAAAACTCTTTTATGACAACAGCGTTTTTGTTGCATTAATTAACTTGCAATATCAAGAAAATTATCTCTTACACCATTCACACGAAACCACCCGGCAATACTCACACGCTCTTTATTAGTAGGGAGCACTTCATGAGGGAATTGTTCTGAAAGGAAAACAACTAAACGCCCTCCTTTGGGTGCAATTGTCGCAAGTTCGTTATCCTTTAAATCATAAATAACTAACTCGCCACCATCTTCGGTTGTCCAATCCTCATTAAGATATAACACAGTGGTTAAACGTCGAGTCACATTTTCTTTAAAAGCATCAAGATGTTTTTTATAAAATGCTCCTTTTTCATAACACGCAAAATGTGCTTCGTATTCAAAAAGCCCTAAATAAAATTCTCGATTAACAGCTCGTTGAATAGACTCCATTTGCATTAAATAATGTTGTACTGGTTCACCCATTTCTGGCTCTAGCCAACTTATTTTATCACTACGTATTGTTGTTTCTGCTTGACGATTTTCATGACGACCAATACGAGCTTGTTGTGCATTATCACCAAAACAAGTGCGTAGTTGTTGAACAGCTTCTGGTGTGAGGAAATCATCCCATACACACCATCCTTTCTCTGCTATTTGCTCAAGAAGCTCTGTTATATTCATTAGGTATATTGTCTGATAAACATGGGAAACTACTTTATATCACCAAGCTAGCTAAAATGACAACTTAATAAACTTATCTTTTCGATAACATCAATTAATCAGATATAAATATTATAAAGATTAAAAATAAAAGATCGAACAAGATTTAACACTACTGATGCTTTTAAAAGACTCATTTTTACAAGGGTCATTTTATAAGTTGCATCACACTAACAATAAGCAAAATGAATGATTTATTTAGCAATAATAATTTGTCGATATTTTATCCATACTCTCTTCACCTTCATTATAAATATAATTAATGTTCCCTTTAACTTGAGTATGTATAATCGCTTTTTTATTTCCTAATCGCACAAATCCTGTCGGTAATGTCTTCTTTTTGTACGAAAGTTCACTAACAGACATAAGATCTGTAGAAGCAATTTGATATTCAACATGGGTAAACTGCTGTTTATATTTAGTATATAAATCATCCAGATTTTTTTTGACTTTATTTAAATCAATCTGTTCAGAATTTCTACTCTCTTCCACCAAATTATTTACTTCAGTTTCTAAATTAGAACGCAGTGAACGCCCCAGTCTATTTAACTGATAATTTGCTGTAAAATAAGGCTTGAATTTTTCATTCATATTATCTTTTGTTTGAGAAGACAATGTCTCTTTTCTTTCCTTTAATGAGGATAAAAAACGATCAATGTTATATTGTCTATTTTCTTTTGTTATTTGAGCCTGAAAAATATCTTCTTTACTTTGGAATGGAGCAGTCATTAAATTTTTATTAATACTATTGTTTAATTTATTTATTGCCTTTTTATCTGATGATAAATTTAAATAGATACTATCTAATTTAGAGATACTATTAGACAGATGATATTTCTCTGGATATTTTTCTAATAATCTATTTATTTTTAATACTCTTTTATAAATTCCTTTTATATTTTTTTTATCTTGATCCAATTTTTCTGCGCTTATTAATTTCTCATTTTTAAAAAGTGTAAAACTTAACAAGCTATTTATTCTTTTTTTTACCATTAATTCGAAATCTTTTACAGATGTTAATGGATACCACTGAATAACATTATCAGAATTGCTCGTAGAAGGAGTGAATTTTAAATCACGATAAATATCAACACCAAGTTCTAATAAATCGAGATCAAGCCTTTTTGTTTTTTTTGTCACATCGGTTTTACCATAATCGATAAATTTATTAATATTTAAATTTAATTTTAATAAATTGAAAATAAAGTTTATACCAATAGCATTTCTGGGTACGGTGAGTTCCATATTAGGATTAATCATTACATCAATATCAAAACTGGCTTCACTTCTTATCTCAGTTCCTAACGAAAGACTTATATCTTGATCAATTTCAAGGGTAGAATTATTGATTAATTCATTTTCACTTAGATTTAATCCTTGATTAATAAAATTTGGGATCTCATTAATATCAAGGCTAAATGAGAAATTAGATTTTTTAGCGTAAGTGGCCCCTAATAAAGCACTTGCCATGACAGGAGTAACAAAACCATAGTCAACATTTCCTAAATCCCATCTTTTTTCATATCCACCAATCCCCGCTGATAAACCCGCAACAAAAAGATTCTGATTATTATTAATAAAAGAGAAATTAATCTTTTTATCTTCACTTTTTGATAATGTGATAGAGTGCGATTTTACATAAGAAGCTAATAGAAAGGCGTTAATCCCTATATGATTTGGCAGTTGAAAAGCATTAATACCAAAGAAGGCTCGAACATCATTATGGTGATTAATGGTAATATTTTCTTTATCTTTTAGCGATTTAATTAATGAATGAATCACCTCACCTTGTGTTATACCATTTTTTACACCTTTAACAGCACGATTTAACACATCATAGCTTTTCCCTATGTTTTCTTTAATACCATATAATGCCATCGGCTTACTGTTATATGCAGAAGTCGAAGAGTTAATAAGCTGCTTTATATTACAAAATAATCCTCTAAATCCAGGATCAACAGCTTTTGCAATATTTTCCATCATTGTCTTATATTCTTTTAATGCATATTGCTCTTTTGCTTTATTAATATTTAACCGAGCATTATCAATAAAAGAAGAGAAAAAAGGGATATTTCGGCTACTAAAATTGCCAACTGTTTGAGTAGAAAATGGTTGTCCTGAATGATAATTTTTATAATTATTCTCACCTACCATTGAGTAAAAAGATAAAGGAGGTTCTTGCTTTAAACGAGTAACTTCATATTGATAATCATTAATCGCAAAAATATTCAAAGGGTCAAGATAATATATTTTTATTTTATTTCCTTTATCTACAACGAGTTGTACTTTATTTAATATTGGTTTGATTGCTAATATTTTATCTGTATTTTTTAATGGGATTTTTATTTTATACTCTTCCATTTCTATGGAAGCTCCATCAACTTGATCTCCAGAAGAAATTTTATTAGGTAGTCCTTTAGCATAAAGCGCATTATCTTTAAGCTTAATGATTAAATCTAATCCTTCACGATTAATTTTAATTATATTATTTTCTTTTAACTCCACAACATTATTAATGTTTGATAAATCTTGCTTTAGATTATCATCAGCTATATATTTTTCATATTCAACAACAAAGTTACTACTAATAGCATTTGATGAGGTATCATTTAAACTATATTCTTCTTCTACTTTGTTAAATTTAATTTTGTAGAGATCACTGCTATTATCTATATTGTTACATTTATTTCCAATCAAAAAACCATTATGATCAACATAGAGTTCTTTAAACTTTATATTGTCACCATCTTGAGATTCTATATTAAAAAGATTATATTTAAATCCTCCTTTAAAGTGTTTTTGATATAACCCCGCAAATAAGTCATATGTTTTACCTTTAATTAAGGTCAAGGAGCCATCATTTGAAAGTGTGATCCCCATATTATTAAGTAAAGATGTATTTGTTGATCCTAAGTATACATAGTTATTTGCATTATTTAGGATGAGATCTTTTTCTTCTTTCTGTTTATTATTATTTTTATGATAAATATTATTACTATTAGCCAATCCTTCTACTGGATATTTTTCTTTTTTTCCATCAAAATCACCTATAGGTATAAGTTTACTAGGAATAACCCATACTTTATTTTTCATATATGCCTCATTTTTTTCAAATCATGAAGCAATATTCAATAAGATAATCTGCAAACGATATCTTTTTACAACCAGGTTTTTATGACAATATATAAAAATTAAAAAAAAGTACCTTTTTTGAAAGCCCAGATAAAAAATAGGCAGCAAAACTAAAGTTTGCCGCCTATTATCTAAAATTAAAATATAAATAAAATAGACTTAGTAACCACTCTTCATATCAACCACACCCAAAGGTACCTCTCCTTTTTCAATTCGCTGAATATTTTCAACAATCGTATCCATGGCAATATTCGGAATGGTAAAAGCAGCAATATGTGGCGTAATAGAAACACGAGGGTGCGTCCAAAATGGGTGCATTCCCGCTAAAGGCTCTTGAGCAAAAACATCAAGAGTTGCATCAGCAATGTATCCTTGGTCTATTGCTTCTAATAAATCTTGATCAACTAAATGTGCACCACGAGCAAGATTAATTAAATAAGAAGAAGGTTTAAGTTGTTCAAAAAGAGAAAAATTCAAAATGCCATGAGTTTCTGGTGTGTAAGGCAACAAGTTAATCAGTAAATTACACTCTTTAAGGAAGCCATTGAGTTGTTCTTTACCATAAAAGCTTTCAACATGCTTAATTTGCTTTTCACTACGGCTCCAGCAACGCACTTTAAAGCCTAGTTCAGCGAGTTTAGTCGCGACACTCCCGCCTAAAGCACCTGCACCTAAAACACCAATCACAAAATCATCATAAGAGTGAGAAGGAAGCTGTTTCCATAAACGTTGTGATTGTTGACGTTTATAATCATCCATACGACGAAAATAATACATCACTTTCGCAATTGCATATTCTTGCATTTGAAGCCCCATTCCGGTGTCTTCCAAACGCATAACAGGAACGCCCGTTGGTAATGTGCCAGGCTTTTGTTGTTCTTGTTTTAAAATAGCATCAACACCTGCCCCTAATGCAAAAATACCTTTAAGGTGATTGCGACTTGCCAGCATTTCATAAGGAGGAAGCCAAACCATAGCATAATCAGCCGGTTGATTATCGCCTGGTTCCCAAATGCGTATATTGGCATTTGGCAAACGCGCCTTCATACCGTTAATCCATGTCTCTGCGTCAAAAAAAGGATGATAATAAATAATATTCATTGTGCCTTCCTCCAGCATTTTTATCATAGGGTGCGAGGGTTACGTTCTGATTTCAAGTCTCTTTGAATAAGTTGTTAATAAAAATGTTGAGAATGTTAACCAGTTAACGAAAATCTCAATTCTTTTTTCAATACGCTAACCTCTTGCGTGAATTGGTTTACTGCATAATTTGTCTAGCATTTGTGCATATTGTTTTTTATTTGACTGCTTGATACAAAAGTTAAAAGAAAAATGCATTTAGCTGTTGACGCTTATGCTCCTTTTCCCTATAGTAGCGCCCCGTTGAGAGATGTTAAGTACATATCCAACAATACGGTGAGATGTCCGAGAGGCTGAAGGAGCACGCCTGGAAAGTGTGTATACGGCAACGTATCGAGGGTTCGAATCCCTCTCTCACCGCCATATTCTAAAATAGAGCCTAATTTTTAATTAGGCTCTATTTTTTTGTGGAAAAATATCAAATCTTCAATCTGGTTATTTTTCTCGCTTCCATCTATAGCTCATTTAAACTCATTTTTTGATGCTATTTCTTTAGTATACAGCACGCCACTTATTTTATTTTGGCTTAATCGTTTTATTTAATATTTTTTTATCAGTTAACAATCTCTAATAATTAATTTTTAATGATCAAAAATAGCTTATCTAGTTATTATTTAACCCTAATCGTATTTTTATGACAGAAAACAACTTTTATTATCTCTCTATAAATGACATTTATTCTAAAATAAAACGCTTTTTATAATTTTAAAATAAATTTAAACTTTATTTTCAAGCAAGCAACAGAATAAATACAATAAGATACATTGTATTATCTCTTTACGTTAACTTATTAGTTTAATTGATTTAATTTTCACTAAGCTTTAAGATATACATTAATAATTTGATGTATCACATTATTATCAGCGAATAAAAGCGATATCCTCTCTTTTCCTTATCGCCGTTATTCGGCATCTGACTTCTTATTTTGGTTTAAGCCTAAATGAAAACTCATAAAGTTAACCGGGTTCGCCCCTTTAGTGCATTTATTGATGCATGTGTAAAAGAGCCTTACTCTTTTGCTCGTTTATTAAAAGATATTATTGCAGGGATCACCGTCGGAATTATCGCGATACCATTAGCCATGGCACTGGCAATTGGTAGCGGTGTTCCTCCGCAATACGGTCTTTATACCGCAGCTATTGCCGGTATAGTCATTGCTGTTTCTGGTGGCTCTCGCTACAGTGTTTCAGGTCCTACAGCCGCTTTCGTTGTGATACTTTATCCTGTATCTCAGCAATTCGGTTTAAGTGGTTTATTGATTGCCACATTAATGTCTGGCGTTATTTTAGTTGTTATGGGATTAGCTCGCTTTGGTAAACTCATCGAGTATATTCCTGTTTCTGTAACACTTGGATTTACCTCAGGGATTGCTATCACCATCGCGACCATGCAAATAAAAGACTTTTTTGGTCTTGAAATGGCGCATGTACCAGAAACTTATATCGATAAAATTATTGCCTTAGGTTCTGCATTACCTACCATTCACCTTGGCGATACGCTTATCGGCTTAACAACATTGTTTGTTTTAATCTACTGGCCCAAATTAAATTTACGTTTACCCGGGCACTTACCTGCTCTAATCGCAGGTACTGCAGTAATGGGTGTTGTGAATATGTTTGGCCATGAAGTTGCAACGATTGGCTCACAGTTTAGCTATCTACTTCCGGATGGTTCGACTGGGCAAGGTATTCCACCGATACTACCTCAGTTTGTTTTACCTTGGAATTTACCAAGCACTGGAGCATCTCTTGAATTAAATTGGAGTACAGTGTCTGCTTTGTTACCGGCAGCTTTTTCAATGGCAATGTTAGGTGCAATCGAATCCTTACTGTGTGCCGTTGTGCTTGATGGCATGACAGGTAAAAAGCACCACTCTAATGGTGAATTACTAGGACAAGGTGTCGGTAATATTGTCGCGCCTTTCTTTGGTGGTATAACTGCGACTGCGGCGATTGCACGTTCAGCTGCTAACGTCCGCGCAGGTGCAACATCGCCAGTTTCAGCTATTGTTCACTCATTGTTGGTGTTACTCACTTTACTGGTATTAGCCCCATTTCTTTCATATTTACCTTTAGCTGCAATGTCAGCACTACTGTTAATTGTGGCATGGAATATGAGTGAAGCGCGTAAAGTGATTGATCTTATTCGTCATGCGCCTAAAGACGATATTATTGTCTTAGTATTATGCTTATCTCTCACCGTTCTCTTTGATATGGTCATTGCCATTACTATCGGTATCGTATTGGCTTCACTGTTATTTATGCGTCGTATTGCCAATATGACCAAAATAACTGAATCCCCTTATACCGATGATGATAAACAGTTATTAGTTGTGCGTGTTAATGGCCCGTTATTCTTTGCAGCTGCTGAGCGTATTTTTAATGAATTGCGTGAGCGTAGCAAAGGTTATAAAACCGTTATTATGCAATGGGATGCTGTGCCAGTCTTAGATGCCGGGGGCTTACATGCCTTCCAACATTTCGTCACTGATGTCAAACATGACACGCATGTGATTGTGTGTGATATTCCCTTCCAACCTTTAAAAACGTTGGCAAGAGCAAGAGTCACACCTATTGAAGGAGAACTTAATTTTTATCCTTCATTACAAAAAGCACTGGATGATTTGGAATTAATTCAGTAGTTATTCAATCTAAAATAATATAAAACTATATAGCCCTTAATTTAAATTATTTAATTAAGGGCTATATTAATCATTCATATTTTATTTGCCATTGTCAGTGCAGTATAAATTGTCTTGAAGGAAATTAATAAAGAGTGAGGTGAGCCTAATAATGGCACGGCTCCATAGCTAATTATTTTCAATAACTTGCCGAGCGATAGGTACGACATTACGAAGGATAAACTCTGTTAGGTTTATATTTTCCAAACTAGCTACAAGAACAAGCTGTGATTTATCTTCTGTAGTAATACGAATTGATACTCTCTCACTGTTTTCTACAAGTTTTAGCGTTTGGAATAAATACTTTACCAATCCCACTTCCTTGCGCGCCTTTTTTTAATAAATCTTGATAAAGTGCATTCATGCCCAACCAGTGATTTTCACACCATTCTGGAGCAAGTAAGGTCGGTTTTCTCGCGCTGGCACAAACGCGGTGATAGATAATTTCAGGGGGAGTATAGCGGATCATTTCACCCGCCGTATAAACATATTGTTCTTGCGTCAATGCATTAATACGCCCTGCTTTCCATGCCTTAGCTATCGTGCTACCTTCAACAATGTGCAAAGGATGTAATTTAAGCCCGTCAGTACCTGTTTCAACCACTCGTTCTAACGTCTGCATATTAAGCTGATGATCTTCTCGTGGTAACCCGACAATAAGATGTGTACACACTTTTAAACCACGGCGTCGAGCTTCTCGCGTTGTCGCTTGATAACACTTAAAATCATGCCCTCGGTTAATCTGTTTCAATGTTTTATCATGAGCGGTTTGTAAACCAAGCTCTAACCATACTTCATAGCCTTGATCACGATAACCTTGCAATAAATCTAACACACTAATCGGTACACAATCTGGCCGAGTTCCTACACATAACCCTACCATATCGGCTTGTAATAGCGCGGTTTCATATAAAGTACGTAAATATTCTACTTCTGCATAAGTGCTAGTATAAGCTTGAAAATAGGCAAGATAACGACGTGCTCGGTTGATATTTTTGGCTTGTAGCGCAATTTGCTCTTCAATGGAATGATATTGCGTTTGTTCATCAGCAAAAGAAGAGACATTACAGAAAGTACAACCACCTCGCCCTAATGTACCATCTCGATTAGGACAGTTGAAACCGCCATGAAGGGTGATTTTATGGATCTTTTCGTGATAACGGCGCTGAAGATCAGCGCCGAACATATTCACTACTGTATGCAGTTGCATAACAATTTTATTTGCTGGTATCTAACTCAGGGAAACTTTTAACTAAGTCATCAATGGCTTTAATTTGTGCTAAGAATGGCTCTAATTTTGCTAATGGTAAAGCTGATGGGCCATCGCAACGTGCATTATCTGGATCTGGGTGAGCTTCAAGAAATAATCCTGCAAGACCTACCGCCATACCTGCACGTGCTAATTCAGCAACTTGCGCACGACGTCCGCCTGATGCAGCACCAAATGGGTCACGACATTGTAATGAATGCGTTACGTCAAAAATAACGGGAGCACCCTGAGATGCTTGCATCATGACATGAAAGCCTAACATATCCACAACCAAGTTATCATAGCCAAAGTTACTACCACGATCACATAAAATAACTTGGTCGTTACCGCCTTCTTTAAACTTATCGACGATATTTCCCATTTGACCTGGGCTAACAAACTGAGGTTTTTTTACGTTAATCACTGCACCTGTTTTTGCCATTGCTTCAACAAGATCGGTTTGACGTGCTAAGAATGCAGGTAATTGGATAACGTCAACGACTTCGGATACAGGCTGAGCTTGCGCTGATTCATGAACATCCGTAATAATTTTAACGCCAAAAGTCTCTTTTAACTCTTGGAAAATCTTCATTCCTTCTTCTAAACCTGGACCACGATAAGAATGAATAGAAGAACGGTTTGCTTTGTCAAAAGAAGCTTTGAATACATAAGGAATATTCAGTTTTTGAGTCACAGTGACGTAGTGCTCACAAATACGCATGGCTAAATCGCGCGATTCTAATACATTCATGCCACCAAAAAGCACAAATGGTAGGTCGTTTGCTACCTTGATATCACCAATATTCACCACTTTATGTTGCATATTTATCCCTATACTGTTTGTAATGTACTGTGTTAATCAAGTACGTTGCGTAAACTTTTAATGTAGAACAACTGGATTTTGCTCTATCGAATGAATTTGAATTTTGATCATTTCTGAAATTGGATCTTCGGGACATTGCTCAACAAAATAGTTTAAGTCGGAAATTGCCACATGATGACACTCTAACTGAGCAAAAATCAGTCCACGATCACGTATCTCATAGGGATCTTCAGGATCAAACATCAATACCGTTTCACTGGCTTTTAACGCTTGTTCCATATTCTTTTCTTCCATTAAGGACACTTTCAGGGTATCTAAAAGCTTGCGAATAATAGAGCTGTATTCTGATTCTTCTAAATCGGCCTCTAATAACACCGAATTATTTCCTACATTCCCTTTTAACCAAACTTCTAGGGTATGTTGTGATAGATATTCGCCATTTATTGGGTTTAAAAATAACGTTTTTTCATTGGGAACATCTATTCTGATGATAAGTTGCGTAGGAAAAATAACGGGAGCTAACGGCAGGTTTAACGCTTGTGCGATATAAATAAGAATCGAACCTAGTGAAACAGGAGAACCCACATGTGTCGCTAATACTTTATCTAACCATAAAGTATCGGAAAGACAATATTTACCACTTGCACCACTAAAGTGCCACTGCTTATAAAACAGTTTTAGTAATGCTTCTATTTGTTCTTTGACGTTTCCTTGCTTAGGAATTTCAGCTTCTGCTTGCTCAACAAGTTGCGCTAGTTGATAACCAACAGAAGCGGTCGGAAAATCAGGTCGAATAGCCTGAGAGATAAGGATCATGCCCTTAACTAAAGGGGCTTTATTAAATTCGTAATCAGCTATGGTTTCTATCATAATTCCAACGACCTACTGTCACTCGCTCATTACCGCCATAATCACGGAAAGTTTCCACACAGCAGTAACCCTTATCAGTAAAAATTTTGCGAACACCTTCACCTTGCTGCCAACCGTGTTCCAGTAATACCCAGCCTTTATCAGTTAAAAACTGACGGGCAGTTTCAATGATAATCTCGATATCAGCAAAACCATTATTACCAGCAACTAACGCGGTTAAAGGTTCAAAACGAACATCCCCCTGATGAATATGCTCATCATTTTCATCTATATAAGGAGGATTACTAATTATCATACCAAATTGATACCCAGAGAGTGAACTAAACCAGCAACTTTCCATAAATTCTGTGTTGTTTAATGCTAAGTTGGTCGCATTCTCTTGCGCTAATGCCACTGCTTCGGCTTGAAAGTCCACGCCAATAATATGGCAATCAGGGCGCTCTGATGCCATAGCAAGCGCAATAGCCCCCGTCCCTGTTCCTAAATCAAGAATAGTTGTTGGTTCTGTTGGCAGTTTTTCTAACGCTTGTTCAACAAGGCACTCAGTATCAGGTCGAGGAATTAATGTTGCAGGTGAGACTTTTAAAGGCAGTGACCAAAATTCTCTTTCGCCCACTAAATAAGCGATGGGTTCACCTTTAATACGTCGAGTAAGTAGTTGAGATAATTGTGTTAATTCATCTTGTGAAAGCAACGTTTCATTAAAAGCCATTAAGTACGTTCGAGCACGCTGTGTTACGTGCCCAAGCAGAATTTCAGCATCACGTTTAGGGCTGTCACTTTCAATTAATTGCAAGGCTGCTTGACGCAGCCATTGTTCATAATTCATTAATTCAACTCAGAAAGTGCAGAAAGCTGATCCGCTTGATATTCAGTTACGATAGGCTGAATTAATGGATCTAATTTTCCTTCCATCACTTCATCTAAGCGATAAAACGTGAGGTTGATGCGGTGATCTGTTACACGACCTTGCGGGAAGTTGTACGTTCTAATTCGGTCAGAACGGTCACCAGAACCTAATAAATTACGACGTTCAGAAGCTTCAGCTTCTTGGCGTTTTTGCATTTCAGCTGCACGAATACGTGCACCTAATACAGACATCGCTTTGGCTTTATTTTTGTGCTGTGAACGCTCATCCTGACATTCCACCACAATACCCGTTGGAATATGCGTGATACGAATTGCAGAATCGGTGGTGTTAACGTGCTGACCACCCGCACCTGACGAACGGAATGTATCAATACGTAAATCGCTTGGACTAATATCAGGTAACTCAGCTTCTGGCACTTCAGCTAATACGGCAACTGTACAAGCCGAGGTATGAATACGGCCTTGAGATTCTGTTTCTGGTACACGTTGAACACGGTGGCCACCTGATTCAAATTTCAATACCCCATAAGCACCATCACCCACTACTTTTGCAATGACTTCTTTATAGCCACCATGCTCACCTTCGTTAGCATTCATGACTTCAATACGCCAGCGACGTGATTCTGCATAACGGCTATACATACGGAATAAATCACCGGCAAATAATGCGGCTTCATCCCCACCGGTTCCTGCTCGAATTTCAAGGAAACAGTTAAATTCATCATCAGGATCTTTAGGCAATAACAGCACTTGTAACTGTTGCTCTAAATCATCGTTTAGTGCTTGCGCTTCTTTCAGCTCTTCTTGCGCCATCTCTTTCATTTCAGGATCATCAAGCATCATTTCTGCTGCTTCGATATCGTCTTGCACTTTCCGCCATTGACTAAAACAAGCCGTGACGTCGGTTAATTGAGAGTATTCTTTTGAAAGCGCACGAAAACGCTCCTGAGAGGCAATCACATCGGCTTCTGACAGAAGTGCCTGAATTTCTTCATAACGCTCTTGTAGAGCTTCCAACTTAGCGACAATAGAAGGCTTCATTCGTAGATTAAGATCCTGTTAGACAAAGTTAATTATGGGTAATACCCAAACTTTCACGTAATAGATTCAGGCGTTCAATATCACCATCACTGGCAGCCTGTTGAAGAGATTTCGTTGGTGTGTGAATTAGACGATTCATCAATTGATGTGAGAGTTGCTGAATAACTTTTTCTGCATCTGCTCCATTTTGTATCAATGTGATGGCTTTTTCTGTCATTTCTGCACGTAACATTTCAGCACTGTCTCGATATTCTCGAATCGCACCCACAGCACCTTGCGCTCGTAGCCAATCCATAAATTGTCCACTTTCTTGTTGAACAATATGTTCGGCTTGAATAGCGGCCGCTTGGCGTTGTTCGCGGTTATGTTGAATAATCGCTTCTAAATCATCGACACTATAAAGGTAGACGTTATTGAGTTTTTCAACATCTTGTTCAATATCTCGCGGAACCGCAATATCCACCAGCAACATAGGTTGATTGCGACGCTTTTTAAGCGCCCTTTCAACCATTCCTTTACCAATAATAGGCAAAGGACTTGCGGTAGAACTAATAACAATATCAGCTTGCGATAGACATTCATCAATCTCTGATAATGTAATAACATCTGCATCGACTTCATTGGCTAAACGCTGAGCACGCTCTTTAGTTCGGTTAGCAATAATGATTTTTTTAACTTGATGCTCACGAAGATGACGAGCGACTAATTCTATCGTTTCACCGGCACCGACCAATAAAATAGTCAAAGAGGATAACGATTCGAAGATTTGACGCGCTAAAGTACAAGCGGCAAAAGCAACAGAAACTGCATTGGCACCGATTTGTGTCTCTGTTCTCACTCTTTTCGCAACTGAAAAAGATTTCTGAAACAAACGTTCCAGCTCTGAAGAGAGCGAGTCATAATTTTGGGAATCGGCAAAGGCTTTTTTAACTTGCCCTAAAATTTGAGGTTCACCTAATACGAGAGAATCTAAACCGCTTGCCACTCGCATTAAGTGGCTAACAGCTTGATTATCTTGATGCCAATAAACACTACTTTTTAGCTCACTTGGCTCTATTTGGTGATATTGACATAACCAACGAATAAGCTGTTCATGGCTATTTTCTTTGTCTTCCATACTGAGATAAAGCTCAGTACGGTTACAAGTGGACAGCACAACACCGCCTCTGACAGCGGGTTGCTGTAAGAGGTTATTTAAGGCATCACCCATGGTATCGGGAGAAAAAGAAACTTTCTCACGTAAAGCAACGGGGGCTGTTTTATGATTAATACCTAATGCTAATAACGTCATATCAACTATATCGAGTTATGAATAAATACCGCCTCGCGACTTGACTTAGTGTAAACCTAAAACAGCGCATTTAGTATGGACTCTTCATTTCCGCCATTCTACTTGATGAACAGATTCAATAAAAGAGCTTACTTGAGTGATAGGAGATTTCTATACACAATTTAACGAAATATCGTTATATCATAAGGTTTATGATACTCTTTTTTTTAACTAATAACGAATTAAAGGAATGTCTCAGCTATGCGTTCACGCTTTTTTTCAACCAAACAACTCCTGCGTATCATCCCGCTTACGGCGTTGTTGCTGAGTGCCTGTAATCTAAATCAGATAAAGACACAAGGCTCTGCGTCTGATAACGATGTGCAATGGCAAGCTCGCCAACAAGCATTAAAGAAAATTTCACAATATGAAACTCGAGGTGCTTTTGCTTATATCGAAGATACAAACAAAACCTATGCCCGATTCTATTGGCAAGACAAAGCAGATGAGCGTTATCGTTTATTATTGACTAATCCGCTAGGTACCACCGAGCTTGATTTAAATGTTATGCCAGGTGTCATTGAAGTCACCGATAATAAAGGTAAAAAGTATTATAGTGATAATCCAGCAGAGATGATTTATCAACTTACTGGCATGGTTATTCCACTGAAAAATCTACGTGCTTGGCTTGTTGGTTTACCAGGTGATGCAACTAATTTTGAGTTAGATGCAAATCACTTATTAAAATCGGTCACATTACCCGCTCCCGAAGGTGATTGGCTTGTGACTTACCAAGCTTATGATTCAAGCACTACCCCTAACCTGCCACAACGTCTTGAGTTAAAACAAGGCGAACGCATTATCAAATTAAAAATGGATAACTGGGATATACAGCAATGACTCTAAGTTGGCCTTCTCCTGCCAAATTAAACCTTTTTCTCTATATCACAGGGAGACGCTCGGATGGTTATCATAATCTACAAACGTTATTCCAATTTTTAGATTATGGCGATACATTAACGATTACTCCTCGTGATGATACCCAGTTAACTATCTTAACGCCGATTGAGGGTGTAGAAGATAAAGATAATTTAATTATTAAAGCGGCTAAATTACTGCGTGATTATTGTCAACAACATAATATTCCTTTGCAGTATCAAGGCGCAGATATCAGTGTTGATAAAAAGTTGCCAATGGGTGGTGGCTTAGGTGGAGGCTCTTCTAACGCAGCGACCACATTAATTGCACTTAATTACCACTGGCAAGCGGGTTTAAGTGATGAAACCTTAGCCAAATTAGGAGTAAGTTTAGGGGCTGATGTCCCTGTTTTTGTAAAAGGTCATGCTGCGTTCGCCGAAGGCGTTGGTGAAATTTTGACCCCTGCAGAGCCAAAAGAGCAATGGTATTTAGTCGCACACCCCGGAATTTCCATTCCAACCCCGACAATCTTCACAGATCCAGAATTAAAACGTAATTCTCCTATTCGCTCTCTTGGCGCATTATTAAAGGCTCCGTTCGAGAATGACTGTGAAATGATCGCAAGAAAACGTTTTCGTGAGGTTGAATATCTGCTTTCGTGGCTGTTAGAATATGCACCGTCACGCTTAACTGGGACAGGTGCCTGTGTGTTCGGTGAGTTCGAATCACAAGTTGCCGCTAGTGAAGTGTTAATTAACGCCCCTGAGTGGGTGCATGGGTTTGTAGCGCAAGGCGTCAACATTTCTCCTCTGCATTTATTCCGCTCAAGGATACCTGTGTTATTGCACCCGTAAGATGATGTTTACAAACCCTATGTTCATAAACACGTTCTTTACAGGTCAACAATATCTCTCTCTGGACGCAAGCCTGAGGTTTTTCTCGTGCCCGATATGAAGCTTTTTGCTGGTAACGCAACCCCGGAACTGGCTCAACGTGTTGCCAACCGACTCTACACTAGCCTAGGAGACGCGGCTGTAGGTCGTTTTAGCGACGGTGAAGTCAGTGTGCAAATCAACGAAAACGTACGTGGTGGTGATGTATTTATCATTCAATCAACCTGTGCACCTACTAATGATAATTTAATGGAATTAGTGGTCATGGTTGACGCATTACGTCGAGCTTCCGCTGGTCGTATCACTGCTGTTATTCCTTACTTCGGTTATGCCCGTCAGGATCGCCGTGTTCGTTCAGCCCGTGTTCCTATTACGGCAAAAGTTGTTGCGGATTTCTTATCTAGTGTAGGCGTAGACCGTGTTTTAACCTGTGACTTACACGCAGAACAAATCCAAGGGTTCTTTGATGTACCGGTTGACAATGTCTTCGGCAGCCCAATTCTTTTAGAAGATATGCTTCAAAAAGATTTGGACAACCCTATTGTTGTTTCTCCAGATATTGGCGGTGTTGTTCGCGCTCGTGCTATCGCTAAACTGCTAAACGATACTGATATGGCTATCATTGATAAACGTCGCCCTCGCGCTAACGTTTCTCAAGTTATGCATATTATCGGTGATGTTGCTAACCGCGACTGTATCCTTGTTGACGATATGATCGACACAGGCGGTACATTGTGTAAAGCAGCTGAAGCGCTGAAAGAACGTGGTGCTAAACGCGTATTTGCTTACGCAACTCACCCAATCTTCTCTGGTAATGCTGTTGAGAACATCAAAAGCTCTGTTATTGATGAAGTGGTTGTCTGCGATACAATTCCATTGTCAGCAGAAATCAAAGCATTAAATAAAGTCCGTTCATTGACTCTTTCTGGCATGCTGGCTGAAGCAATTCGCCGTATTAGCAATGAAGAGTCAATCTCTGCGATGTTTGAACATTAATTTGTTATAACATTCATTGCAATTTGAGATAACTAAACCCGCTATAACGTTTGTTATAGCGGGTTTTTTGTTATCGTTCTCCAAAAACAAGGTAGTTTAGACAATAAAAAACCCGCCAAAATATCAACGGGTCTATTGATGTGTATTACTCTCATAATGATGGCAGTTATTCACTTAACACCAGTTCATCTTAAATTTAGTTATTATTTTTTATCTATTCTGATATTAATTGTATTAACAATATTATGGATAACGGTGATTATCATGGCGACGATAACGTTCATCATGATTACGTAACCACCAATACCTTTCTGCTATTGTTTCTCTACCACCGATACGGGCACCTGCTAGCCAAACCAGAGCACCGATAAAGATCCCCATTAAAGAGATATCTGCTAAAAACTCAGGTAATCCCAAAGGGAAGATATGACTAAGAAGGGTATAACCAAGACTACCGAGCATCACAACCATCCCCGTAGCCATACATAAATTACCAACTGCAAATGCATGTTTATATTTCATGTTGCACCTCCAAGCGCGTCGTCAGACGATTCAACACCAAAATACATCGAATAACCTTTTATTCATTGCAGTTATTATAGCCATAAATACTCAGAAGGTATTGTCGAAGCGATCACATCGCTCTGAGATTTATTGATAAATCTTCACAAAAAATGTGTTTTTTTATTTTCAAAGTAGTAAATAACGCTGTTTTTATCGCTTTCGCTCTTTTTGTTAAATTAAAATGAGGATATTTCCTCGCCCCTCCATTTCTAAAAAACATTCTATGCAATCTATTTTGTGCTTCTGTGCTTAGACAGGTAAACTATGGGCTTTCTTTTAAGACGATAACAGTGAAAGGCTATTGTGAGTAAAATTAAACTTATCGTCGGGTTAGCAAACCCCGGTGCAGATTATGCCCAGACTCGCCATAATGCGGGTGCTTGGTATGTAGATTTATTGGCTCAACGTCATCAGCAATCTCTAAAAGAAGAGAGCAAATTCTTTGGTTACACCGCACGCATTAATTTAAATGGTAATGACGTTCGTTTATTAGTTCCGACCACTTTTATGAATTTGAGTGGTAAAGCGGTACAAGCAATGGCGAACTTTTATCGTATTGAACTTGATGAAATTTTAGTTGCACATGATGAACTCGATTTACCGCCCGGTATTGTCAAAATGAAATTAGGTGGTGGTAATGGTGGCCATAACGGATTAAAAGACATTCAAAGTAAGTTTAGCAATAATCCAAATTTCTATCGTTTACGCATTGGTATTGGCCACCCTGGTGATAAAAATAAAGTTGTTGGCTTTGTATTAGGCAAACCACCAATGAGTGAACAAAAATTAATTGATGACGCTATCGATGAAGCCCTTTCATGCACAGATATTTTAATGCGTGATGGTTATGAAAAAGCAATAAACCGCTTACATAGCTTTAAAGCATAATCATTACATTGATAAATTAAGCGATTTCAATATTCAGAGGGTAAAATACCCTCTTCTTTTGTGCGATTAATCCCTGATGATTTAATCAAACAGGGATTTGCTCTATAATAGCGCCAAATTTTTTTTAACAGCACACAACAGGAATACTCCCTCCTGTTGTTTTTATGTGACAAGGTGAACGTTTATGGGATTTAAATGTGGTATCGTCGGTCTGCCTAACGTAGGGAAATCTACACTGTTTAATGCCTTAACTAAGGCAGGTATTGAGGCAGCCAACTTCCCATTCTGTACTATCGAACCAAACACAGGTGTTGTTCCAATGCCTGATCCTCGCTTAGATAAACTGGCTGAAATTGTTAAGCCACAGCGTATTTTACCCACAACAATGGAATTTGTTGATATTGCAGGCTTAGTAAAAGGCGCATCTAAAGGTGAAGGTTTAGGTAACCAATTCCTAACGAATATCCGTGAAACTGAAGCGATTGGTCATGTGGTTCGTTGCTTTGAAAATGACAATATCATTCACGTTGCGGGTAAAGTTGATCCTGCTGAAGATATCGAAACTATCAACACTGAATTAGCACTTTCTGACTTAGATACCTGTGAACGTGCAATGCACCGTAATCAGAAAAAAGCAAAAGGTGGCGATAAAATTGCTAAAGCAGAAATGGAAGTGTTAGAAAAATGCTTACCGCATTTAGAAAACGCTGGCATGTTACGTGCTTTAGATTTAACGGAAGAAGAAAAAGCAACGATTCGTTATTTAAGCTTCTTAACGTTAAAACCAACAATGTATATTGCAAACGTTAATGAAGATGGTTTTGAAAATAACCCATATCTTGAAACTGTTCGCAAAATCGCAGAAGCCGAAGGTTCTGTGGTTGTTCCTGTTTGTGCTGCTATCGAAGCAGACATTGCTGAGTTAGAAGATGCAGAACGCGAAGAATTTATGCAAGATTTAGGTATTGAAGAGCCTGGCTTAAACCGTGTTATTCGTGCGGGTTACTCATTACTGAACTTACAAACTTACTTCACAGCTGGCGTTAAAGAAGTACGTGCATGGACAATCCCTGTAGGAGCAACAGCACCACAAGCTGCAGGTAAAATCCATACTGACTTTGAGAAAGGTTTTATCCGTGCTCAAACTATCGCTTATAACGACTTTATCACTTACGGTGGTGAACAAGGTGCGAAAGAAGCCGGTAAAATGCGTGCAGAAGGTAAAGAATATATCGTTCAAGATGGCGATGTAATGAACTTCTTGTTTAATGTGTAAGACTACACTCTAGTCTCATACTGTTTCATAAAGTATCATTTCATAATAAAACAGCATAAAATTCATGATATTAACTGGGTTTTATGCTTTTTTATGTCTCATTAAGTTTCATAAAAATTCGCGATTAAATGAGTACGTAACTGAGTACAATTTATTTATATTCCCTTTTTAAGTGAGTGTAATAATATCAACTTACATAACTCGTTGAACTTATTATGCTTACTGATACAAAATGCCGAACTGCAAAACCTAAAGAAAAACTTTATCGTATCAATGACTTCAACAGTTTGTACCTTGAAGTGAAACCTAATGGTAAAAAAACATGGCGATTCCGTTTTCAAATAAATGGAAAATCAAGCATGCTTGCATTGGGCAACTACCCATTGGTAACACTAGCTGAAGCCAGATCTAAATGTGATGATGCCAGAAAACTCGTATCAGAAGGAATTAATCCAACACAAGCTAAGCAACTAGACAAGATTAGAAAAGCGAACGAATCTGCAAATACATTTCAAATCATCGCAAAAGAATGGTTGCAAATGAAAGATTGGGCTGATGTGACCAAATACCGTCGCCTTGATATGTTGGAGCGCATTGTATTTCCTTCTATCGGCACATTACCAATAAGAGAAATTACATCTCACCATATTCTCAAAATATTGCAACGTGAGGTTCAAAGAGGTGCTCCAACAGTTGCTGCTGAAGCTAAACGGACTATATCCTCGATTTTTGAATTTGCTGTTGCCACATTAAGAGCTGATAGTGATCCAGTATGGGCAATAAGAAAAGCTCTCCCAGCAAACAAAACACAACATAAAAAGCCCTCACTACGGATCAAATAGGTCAACTACTCAATAACTTTGATAATAGCCGTGACACCTTTCAACTGAACTATTGTATGTGGTTAATGTGGTGGACGCTTTCTCGTCCATCTGAAGTCGCTGAGGCTGAATGGTCTGAATTCGATCTTGATAATGCACTTTGGGCTATCCCAGCTGAGCGTATGAAAGCACGAAGAGAACATATTGTTCCTCTGCCTACACAAGCTATTACGATTCTAAAATCTCTTTATGGTTTTACTGGTAACCGCAAACATTTATTTCCCGGTCGTGATTCTTGCCATAAACCAATGTCTACTAACTCACTAAGGCAATTTCTTAAAACGAGAGGTTGAAGTGGTATATATAGCCCTCATGCGACACGTACAACAGGCAGCTCACGATTAAATGAGTTAGGATATCGACCTGATGCTATCGAAGCACAACTAGCCCATATGGACTCAAATAGCGTTAGACGTTCATATAATCATGCAACTTATCTTGAAGAGCGCAAAATCATGATGCAAGATTGGGCTGATAAACTTGATATTTGGGTAAAACAGGCCAACCTAGAATCAAATTCATGATGCATGAGTGTGTTAGCATTGATATATAACGATATTTATTGATTTTTCAGCAAAACCTATAATTTAACCTACATTTAATTAATCCGTTGATTTATAAGTGGTTATTATTTTATTGAGCCTAGCTACCGCTTATACTCTAAATAATTCGAGATGCAGCTAGGCGACAAGTAAATGAGTCTCTAGGAGCATAAATAAGTATGTGACTAGTGCGAATGAACGTAGTCAACAACGCTGCAACTTGAAGTATGACGAGTATAAAATGAATAGATATGATGTATCTAATAGCGAAGGAAAATTTGCTGATGGTTCTGATGAAGAAGTGCTAGCTAATAAGCTAGGGCTTTCAAACGTTGATGATATCAATGATGCTGAGCTTGTCCTGTTAGAAAAACTGTATCAAGTCATTTTTGAAGAACAATTTTCCACTGAGCAAATTACCGTATCACTTATTCAGCGTTGGCACCGCCAATGGTTAGGGAATGTTTACGAGTGGGCTGGTCAGTTACGTACGGTGAATATTAGCAAGGGTGGCTTTATGTTTGCCCCTACGGATCGAGTTGCAAAGTTACTTGCTCAATTTGAAAAAGAGTTTCTAGCGAAGTACACACCCTGCACCAATATGAGCCGAGAACAAGTCATAGAAGCTATAGCAACAGTACATGTGGAATTAATTCTGATACATCCATTTAGGGAAGGAAATGGGCGCTTATCGCGTTTACTCGCAGATGTGATGGCAGTACAAGCTGGTTTCCAGCCACTAGACTATGAAAGTTGGACTCAGCACCCTGAGCAGTACATCGCAGCAATCCACGCAGGGTTAAACCTTAACTATGAACCCATGAAATATTGGGTTAACGAAGCCTTGAAAGCGAACTAAATCGCAAGTTTCAAATGCCCAAACTTCTCACGCTTTGCTTTCATTTCTTCTTCAAGGCGACGGGACTCCTGCCCTGTTTCAATCGCCGTAGAGGTTGCGACCGAACGAATAAGTTGAGTACGAGTTGGTTTTGTTGCTTGAATTAATTCATTCTTTTTCATAGTAGTCTCATTTCAAATAAGCAATAGTACATTTTATCATCGTTGTTTTATATGGCTACACAGATTACTGAATACTTTCGCATTGAACCAATTCATAACTCGTTTTACAACCATAACAGAAATAAAAAAATACCACAATGAGTTTAACAAATAATCACAGTAAGGGTTGCCCTTTTTGTACCCAATCGCCCTCTTGTACTAAGCGTTCTTCCACTCGTAATCCATTAATTTCTGGGCCTATAATTGCTTCTTGCCATGCACCAACGTTCCCATTTGCTGTCACAGTACCAGAGATTAATTGTGTCGTGGGTGAAGTAACCTCTACCGTCAGCGCGGGTTTATTTGTCTCAGAAGGAAGTTCCAGTGTTTGTTCATCACATGCAGACAAAGATGAAATCATCATCATCGCAGACGCGAGAGTATAGAGTGGTTTTAAATTCATTCTGTAATAAATGCCATTGTTTAATGTTGATTGTGTCATATTCGCGTTCTGTTATTTTTATGAAAAATACCGCCATATAATGAATGAGTGCTCACTCATTATATAATTAAAAAATGTCATGCTAAATATTTTTTAATCTCATGATTGCTCCATTACCCTCAACATTGCATGATAACCAGTTTGTTTATATTTATCAGTCAAATGAGGATAACGAGCAGCCATATCAATAACCGCATTCGCCATCACAGTATAAAATGCCCCAAACAGTTCATGTGTTTGTGCCATATCAAGTCCATTAAACAAGGGAAGATCGAGCGTAAACATATTGCCAAGTTGAGTACTTTTTTCTATTTGCTTGTCGGATAGCTTTCTCGATGCCATCAGGATATTTCCCGTTAAATAGGCGGAGGGATTCGCAATAGAAAATAGAAAATAGAAAATAGAAAATAGAAAATAGAAAATAGAAAATAGAAAATAGAAAATAGAAAATAAAACCATTATAATTCATATAGATAAATAAAATATTACGATTTAATGTTTAATTAAATAAAAATATTAACCGTTCTCTAAAAGCCTTATGTTTTCATAAGGCTTTTTTTCCTAATTAACTTAAAATTATTCTATATGCATTTATGAAAACTCATATTATAAAAAAACTAAAAGATTTAAAAATAAAAAGTATAGTTAGTCGATTCTATAATAGACAAATAAGATAAACAAATATTTTTTATATTTAGACTCTTTCTCACAATCAGAATGTGGTAATCCATCCCCAAATATATCTTATATCAATAAAAACGATTATGAGTGTATAAAAATCACCTTTAATAATATTGAAGAAATGGATATAGACTTAATTACAAAATAAAAAACACATCCATATAATAAACATAGTCAAGTTAATTAATTCTAATCATAAAAGATAACATCTAGTTAATTTATAAATATAAAACCATCACCCTCTATTTAATTACAACAAAAACATTTGAAATACTTATGAATTAGGACAATACTTAATTTGACAATCGATTAATGATTGTTACTTATTAAATAAAGGAATAGCTTTACCATGAATAATAATTTTCAATCTAATGTGCGAGATAATAGCGATATAACACACAATAAAAATCATCATTGCCAATGTGGACAAGAAATAATAACCAACTTAAATAATTATATTAGTAAACACCCCGAATGTACTATTTATCAAAATTCATTAATGAGCAGTTTAATTGCAGGTGTATATGACAGCGATATCACTATTGCTGATTTATTAAAGCATGGTGATTTTGGTTTAGGAACTTTTGAACAACTTGATGGCGAGCTAGTTGCATTCGACAATAATGTTTTTCAATTACGCTCTGATGGTAGCGCACGTCAGGCATTAAACTCTCAAAAATCCCCTTTTGCTGTAATGACATTTTTTAATTGTGATATTGAACATCACTTTTCTTATGGTGCATCGCAAAAAGAAATACACAATGTAATTAATCAGTATGTTCCTTCCGACAATCTATTTTGTGCAATCAGAATTGAAGGCAAATTTGAATTAGTTAAAACACGCACAGTTCCTCGCCAAACTCCTCCCTACCTTCCAATGTTAGAGGCTATCGAGGATCAGCCTATTTTCACATTTCATAATGAAACAGGAACTATTGCGGGTTTTCGCTCCCCACAATTTACGCAAGGAATAAATGTTGCGGGGTTTCATGAACATTACATTAATCAACAACGCCAAGGCGGTGGTCATGTCCTTGATTATTATTTAAAACAAGGCACCTTACAGATCGGTGTTATTTCCCGTCTTACCATTGATTTACCCAGCCATTCCACCTTTCTACAAGCAAATTTAATGCCGGACAATCTTCATCAAGCAATAGAACAAGCCGAAAATTAATTTAAATAGCGCTTAACTTTATTCTTAATCTTATTTTTATTCACTTGCAAAATTAAAGAAGGTTATATGAACACTCCTCATTGGAAATGTGGTGCAGATTTAGTTGTCAAACAATTAGAACAACATGGCATTAAACAAGTGTTTGGTATTCCGGGCGCAAAAATAGATCGTGTATTTGATTCTCTTATCGATTCAACTATTGAAACCGTGGTGGTTCGTCATGAAGCTAACGCCGCCTTTATGGCCGCAGCGGTTGGTCGTTTAACGGGTAAAGCGGGTGTGGCTATCGCAACATCGGGGCCAGGTTGCTCTAATCTTGCAACAGGTATTGCAACAGCAACATCTGAAGGCGATCCGTTAGTTGCATTGGGAGGATCAGTAAAATCCGCAGATAGATTAAAATTGGTTCATCAAAGCATGGATACCGTTACCATGTTTAATCCTATTACTAAATTTTGCGCAGAAATTGATTCATCAAAATCAATTTCTGAAACCATGGCTAATGCTTTTCGCCATGCGGAATCAGGAAGACCTGGTTCGGCTTTTTTAACTTTTCCAATGGATATTTTAAATAATGAAGTTAATAGTCCAATATTAGTACCTAAATCAAAATCCAATATTGGGAGTGCAAATAATGATGCCATTCAAGAAGCCGTTAAATTATTGCAGCGTGCTAAAAGTCCAGTTATTTTATTAGGGTTGCAAGCTAGTTATCCTGAAAATGCATCAGCATTACAAAATCTACTTGATATTTGTCCTCTCCCAATTGTAGGTACTTATCAATCAGCAGGTGCGATTGCTCAACGCCATTTTCCTTTATTTGCTGGTCGTATTGGCTTATTTAATAATCAACCGGGGGATGAGTTATTATCTCATGCCGATTTAGTGATTACTTTAGGTTATAGCCCTATAGAATATGAACCATCATTATGGAATTACAATAATGCCAATATTATTCATATAGATGAGATCCCTGCTGAAATTGATTTAGCTTACTGCCCTGACTTAGAATTAATCGGTAATATCAAATTAACAATTGATAATTTAACTCAGTATTTTGCTAAACAATCTACATCCCAAATTACACTCTCAAATAATACTCATCACATCCTTGAGAAAATTCGTCACCAAAGAGAAATTCTGCAACAAAATAGTTATTTTCGGCATGGTTCTCCTATTCACCCTTTAACCATCATCCATGAAATGCAAAACATTATTGATAACAATGTAACACTCTGTATTGATATGGGGAGTTTTCATATATGGCTTGCACGTTATCTTTATAGTTTTAGAGCAAGACAAATGTTGATTTCTAATGGACAACAAACCATGGGTGTTGCACTACCTTGGGGAATTGGTGCTTCTTTTGTCCGGCCTTCTGATAAAATTATTTCTGTTTCTGGTGATGGTGGCTTTATGCAATCTTCCATGGAGCTAGAAACTGCGGTTCGTTTAAATACTAATATCTTGCATATTATCTGGGTGGATAACGCTTATAATATGGTAGAAATGCAAGAGCAGAAAAAATATGGCCGTTATTCTGGTGTAAAATTTGGAGCAATTGATTTTAAACATTACGCTAGATCCTTCGGTGCTAAAGGGTTCTCTGTTGAATGTGCTTCTCAATTACGTACCGTCTTACATGAAGCGATGGCTGTTGATGGCCCCGCTGTTCTCGCTATTCCTGTCGATTATCGTGATAATGCTAAATTGATGGAACATATTGATTATAATTTGATTATTTAGTTATTTTACTTAAATGTCGTGTTATTAAAAATAGGGGTGAGCATTTTCCACTCACCCTTATTCCTCTCTTTGTTTTTCTTCCTATCTTATTCTTTTGATACAAAACAACTTCATTGTTAATAAAAGGTTATTATCTATTTCTTCTTTCGTTTTTTTTATTAATAATACGTTATGCGATTTTTGTGCATAAAAATGAAAATAGATAATATAAAGTAAGCTAGGTCTTATCTGACACAGTCATTTTAGTGCTTACAATAACCATATAAATTAAATATAGACTTTCAGTTATTAGGATAATCACGATGTCTCACACCTCATTACTTTCTTCTCATGCTCGATTTATTCCACTTCGCCTTCTTCCTAATGAAGATGTGATTATGGTATTACGACAGATGATGAAGGAACAAAACCTAAAATCAGCATTTATTGCAGGTTGTGTGGGAAGTTTAACCGATGTGGTATTACGCTTTGCAGGACGCGAAGAAAATCGCTATCTTACAGGTAAATTTGAGATTATTTCACTAATTGGAACATTAGATGACCAAGGTGAACATTTGCATTTAGCAATCTCAGATGAAAATGGATTAATGTGTGGTGGACATATGATGCCAGGTTGTACAGTGCGCACGACGCTAGAGCTCGTTATTGGTGAGTTAGAGCAAGTGACTTTTAGCCGTCAGCCTTGTGAACACTCTGGTTATGAGGAGTTGGTCATCACACCGCGTAAATAGCTTTTTTATAAAAAATCGCTATATATGCAAAACAATAAAACCAATAGTCACTATCCTTTGTAAAGGTTTTTAAACTATGTCTACAACTCCTCAAATTTCGAGTCGTACACTCGTGCTCATTGTTGTATCTATTGCAATAAATATGATCGGCGGCCAAATTACCTCAATGGTAAAACTCCCTATCTTTTTAGATTCTATCGGTACACTAATTTGTGCCTTATTAGGTGGCCCATGGGTCGCATTATTCACTGGATTATTAACCAATCTATTATGGGGATTAATCAGTGGTCCAATGGCGGCCGCATTTGCTCCGGTTGCCATGATGATAGGATTAAGTGCGGGTTTATTGGCTCGTGCTGGTGGTTTTCGTTCTTTAATTCGCGTTATTGGTTCAGGTATTGTCATTACTTTAGCGTTAATGATTGTCGCCGTTCCAATTCGTACTTATCTATTTGGTGGCGCAACTGGTAGCGGTGCTGATTTCTTTGTTGCTTATTTTCATGCCGTAGGTGAAGGGCTTATTGAGTCTGTTGCCATTACTGTATTAGGTGCAAATCTTGCAGATAAAATCTTATCTGCAATTATCGCTTGGTTATTAGTGCGTCAATTACCACAACGAACACAACGTAATTTCCCTGCGATTGCCAAGGTTCGCTAATAATGCATCCATTTACCTCATTGGCATTATGGCTTTGGCTAAGTGCTAGTGTGCTTTTTTTATCATTAGGCTTACCACTGCTGATAATCAGCAGTGGTATTTTTATTAGCTTATTAATTTGGAAAGCATCTCGCTGGCGTTGGCGTTTTATTGCTTGGTTAATGATCCCTATGGCAATCGGATTATGGTTAGTCCATAGTGGCTGGCTAGCTTATTGGTTAACAGGAGGATCTTTAGATACCAGTAAACAAACTATGGCAATAACGTTATGGTTAAGATTATTAGCAATAATAAGTGGCGCTCAACTGTGGTTACAATACACATCAACAGAACAATTTATTAGAGCGTTATTTGCTAGCCGTTTACCTATGAGCCTTTCCTATTTATTAGCAGGACCTTTGTTGCTTGTAGAGCAATTACGCCAACAATTACACAATATAAGAGAGGCGCAATTAGCGCGAGGTGTTCCTCTTGATGGAACATTTTGGCAACGTCTCATCACATTACCCGCTATTATTCTGCCTCTTATTAGTCATGTATTAAGTGATTTAACGATTAGAAGTGCAGCATTAGATATGCGAGGATTTCGTATTATTAAAAAACGGACAACTTTATATCCTCCAGCAGATACGCCACTTCAAATGATGCTTCGCTACTTGATTTTATTGCTTATTTTGTTTGAAGGAGGTATTTGGCTATGGTACTAAATCTTCAGCAATTGAGTTTTATCCCCACTGGCGACGAACAGCCTATTCTTGGCCCTATCGATTTGCAGTTAAAACAAGGGGAATGGCTTGTGATTTTAGGGGGTAATGGCAGCGGAAAAAGCCTTCTTGCACAATTACTAGCAGGTTGGTATCCCGATTTATTAACAGGTTCAGTACAAGGCATGGGAATTGTACAAAACATTGCTCTCGATAAAAGCCGATTAGTGTCGCTAGCGCCCGGACGACAGCTCGTTCAACAATCACCACAATTACAGCTTTCAGGATGTGCATTCACTGTAGAGCAAGAAATTGCCTTTGGCCCTGAAAATTTGGGATTGAGCGATAATGAAATTCGATTTCGAGTAAAAGAAGCTATGGCATTAACACAATGTGAATGCTTGCGTTTTCGCCACCCTTCAACCCTTTCTGGCGGTGAAGCTCAACGTGTTGTCATAGCAAGTGCGCTTGCTATGCACCCAAAATTATTATTACTTGATGAAGCTTTTAGTCGCTTAACACCCAATGCAACCCAACAATTACAGCAACGCATAAAACACTATGCAAAAGAGCATAAATGCAGTGTCGTTATTTTTGAACGCAATTTATTACCTGCAATAAGTCTGAGTGAACAATTTTTATTATTGGAGGCGGGAAAAGTGAAGGCAAAAGGTACTTTAGACTCTATTTTTCCATTCTTGTTTTCAACGATTAATGCTCCAGACGCATGGCAAGCTTTACATTGGTTAATTGAAAACCATCATTGGAATAAGAATATTGTAAATAATGACAAAGCCTTGCTTAATGCTTTTAAGGAATTTTATGTTACAGCTCAATAATGTAACTTATCGCTGGAGCGATGATGTTCCGCCTTGTATCTCTCAATTATCCTTAACCTTAAATCAAGGCGAATGGATAACCTTAGTCGGTGATAATGGAGCGGGTAAATCTACCTTATTACGATTAATTGCAGGACTATTAACGCCCAACGAAGGTGATATAACACTCAATAATCAGTCACTATTTCAACTAAAAGCACAACAGCGCGCTCATTATATTGGAGTGTTATTTCAAGAGCCTGAACGACAAATTTTTCATAATACGGTTGAGAAAGAGATCACTTTTGGTTTAAAACTACGTAAATTTCCGAAAAAAGAAATTAAAAAATGTTTAGATGAAACACTGTCGCTTTGTGGTTTAAGTGATGTTGCAGATGTTCATCCTTTAGATTTACATGCAGGCCAGCGCAGAATGGTTGCTGTTGCAAGTTTAAGTATTTTATCACCTAAAATATTATTACTTGATGAACCCACTCGTGATTTTGATGCACATTGGTTAAGCTGTTTTGAAAATTGGCTTCAGATACAAAAAACATTAGGTACAACGGTATTGGCTATTAGTCATGATCTTGATTTTACTGCTCGCCATTTTCAGAGAGTTATCCATTTATCTTCAGGTAAATTAATTGCCGATGGCTCCCCTGATAAAGTGCTAATGAATTCAACACTGCAATCCCTTACTGATATTCCTGCGCCTACGCTATACTCATTAAGTCAAAAACTGAAATTACCAATTAAAAATACGCCTATTGAATGGGCGATAATGTTAACTGAAATGAATAAGAATTCTAAAATAAGCTCATAATAATCTTAATATTTATTACTATTATTGTATTTATTTGTAAGTAGTTGGAGATAATTAAATGGAAATTATTCACACTTTACTTGACACCTTAAGTCACTTGTCTCCTATTACTCTATTCTTATCTATTATTTTAATCACAGCTGGAAAATCGACCATCGGTATTTCTTCATTTTTGCCCCCCGCATCTTTAATGTTGCTCTTTATTTTTGGTGCTTGTTTACCGCTTTATTCTCCTATATTTCTTTGGTTAGCCACCAGTTGTGGTGCTCTATTAGGTTCAATTTTAAGCTATGAGTTGGGGCGTTCTATCTATCGTTTTCCTCGCCTTAAAATATGGGTTAATCGTTATCAGTCAAAAATTAATCGCATTCAACAATTATTAAAAAATAAAACTCACTATATTTTGTTTATCTCTCGATTCTTAGCTGTTTTTCGCTATTTAACCCCCTTTAGTGCTGGCTTATTAAAATTATCTGCATATGGTATTTATATCACCAGCACCATTTCTGCCTTGGTCTGGTCTGCAATGTTTGTTTTAATCGCAACAGGTGTACTTACTTTTGCTTTATAAGTGGCAAATTAGCACTTAATTTTAATCTTTCTATTAATACTAAAAGTGGTCTATTTTCTTTTTACATAATCCTATTGTTTAAATATCTTCTGACCTCTCTTTTTTTCATTTTATTTTTAATTATCGATAAATAGGCTATTTTTTAGCTTCTTTTATCTTTTCTTCCATGCTTTATTGATATTTTCTTTCGCATTTTGTGCCTATCACCATAATTATGATTAAAATTTGCATAATTACTATGGTGATCACAATTTGTTACCTTCTTGTTTTAATTTCATTACGTCACGTCACAATTTCTTAACACTCCTTATTTCTATAAAAGTTGTCATGTTGTATACAAGTTGGTGTGAAACATTCACCTGCGTTTTTATGTACAGGAACAACATCATGAGAATAAGAAAAACAAAGCTTGCCATCGGTATTGTTGCTGTTATTGCGGTTGTCTCATTAGCAATAGCTGGCAAAAAAGAAAATGCGAATAAACAATTTCTCTCTGTAGCAACCGCTTCAACAGGAGGAACGTATTATCCGATGGGAGTGGGATTAGCAAACGTATGGAGCACACACCTTAAGGATAGAGGCGTTCAAGTAACAGGGCAATCTTCGGCAGGATCGATAGAAAACATCTATTTAATGCAAAAAAATGAAGCTCAGCTTTCTATTTTACAAAGTCTTTTAGCTGTGGAAGCTTATGAAGGTGTGCGTAATTTTGAAGGTAAACCAGAAAGAAATTTGCGCTCAATTTCTATGTTGTGGCCTAATGTCGAACACTTTGTTTTAATGAATGACAAAGTAAAAACTGGCACATTAGATGATATTCGTGCAACAAGTTTTTCTGTTGGCCCTCAAGCGAGTGGGACAGAGCAATCAACGATTATCATTCTTAAAGGTGTTAATTTAACCAAGAAAGATATTACCCCTGAATATCTTGGGTATGGAGACACTGTTTCTGCCATGCGAGATGGCCGTCTTGACGGTGGTGCATTACCTGCTGGTGTCCCAGCTTCAGCCGTCACCGATATGTATGCCAGTGGTGTCAGCGCAAAACTACTCGAAGTCACAGATAAACAACTTGATGATATCAATCATGTGGCAAATTCATGGTTTCGTTTTGAAATACCCGCGGATACCTACCCTCGCCAAACTGAAATGGTCAATACGATAGCCCAACCTAATATCTTAATGGCCACAACCAGCATTGATAATGACTTAGTTTATGAGCTAACAAAAACTATGTTTGAGAACCTTCCTGAAGTTCATCAAGTTCATAGCGCAGCTAAGTACATCACCACAGAAAATGCATTAAAAGGTGTTTCTGTGCCATTACATTTAGGGGCTTACCGCTATTACAAAGAAATCGGTTTAGAGATCCCTGATTATCTTATTCCACCAGAAGCTCAAACGCAGACTAATAATAAATAACAGGAGTGAGTTATGACTAATAATGACCACCTAACTCCGGTAGAGCCACCTGCATTAGATAAAGAAGCAAGCTCTGGCAATCGCCAGCTTGCAGGCATTTACCTGAAAATCACCACGACTCTTGCAATATTAATTTCACTTTATGCGATTTATTCCAACGCATTATCAAATACTCAAGAGTTTTACCGTAATACTATTTTTCTTAGTGGTATTTTAATTTTAGGCTTTATTTTATTTCCATTCTCTAAGCGTTTTTCCACACCTAAATTTAATGGATGGGATTATCTTTTTATTGCTTTAACATTAATCAGTTATGGCTATTTTTTCTTTAATTACGTTGATCTTCATGTAGTAAGAAAAAGTATTCCAAATACTACTGATTATGCCATGGCTATATTAGGTATTATCGTACTGTTTGAAGCTGCAAGAAGAACTACTGGTTATTTCATTCCAGGACTTGCAACTTTTGCCATTATCTATGCTTTATTTGGCCAGTATTTTATGGGTATTTTCGGTCATGCCGGATTTTCTGTAGAAAGATTGTTATACCGTTTATTTATGACCAGTGAAGGGATTTTTGGTATTACCCTTTCAACAGCCTCCACCGCGATTGTGGTCTTTATTCTCTTTGGTTCATTCTTAAGTGTCAGTGGTGCTACTGCTTTATTTAATGATTTAGCGCTGGCTATCGCAGGTCGTCGTCGTGGTGGGCCAGCCCAAGTTGCGGTTATTTCATCTGCATTAACAGGCTCTTTAAGCGGAAGTGCTGTTGCTAACGTAGCAACAACGGGGACTTTCACCATTCCTTTAATGAAAAGTATTGGATTAACACCGCGTTTTGCTGGAGCTGTAGAAGCAACTGCATCAACGGGTGGCATGATCATGCCTCCGATTATGGGTGCAGCTGCATTTATTATGGCTGGCTTTTTAGGAATTTCATATACCACCATTGTCATTGCCGCCATTATTCCAGCACTGTTGTATTACGCCGCATTAATTATGGCCATTGACATCGAAGCCAAGAAACAAGGGTTAAAGGGGTTAAGCAAAGAAAATATTCCACAAGTTAAAGCCGTATTAAAAGCTCGAGGCTTACTGTTATTACCATTGATTATTGTCATTGGAACCTTATTAGTAGGTAAAACACCTATTTATGCTGGCTTCTTAGGTATTCTAACCATTATTGTTGCAAGTTGGATAACGCCCGACAAAACTGTTCGTATGACTTTAACTAAAGTGGCTGACGCCTTAGCCGAAGCGGCTCGTGGGTCGGTTCAAGTAACGGTCGCTTGCGCAGCTATTGGCGTGATTATCTGTGTAGTTACAATGACGGGTATCGGAGCAACATTGGCCTTTAATATCGTCTCAATGACGGATAATACACTATGGATGATATTATTAGTTGTCATGCTGGTGTGTATTGTATTAAGTATGGGGTTACCTTCAACCGCTTTATATATCGTTGTCGCCGTTACAGTGTCACCTATATTAATTAAAGCTGGCGTTATGCCTTTAGCTGCTCATTTCTTTGTATTCTGGTTTGGTGCACTATCCAATATTACGCCTCCTGTTGCCTTAGCCAGTTATACTGCTGCAAGTATTGCAAGAGCAGACCCTATGCAAACATCATGGGATGCGGTTCGTTTAGCACTTCCCGGTTTTATTATTCCGTTTATTTTAGTCTATAACCCTGCTTTATTGATGCAAGGTGATAATTTAGGTGTACTTTCTATTGGATTAATGATTATTACTGCATTAGTCGGAATTTATGCACTAAGTATCGCAACAGCAAACTTCTGGATGATTAAAACAACGTGGTTTGAGCGTATTGCATTTGCAGCTGCGGCAATTTTAATGATTAAACCGGGCTTATATACCGACCTTTTAGGTGTTGCCTTGATCCTATTAACTGGTGCATTCCATCTATTACGGTCTAAAAAACAGTTAGCTAATATGGGGCATGCATCTGGAGAAAACTAGATGATACAAAAGATCTCACGCCAAAAAGCGTCGCATCAAATTCTTGAGCAAATAAAGCAAAATATTAGTAACGGGACATACCCTATTGGTGAAAAGTTACCTTCTGAAAATGTACTCGCTGATGCCTTTGGCGTCAGTCGAGTCCCGATCAGAGAAGCATTAGGTGTCTTAGAAGCCAGTGGCATTGTGACTTCACGCCAAGGAGGTGGTCGCCGTGTAATTGACCATTCTATACTCAGTAAATATGAGCCATTAGTCATGGAAATTGCTTGCCCTGAAGAGATAGATTCACTACTTGAGATGCGTGAGGTCATTGAACATGAAGCGGCAGCTATTGCCGCTTTACGTCGAACACCAGAAGAATTACGCGCTATCGAAAATGCTCACGATGCCTTTGTTTTAGCAACAAGACAAAACAAAAGTATTGGCCATGAAGAAGACTATCAATTTCATCGTTCTATTATGGTTGCCGCACACAATCCTTTTTTTGTCAGGATCTTAGATAATATGCATGAGCTTTATCTTGGTGTCTTAATGTATTCATTAAGCCAAAATAAAGGGCGAGAGACAGAAACAGAGCGTGTTATTGCAGAGCATGAAGCGATTGTTGAAGCAATACGCCAACAAGATCACGATGAAACAAGCTATAAGATGCGCCTTCATTTAACGAATGTACGTGGCAAATTAAAGCGCTTACAACAAGAACCCTGTTAATTTAAAATTTATAAAATGGATAAGATTATGACGTATGACGTGATTATTATTGGTGCGGGATTAGTCGGATTAGGGGTTGCAAGTGCGCTACAAGAAAGTCAACCTGAACTAAAACTACTGGTGATTGATAAAGAATCCGGCCCTGCCGCTCATCAAAGTGGACATAACAGTAATGTTGTTCATTCTGGTATTTATTATACACCAGGGAGCCTTAAAGCAAGGCTGGCTAAACAAGGCAATATCACCACTTATGCGTTTTGCCAACAACATAATCTTTATTACGATCGTTGTGGCAAAGTGATTGTCGCTACCAATGAAAAAGAGCTAAATGCGTTAGAAAACATTTATCAACGTGGCATTGATAATGGGCTTGAAGTTATCAAAATGACTGAAAGTGAACTGAAAGCTAGAGAGCCTTATGTTAATGGTATTGCTGCATTATTAGTTCCTGATGCAGGGATCGTTAATTATCCTGAAATAGCAGCAAAACATGTTGAAATTATTAAATCTCGTGGTGGTAAATTTACGTTTGGCCAAGCTGTAACCTCGATCAATGAAACGGATGATAATGTCATAGTAACGACATCCAATGAGCAATTTACAGGCAAATGGTTAATTAATTGTGCAGGATTATTTAGTGATCGGATTGCTAAAATGGCAGGTTATGACACAGGTATGAAGATAGTCCCATTTCGTGGTGAATACTTTATGCTTAATGCCAATAAAAACTACTTAGTCAACCATCTAATTTATCCCGTTCCTAACCCTGATTTTCCATTCTTAGGCGTACACTTCACACGCATGTATAACGGACATCGTGATGTTGGGCCTAATGCGGTATTAGCATTTAAGCGCGAAGGCTATAAAAAAAGCGATATTAATTTAAAAGATCTCGCCGAAGTGCTCACTTATAAGGGCTTTTGGAAAATTGCAGGTAATTATTTAGGTGAAGGAATGGCCGAACTTCGTCGTTCATATTCTCGCAAATTATTTACTGCGAATGCGCAAAAATTAATTCCTGATTTACATGAAGCAGATATTCATCCTGGTCCTGCGGGAGTTCGTGCTCAAGCATTAACTCGTGAAGGAAAATTAGTAGATGATTTCCATTTTGTGAAAGGTAAACGTTCATTGCATGTGTGTAATGCCCCATCACCTGCTGCAACTGCATCTATTGAAATAGGTAGAGAAATTGTTAGAGAACATTTTTCTTTGTAAAACAAAATTACAACACTATTCAAAATCATTTATATAATTATCATTATGAGCGCTTGATCATTTTATCAAGCACTCATATATTGTATAAATACTTAAATTTATTTAACGATTAAATAATAGATAATATTTTATATTAGGAGGTTTAATTGTCATTTTGCAAAAATTGCGGAAATAAAACATCAGAACTTGATAAGTTTTGCTCTTCCTGTGGTTATGCTAAAGATGTTAACTCCATCACCTCTAGAGATAACAACATTAATGCTATTAACTCTGAAATAAAAAATAATAATATTCATATTGGTGACACGTATACGTATTCTGATAAAGTTGATCCCTCAACCCTTAATTTAACACGTTCTTTCATTAAGCCATTCTGGTCAAAAAATAAGATTTTAGCCAAACGAACTACTTTTGTTAGCCTAGGATCGATAGGTAGCATTGCTAGTATACTTAGTCTTTATTTATCATTTCCTTCAAACAACGCTATAACACAAATTACCACAACAATTTTTACTGTTTTTTTTATAATGATGCTTTCTATTGGATTATATATTAAACGTTCAAGATTTCAGCATCTTATTGGTTTAGTTAACTTAGAAACTAACGAGAGAGATGATATATATCTAACAAGAATAACTTGTGATTGCCCATGGTGTAATTCCAAAATGAAATTAAGAATGATAGGCCCTAAAGAAAATAAAAGACACCAATTATTATGTCAACGAAACCCATCACAACATCGGATCCTTTTTGATCCAACAGCCTTATCTGATATTGACGATAATTAAGATATTTTATTGTTTTCTTTTAATGCTTCATTCATTAACCACTGCTGAAATATTTCCATTGATGCGGTCATTGGTTTTGATTTTAAATACGTTAACCAATACTGCCCCATTTCAACTTCTATTTTAAAAGGTTGTATTAGCTGACCGCTTTCTATTTCTCTTGAAAACATATTTGCGGGTGCTAATGCAACTCCACCTTCATAAATCGCGCTTTCTACCATTAAACGTGAAGAATCAAAAATAGAACCTGTTATTTTTATCGGCGATATATCTGCTTTTTCAAACCATTGTGACCATTCATCTTCTCGATAAGAACGATATAAGTTTTCATTTATTAAGTCAGTTGGATAATGTAACCGTTCTGCTGTTTTTGGTGAGCACAAAACCGTTAATGGTGCAGAAAATAAGGCTTTATTATGGGTTAGAGGCCATAGTCCTTCACCAAATCGAATAGCAAAATCAAGTCCTTCGGTTGCCAAATTAACCACATTGTTATTTGTTCTTAAATTCACTTCTATTCTTGGATATTGTTGCTTAAATTCAGCCAATCGAGGTAATAACCAGCCAATAGCAAATGTTCCCACAGTGGCAATCGAAACAACATCACGATATTCACCTCGTTCGAACTGTTTAAACACCCGTTCGATATCACTAAATGCGGTTGTTAATACCGAAAATAAGATCTGTGCATCATCTGTCATCTCCAAACCACGGGGTAAACGCTTAAAAAGCATCACGCCCAAACGTTCTTCTAGCATTCTCACCTGTTGACTCACTGCGCCTTGGGTGACATAGAGTTCTAATGCAGCTTTGGTAAAATTAAGGTGTCTTGCGGATGCTTCAAAAGCGCGTAGTGCGTTGAGGGGAAGATGTGTTCGCATAATATTCTTAGCCATTAGATTTTCTATAGGCTAAGGTGATTTATTATCGATTGTCAATAAATCAATTAAATAGGATATTGCACCTGATAAATAAACAGCGTCACATACTGTCGATAACCGTCTATTTATATTTAACTTTTTTTATTAAATTAATATGAGCATCCATTTCTATGTTTAAAACAACATGCCGTCAAACCGCAGTGATCGCAGTTTCATTAATATCTCTACTTGCTTCACCAATGCTATGGGCTAAAACAAATAGCACTATTGAAGAACAATTAACGACACTTGAAAAAAATAGCCAAGGCCGTTTAGGCGTTGCGTTAATTAATACTAAAGATAACTCACAAGTAACTTATCGTGGTGATGAGCGCTTTGCAATGGCAAGTACCAGCAAAGTTATGGCTGTAGCCGCCGTTTTAAAAGAAAGTGAAAAACAATCAGGATTGCTTGATAACCCTATAACCATCAAAAAAACTGATTTGGTCCCTTATAGCCCGATTACAGAAAAACATTTAGCAACAGGAATGACACTGGCTCAATTAAGTGCGGCTACCTTGCAATATAGCGATAATACAGCAATGAATAAAATCCTAGATTATTTAGGTGGACCTTCCAGCGTTACTCAATTTGCACGTTCAATTAATGATGTAACTTATCGACTAGATCGCAAAGAGCCTGAATTAAATACAGCTATACATGGTGATCCTCGTGATACCACCTCTCCAATTGCTATGGCCAAAAGCCTTCAAGCATTAACACTAGGTGACGCATTAGGCCAATCTCAACGCCAACAACTTGTTACTTGGTTAAAAGGTAATACAACAGGCGATCACAGTATTAAAGCAGGTTTACCAAAACATTGGATTGTTGGAGATAAAACCGGTAGTGGTGATTATGGCACAACTAATGATATAGCCGTTATTTGGCCTGAAAACCATGCACCATTAATTTTAGTCGTCTATTTCACACAACAAGAACAGAATGCGAAATACCGTAAAGATATTATTGCTAAAGCAGCTGAAATTGTAACAAAAGAATTTTCCAATTTATCTCAAACAAAATAAATTTCTTTATTGATAATATAAATAATAGATCAAATGTAGTAATAGAGTTATTTATTGACTCTATTACTAAAAGTATACAAAAAATAATACAAATAACTCAAAAATAAACAATTAGATTGTAATAAACAAGAATAATATATTGACTTTGATTAAATGGATTTATGTTGAGGAAAAAGATATCAGAACTTTTTGAATTAATTAGTGAATTATTATCGTGCGCGGGTCAAATCACTCTCACCCAGATCAGACTTTGTATCGTTATTCTTATCATATTAATGCTAATTATTGTCTCTTTATGTACTTGGTCGATTTATCTCTATTTTATTGGTGCTTCATTATTTTTCTGTATGCTACTTTATACACCAGAGATATATCAGTTTATTAAAAGCTGGATAGTTTAACTTATGCAAATAAAAAGCCTCTGTTAAGATTTAACTTGAGGCTTTCTCTATTAAATATATCTGTGATAATTAAAAATCAAATAACTCTAAATATTTAAAAAATTAAAGTGGTAAAGCAAAACTCACTTTTACCGTTTCCATTGGTACTTCTGTTTTTATACTTTGGATGCTTGGAATTTGTGTTAAATAATCGGCATGAAAACGGCGATATGTTGCTAAATCTTTAGTCACTATCCGAATTAACGCATCACACTCGCCGGCCATTAAATGGCATTCTACCACTTCAGGTAACACCTTAATGGCCTTTACAAATTCTTCTATCGTTTCTGCATCCTGTGCTCTAAACCAGATCCTTGCGAATAAAGATAAACCTGCATCGACCATACTACCATCTAATACAGCAACGTAGCGCGTGATCACTCCCGACTCTTCAAGTAAACGCACTCGGCGAAGACAAGGTGACGGTGAAAGTCCAACTTCTTTTGCTAGCTCAATATTTTGGATTTTGCCATCACGTTGAAGCACCTGCAAAATATGTTTGTCTATCTTATCTAATTTTATTGACATCAAAGATTAACCTTAATTCTATTTGTGGAATTTTATTGCCAATTAATTCTTTTTGTTAGCAACAAAGCAACCCGATTTTTTCGAAAACATCATATAATCTTTCCGCTAAATTTCACAGCAAAAACGATGTTTCTCTTAATCTATCTCTATCAGGTGAAAAGATGGAATTTAACACTTTATTATTATTCGCATTGACGGTTCTACCGCTTATCTGTACACCTGGGCCTGATATTCTTTTTATCTCATCCCAAGGGTTATCAGGAGGAATGAAATCAGCATGGATTGCAAATTCAGGCGTGATATCCGGTTATTTAACCCATGCGTTACTGAGTGCTTTAGGGCTTGCAGCCTTAGTATCTACATCTCCCACTTTATTTCACTTACTCAAATGGGTCGGTGTTGTCTATATCAGTTATCTTGCCCTTAAAATGTTGATATCAGCTTGCAAAAAAGGAAAGTTAGTCCTTAATGCCACTAAAACTTCATCTCTATTTCGTAAAGGTTTTTTAACCAGTTTCCTTAATCCTAAAGGTTTATTAGTTTATCTCGCTATTTTACCAAACTTTATTGATAATCATAATGATGTCGCAACACAATCATTACTGTTATCTGGGATATTTATCACGACTTGCTTAATTATTTATGGCCTTATTGGTAGCTTCTTTGCTTATGTCGGCTTAAAAGGCGGTTTAAGTGATAAACGTCGTCGTTATAACGATGGTATTGCTGGTGGATTACTCACTCTTGCCGCCGTTAATCTGGCTTTAAATTAGCCATAATCCTAAGCATCATTTATTATTTCAATCAATATTTGACCACAAAAATACCTTTATTTTAGTGGTCGAATATCTGCCCATAATAATTGGCAATTTGCGGTTAACGGTCTTATTTCACCTTCTCGAATATCGGGCAACCACCATGCACCTTGCCCTTTTGATAAACGCTGACAAGTAGCGCCAGTTAAAGTCCATTCACCTTGCGTTATATAAATAAGTCCCGCGTGAGAGCTTGGTAATATAAGGGGTTGTGTTACTAATGTGGTTTCTGCTTTCCAGCATGTCCTGCGTACCATAATATTTAAACATTTTACGCCCCCTTTAATCAGCTCTGACTTAACATGAATATCACCTGAAAAATCAAAAGGCTGATAAGGATCAGTGACAGAGTGACTCAGAAATCCAGAGCTATTTAAATTAAGTCCATTACCTTCTAATAGCACCATTTGCCGTTCAATATCAGGAAACTGTCCTAATGAGCCATTATCTTCGATAGATGTTAAACACGCTCGCCATGAAAAATCATTATTCACTGGCCAACACACAATTTCTTGGGTTGTGCCTTTTTGATTACGCCATGGAATAAACGGTAACTCTTGTTGATCAAAACAACGTAGCTTCATTGTGTCCTCCTGCAATATCTGGCTAGTCAGTCTGATAATGAGGTTAAGAATTAATCATTGGAGATTACCGTTCATAAATCAATATCTAACTTTAAAAAATGTGCGCTAACGTCTGCTATTTACGTCGTAATTTTCTACATCCTTCACCGATAATTTCCATTCCTTTCTCTGTCCTGCTATTCCATTGAAAAGAAGAATTTAAACGAAAGGCATGGTTAAATTGAGAACTGGTGGAAAACATGGAGCCAGGTGCAATACTGACCCCTCTTTCCAATGCAAAGTGATAAAGTTTATTTGCATCAAATGATGATTCAAATTCTAGCCAGAGAAAATATCCTCCTGTTGGAATATTCACTTTTACATCTTCAGGTAAATGTGCCTGTATGGCTTGCAACATGCGATAACGCCTTTGTTCTAATAATAATCTTAATCGACGAAGATGCGTATCATAGCCTCCTTGTGATAGGTAATCCGCAATAGCTTGCTGTGTCGGCATACTCGCAGAAACTGTACTCATCATTTGTAACTGTTGTATTTTTGTTGCGTGTTTTCCTGCGGCAACCCAGCCTACGCGAAAGCCCGGCGCTAAACATTTAGAAAAAGAAGCGCAATGTAATACGCTATTCGTTTTATCAAAGCCTTTTACTGGCATTGGCGCCTTTTGGCTGTTATAGAGTTCTCCATAGACATCATCTTCAATTAACGTTATCTGTTTTTTCGCTAATATTTCCACCAACCTTATTTTGTTTTCATCAGGCATTGTTCCACCTAATGGATTTTGACAATGACTCATCAACCAACACGCTTTTATATCGTATTGATCCACTACTTTTTCGAGTTCTTCTAAACAAATTCCTGTTATAGGATCTGTTCTAATCGCAATGGCTTTTAAACGTAAACGTTCAATAGCTTGTAATGCACCATAAAATGCAGGTGATTCAATCACCACCCAATCACCTGGTTCGGTTACTGCCTGTAAACTAAAGCTCAATGATTCCATTGCACCCGCAGTGATCACTATTTCATCTGGAGAGACATGAATACCTTGCAATGCATAGCGTTGCGCAATGTTACGGCGTAACTTTTCATTTCCTGGTGGTAAATTAATTACTGAACTTTGAGGTGCTAAATGTCTTGCTGCTGATGCTAATGCACTACTGAGTTTAGGTTGGATAAATAAACTAGGATCGGGAAATGCTGAACCAAAAGGAATAATCTCAGGATCTTTACATGCTTGGAGCACATTAAAAATGGAGGTGCTAATCTCAACATTTTCACTCATGTGTAACCCTTTACTGGCTGTTACTTGGCCAAAGCGTGTATTACGATGTGCAACGTAATAGCCTGATTGTGGTCGCGCGGTTATCCATCCTTGGCTTTCTAATAATTGATACGATTGTAAAACAGTCATTAAACTTAAACCTGATTGTTTTACCGTATCCCGCAATGAAGGTAAACGGTCGCCAGATTGCCAGATATTATCTTCAATCTGTTGGCGTATTTGCGCTGCAAGCTGTTCATATCGAGTCATATAAAACTGTTCACCTCAAAAACTGTTATAGTCATTTTTAAACTTATTGTCACTATTATAGCTTACTGTCATATGGTCTACTAATCCACACGATTTACCTGCAATTTACATTTACATATCAATAAAACGAGGTTTTTATGCTTGGGTTAAGTGCCTTCGATCTGGCGCGTATCCAATTTGCGTTCACAGTTTCTTTTCATATTATCTTCCCCGCTATTACTATCGGATTGGCTAGTTTTTTAGCCGTATTGGAAGGTTTATGGTTAAAAACCCGCAATAAGGATTATTTAGCGTTATTTCATTTCTGGTCAAAAATATTCGCTGTTAACTTTGCTATGGGTGTTGTCTCTGGTTTGGTTATGGCCTATCAATTTGGAACCAACTGGAGCTTTTTTTCTGACTTTGCCGGCTCAATTACAGGCCCTTTACTGACTTATGAAGTGCTTACCGCTTTCTTCCTAGAAGCGGGATTTTTGGGCGTAATGCTATTTGGTTGGAATAAAGTGGGTGAAAAACTTCACTTTTTCGCAACCTGTATGGTCGCATTAGGCACGCTGATGTCAACGTTTTGGATCTTGGCATCAAATAGCTGGATGCAAACACCACAAGGTTTCGAAATCATTAATAACCAAGTTGTCCCCGTAGATTGGATTGCGGTTATTTTTAACCCCTCTTTCCCTTATCGTCTCGCTCATATGGGCGTTGCCGCATTCCTTGCTTCTGCTTTCTTTATTGCTGCTTCCGCGGCGTGGCATCTCCTTAAAGGCAATAAAACATCAGCAATGAAAAAGATGCTTTCAATGTCTTTGTGGATGATTTTAATTTTAGCACCAATTCAAGCTCTCATTGGTGATGTCCATGGTTTAAATACCTTAAAACATCAGCCAGCAAAAATTGCTGCCATTGAAGGTCATTGGGAAAATAAACCGGGTGAAGCAACACCGTTAATTCTCTTTGGTATGCCTGATATGGATGCTGAAGAAACCAAATATAAGATAGAAATCCCTTATCTTGGCAGCATGATCTTAACTCACAGCTTAGAAAAACAGGTTCCGGCATTAAAAGAGTTTCCGAAAGAAGATAGGCCTAATTCACTTATCGTTTTCTGGTCTTTCCGCATTATGGTTGGCCTCGGGATGTTAATGATCCTAGTGGGTGTTTGGGGAACTTGGCTACGATATAAAAATAAACTTTATGAATCTAAAACCTTCTTACGTTTAACGTTTTTAATGGCACCGTCAGGTCTTATCGCGATCCTTGCAGGTTGGTTTACAACAGAAGTCGGTCGCCAGCCTTGGGTTGTTTATGGCATACAGCGAACACGAGATGCTGTCTCCGCTCATGGTGAAATGCATATGAGTATAAGCCTGCTGATCTTCTTTGTTGTTTATGGCTCTGTGTTCGGTGTTGGATATGCCTATATGTTAAGACTGATCCGTAAAGGTACTTCGGAGGTTCATCATGGGAATTGATTTACCCGTTATTTGGTTCATCATCATCGTATTTAGTACATTAATGTATATTGTCATGGACGGCTTCGATCTCGGTATCGGTATGCTCTATCCATTTATTAAAAGCGACCAAGATCGTGACTTAATGATGAATACCGTAGCCCCTGTGTGGGATGGTAACGAAACATGGCTAGTCTTGGGGGGAGCTGCATTATTTGGTGCATTTCCACTTGCTTATGCTGTTATTCTTGATGCATTAGCAATGCCTTTAACTTTAATGCTTGTTGCCCTGATTTTCCGTGGTGTTGCCTTTGAATTTCGTTTTAAAGCAGATAACAATCACAAAGGTTTTTGGGATAAATCCTTTATTTTGGGATCAATGCTAGCAACCTTTATGCAAGGAGTTGTCGTTGGTAGCGTTGTTCAAGGCCTACCTGTTGTTAATCGCACATTTGCAGGTAGCTATTTTGATTGGTTGTCGCCTTTTGCACTCTTTTGTGGTTTTGGCTTAGTTATTGCCTACTCCTTATTAGGATGTGGTTGGCTAATCATGAAAACTGAAGGCCACTTACAGCAAAATTTATACAAAATTGCTAAACCACTGACACTGGTAATGCTTGCTGTGATCGCTGTTGTTAGTGCATGGACACCGATAGCACAACCAGCCATTGCTGAACGCTGGTTCACGTTACCTAATTTATTCTTCTTTTTACCCGTTCCACTTTTAGTGTTATACAGCTCATGGCTGATTTTGCGCTCGATAAAAAAACAAGGACATTATCTTCCTTTCTTTGGGGCATTGGCTTTAATTTTCTTAGGTTTTGCCGGATTAGGCATCAGTATTTGGCCTAACATTATTCCGCCTGCCGTTAGTTTTGTAGCTGCTTCGGCACCACCAGAAAGCCAAGGATTTATGTTAGTTGGCGCGCTCTTTATTATTCCAATTATTCTCGTTTATACATTCTGGAGTTATTACGTTTTCAGAGGAAAAACCAATTATGAAGAAGGCTATCACTGATCCACAAATACAAAGCAAACCCTCATTATTAAAAAAATGGGGCTGGCTAATTACAATTTGGTTTTGTAGTGTTTTAGCCTTATTTGCGGTTTCTTCTCTTTTTCGATTCTTAATGACGCTTGCGGGAATGAAAGTGAAGTAAAGGCAAAACACACACAGCAATATAAAAACAGTACCGCACGACGGTAAAAATAAACACAAAGGGCTGATATTGTTTTAGCCCTTTTTATTTTCCATAATTAACTAAAATTAAATCAAACACATTGATAAAATAACTATAAATACATCATTTTTGATCAGTAGTAAGGGATAAACTCTTTTTTATTATGTTATGACGATAAATAAAGATATAAACAATCCTATAAAAAGCTATCTTCACTAGAAATAAAATAGAGTACTTGTTGAATTCAATTTCTAAAGTAATTATGATACCCGCCACTTAGCACTCCACATCAGTATTAGTTTATAAAGACGCATATTGTATATCATTTAGATATTACCTATTTGATTAACTTAAAAATTAAGCTCATATCCCTATAAAATAGAGGGAATGGTCATAATGTCTTTTTAAAAATGTATTTTGATAATTTAGAATTATCTTAATTGCTAAGAAAGATCACCTAAACTAGGCTTACGTATTGTTGCTACTAAATTAAGGATGAAGTCATGAATTGGTATTTGGAAGTCATTAAAAATAATTACGCTAACTTTTCAGGCCGTGCTCGCAGAAAAGAATATTGGATGTTTACTCTGGTAAATACCATTATCATTACTGTTCTATACGCTATTTTAATGTCATCAATAGATATGAACACTGGTGAAATGAGTTCATTAGGTTCAATTGTAGGTATTATTATCGGTATTTATTCTTTAGCTATTATTGTACCTAGCCTTGCCGTCACTATTCGTCGTTTTCACGACCAAGATAAATCAGGTTGGATGTTCTTACTTGCATTTATTCCTGCTGTTGGTGGATTAATTGTTTTTGTCTTTATGTGCCTAGAAGGAACTAAAGGCGACAATAGATTTGGCCCAGATCCTAAAGCTTAATCTATTGCTGACATCATATAAAAATACAGTGAGTATAATATTTTAAAGTTTACTCACTGTATTTATTGATTTTTCCGCATTTATTTCAACTCTCTAAAACCATTCCTTTTTTCAAAAAAATAACACCAATCCTCTCCTACCACATTACATTTTAGTGTTTTTGTTTTCTTCTCATTTTTTCTAATTAATACTTATTGATTATTATATCAAGCTTATTACATTGATTTTTAAGTTTTTTTCTTGATTGTAATTTGAGCCTAATCACACAATGATAAGTAAAACATACACCTCACTTTACTAAATTAAAGTTAATGTTGATAATGACTATCATTATTAATTGAAAATGATAATATCTACATCGAAAAAACAATTAAATGAGTCAGGTAAAAAAACGTGAGTAACCCAAAAACACCTCAAGAAAAAAATATTTATAAACCAGCTCCTCCTCGCCTAGTTCAAGTAAAACGTATTACTGATGTCACACCAGGAATGCGCTGCATTACCTTTACTAGTGATGATTTAGATAACTATCCTGCTGATACTGCGGGCGCACATCTAAAAATATTTTTGCCACTAGAAGGCCAAGTTAAGCCAACAGTACCGGGTTTTTCTGAAAAAGGTCCCAAATGGCCTGAAGGCGAACCAAGATCGATTGTACGTACTTATAGTGTCCGTGCTATTCGCCCAGAGCAAAAAGAGTTAGACATTGAATTTGCCGTTCATAACGATGCTGGTCCAGCTATTCATTTTGCGCTAAATGCAAAGCAAGGCGACTATATTGGGATCACTAATCCAGGTGGCCCAGATCCCTTATTAGCTCCTGCATCACATTACTTTATGGCAGCCGATCCAAGTTCATTACCTGCTTTAATGGCTTTAATTGAAACAATGCAACCTAATGTTCAAGGAAAAGTCGTTATACGAGTAGAAAACGAAACACATCGCCAAGAAATTAAACATCCTAATGGATTAGAAATAATCTGGTTAATTGGCTCAGTTGAAGAGCAAACTGAAAACTTAATTAATGAATTTATGTCTTGGAAATTACCTGCTGAAGATGTGGCATTTTGGATTGCAGGTGAAGACAAAATTATTCGTGCATTAAGACGTCATATTCGTCGTGATAACGGTTACGATCGTAGCTTAATTTATGCTATTCCTTATTGGCGTTTTGGCTATGACGAAGAAGGCTATCACGCTGAACGTCACCATGTTATGGATAATGAAGATGTAAGCTAAGTAATAAATTAAAGATTAAACGTTGGCTGTACAGGCTGCATATTAGCCCCTCATTAATATGCAGCCTTTTTATTTAATCGTGATATGAAAACGCTATTTCTTCATCCTTTTCTCATCTTGCTGATAATTTCCATCATCATCAATATAAACAAGAGTCATAATTTGATGAGGATCTACCTGTCCTTGATATTGAACTTTTTGTTTTGAAAATGGCGCAACCATAATAGCATTAATGAGAGGTTGAGCTTCTTTATCATCAATATAGATCTTTGAAATAGTAAAAAAATAAGCACTAGGATTATTTATCTCTAAATATTGCGCGCTCTGTGTAATTTCAATCTGTTTAAAAATATCGCGGGTCGTTAATGTAAGTTGATTAGGTCGGTAGAAAATTTTTATTCGTGTCTGTAAAGCTAATTGGAGTGTATTTACATTTTCTTTCTTGTCTGGCTTTGGCGGAATATCTAATACATTTAAATAAAAAATAGATTCTCTATCTTGTGGTAAAGAATTATCAAGTTGCTGTAATTTTAATTGCAGCCCCCCATTTGCAGATATTTTCGCCATAGGAGGAATAACAAGAAAAGGTGCAGTTGTGGTTTCTGGCGTCGATGCAATATTTCCCTCATCTGTCCAACTCTGAATTAATGTTGATTGCTCACTTTGATTAACTATCTGTAATAATATCGTTGATTGGTCAGCAGGGAAAACTAAACGCGTTCGTTCTAACACTACGCTGGCATTTGTAAAAGGCGTTATCAATATAAATAACAGAATAAAAATTTTTTTCATCTTGACACCTTTTAATCGTAAGACATTACCAGTGTTGCCGAACTTGTTATTTTACCTTGAGTCACCGTATTCGCATTATAAGGGGAGTAGTAAGCGCCCATATTAATAGAAAATACAGGAGATAATGTACTCCCTTTAGTCACACTAAAAATACTCGTCGCACTCCCTTGTGTATTTATGGAATCAGATAAAACAAGCGGGCTATTTGTGTTATCTGCTTTTACGACACGAAATCCAACCCCTCCTGCCCCCTGTGCGGTAGTATTCGTTAATATGGTTTTATCCGCCGCTAATAAGTTTTGGCTTGATAAAAACATATTAATATTACGAGATGTTTTCGAATCACCTAATAAATTTTGGCAGGTAAAGTTTAATGTAAAAGGAGTATAACCGGCTTTATCAACTGTTTTTACCTCTTTTACACTAATTAAAGGTAATGAGACAACAAGTCCTGCATTAGAAAAATCACATGTTGTCATTACTGGGTTATAGGTAATTTTCATTGGTTGTAAAAAAATATCATTTTGATCGACAGGCCATACCCACGTTAATAAAAACTGCACTAATTTAATCACAATATTCAGCAACCATTGAATAATCCCTACACTTGATGCATCAGAGGCTAAAATAACCGGGGTTACAAGGGCCGTATTTCCACTTACTTCAGTGTAATTACTCGATGGCTTAGAGGTGAGTAACGTAAATTTAAGGGTAAAATTAGTATCTAAATCAGATGCAGGATGCGTTCCCGCAGCAATATTTTCCACACTCTTTTTTTCTAATGACGTTAAAGTGATAGAAACAAACTGTTTTCCACCATTAAAACCAATTGTTCCTGTTCGATTATCAGCAAAGGGTGAAGCTATACCCACTGAATTAGGAAATAGCCCTCTTGCTGTACATTTAAATGTACCTGGAAATGTTGTTCTACTCGCCTTCGTAACCGTTGTTGAAGCGCTATTTAAATCTCCAGATATGTCGAAATTAATATCTGGTGCTGTGATCGTACTATCTGGCTTACAATTAGCAATCGCCTTTTGGCTTAATATTCCTATTAATAATAAAAATATAAAGGTTGATAATTTCATAGAACTTTCCTTTATCGACAGATATTACGATTTTTATCCATCGTATTAATTAAATGGCTAATTACACATTCTATTTTGCCGGTTTCATTTATTTTTATAGAGACAGAAGACGGTAACGTATCACTTTTTAAATAAAGTACACCGGATTGTCCTACATATCCTATTGCTTGTTTCTTATTATTAAAAACTTCTGTTCCAAAAGGTAAACTTTCACCATTATCTAAAGAAGCTCTAATAATAAAAGTTTGGCGTTGATCCGTTTCTAATGAAAGATAATTAACTGCACCTAAATAAGGAGTGACATGCGTGATATTTCCAACAACTTCAGCATTTGATGGAAGTTCAGTATTGGTTAATGTATAAATATTTGTACGATAAGGAATGCTATTTGCCACCAATACAACACCTTGATGATTAGTTAAGGTTGCTTTATGTCCATTCACCATCATATTATTTGCCATTGGTGCTTCAATAATGGTATAGGTTTTTCCAGTATCTCCTGAAAATGCAATATGATTAGGAATAGCAACAACGGTTCCTCTTGTCCCTAATCCACCTTGACGATAATCATTTGCCTCAGTATAAGAAGCGGAAAGTGTGCTATAAGGGTGGCGATAACTCACATTTGCACCGACTAAATTATTCCCACCCGTTTGATTTGAACCTGTTAAAGTATAATTGACTAAATCATCTTTACCTGCCGTTCCACTTAAACTTAATGTAGATTGCTGATAGCGTGAGTCTGCCGCGTAAATAGAGGTATTTAGGTTTGTTCTTTTATCGAAAAACGAAACAGGGATACTGACATTTAAGTAATAACGTGTTTCTTCTTTATTATCGTAATTTCTTAATTTGGATACAGAAAGATTATAAGCAATATCGTTATAGTTATTTGAATATCCTAATTGATACTCTCGATTACTGTTAGTTGTATTCCAATAATTTCGATGCGTGCCTGAAAGAAAAATAACGCCTCTTTGACCACCTAGATATTGGTTAAGATTAATGGTAAACGTATTTTTTGCTCGTGATCCTCTTAATGCGTCAAAGGTTGTTAAATCTAAATCAGAAATAGTATTATTATTTCCCTGCTGTTTAGCGAGATCATTTTGATAATCTTTCCAAGCTTGGTAATTGTCATGCGAGTAAATAGAATCAACAAAACTATAATAATCACGAGTTGAATAACGATAAGCCGCCAGTGTTAAATTTGTTAATGTGGCATCCATATATTTGCTATATGCCAGACGAAAGCTTTGTCCTGTCTTCTTACCGATTTGTAGATCTGCGCTTGCATGAGTTATATCCGCAGAGATTGCGCCAAATTTAAAATTCCAACCACTCCCTATTAATGCTGAATAATAATCTTCGCTGACAATTCCTCCTGCATATACAGTTACTAAATTATTTAATCCATAATGAAATTCACCTTGTGCAAATTTAGCTCGATAATCCGTATTGTTAATGCGTGATTCGCCTAGCATCACATTATAGCGATATACTCCTTCTTTTAGCATATCGGGAACGGCTGAAAATGGCACCGTGAAAGACTCTCTTCTTCCATCAGCTTCTTGAACAACCACTAACAGATCACCGCCACCTGCTGTGGGTTGAATATCTCGAAAAGAAAACTCGCCAGGAGGCACATTTTCTTGAAAAACTAAATTTTCATTTTGATAAACACTGACTAATGCGTTGGTTTGAGCAACACCCCGAATAATAGGAGCAAATCCTTGGCTTGAATTGGGTAGCATTCCCATTTCTGTCGCTAATGATGCGCCTCTAAATGAAATACTGGTAAAGAGTGCCGCAGGTGTATAAAAATCACCAATCGTTAATCCCGCAGTTATCTGACTTAGCGCCTTATACACATAGCGGGTATTATTCTTCCACTGGCTTTTCCCGTGAGAATAGTAGGAATAGTTAGATTCATCTCTAAATTGCCATGCTCCTAAGTTAATACCTGAGTTAAGATTGGCAAAGAAATTTTCGTTATTACTTTTATTTCCTTTTTTCTCTTTGTAGTTATAGTAATTTAAATTATAGGATAAGATCAGCGCCGAGATACCTCGCTCCCAATAACTGGGATCAACATATCCCATTTCAGATTGTTTAATAGAAATCTGAGGTGCACTGATATCAAGCCTTAACCGATTAATATCTAATGTTGTAGTAACATTTTTTGCAAGCTCGTTAATTAAAATTGTTTTTTGTTCTGTTATTTTTTGTTTGGCTGATAAAGATAAATTTAAACCGAGCTTATTTACATTTTCTGTTTCAATGCTCATCCCTGTCTTAGCACCAAGAACATTTATTTCAAATTGCCCTTTCCATGCTTGATTAACATAGACATCAACAAGTTGTTTCCCTTCAGGCACTTTATCATCTATATAAAATCGTGAAATATCCCCGTTTTTTGATTTTCCTACTAATAAAGATGTATCAAATCCCTCTGCATACAGATCTTGAGCATAATGTTGCATTCCTAAAAAAATAAGGATTGAGAGGTATTTTGGATTATTCACGATGCTGTCTCAGTTAGAGTTTAATATTCTGTGATTTATAAACACCAAAATCATCAACATAAATAACAACGACCGAATGACTGATTAATTTATTAATTAGTGGTAACTCACGAGAAGATAAAGGCGAGATCATTTCAGAATCAACAAGCGTAATACGAGGAGTTTCTTGTGTAGAAATAGAGGCTATAGTGAAATGATACTGTGAGTTATTTTTAACAATGACTTTATTGCCATTCAATTGATACGTTATTTTTTCATTAATACGTGCTGGATCATCCATTAACCCTTTCGGTCGATAAAAAACTTTAATTCTTGTTTTCATCGCTAATTGTAAATAACTTTTTCCTTTTAAGGCTTCCGCATTTTCAGGGATATCAAGAATATTTAAAAAATAAACTTGTTCAACATTATCTTTTAATCCTTCATTGGAATTCTTTATTCTTAATGTTTGTCCCTGCCTACCCGCTATTTTTACAATGGGTGGGTATAAATAAAAAGGAGAATTAGCATCTTCCGGCGTTGAATCGACATCACCGTCATCTATCCAACTTTGTATAAGTGAAGCTAAATCACCATTATTTGTTAATTGAAGATTAACACTATCTACACCTTCATAATAAATAACGCGTGTACCGTTAATAATAACATTAGCAAATACGCTCATTGGTAATATCAAAGCAATAAAAAAGATAATTAATTTTTTCATTATAAACACCCTAAAAAACCAGACTCAAATTGAGTCTGGTTCCTTTAGATTATAAATAAGAGACAGTATAAATAACGTTAGAGTGTACAGGCCCTGTTTTAGCCGCTGTTGCATTGGTTTTATAATAACTCGCAATTAAACGTAGTGTATCTGAATCAGGCGCTGTTTTATCACCTTTAATGCCCGTATCAAATGTTACATTTAACGGTATAGCAACCGTTGGTGCAGCCGTTGTCGATAAGCTAAAGCCGACATTTTTTGCAACTGTTGGATCATTTTCATTAGCGGTATCATTCACTAAATATAACCCACTTGTTGAAATACTATTTGCAGATGAAAAATGTATTTTTAAATTACTGCCACTGGGTGTTGATGCCGGTGCACAATCAGAGAATGTTAAAGCAAACTCTTTTTGATTTTTGGTGATCACAGTATTAGCTGTTGTTCCTGCATCAGATACAGTAATAGGATCTAATAAAATAGAGAAATCGGCACTATTTCCCCCATTAATGGTACAAGTGGTATCACTAATAGCACCAGAGAAAGAAATAATTCCACCGGCGCTGTTAGTTGCGGCAAATGCTGACGTCGACAATATAGCCACTGATAATAATGACAGTGGGAGTTTATGTTTAAGCATATATAACCCCAAGAATAGACAAATATTTAATTAGCAAAAATAAGCTTCTATTATTGCCATCATTAACTAAAGGATGAATAAAAAACCCTAGTCATTTTTGATATTAGCTACATTTAAAAACCTCAACAAATAAAAATAAACATTTTTTAAAATTCGTGACTTAAGTCAAATTTAATTAACCATATACCATAGTTAATATATAAATGTATTGATATTTAAATTTATTATTTAATTTAAATACAATTAACTAAAAAACAATAACAATTAATGTATTAATAAGCACTCTAATAAAGAATAGTTTTTTTAAAAACGAAAAAATAAGGAATAATTTATTTTAATAAACTATTCCTTATTAAGATATAAAAAATACCTTTTCATTCAGAATGAGAGAGTGTATAAATTTTATAGTGGAAATAATCGTCAATAAAAGAGTGCTTTAGAAAATTGATAAAATATCAACACCATACCATTTAACATATTTAATTTTTGATAGGCTACATATTAACTATCTCAATAATATGTAGCCTTTGATTATTTTATGCAGAAACTCTGAACTTTATTCAATTAGTATATGCTGCTAATACATGTTGACATAAAGTTGAACGCACACAGTCTTCTTGTGTGAATTTAATCACGCCAATTTGCTTATTTTCCTCAAATCGAATAAGGGCATCCGCTAATCCTGAATTTATATGTGAAGGTAAATCACATTGGGTTATATCACCATTAACAACCACGGTAACATTCTCGCCCATACGTGTTAGAAATAACTTCATTTGATTCACGGTAACATTTTGTGCTTCATCTAAAATAACAAAGGCATTTTCAAATGTACGACCACGCATATAAGCAAAAGGGGCAATTTCAACTTTACCAATTTCGGGTCGTAGACAATATTGTAAAAACGAAGCACCTAAGCGTTTCACTAATACATCATAAACAGGACGAAAATAAGGTGCGAACTTCTCAGCAATATCACCCGGTAAAAAACCTAAATCTTCATCAGCTTGTAAAACTGGGCGTGTCACAATAATACGCTCTATATCTTTGTTAATTAGTGCGTCGGCTGCCATTGCGGTACTAAGAAACGTTTTACCACACCCCGCTTCTCCTGTAGCAAAAATAAGACTTTGATGTTTAATGGCATTCATATATTGGCGCTGTATTTCATTACGCGGAGAAAGTACACGTTCATCACGCTTCTCTCTCGCCATACCAATAGTATCAATATCCCCAAACCCCGGTAAAATCATCACATTATCTCTATGTACTCCACTACGTTGTTCTTTACGTGAAGTACGCTTATTTTCTCGGCGTGATCGTGTTGCTGCTTTTTGTCTACTCATAGTGGTATTTACCCTTGTTAGTCTTCAAAAAGTCATCGACATCTCTATTTGTCTTCCATTCGCTTACCGATGAGTCCCCTTTAGACTCTGTTTAGTCACAGAAAACAAAAAAACCGGTCACAATCCTGAACATTAAACATCAATGAACGGTTGTTGCCGGTTTTCTGTGAGTAATGAGATATTTCCATTGCTTCTATCATTCATATTCCCCATCATGGAGTTAGAGTGAAAATTAACGAAGCTTTGTGACAGTATAATGACAAAAGAAAAATATTTTCAATACTGAGCTTATCTATAACGAGATGAACTTAACATAAAAATAACAATAAGTGTTATTTTAGGGGGAATAAATGAATTTCTTGCGATTACCTTTTATTTATTGGTTACTACTTAACCTAATTCCATTTATTAGTTTTGAACTTCACTCAGGCTCTCTAAAAATGGGTTTCTTTTTTTATTTAGGTTTACTGACTATTACGACTTCTGGGATCTGGCTTTTTTATTGCCTCTCATTTTTTATTAAACAAAAAACATCTCCTAATCCCAATCACACACCTCGACAATTAGTGACAAGTGGCCCTTATAAAATTAGCCGTAATCCTATGTATCTCGGTTTTTTGGACATCAGTATTGGACTATTTTTTATTTTTGGTAATTGGGGATTTTTAGGTGCAGCGATTGCGTTCTACTTTATTACTGATCGCTATACGATAGTACGTGAAGAGAAGATCTTAAATGAGTTATTTCCACAAGCGTGGCAACAATATTGCCGCCACGTTCGTCGTTGGATGTAATCTAAATAATCACCCTTAAGGCTGTTTGCAGTTATTTGCTAAACGATAACCTGCCTTAATAGCCTCATTTTCTGTTTTAAAGAAGACAGCATTTTTATCTGACATGGTTTTATAACCAGAGCAATGGGCAAAATGATAAATTTTACTATTTGTATTACCCTTAATACTTTCAGACTGTGATGTACTTACTTGTTTAGGAGTTTCAGTTTTAGCTTTAGTGACAGGTGCATTATTTGTTGCAGATAATCCGACACCACTATTTTTATGCCCTAATTGCCATTTCACTTCTCCCGTCACAAAAGGATTATGATATCCAACGACACGAGCAATACGATTATCACGCTCTTTTTCCCATGTCGTTGGCGGATAAGACTTATCCCAAGCCATTAATAATTGTTGTTGCTGACGTGACATTGAGAGATTATAGCGATCATGTAAATAGAAATAGACCCTTGCTACTTGACCTTTTACTTCATTACGAGGCTCAAAAGTACGTGAGGCAAAATCAACACGGCTACGGCATTGACCATATTGGTAAGGTGCTTGAGTAGGTAATTGCCCAAAGCTGAAATTACTACGATCACCATTAACTTCACCAATAGACGGTGCTAAATTGTGTAAATCGGCTTCGATCTTGCCAAACACAGGATCGTTTTTCACACAATTAGCTCGACCACCATTTTGCCAACATTGACGCTGATGCCCAAACACCCATGCAGGAACAATATGTTCCCACTCAATACGTGCAGCTCTTGTTTGTTGTGTTCTTACTTGATAGCCACAACTGGCTAAATCGACACGACCACCAGATTTCCCTACCCATTCCCAATCGCAGCCACAATAAATCGTTCCTTGTGATTTTTGATTTTGATCATAATAGATACGTTCTTTTGCTATCTCTTTTGCTTTTGTAAAATTTTCTGGGACTTGTGCTTGAACATTTAATGTAAAAATAAATAAACCCAATACAATCGCGGTATAGTGTAATATTTTTCTCAAAGTGATATCTGCCTTACGCTTTATTTTATTAAACCCAATAAGAATTATCTTTAATAACCAACTGATAATCTTATTTTTATTTTTCTTTATATTACCTTTTTTAAATTTATTTTGGGCAATCTTTCTTGCTATTTTTTATGTGAAAAATAAAACAATAAGTGTGAATAGTAATAGAAAAAGCCGTTATTCTCGACATTAACGCAAAAGGGATTTGCTATGGTTTAGTCCATCAATGATTTGGAGAAATTTAAAAATGAATGAGAATATGCTGAATTTAATGGATGAATTAGTAGAGATCACAAAAAAGCATGCGAATAACGAAGATGTTAAAGCGCATGCAAGTTTGGAGTCTGAAAACAAATTACGAATTCAAATTATTATTTCTGACAAAAATGAACTGGATATTACATTAAATTCACTACAACACGCGATGTAAGAAATTATACACTCGGACGCTTGCGATATAACCATAATCCCGGCAAGGATAGCCCGATAGAAAGCGCACCGACAATAAATGAAGCTTTAAGGAAATTAGTAACTAAAGCTTCAAAAATCTCCTCGCTATAACCGATTTGTGTTAATTTCACCACAGAGATCATCGCGATATAGGCATTAATTCCAGGGAACATTGGAATAACAGCCGCGACAGTGAAAACTTTAGGATGAGCAAGCCACCAGCGTGACCATTGAATACCAATGCAACCGACTAAAATTGCGGCACAGAAACTTGCCCATTCAATATTCATTCCACTCATAATCAGCACAGTACGTGAGCCATGCCCTATTGCCCCTAATAACGCACAATATTTTAAAGCACGTAAAGGCACATTAAATACCATTGCGAAACCCACTGCAGGAATGGCGGCTAAAATCATATCTTCAATAAGGGTAAGAATAATCGTTATTATGCCCAATCTCTTAACTCCCATACTGCCATGGCTAAAATAACCCCTAAACAGGTTGCCAATGTTAACATTGTTGCCATTGCCCAACGCGCTAACCCCGTATTAACATGGCCTTTAAACATATCAGCAACAGCATTAATTAAAGGAAATCCGGGAACCAGTAATAAAACACTGGCAGCCATTGAAATAGTTGCAGTTGTTTGAAAATAAGAGAGCTTTAATAATAAACCTGAAACAGATGTGGCAACAAAAGCAGTAATACAAAAATTAATTAGTGGATTCATTTGACGATGCGTTAATACTTGGCGTACAAACATACCAAGGCCACCACCAATAGCCGAAACTAAAAAACCATCCCAGTTGCCACCATTTAATTTAGAAAAACAACCACAAGATAAGGCAATCATAAAAATAATCACCCAACGTGGATAGCGTAATGGCTTTATATGCTCAAAGCGTTTTCTTGCTTCATGAATATCTGCAAGATGATGTTCAACCAAAATAACAATATGCTGAACCTCTGTCACTACATGCATATTAATGCCACGATCAACTATCTTTCGTGTTGATGTCTGACAATGTCCATTGACTATCGTCGTTAATACAACTGCATTAGCAGAAATTGCACTTTCGACTTGATGTACACCTAAAGCTAAACCTAAACGGGTTGAAAGCTGTTCAACCAGCATGCTTTCTGCGCCATGCTGCAATAGCAATAACGCAGTTTGAATACATAACTTGGTAATTTCACGCTGTTTATCTTGTGAAATGGCAGTGCAGTCCGCCATTATCTCATTATCCATACCATGCCTTAGTTTTAATCAAAAACGAGCTACTGCTAATATAAAGTTTATCAGCATAGCTCATTCCTCGCCCTATTATCTTTCAATATTATTATGAAGAAATAAAATATTTAAGGCAGTAGGTAGATCAATCTTTATTTACTCACTCGCTTTTATTCGTAGGATCTCTGCTTTAGAAAACTCGTTAAATAATATGTATTCTAAATCATTCAGGATACGGCTAACCAACAAGCAGAGCTTTTAGGATACGTGCAATAGTATATAACTTGTGCAAATAGACGTCGCCTATAACGCTGTAATTTGAAGTATGACGAGTATATAAAATAACAAAGGTGCCAAATTTGGTATTCAACATAATACTCATCTCTCATTAAAAAATAATAGAACCCACTTTAGAATGCCTATCATTCTCAATCAATGAAATCCCTTATGTTTGCATAAAAACCACTTAATAAACAATTACACCTATCTATATTTTTTTACCTAGCATTGAAATGACAATGCATATCCGAAATGATAAGTGATTTTTTATAAACCAAAGTAAAAAAGCCCCCAAATAAATAATTTAGGGGCTTTTGCTGTTTTTTTACTTTTATGAAAATTTTTAGCGGACAACTAAAACAGATTGCTTCGCATAAGCAACGATACCTGACGCATTTGAACCTAATAAGTGTGTTGAAATACTTGGACGACGTGAACCAATCACAATCAAATCAGCATTAATTTTTTCAGCTAGCTCTAAAACTTTATCTCTTGCAGAACCAAATACGGCTGAATATTCAACTCGTTCATTAGGCAAATCGATACTATTAGCTAATTCTTGCAGTTGTTCTTGTACACGTTCAAGCGCTTTGTTGGCAAAAGAACTTAACATGTCATAGTGATAGCTATAGCTAATAGAAAAACGTGAAATATCAGGAATAGCATGGAAAAGATGCAGTTTCGCACCTTCTAGTTTGGCAATATAAACAGCGTGTTGTAAGGCTTTTTTCGTTAACTCATCTTCTGAAATATCAACAGGTACTAGAATTGTTTTGTACATAGCAACTCCTCATTATCAGATTACTGTCTGTTTTTATTGTAGCGTTAAACCCACAGCTTGCTTATTTAATCTTCCTCAAGATGCCATTTATGCAATTGTCGATGAATAAACGGTGTGACAACCAGCCCAATTGATAAAATAAAAACACACTGAAGAAACAAACCATATATTGCAATAAAAAAGCGCCCTGTTGGGGTTGCAGGTGCAGGCTCTACTGGTTGTCCACTCAACATAGAAATTGCATTTAATGAGGACTCCATAAAGCTATGCCCTTCAATTAAATAGAATCCTAATACGCCGGGTAATAACCCTAAAAAAAAGAAAATAGAGCCTATTACATAATAGCGTAAGATGCGTAGAATAAAACGATCGAGCCTTAAAAGTTCTTGGGTGAATTTTTCCATTCTTATTCACTCTATAGAGTGTTTACTCAATAAATGGCTTACTAAATAAATAAGATAAACTACGCAAAAATAAAATATGCTACGAGGAATACTCATAGCATATTAATGAATATATTAACGAACAACTAACACTGAAATTTCCGCGTAGCGAACTACGCCCGCTGCGGTAGAACCTAATAAATGAGTGCTAATATTAGGCCTGCGTGAGCCTATGACAATTAAGTCGGCTTGAATATCTTTTGCTGTAACTAAAATTTCATCACGAGGTGAGCCAAAAGTAACCGTATAAGCGACCTTTTCAGCTGGTAAATCTACCGAATCTACCAACATTTGCATATCATTTTCTGCTTTCACTGTCGCTTTATCTTTAATTTCTGGATAACCCAGTGAATAAGCATTAATGATTGCCGAAGAGATAGGAAGAACATGAATTAAATGTAAGTTAGCTCCCGTTTCTTTTGCTAAATACACAGCATGTCGTACTGCTTTACTGGTTAACTCTTCTTCTACAATATCAATAGGTACTAAAATCGTTTTATACATAATAACTCCTCTCAACTCTCCATTTGCCTTAATCCTACCGCAATAACCCAAAGATTACTGTGAGTGAATTAACTAAAAACAATCTAATCTTAATATAAACCTACTTTAATTATTAATACGTTATACGATAAAACAAAAGATCTTATTCAAAATAATCGGCATTATGTTGTTGTGTTTGCGCCCATATTTGATTACGAACATCGCGAACAGTATCAATCAATTCTGAAGCGGTTAATCCTATTGGTCCAATACCTTTTTCAACTAAAATATCAGCAGCAATACCATGTATCCAAACCGCGCTTTTAACCGCTTCAGACATTACCATTCCTTGCGCTAAAAAACTTCCCATGATACCGGTTAAGACATCCCCACTTCCTGCTGTTGATAATCCACTGTTACCTGTTCTGTTAATTAGGATCTCACCTGTAGGAGAAGTAATAACTGTATTTTCCCCTTTGAGTATTGCCCAACAGTGGTAAAGTTTTGCCATTTCTTTAGCTGCTTGTTCTCGGTTATTTTGAACATCACTCAATGTACAATTAAGTAAAATAGAGGCTTCTTTGGGGTGCGGCGTTAATACGCAATGTTGATTAAGTGAGATTTTTGATTTTAATTTTGCCATCAACACTAGCGCATCTGCATCAAAAACATAAGGTTGGTTTTCATCACGTTGAGCTAATACATTTAATAAAATATTTTCAGAATTTGCCGACACTCCCAACCCGCAACCAATAGCCCAAGCAGAAATATCTTGCCTATCGACTAACTCAGACGCTGTTTTTAGCATGAGCTCTGGTGCGCTATCAATAAAAGGAAGAGGAAGTTGTAATTGTGCGAAACCAAGAAAAACTTTTCCACAGCCCGCTTTTAATGCACTTTTACCAGCCAACACAATGGCACCACTCATTCCTTCAGCACTACCAATAATACCAATTGTTCCAAATGTACCTTTATGTGTATTTCCTGTTTTACGCTGATAAAGTGCAGGATAATGTGTTATTGCATATAATAACTGCTCTTTTTTCATCTTATTCTTCTCCACCATTTCCTGCATTTTTTCTTATTATTAATCGCAATAGATATACAAGCTCTCTTTAACGACTGATATTCAAAGTATAGCGTGATTTTAGTGAGTAAATGTAAGAGCGTACTATTTTGCCTGATTGTCACTCTAACGATACCAATCTTATAAAATGCTTGAGGCTACACTATTCATCCCTCATCAAGACTTTGCTATTCTATCGGCCTAATTTGATATCATTGGCCAATTAAACACAAAGGAAGTAGATAATGAACGAAAAATTTAAAACACAAGCAGATGTTGAAACATTGGCAGAAGAAGTGGCTTGTTTAAAAACCCTAGTCACTTATATGTTAAAAGCATTAGGCCAAGCAGATGCAGGTCGTATTATTTTAAATATTGAACGCGCGATTGCAGAAGTTGATGACGAAAAACAAGCAGAGACATTCCGTAATACTATTAGCCAAATTAAAACTGTTTATCGCCAGTAATTGATTTATTTTGGATTGGGTTTGGTACATGTTTTTATTCTATTTTATGAACTTTTTGTGCTGCACAAATAAACAAAAATTAGTTTTAAATTCCTATATACTCAATCTCGAAATAAACCATTCTTTATTCATTTAGCTACCCCTCTATCTTTATAGAGGGGATTTTTTTCTCTTTTACTCCCATTTCTTAACTCTCCCATTAAAAGTTTTTTCATATTTTATAAATGATAATTATCTTGTTTATTCATTATCTTTAGCTAATAATCTGAATAATAAATATTTTTTGTTAAGCATTTTTAATATTATTTGAATTAGGGAGTAAGATAAAAACCTTATACTTTTAGTGTGTTGTTTATAAATTAATCTATAGAATACAATAAATTAAGTTTACTTCAGTATTAACAGCTTATCATTTTATCCTTATTTTTATATTTAACTCTCTATTTTTTATTATTAACATAAATAAAAACCAATATCATAAAATGTAAATAAAGATAAATCCTAATATCATTAAAACCATGTTATTTTATTTATTGTTAATTATAACTTTCCTTTGAAAATAAGAACCTAGTTTATTGTCCTTAAACACAATTATAGCTATAAAACTAGATTCAATCGGATTAAAAAAATTAACGTTTTATATTTTTACACTTATTCTGATTTATCGTCACCCTTGTTTATATGTTACACTCGATAAGTACGTACCAAAAAATAAACATGAGGCTAAAATGAAACCATTTCTCTTATCTCTGCTATTATTGCCCGCAGTTGCTTTCGCAAACCCAACTAAAATGGCTGATGATTACTGTGATACCTTTAAAGATATCTCAATTAAAGCTTATGATACAAAAGAACCAGCAGAGAAAATCGCCAAAGATGCAGTAGCCTCTTTAAATGCAAAGAAATTTGATTTTGCAAAATTAGAAGCAACTGAAGCACAATTTACTGAAGGCACTATCGAAGTTGTTAACTCTTTACGTGACGCAAAAGCTGAAATTGGTTCTCGTGCAGAATTCCAAGAAGGCCTAACTCAAATTGTTGCAGCTTGTAAAATTCAAATGATCTCTGCATTAGAAGAGCAAAAAAAATAATCCTCTCATTAAGAAATGAGTAGTCATCAATTTAAAGAGTAGAAATTATCCTGCTCTTTTTTCTCTTTCTCTATAACTAACTCTCTACACTCTAAATAATTCGAGGTGTGGTCAATAACACTACAACTTGAAATATAACGAGTAAATATTTCAAATAATTCAAGGTGTTGCTACATATGACTAGTGCGAATGAAAGAAGTCAACAACGCTACAGCTTGAAGTATGACGAGTAAATACTCTAAATAATTCGAGGTGTAGCTAGGCGACAAGTGAATGAGTCGCTAGGAGCATACAATAGTATGTGACTAGTGCGAATGAAAGAAGTCAACAACGCTACAGCTTGAAGTATGACGAGTATCAATTATAGAGTATCTATCTATCAATATTAAGGTTTATAATACCACAGTAAATACTTGTTAGTACTGGCCATAAAAAGGAGATATTGTGAGCAACGAACAATCCATCCAACGTTTAAGAAGACTACGCCAGTCAGAAAACCTGCGCGCGCTCTTTCAAGAAACAACCTTAACTAAAAATGATCTCGCTCTGCCTATTTTTGTTGAAGAAGGACTTGATGATTATCAGCCTATTAAAAGTATGCCGGGTGTGGTTCGTATTCCTGAAAAGCGTCTTGCTTATGAAATTGAACGTATTGCCAAAGCTGGCATTAAAACTGTTATGACTTTTGGGGTATCCCATCATCTTGATGAAACTGGAAGTGATGCTTGGAAAAGTGATGGCTTAGTTTCTCGCATGTCTCGTATTTGTAAAGATGCAGTACCAGAAATGATTGTGATGTCTGATACTTGTTTTTGTGAATACACTTCACATGGTCACTGTGGCGTTTTACATGGTGAACATGTTGATAATGATGAAACTATCTATAATTTAGGTCTTCAAGCTGTTGCTGCGGCACAAGCTGGTGCAGATTTTATCGCGCCATCCGCAGCAATGGATGGTCAAGTCGCAGCCATTCGCGCAGCTCTTGATAAAGCAGGATTTAGTGATACAGGCATTGTCTCTTATTCAACTAAATTCGCTTCAGCCTTATATGGCCCGTTCCGTGATGCTGCAGGCTCTCGCTTAATTGGTGATCGCAAAACTTATCAAATGAATCCAATGAACCGCCGTGAAGCGATCCGTGAATCATTAATTGATGAGCAAGAAGGCGCTGATATGCTGATGGTAAAACCCGCAGGCGCTTATTTAGATATTATTCGCGATGTGCGTGAACGTACGTTATTGCCTTTAGCAGCTTATCAGATCAGTGGTGAATATGCCCAAATTAAATTTGCGGCATTAGCTGGTGCAATCGATGAAGATCGTGTGGTCATGGAAACTTTAGGCTCAATTAAACGCGCAGGAGCAGATTTAATTCTATCTTACTTTGCACTTGATTTAGCTGAAAGAAACCTACTTTAATCATCTTATGCTCGAAATGATCTAAGGTGTACTAAGATACAGCTATGCACAATGTTTCATTTGAGTACATACAGTAAACAACTTATTGAAGATGCTCCAAATAATTCAAGGTGTAGCGGCAACAACGCTACACCTTGAAATATGACGAGTAATTTTATTATGGGGCAATTACTATGGATAACTGTATTTTCTGTCAAATCGTTGCGGGAAAAGCACCTTGCCATAAAATTTGGGAAGATGATCACCACCTCGCTTTTCTCTCTATATTCCCTAATACCAAAGGCTTTACTGTTGTTATCCCTAAAAAGCACTATCCAAGTTATGCGTTTGATTTAAGCGATGAAGCCTTAGCCTTGCTCGTTATTGCAACCAAAAAAGTCGCTAAGATCTTGGATAAAACATTTCCTGATGTTTCTCGCTCAGGCATGTTTTTTGAAGGATTTGGTGTTGATCATGTTCACAGTAAACTTAGTCCAATGCATGGTACTGGTGATATGACAAAATGGGCGCCCATTGAAAATAAGCAGAAGATTTTCTTTGATAAATATCCTGGTTATCTTTCATCTCACGATTTTGAACGCGCGAGTGATGAAGAGCTTGCACAATTAGCATCCTTGATCAGAAAAAACAATCAATAAATACAACAAATAAAAATCTAACTTATTCTTTTTATACTCAAGGCTCTCAAATATAAAAAAACGCTCAGTCTTATACTTTAAGCTGAGCGTTTTTTATCAAGACAAATGAATTATTTAGTTGAAAGCTTTGCTTCCATCGGTAAATAAGGCTGAACTTTCTGTTCAAGGAGTTCAATTAATGCCAGATCATTAAAGCGATAATTATCAGGTATTCCCAATACATGTGCTTTTTTATAGCGCATGATTGCCGGAAAATGTGCAGATAATCTATTTAAATGTTTAGATTCCATGACAAGCACTAAATCAGCCCATTTCAGTAATTCATTATCAACAACACATTGCGCATCTTTGCGCGTACCAGCTGAAAGTGTATTAATCCCTTCTCTATCTGCAAACAATAGTTCAGCGGTCGGACTTCGCCATTGGTTTTTACTGCAAATAAATAAGATATTCATTATTATTCACTATCAGATAACGCATTTAATCGACGCTGACTACGAGAAATTCTTGGGTATTCGATTCCTAGTTGTGCAGCTCTGGTCATTTTGAGTGATCGAGTATATAAATTAGACCATTTTTTTTCTGGTTTAAACATCACTCGTGAACAACCCATTTCTTGATGTTTATTTTTGCGGTTAACACATTGGCGCCAACCACGATCTCTTTGTGTAGACATAAAAACCTCTCAGATTAAAGGGATAGCAGCCGCAGTAATACGGAGAGGGTCTAACAGCAAGTATAATACATGATAGAAATTAAATTCGATACCCAATAATACAGTACGCAGTAGAACTTTTTATCTCTATAGGTAATTAGGCTTGCTTTTTAATTAAGTAATCCATATTGCTTTAGAATAAGAAAAATAATTAGCGCTGTTTGAATAACTAAAAACACATTTAAAAATAAAAATCTATTTTTACTATTTTTATCATTATAAGCTATCTTAGCAAGAATATTTACTCTTTCTCGCTTACTTTCCTCAACAAAGTTTAAAAAGTCATCAGTATTAATGAGCAGCTTCTCTTCTATTTTTTTGTTAAGCTGATCACCTATTTCATCTATTTTTTTATCACGTTCTTTTAGGTGGTGAAGTAAATTGTCTTCAAGCAAATAAACACCATCATTAATATGACATTCCAATGCGTGTTTATCTTCTTCTGATCTATTCTTGAGAATTTCAACAAGATGTGTTAATTCTTTACTAAAGAAGGCATTATGTTCCGATGATACCCCATCGGCTTTATTAATAAGATCTTTGCGCGTCTTATTGAAACAGGCATCAAGGTGATCTTTTAAAAAGTCAATTTTCTCTAAAACTGCTTTTTGATTTTCAATCAGTATAAAATCATTCTCGTTGATTTTATCAAAAATTTTATTATTTTCAGCTAAAATATTTTCTTGTAGTTTATCTATCTTTTTTTTGTTTTCAACAAATTGGTTATTTATATTCTCTTGCGTTAATTGATGTCTTGTTTTCTCTTCAAGAGAGAGTGACGTTAATGATGATTTAATGTCATCTGTCGTAAAATTTAATTCTTCAGTAAACTCAAAGAAACTATTTTTATGTGCATTAATTTTTTGATCAACACTTTTTATCTCATTACCACACGTAAAAATAAATTCATTAAGTTTTTCCATTATGGTATCTGAGCTATTTTTAAACTTTCCGTCAATAGAACTAATAAAAATATCTTGAACTAGCTCATCTAACATTTTTTCTGATGGATCTTTTTTAGTATCTTTCATTTTATTTTTCATAACAAATGATCTCATTACATTAATGGTTCTAAGTTTTTTATATACAGAAAATCTTTTCTTAAAAGATGAATCAAGAAAAGGTAAGCAAGTTTTTTGTCTTTACTATTAACACTATGTTTAAAAAGCATATTTAACTCATGCATTCTTTTTTCATATGATTCATAAATGTGCTGACTAAACGAATTACTGCTATTGATACTATCATCAAATTTCAAAATCCTCTCGTTTAATTTTTCTTTTAATTTTATAATCTCTTCTAGCTTTCTTGAATGAAATACCCTATTCTTATTAAGAATAGTATTATTATTTCTTATTTTAAGACTTATCATATTAGATAGTTTTTTATTTTTATTCTTTTTTTCATTTAAGTATTTATCAATATAGTTCTTTGTTTTATTGAATAAATAATCCTGTGCATCATTAATTGATGATACAATATCAGAAACATCACTATTATAACTACTATCAAAAAAATAACTGTCTAGAGTATATTTTTCCAACTTTGATGATATATCATAAAAAAAATCTAATAGCTCAGATAAATAATCATTGGAATTATCTCTATCAGTGAGTAAATTATTATTAATCGCTATCCAATCATTATAAGCGTCGATAATTCTTTCTTTTTCACACGCAAGGATTGATTGTAAGCTCTCAACCGATTTACTAGCATTATTAATGCTTTTTATGTTTTTAAAATAAATAGGTTTAAGTTCTTCATTATTACTTAAACAACTTACTTTTTCTTTTTTATTTGTATCTATTAAGTTACTAATCTCTTTTATTTCTTTAGTTAATCGATTTAATTTTTTATTGTTTATTTGAATTTTCTTCTCTACTTTATCAATTAAATTATTAATCTGTTTCATTTCAGATTCTAAATTTTTTATATAAAATAGATAATCTTCAACCTCCTTATTTTTTTGTTGTTTTAAATATTCAGGCAACATATATCCTGTTTTTAAACGAGATAAAGGATTCATTGAAAATTCGATATCTTGATATAATTTATCAAAAATAATATTTCTAAGGTGGAGACTTTTCTGCTTAAATTGGTCATCCTCTTTTATAATAGCGTTCCAACTTCGCCCACATTCTATGGGATAAATTTGTTCCTTAATAGATAAAGGTAATTTTAATTCCATTGTATTTATTTGTTCAAATAAATACTGATTAAAAGAATCTAACGAATTGATTTCATCATTGCTGATTTTCTTTTTTATTGTTGCATTCGAAAAGCTATGTGTAAGTATAATCTTATAAACTGTTGAATTAAGATACCAGTTAGATAGTAGTTTATTATCTAGCTCATTTTCTTTTAAAAAACCCAAACCATCAATTTTTCCTACCAGAAATATCATATCAGCAGCACTGATATAATTCCCAACAAGCTCTTTTACATAGCTATTTTCATTTTCGTTTCTTGCGTTAATACCTGGTAAGTCATGAATAAGCAAATCTATCTTGTCATTAGCGTCGGACATAAAATAGATGTTTGGAATAAAAATATCAATTGTTGATATATCTGTTATTTTTCCTTTTTCGACATTCGTTCGTAATTCTTTTAATATTGCTAGAGCTTCCTCATCATCAAACTGTTCTTTTCCCTTTTCTCTATGACTAAAATGCCAATATTGATCTTCAGAACAACGATAACGTGATGATCGCGAAGTCGCAGAATTACCTAATGTTTGCTCAGCACGCAATACTTTATCAACTTGAGAAATTTTATCTTCATTAATTCCTAATAATGTCAATATAAATGTTGTTTTCCCAACTTGAGTAGAGCCATAAACAATTATTGATACCTGTTTCTTATTATTTTCATTTAATTTTATTAGCCTATCAGAATCAAATTTTTCAATAAAACTCTGATAAGCATTTTCAGCCCATAATAAGCGTTCAGAATAAATATCATGCCAAGATGTTTTGTGCATCAATTAAATATCCTTTAAATACTTTTTGAATTCGTTCTAAACGTGATTTAGCTAGTGTAATATCGCTTTTTAAAGACAAGCTGTCAGGAATATCATAAATATTTTTAATATTATTTTCGATAATTTCTCTAATGTCATTTATTGCATTTTCATAGATATCAACCACACTTTGTATATAACTTGTTTCAAAATTCATCATTGTGTTTTTGATAAATGTAATTTGAACTTGGTCAGATTCTCTGATTACCGATGTAATTTGATATAACGTATAAGCCGCAGTCATTGCCAATGCAGCTTTACCCAATACTGCAATAGGGGAAAATTTGGCATCAGGGTTAGGTTCATATTTCCCGTCAAGCTTACCATCAGACATATCTAATCCTAGTAATGCCATCATTGAATTTCTTATTGGTGTGATCTTTTCTGTACCATCAAATAATTTTTCAAGGAACATTTGTGGTGTTATTTCACCAGGACGAGACATTTCTGTATTTTTCTCTGAAAGAATTAAACATCCTCGGGCAAACTCCATGGCAAGAACAGGTATTAATTTTAATGCTTGTTCTTTATCAGATAAATTTATATTATCTAATTCTTGGTTTTTACCATACAAATAACCTTGTAAAGCTTTTAATGGCATCTCTTTTTGTGGTAAATCTTCAATAGCTCCATTACTATAATTCAAAAGTTGAGTTACAGATGTAGATTTATTTTCAATGAGAAGCTCATCAAATTTATTGATAAAAAAACCATTTTTCTGGAATTCTTTTCCATTTAAATTTGTTATTACATTACCAGTAATAACATAAATATTTTTTTCATTATATTTATTATTCCAAGCACTCTCAATTCTCCCTAGTCTTTCTCTTTGAATTTCTTGACCTTGGAGAAGTAATTTTCTACCAAAAATTTTAATGTTATTGATAAAGCCTTCTTCTTCATCTTTATATTTTGTTTCACATAAATTTATTGCTGATAAAGTATGAGTACGTATTCCATCTCTTAGATTTTTACGTAACTTCTTATTATAATCGCCCGCAGATTTATCAAATATACTTAAAACATCATTGATAATTTCTAATTTTTCATCATGACTTTCGGTGCAATTACTTTTTAAGGTGTCTAAAATAAATACTATTTTTTCAATATCATTTTCTAATAAATCTTGGAAGGACTCTAGTAAGTAAGTTTGTATTTTTGATGAGGAGTAAGAACAATTATTAATTGTCTCCTTTAATTTATCTGACCATTCATTATTATTACCATACCCAGTTAAAACAATATTATCTGTTTTAATTTCATTATATCTATCATTATATTTTTTATTAAAAATACTCGATGCAGTATTTGCTAACTGCGTTTTATCCTCTTGCGACATATTTTCAGTTTTTGTGACAGCTATAACAGGATTTCTGTCAACAAGAAAATTGCTAAGGTCTTGAGTAATATCATTTTGATTATTATTAGCAAGTAAAACACCATCTGTTACAATAATAATTCCGTTAGCATTTACAAAAATATGCTTCATCAGATTTTGCCAAGCATTGTTCTTATAATTTATTTTTTCATAACCGGGTAGTAATACCCAATTTAAATTTTTCTTAAAAAAAGATTTTTTGCTAGGTATATATAGCTTTGGATAAAGTATACTTAAATTTTCATTGCTAAATTCAGTATTGAGTTGATCCCAGCCTTGCAAAACCTGTTTTAATTCTTCTTTGGTTATATTGTCTTTTTCTATAATATTTCTTGTTTCTTTTTCTAAACAGACAAAAACAGCTTTAGGCTCTACAAGTGATTCATCTTCAGATTGCTCAATAAATAGAGGAACTTGTTCACCTCGCCCAGGATTACCCTCTAACCAATCTTCTGTTATATTTAACATTTCTTTAACTAGAGTTGTTTTACCCGCACCTTGTGTTCCACCAATCGCATAAATATCTTTTTCCTGTAATAAAATAGTGAGTTCTATTTTTCTAATAATATTAACAAGATGCTTAACATCATCTTTGGACGCTTTATTTTCAATGTAGATTGATAAAGTGAAGTACAGTGTTTTTCTTAACTCTTTTAATAAAGACGGATCAAGCTTCATTTTATTACCTATAGTTTCTCAAGTCATTTAGTCGAATAAATGCACCAATGTTATTTTTTTGTTAAGGATATTGATAATGCTACCGCCATGATTTTGTCTAGTGGCAATGTATTTTGTTACTTAAAATATCTAACGAATAATACCCTATAATATATCGTATATAGATAAAAAAGTAATTTTAAAATAGGAAAAATAAGATGATTGTTTTAAGCAACTTGTATTTAATTTTATTGATAGAATTACGTATTTTCAACTAATCAAATAAAAGGTATCTTTATTATTTATTTTTAGAAATTTAACTTAATAAAACAGAATAAAAAAGGATGACTCTTAAAGATCACCCTTAGTTTATTTCTGTTATTACACCAAAACAGAACGTAATTATTTATAATTAATCGCTGTCGGCTTATCTAACATAATTTCTGTTTTGGCTGGCTCTGTTTGAGCAATCACTTTACCTTGACGAATGGAATAACGTACAGGGACTTGGCGGCGTAGAGCATCAAAGCCATTATCTGCTGGTAAAATAATAAAGTTTGCACTATTTCCTACTTCAACACCATAATCCGTTAAAGCGAGTGTTTTTGCACTGTTATGGCTAATTAACTGTAATCCGTTATCAATTTGACTGTAACCCATTAATTGGCAAACATGTAACCCCATATGTAAAACTTGAAGCATATTTGCTGTACCTAATGGATACCACGGATCAAAAACATCATCATGACCAAAGCAGACATTAATATTACTTTCTAACATCTCTTTTACGCGAGTAATACCACGACGTTTTGGATAAGTATCAAAGCGCCCTTGCAAATGAATATTAACCAGAGGATTAGCCACAAAGTTAATACCAGACATTCTTAATAATCGGAATAAACGTGAAGTATAAGCCCCATTATAAGAATGCATTGCGGTTGTATGACTTGCAGTCACTCTTGATCCCATATTTTCTTTGTGGGCTAAAGCTGCAACAGTTTCAACAAAGCGCGATTGTTCATCATCAATTTCATCACAATGAACATCAATTAAACGATCATACTTTTGCGCTAAAGCAAAGGTTTTATGCAGTGATTCAACACCATATTCACGCGTAAATTCAAAATGAGGGATTGCACCAACAACATCTGCGCCTAATTTTAATGCTTCTTCTAATAAAGCTTCACCATTAGGATAAGATAAAATACCTTCTTGAGGAAAAGCGACTATTTGTAAATCAACCCAAGGTTTAATTTCTTCTTTTACTTCCAACATTGCTTTTAATGCTGTAAGTGAAGCATCCGAAACATCCACATGTGTTCTTACATGCTGAATACCATTAGCAATTTGCCATTGCAGTGTTTGCCATGCACGTTGTTTAACATCATCATGTGTTAACAGAGCTTTTCGCTCTGCCCAGCGCTCGATACCTTCAAATAACGTACCTGATTGATTCCAGTTCGGTTGCCCTGCGGTTTGTGTCGTATCTAAATGAATATGAGGTTCAACAAAAGGCGCATGAACCAATCCACCTTGTGCATCTAAGGCATCAGGGTGAAAATCATGTTCAGGTTGCAGTTCAATAGCTTCTATTTTGTTATTTTTTAGCGTAATGCGCCATAAACCATCTTTTCCAACTAGGCGAGCATGGTTAATTTGTTCGATATTTTTACCCAGCATGACTTATCTCCGCTTGTCGAGCTGTACGACGATTTAATATTGGATTTAACACAGCGTAGCTTATTGCTCCCCCCAACACGGCATTAACAGGCACGATACCCGGTAACCAATGCCCTGCCATAATGCCAATTGCAACAGCGAGTAGCGCTACCCAGTTAACCGATTGCATTGTAGCAACATTAAAGGTGTTATAGCGTGCTTTATTCATCAGATAATCTGCAATAATAACACCTCCTACTGGTGGAATTGCCGCAGATAAAAAGGTAAGCCAACCGACAAAGTTATTATAAAGCCATAATGCACATAACGTACCAATGATACCGTTTATTACTGAAAGTTTTTTACTTGATAAACCAGTAATATTGGCAAAACCTAATCCTGATGCATATAACGCGTTGTCATTCGTTGTCCAGATATTTAAACCTAGCACTACGATAGCCGGAAGTAATAATCCTTGCGCAATCATCACATCAGAAATATCTGCCATTCCCAGTGAAGCGGCACCAGCCGCACCAAAGACAAACATCAAGGTATTTCCTAAGAAGAAGGCGATAATTGCAACAACTACAGCAACTTTAGGGTTTCGTCCAAAGCGAACAAAATCAGCTGTCAGTGTACCCGCACTAATAAACGATCCAACAACCATTGCTAACGCTAAATTAAAATCTAATGGCTGAGCCGGTTTTACCGCCATTAGTGCCGAAAGCCCACCCATATCATGCACAGCAAGATAAACAGAGTAACTTCCGAGAATAGCGATAGCAGGAACAGCGATGATAGAGAGAACGGTGAGAGCAGAAATACCGAAGAATACTGTGATGGTCATTAAAATGCCGGAAATGGCGATAAGAAGATTGATATCAATACCAGTGGCTTTTCCTACTGGAATGGCAAACATTGCCACACCCACACCAAACCAACCAACCTGAGTACCACCGAGTAAAAATGAGGGAAGCCAAGAACCTTTAATGCCAAAAGAGTAACGCGCGAGGAGATGAGTAGTAAGACCTGTTTTTGAACCAATAAAACCAAGAAATGCGGTGTAGATACCAAGAAGAAGATTACCAATTAGAACTGCGAGGAAGAAATCATTAAAGGAAAGACCAGTACCAAGAGCGCCGCCAGTCCACATACTGGCTGAAAAAAACGTTAATCCCAACATCACAAAGGTTAACGCCAATCCACCCTTTCTTGCGGATATGGGCACTGGGCCCTGACTATAATTGTTGTCCTGAGACACTTTAACCCCCTATTAATTTCACCAGGCCAAAAAAATCTGACGAATTCTATCTACATAAAAATATTATGCAAACGTTTTCGTCATCTGTTTATTATAATTAATGGAATGCTTCATTTAAGGAGAGTTGATATCCGTCACAAAAACGGTGAAAAAATCGTTGTTTTACTTGAATTTATCTCGTTATTTTTAATTTTTTTTATAAAGTGATTTTATTTAGAAATACTTATGATAAAAATTAATCATATTTTTTCCTGAACATTTAGATTTTATATAAATTATTTTTATGTAACTTCAATATTAATAAAGAGGAAATAATGATGAAAAGACAAAAAAGGAATTTACACTCCTCTTTTGTCTACCCTGATTTATAAGCTTAGATTTATTTTTCTTACAGGCTGATCACCTGCAACATAATATTTAGCCTGACTTTTAGATAAAGGTTTAATTCCTCTCACCTTATCAGCTAACTTTTCAGCAATCATAATCGTAGTCGCATTCAAATTTCCAGTGATTATTAGGGGCATGATGGATGCATCAATAACTCTTAAGTTTTCTATGCCATGTACTCGACCTTCTCCATCAACAACCGCCATTTCATCCGTTCCCATTTTACATGTTCCACAAGGATGAAATGCTGTTTCAGCACGTTCTCTGACAAAAGCATCAAGCTCTTCATCACTTTGAATATGTTTACCTGGGCTAATTTCTTCACCACGATAAGCATCTAATGCCGGTTGTGCCATTATTTCTCGCGTAATACGGATAGCTGAGCGAAACTCTTCCCAATCTTGTTCAGTGGACATGTAATTAAATAAAATATTGGGATGTTGATGAGGATCTGTAGATGCTAGTTTTACTCGTCCTCGACTTGGTGAACGCATAGAGCCTACATGTGCTTGGAAACCATGCACTTCTACCGCATTGGTTCCATTATAATTAATAGCAACGGGCAAAAAGTGAAATTGAATATTAGGCCACGCAAACTTTTCGCTAGAGCGAATAAATCCCCCTGCTTCAAATTGATTGCTTGCACCGATCCCTGTTCCTTGAAATAGCCATTGTGCGCCAATCTTAGGCTGGTTATACCATTTTAAAGCAGGATAAAGTGAAACGGGCTTTTTACATTCATATTGCAAATACATTTCTAAGTGATCTTGCAGATTTTCCCCAACACCGGGTAGTACATGTACTGGTTGAATATTGAATTCATTTAATACTTTTTCAGGCCCAATACCAGAACGCTGCAAAATTTGGGGCGAAGCAATTGCGCCTGCGCAAAGTAATACTTCTCGATTGGCTTTGACACGATGAGGCGTGGTATTTTCTCCTGAGAAATAACGGACACCCACGGCTTTTTTACCTTCAAACTCAATAATATCGGTCGTTGCATGTGTCTCAATCGTCAAGTTTTTACGCACTTTTGCTTGATCAAGATAGCCTCTTGCTGTACTTGCTCGACGACCTTTAGGTGTGACGGTTCTATCCATCGGACCAAAGCCCTCTTGTTGGTAGCCGTTAAGATCAATCGTTCTTGGGTATCCTGCTTGTATACCCGCCTCAATCATTGCTTGAAATAAAATGTTATTGCCTTTTTTCGGCGTAGTCACACTTACAGGGCCTTTATCACCATGATAATCATTGGCGCCAATATCACGATTTTCTGCCTTACGAAAATAAGGTAAACAGCTTAAGTAATCCCACTCTTCAAGACCGGGTAATTTAGCCCAACCATCAAAGTCCATCGCATTACCACGGATATAGCACATACCATTAATTAATGATGATCCACCAAGCCCTTTCCCACGACCACATTCCATGCGTCGGTTATTCATATGTGGTTCAGGCTCTGTTTCATAAGCCCAATTATATCGCCTACCTTGTAACGGATAAGCTAATGCCGCTGGCATTTGTGTACGAAAATCGAACCTGTAGTCCGGACCTCCAGCTTCAAGGAGCAGCACAGTAACTTCAGGATCTTCTGTCAAGCGGGTAGCAAGAACGTTACCGGCTGAACCAGCACCGATAATAATGTAGTCATAGACCATTGTTATCTCCTCTGTTTCAGTCATTAAAAAAAGAATGGATTAAAAAACGGATGAAAACTCCCCAAGTTCAACTTGAATAGATTTTATTTGAGTATAATTCTGTAGTGTAACAAGCCCATTTTCACGCCCCACCCCAGAATGTTTATAGCCACCAACGGGCATTTCAGCTGGAGATTCACCCCATGTATTAATCCAACAAATTCCTGCTTCTAATTGGTGAATAACACGGTGAGCTGTTGTGAGATTTTTGGTAACAAGACCTGCTGCCAAACCATAAACACTATTATTTGCACGTAAAATCACTTCATCTTCAGTTTGATAACTAAGAATACTCATCACAGGGCCGAAGATTTCATCTTGTGTGATATTCATATCATCGTTGCAATCCGTGAAAACCGTAGGTGCAACATAAGCACCTTGAGCAAAATTACCTTCTAATAAACGATGGCCACCATAAAGTAATCTGGCTCCTTGGGTTTTGCCTAACTCAATATAATTCAAGACTTTTTCAAGATGAGGAAAACTGACCAGTGGACCAAAATTGGTGTCCATTTCAAGAGGAGAGCCGATCCTAATACGTGATACGCGCTCTATAATTTTCGCTTCAAATGCAGGTTTTAATCTTTCGGGAACAAAAACTCGAGTACCATTGGTGCACACCTGCCCTGAACTATAAAAATTCGCCATCATCGCAATATCAGCGGCAGTATCTAAATCTGCATCATCAAAAATAATTAAAGGCGATTTTCCACCAAGCTCCATGGTTACTTCTTTTAAACTTGAAGCAGAAGCATTTGCCATCACCTTTTTACCCGTTTCAATTCCACCAGTAAAAGAAACTTTCGCAATATCAGGATGCTGTGTTAACCATTGCCCCACATTAGCTTTTCCTGTAACAACGTTAAAAACACCCTTTGGCAATCCTGCCTGTGTGTATATTTCAGCAAGTTTTAATGCTGTTAATGAAGTCATTTCACTTGGTTTAAAGATCATGGCATTACCTGCAGCAAGTGCAGGCGCAGATTTCCATAACGCTATTTGGATGGGGTAATTCCAAGCACCGATACCGGCAACAATTCCCAATGGTTCACGGCGAGTATAAGCAAAAGCGGTCTCCCTAAGCGGAATTTGCTCTCCTTCAAGTGCAGGAATAAGACCGGCGTAATACTCTAAAACATCAGCGCCTGTCACAATATCGACATAACGTGTTTCAGATAGCGGTTTGCCTGTATCTAGGGTTTCTAAATGAGCCAATTCATCATTACGTTCACGTAAAATATCAACAGCGCGTCGTAAAATTCGAGAACGTTCCATTGCGGTCATAGCACACCAAATTTTTTGCCCTTGTTTCGCACTCTCGACGGCCCAATTGATATCTTCTTCACTTGCTGATTGTAAATGTGCAATCACTTCGCCATTAGCTGGATTAATCGCTTCAAATTGTTCACACTCCGGTTGTGCACAATCAACATATCCACCATGAATATAGAGCTTATGTAACGGCGGGTTTGGCATATTTTCTCCTTTATTATTAGTTTGTTAAGTCTTTATTTGACTCCGATTTGTAAGTTGCATATCGATATATTCATTAGTAATGATTTTGGCCTCTTCAAGAGAAAATGGTGCGTTACTTAATGCGCTTCTTAGCCATAAACCATCTATTAATGCAGCTAAACCTTTTGCAGCTAAACGTGCTTGATCTTTAGTAAGAACGCGCCCAAACTCGTAACTTAAATTGGAATAAAGCCTTCTATCATTGACCTTTTGTAGACGATTCAAATTAGGCTGATGCATACTACTTGCCCAAAATGCTAACCATGTTTTCATTGCTGCTTCACTGGTTTGAGTGGTATCAAAGTTACCTTCAACAATGGCTTGAATTCGTAGCTTAGGTGTTGCATCGCTTAACATTCTTAAACGTATCGCCACCGCAAAACCCAATTGATACTGGATATGGCGCATGGCAGCTTCCAACAATCCATTTTTATCACGAAAGTAGTGACTAATAATGCCGTTAGAAACACCGGCTTTTCGAGCTATCAATGCGATGCTCGCCTCTTGCATTCCAACCTCATTAATAACTGCTAACGTCGCTTGGATTAATTGCTGTTTACGTATCGACTGCATTCCTATCTTCGGCATGTTTTAAAGACCTAAAAAATACATTGAACACATTCATTAAACGTTTTTTTAATTGAACATTCAATCAATATTAACTATTGTTTATCACAATTAATTTACATTTCAATATGAGAGGATATCGTGAAAATTTGAATCTTTGCAACTAATTCAATTAGTTAACAAAGAATGCAACTTTTAACTTTAGATAAATAAATTTTTGGAATTTCTGATGACAACTCTTAACAGCACAAAAAAACCACAGAAAGACAAGCTAAATTCTGTCGTTTTTTTCGCTTCAGCAACGCTGATTTTAGCGTTTTCTTTTTTCACTATTTTGATGACAGAAACAGCAAATACATGGATTGTGGCAACACTGGGATGGGTATCAAAAACCTTTGGTTGGTACTATCTATTGGCGGCAACGTTATACATTGTTTTTGTTATTTTTGTTGCCACATCTCGTTTTGGAAATATCAAATTAGGGCCTGAGCAATCGAAACCTGAATTTAGTGTTTTAAGTTGGTCTGCGATGTTATTTGCAGCAGGTATTGGGATTGATTTGATGTTTTTCTCTGTAGCAGAGCCCATTACACAATATATGTTACCGCCAACCGGCGAAGGTGAAACAATAGAAGCAGCCCGTCAGTCGATGGTGTGGACTTTATTCCACTATGGCCTGACGGGCTGGTCTATGTATGCACTTATTGGTATCGCTTTGGGCTATTTTAGCTATCGTTACAATTTGCCATTAACCATACGCTCTGCACTTTATCCTATCTTTGGAAATCGTATTTATGGCCCAATTGGTCATACAGTTGATATTGCCGCGGTATTAGGCACCATTTTTGGTATTGCAACAACATTAGGTATTGGCGTTGTACAACTTAATTATGGGCTAAAAGTTCTTTTTGATTTGCCCCAAGGATTGGGCGTTCAAGGCGGATTAATTCTATTATCTGTTATTATGGCCGTTATTTCTGCAACATCGGGCGTTAACAAAGGGATCAGGATTTTATCTGAACTGAATGTATTACTCGCATTGGGGCTTATTTTATTTATCTTATTTGCGGGTGATACTGAGTTTTTATTAAATGCACTGGTATTAAATGTCGGTGATTATACTAATCGTTTTTTAGGCATGACGTTAAATAGCTTTGCATTTGATAGACCAACAGATTGGATGAATAGCTGGACACTGTTTTTCTGGGCTTGGTGGGTTGCATGGTCACCTTTTGTTGGGCTCTTTTTAGCACGTATTTCAAGGGGACGAACAATTCGACAATTCGTCATAGGCACTTTAATTATTCCCTTTGTTTTTACACTGCTATGGTTATCCATTTTTGGTAATAGCGCTTTATATGAAGTGATCCATGGTAATAAAGCACTCGCACAAACAGTATTAGAAGCTCCCGAAAAAGGATTTTATTCATTATTAGAACTTTATCCTGGTTTTGGTTTAACGGCTTCGGTCGCCACAATTACTGGATTATTATTTTATGTTACTTCTGCCGACTCTGGTTCATTAGTATTAGGCAATTTTACCTCTCAATTAAGCCATGTTAATAACGACGCACCTAATTGGCTTCGCATTTTCTGGTCTATTGCTATTGGTTTATTAACGTTAGGTATGTTAATGGCAGATGGTATTTCTGCCTTACAAAACACGACCATAATAATGGGATTACCCTTTAGCTTTGTTATTTTCTTTATTATGGCCGGACTTTATAAATCATTAAAAGTCGAAGATTTTAGACGAGTTAGTTCACTAAATACCAATGCACCAGCACCACTTTATGGTAATGCTACGATGAATTGGAAACAGCGTTTAGGGCGGGTGATGAATTTCCCTGGAACGACCTATACACAGCGCATGTTAGATTTAACCTGTATGCCAGCGATGCAAGATGTGGCTAAAGAGCTTTTATTACGTGGAGCGAAAGTCGAATTCAATTATTATCCAATTGAAGATAATGAACGTTTACATCATTTAGAGCTTGTGGTTGATCTTGACCAAGAACAGAATTTTATTTATCAAATTTGGCCACAAAAATATTCAGTACCTGCATTCACTTATCGTGCTCGTCGAGGTAAATCAGATTATTACCGCTTAGAGACCTATTTATGGGAAGGAACCCAAGGAAATGACTTAATGGATTACACCAAAGAGCAAGTAATTACTGATATTTTAGATCAATATGAAAAACACTTGAATTTTATTCATCTTAGTCGTGAAGCTCCAGGATCGACATTAACTTTTCCTGAGTCAAACTAAATAGTGATTAAAAAATAAAGAAAAGGAGATCGTTATCTGATCTCCTTTTTATTTGATTAATTTTCTACTTCACTGAAATAAACAGCAACCCAATACCTAAAAGAATTAATAAAATGCCAATAATTTTATCTGCCATTTTTTGATGCGAAAGTATTTTTGTGCGTAATAAAGGTGTGGAGAAAAATAATGCAACACAACTAAACCAAATCCAATGAGCAACAGAGATAAACATACCATAAGAAAGATTTACCCAGAGTGGATTACTCAAGTTAGCCACTTGTGTATACAACGCAATAACAAATAACATTGTTTTAGGATTTAATGCATTCGTTAAAAAACCAACACGTAATGCCTGAAACACATTAGGAGCCGAATTTACCGCATTTTCAATCGTCAATTGTGTTTTATTCGTTAATGACTTAAAGCCTAAATAAATTAAATACCCCACTCCTAATAACTTCATTATAAAAAAAAGTGTTGGAGACTCTGTAATAATAAAAGAAACACCAAATACAGTATAAAAGACATGAACCTGAACACCAATGGCAATGCCAATTGCTGTAATCAGCCCAACTCTCACACCATAGGAATAACTATTTTTTGTCACCATAGCAAAATCAGGGCCAGGACTAATCACAGCCAATACCGTGATCATTGCAACAGCAATTAGCTCACTCATTTCTTTCCTTACTCTCACATTTGAGTTAATTATAAGTAATAAAAAGTGACATAAAATAAGCTTTTATTTGAATAAAAAACCTATTTAATCCACCGTAACCACTTTATTTTGCTAATTTGACTAAAAATAAAAAGCGATTTATCTTGCAGTATATCTGTAATTTTTCATCGTCTATTTTATTACTCACTTTATGGCTTACTTTTATGAAAATGCCTTCTTTAACATCCTTACGTTTTTTTAATAGTGCGGCACAAACAGGCAGCTTTGTCAGTGCTGCGGAGCAACTTCATGTTACACACAGTGCAGTAAGCCGACAAATACGCTTATTAGAAGATGAATTAGGCATTGCTTTATTTGAACGTCGTAATCGTGCAGTTTATTTAAATGAAGCAGGTCAGTATTTATATAAAACCACGTCAGCGATATTTGAACAACTTGAAGAAACCGTCACCCATCTGCGCACTCCCTTAAATAACCCCGTGTTAGTTGTTTCATGCGAACCTACTATTGCCATGAAATGGCTAATCCCGCGACTTTCTCATTTTTATGCATTACATCCTGAAATCACGTTGCACTTAGTTGCCGCGGGTGGTGCGATTGATTTTAATAAAGAAGGTGTTGATTTAGCATTTCGACGAGATGATTTTTTTTGGAGCAAGAATATTTATGCAACCAAAATTTGTGATGAAAAAATAGGTGCTGTCATAAAACCGAATAATCTTCATCACTCAAATAAACAGTTAATAACATTGTCACGGCCTCAAGCTTGGCAAGATTGGTTTCAATACTCAGGAGTTGTATCAAACTATACAAAAACCAGTGAATATGAGCATTTTTATCTGGCTATTCAAGCAACATTAGCAGGGTTGGGAGCAACAATTGCCTCTTTTCTCATGGTACAAGATGAATTACATAATCAGCAATTAGTTGCCATAAATGGATTTGTGAAAGATAACTCAAGTTATTATCTACTTTCACCAATAGAAATTACCCCTGATTCTAAACAGGGAAAGTTTAAAAACTGGATAATTGCTGAAGCTGAAAAGAGTTCAAAAAAGGTTGATGAACAATCGTTATAATGTTGTTTTCGCAAAAATAAAACCGTATTTCTGATTTATCCCTTTAAAAAAAGATTGAATAAATAACTATTTTTTACGCATACATATTTACTTTGGTCTGTTTTTTAGTAATCTATGTGAACTAATAAAACATAGAATAATTTACTTGGGAAACATCACATGAATCGTCGTTCATTCTTAACATCATCAAGTTTAGTGATTGGGGGGCTTTCATTAAGTTCCTTTGTTAGCTCTGCTTATGCCAATGAAACGCTAAAAAATAAATTGGTTTTTAACGCAGAAAATCCGCTATTACTTAACTTTAATGAAAACTCATTAGGCATGTCACAAAAAGCAAAGCTTGCCATTATTGATGCTTTACCTAATGCATTTAGATATCCCGATGACGCACGTAGCGCATTAATTAGCGAATTAGGGAAAGAATTTAAACTTTCAGATAAACATATCACTTTGGGTAATGGTTCATCTGAGACAATTCAAGCAGCCGTTCAATTTGTGGCCAACAAAGCTCAAAAAGAGGGTAAAGCAGTTCAACTTATTGTTCCTGATCCAACATTTAACTATGCCGAGCTTTATGCAGAACCTTTAGGGGTAAAAATCGTTAAAGTTCCTGTTGATAGCACTCTGGCTTTTGATTTAGCTACCATGCAAAAAAAAGCGCAAGAGTTTGATGGTATTAGCATGGTGTATTTGTGTAACCCAAACAATCCAACGGCAATGTTGACACCAACGGCAGCGTTAACCCATTGGATAAAATCAGCTAAAGAAAATGTCTTTTTTATTATTGATGAAGCTTATGCAGAATTTGTTTCAACACCTGAATTTACCAGTGCTATTGCGCTAGTAGCTGAAGGCTATAAAAACCTGATTGTTGCGCGTACTTTCTCAAAAATTTATGCCTTAGCTGGACTTCGTGTCGGTTATGGTGTTGCCGTACCTGACGTTATTTCAGAAGTTAATGTGTTTGTTTCCATTGATAATACCAATACAGCAGGTGCGGTGGCGGCGCTCGCATCATTAAAAGATAAAGCCTATGTGGAATATAGCCGTAAGTCGATTGATGTTTCTCGTCAGATGGTAGTAGATGCATTAAAAGAGCTGGATATTGAATACGCGCCTTCTCATGCAAACTTTATATTCCATAAAGTTAAAGGTGATGTAAAAACCTATCAAAATAGAATGAAAGACGCGAACATTATGGTCGGTCGTGAATTTCCGCCTGCTTTTGGTTGGAGCCGTTTAACATTAGGCACACCCGAAGAGATGAGCTATTTCGTCACTACATTAAAAGCCTTTAGAGCTAAAGGTTGGATTTAGCCTGATTTAACGCTTAATTAGCCGTTGATGAAAATAATGCCCTTGAAAATACTATCAAGGGCATTTTTATTTATTACTGTTCTTGTAACTCTAGTTCTGCAATAACAGGAAGATGATCACTTGCGTCTGACCATTTAAATGTTGCTGAATCTTGTGGAATGTCCATATTTTTGATATCCCACACTTGACCTTTAAACGTAAATATATGGTCAATATCTATAGCTGGATTAATTGCAGGCCATGTACGTTTATCACTATTTGGCTTTTCAACAGGGTTCCAAAAATAGTTAATTTCTTGGATGGGTTGTTCATTAGCGGTAGAGTTAAAATCACCCGCTAATATTTTTATTGATGTTGAAATATTATCAAAGCCTGTCTCAGTATCACCAATTGCAGCATCTAAAATATGTCTTACTTGACCGATACGAATCGTGGGATCTTTTTGCCAATCAAGGTGTGTTCCCATAATAATAATCGGTGAATCAAACCCTGGTTTCGTAATTTGTGATAATAAAACAATGCGTTGTTCTGCATCACCGGAAGGCAGATTAACGACTTGTGATTTATCAATTTTATATTTAGATAGAATACCGACACCATATTGTCCACCATCAAAATCAAGTGCTTTGCCAAAAGCAAACTGTAGATTATTAGCTTTTGCTAACTCTTCAAGCTGGTTAATATTTTTACTACGTGCCGTTTTATTATCAACTTCCGTCACTACTATGACATCAGCATCGATATTTTTGATTGCTTGGTTAAGCTTGTCAAAATTGGTGACATCTGCTGAAACTTCATTTTTGCCGATATTATAGGTAGCAACTTTCAGTGTTGGTTTATTATTTTGATACACCTTATTGGGTGTTCCCCCTGATTGTACAGCAAGGATTTCTGAGCCTGTGGTATTTGCCACTGCCATTGATGACAGTAATACACCTGTGCTGACTAAAATAGATATTACACTTTTCATCATTTCCCCGAAAAATAAACAGAATGCCAATGGATGTTCAATAATAAACTATCACATTGAAAATATGACACAGTGATACAAACCACAAAGTTATTTCGAGATGCAAAAAATCGACCAATGTAACTAAATCAAAAGCCTTTAGAGCTAAAAGCTGGATTTAGTCTGATAATAAGACTATGAAATAGTATAAGTTTTATTTATTTTTAGTTTTCAACTAATATTCCATTACGTTATCAATAGTTAATATAATTTAAAATAAAAACACCTGTGCATTCGCTATTTTTATTATTTTAATTAAACCTATTAAATGTTAATAAGATCAATTTAATTACGTATGACTACTAAAGTAAGAATTTGTTTTTGCGAATTCCGTCTTAATAATAAAGTCAACACATTGATAATTAGCATCTTGCTTGCTATAACTAAAATTATCGAATAAAAATATAACTTCCACTTCAAAAAATAATAAATTAGCTTTATTACTTTAATAATTAATAAATTATATTTTTTATCATTTATAAAACATGGTTATAACCGCCAAGGACAGCAATATTATTGAATTAGCATGATGTTATAAATCACAATTTTTTATAGATACCGTGATTAATTTTACAGTCATAAAACATCGGCAGATGCACATATAAACAAATCAGCATCACGAAAAGGACACCCCATGTTATTACATCAACTGAAACTTCCCTTACTGTTTATTTTGAGTGCCACGCTATTAACCGGTTGCTTATCATTAAAAGAAAAAGCCGCTATCAAAGCGGAACAAGATAGCGCCGAGCAACAACGTTTAATAGCCGAAGAAATTAAAAGTTATGGCCCTCCCACCGTCATTTATCGTATTGATGACCACCGCTTTTTTACCTTGGAGAAATATAATGAAAGGCGCAGTGGCTCGACGTATTACAACAATACTCAAAAAGGTATCCACCAAGAGATTATCCGGTCTTCAGCTTGCCGTTATCAAGGGCGTTTAATCTGGGCAACCGAGCGTGATGATGCTTTTGCTTTTCCGGGAGTATTGAGTCGTGTAACCAGTCGTTGCGCAGGAACAAAAACAGGTTGTGTTAACGTTATTCTTGTCACCCTTGATGGTGGAAAAAACTTTAGGCCCACAAATGGGGGGTTTGGTATTCACACTGACCACCCTGGTTACTACTCTTCTTTTTTCGATATCATCGTCACTGATGAGGGATTTTATTTAGGAGAAACCGCTGTCAGTCGTCGAGAAGCTAATGATGAATTAGCTAAACCTTGGTGGCGAAAATTTTATTTTGATCCCACCGATTCAAATTATGTTCATAGTAGTGTCGGGGATAAAGAATCTCCCTCTCCAACACTAAAAACCCCCTCAGGGCAAACCCGTTTTGATTGTAGCGCCCCTTCTATTTACCCTATTTCACAGGCAGAAAAATGATGAGTAACAGCAAACCAACCCGTTGGCTAAAACCTAAAGAATGCCTTGATGGCAGTCAAGAATGGCGTTCTATCACCCACGCTGCCAATATTGGGGCAGAAATCCATGCTAAACCTCATTTACCCGGTATTATTATTTTTGTTCATGGAGTGAATTCAGAAGGAGAGTGGTATGACGATGCTGAACGAGAACTGTGCAAAGGACTTAATGAAAGACTGAATCTTACTGGTACAGCTTATGAGTTGGAAAGGAATAAATATTACCAATCTAAGTTTATTTTAGATGAAAAAAATTATGATAATAGCCACTATATTTATGAAGAGCCTATTCGAACCTTAACCGAGTTGGGTAATTCCCCCGTGATCCGTTTTTATTGGGGATATCGTGCAACTGATGACGATTTAGGCCAATATTGTATTCCATTAAAAAATAGAGCCGGAGAAAGCTATCATCGCTTAGTCAGTGAGATATTAGAGCCCGAATACAGTCATAAAGATGAAAGATATTGGACCCTTGAAGATATAAAAAAATACAATACTGTACAAGAATACCATTCCTTGCCTTACCGTAAAAAACGCCTCTTTATTAATGAAAAAATTAAACATAAAGGTCCTTTTTTCTGGGGCGGTGGGCCATTTCAAAATGGATGCAATAATTTAGTCAGTTTATGGAGTAAGAGTGGCTTTAGCAATCTCGCGATGTTATGGACCGTGATCCCAACGCCAATCCCTTTTAATGTACAAGCCTTTAACCCTGAAACAGATCGGTTATTAACAAAGTCACCTCCTCGTCATTATTATGCTCATGCTGTAAAACGGTTAGCCAATTTAGTCGGGAAAATACGTAAAGATTATCCTTATGATACCGTTACCGTCATTTCACACAGCCAAGGTACCATGATAGCGTTAGCCGCAGCAGCAATTGAACCCCCTGATAGTTTGTTTGTTTTAAATTCTCCTTATGCCACAGAAGATAATTTCTTAAATAGTTACTCGTATGTTTACAATGAAAATATTAATCAAGCACATAGAGAAGCCACACTTAAAGAAATTATTGATAAAATTGCAAAAAATAAAAATCGATTGAAAGATGCCCCTTGTGGATATTCAGGTCTAATTGTTGGGCAGAGTGAAGATAAGAAAAGTTGGACTCCTGATGTCGTCATATATAAGGGAGAAAAACTTGATATTAGCAAGAAAAGAAATATTGAAAAAAATAAGGAAAAATTAGCTAAAGGTGAAATGATTAAGGAAAGAGATAATCATGGGCGATTTTATATTTATTGTAATCCACACGATCGCGTAATGGGCTCATCGCCTTTACAAAGTATTGGTTGGTGTCCACTTCCTAATATTACTCAAAAGGGGCAAACTTCTCACCATCCACTATTTAGCCTTAAACATCCGCCCTATATCAGAATGTTAGCACGTAATACGCCTTGTGGTGAAAAACCCAACCCAAACACAGTATTTACCGATGCAAATGGACGATTTAGTGACGGTAATATTTTCTGGGACAGTAATACCAAAACATTAGAAGGCTTCGCATGGCCAGCTCCTTCCGCTAATATGTCATTAAATATTAATGCCCCAGAAGTGCCTCACCCTATTACACCAGCCGAATTAGCAACATTTGATGAAGATTTTGCCGTAATAGAAAAAAAAGCGGAGAAACCAGCCCCTGAAATTAATATCAATGCTAATAATCAGAAAAAAGAGATACCTTTAGGTCAAGGTTATGGGCAAATTCTTTATGATGATGAATTAGATATCTACACTCCAAAAGATGCCGAATACTATTTCTATAAAGATCTCTATTCTTATCAACATCGTATTTGGGTTGAACTCACCCCAGAAGAGCGAAAAATACTCCAGAATAACCCACTGTTAGATCCTCAAGATAAAAATACAACCTCAAAATATGAAACCTTAGAAGAGATGAGAACACGTATTCGCGAATATAATCAACGCCCTACTGACCATGGTACATTACCAAGAAATTCACTGTTTCTTCGTCGTGTAGTCACTTATGATTTACCTATTGGTTATTGTGAAATAGGTAGAAACCCAGAAAGAATGGATGAGTTAAGAAAATATGCGGATTGGCTAAGTGGCTTAGATATCTATATGGAAAAAGGCGAATTAGATTTACCAAAGATGCCCGATATTATCGAAGATCCGTTAAAGAGAAAATAATAATAAATGTCCAATATTCTGCATGTTAAAAATAAGAAGCCCGCTTGAATTTATTCAAGCAGGCTTCTTCTCTTATCAACACTATTTAGTTACATTAAAGCGGATCTACTTTTAAGCAAGAGACGGCATGGCGGAAACTTCCCTCTAATAAAGGGCGTGTTTTGGCACATTCTTCATCCGCCATTGGGCAACGTGTACGGAATATACAACCTGATGGTGGATTAATCGGTGAAGGTAACTCGCCTTCCAATAAATCAATGTGCTTATTACGCTCTTTATCGGGATCAGGAATAGGCACTGCTGACATCAACGCTTTGGTATAAGGGTGTAATGGGTGATGATAAACTTCATCATAGGTGCCTAATTCTACCGCATGCCCTAAATACATCACCAAGACACGATCAGAAATATGTTTTACCACAGCCAGATCGTGGGCAATAAAGATCAACGATAACCCCATCTCTTTTTGAATATCTTTCAGCAAGTTAACTACTTGAGCCTGAATTGATACATCAAGTGCAGAAACGGGCTCATCACAAATCACCAATTTAGGCTCTAGAATTAATGCGCGAGCAATACCGATACGTTGACACTGTCCTCCTGAAAATTCGTGAGGATAACGGTTAATTAAGTTTGGCAATAATCCGACTCGCATCATCATTGCTTTCACTTTTTCAACCACTTGCGCCTGTTTCATTTTAGGGTGATAGGTTTTTAAGGGTTCAGCAATAATGTCGCCAATCGTCATTCTTGGGTTTAAGGAAGCCAGTGGATCTTGGAAAATCATTTGAATATCTTGGCGAATATCGCGCCATTGTTTATTACCCATTCCCAATAAATCATTGCCTAACCAAGTGACTGTACCCCCAGAGGCTTTGACTAACCCAATAATGGCACGCGCAAATGTCGATTTACCACAACCAGATTCACCAACAACCCCTAATGTTTCACCTTCATATAAACGCAATGTGACACCATCAACGGCTTTGAGGCTTTTTTTCGCTTTCCAAAACCACTGTTTATTATCTTGAACATCGAAATAAACTTTTAAGTCATTCACTTCTAGAATAACTTTTCTATCTTGTAATGTGGCCTGCGTCATACCAATTCCTCCACCGCTTTAAAACAGGCTCGTAATCGCCCTTGTGCAAATTGCGCTAATTCAGGCTCATGCGACAAACATTGCTCTGTTGCATACTGACAGCGTGGTTGGAATGGACAACCTTTTGGTAAACGCAATAAGTTAGGAGGATTACCCGGAATAGTCGCTAGTCGCTCATCTTCACCGTCTAAACGCGGAACGGCTTGTAGCAACCCGATAGAATAAGGGTGTGAGGGTTGATAAAAAATATCACGCGCATTCCCATATTCCATAGTGCGCCCTGCATACATTACCAATACTTTATCGCAAATCCCCGCAACAACCCCTAAGTCATGGGTGATCATAATAATTGCGGTGTTTAAATCATTTTTAAGCTCATTTAGCAGTGTCATGATTTGTGCTTGAACCGTCACATCAAGTGCCGTTGTCGGCTCATCAGCAATTAACAGTTTAGGCTTACACAGTAATGCCATTGCAATCATGACACGTTGACGCATCCCGCCTGAAAATTCATGAGGGTACATACTCATTCGTTTATGTGCTTCAGGCATTTTTACGGCATCTAACATACGAACTGATTCCGCATAAGCATCATTTTTACTCATGCCTTTATGCAGCATCAAGACTTCAATAAGCTGTGCGCCGACTTTCATATAAGGATTTAATGAAGTCATTGGATCTTGGAATATCATGGATATTTCTTCAGCGCGCATTTTATTTAATTCGCTTTGACGAAGATTTAAGATCTCACGGCCATTAAAATTGGCACTACCCGCTGTACGACCATTTTTCGCTAATAATCCCATCAAAGCAAAAGCTGTTTGCGATTTACCAGAACCCGATTCACCAACAATGCCTAAGGTTTCACCTGCTGATAATTCAAAATTCAGCTTATTCACTGCCGTAACGTCACCATCTGCGGTACCAAAAGTGACACTGAGATCTTTAACACTTAATAACGACTTATTTGTTGTATTTGTCATTTTGTTCTCCTTAACGATCTTTCGGATCTAATGCGTCACGTAAGCCATCACCGATAAAGTTAAAGCAAAACAGTGTGACAACTAAGAACGAAGCCGGGAAAAGAATCAACCAAGGAGAAACTTCCATTGAGTTTGCACCATCACTTAATAGTGCACCCCAACTGCTTAATGGCTCTTGTGTTCCTAAACCTAAGAAACTTAAAAAGGATTCGAATAAAATCATGCTAGGCACTAATAACGAGGCGTAAACAACCACTACACCTAATACGTTAGGAACAATATGTCTTAGCACGATATTGCGTGATGAAACACCACATACCAGCGCAGCTTCAATAAATTCTTTACGTTTTAGACTTAAAGTTTGTCCCCTTACGATACGTGCCATATCAAGCCAAGACACCATGCCGATAGCAACAAAAATCAGTAGGATATTTTGACCAAAAAATGTCACCAATAAGATAACAAAGAACATAAATGGGAATGAGTTTAATATTTCGAGTAAGCGCATCATTATTGAGTCAACACGCCCACCAATATAACCCGCCATTGCGCCATAAAGTGTGCCAACAATGACCGCAACAAAGGCTGCCGCAATACCTACCATTAATGAGATACGACCACCAATCGCAACCCGTACTAATAAGTCACGGCCTGATGAGTCAGTACCAAAATAGTGAGAAGAGGCAAAGTCAGGTGCCATTGACATCATTTCCCAATCAGTATCATCATAAAGAAATGGTGATAACATGGGGGCAAAAATAACAAATAATATAATAAAGAAAAGCAATACAAGGCTCGTGATCGCAGCTTTATTGTGCATAAAACGACGACGAGCATCTTGCCATAAACTACGACCTTCAATATCTAGCTGCTCCGAGAAATTCCCCAGAGCTTCGCTGTTTTCCTTCAGTGATAACATAACGCGCTCCAGTATCTATTAATAACGAATTTTCGGATCAATAACGGCATATAAAATATCGACAATGGCATTAAAGAAAATCGTTAATGCACCGACGATAATGGTTAAACTTAATACCAATGAGTAATCTCGGTTTAAAGCACCATTAACGAAAAGTTGTCCGATACCCGGCAATCCAAAGATAGTTTCAATAACCATTGAGCCCGTAATAATACCGACAAATGCAGGCCCCATATAAGAAATAACAGGTAGCAACGCGGGTTTTAAAGCATGACGCAGTACAATTCTTTTCATCGGCAAGCCTTTCGCTTTGGCCGTTCTGATAAAGTTTGAGTGTAATACTTCGATCATTGAACTACGGGTAATACGCGAGATGCTAGCAATATAAGAAAGCGATAATGCAATCATTGGTAACAACATATATTGCACTGCGCCACCATTCCAACCTCCTGCTGGTAACCACCTTAAGGTAATAGCAAAAATAAGCACTAGGAGTGGTGCGACAACAAAACTCGGTATTACAACCCCCGTCATGGCAAAAGTCATGACGGTATAATCCCATTTGCTGTTCTGATTCAGTGCCGCGATCACGCCTGCCCCCACACCTAAAATTACGGCAAAAATAAATGCCGACAGCCCTAATTTAGCTGAAACAGGGAATGCTTTACCGACTAAGGTGTTTACACTGTAGTCTTTATATTTAAAAGAAGGCCCTAAATCCCCTTTCGATAGCTGAATTAAATAATCGAAATATTGCTTATAAATGGGATCATTTAAATGGTATTTCGCTTCAATATTTGCCATTACCTCAGGCGGGAGTTTTCTTTCACCCGTAAAAGGACTACCCGGCGCTAAGCGCATCATAAAAAACGAAATCGTTATTAGAATAAATAGAGTCGGTATCGCTTCCAAAAAGCGACGAAAAATAAATTTGAGCATTGCCCGTTCCTATAACACAAACCTATTCAGGCGTGACGATAAAAAGACCTTGCCTTAAAAAGCAAGGTCTCGCCCGATTACTTAGCAATAATGTACAAGTCTTTAGTATGTAAATTATCTAATGGATCTTTACCTGAATAACCCCCGACATAAGGTTTCACTAAACGGGTGTTTACATAGTAGTAAAGTGGAACAATAGCCGAATCTTTATCTAATACACCTTCAGCTTTTTGATAAATAGCGGCACGTTCATCATCAGATTTCACACGTAAAGACTCTTTGATCAATGCGTCAAATTCTGTGTTTTTATAGTGAACAGTGTTATTACTGCTGTAAGACAGCATCATGTTCAGGAATGAAGAAGGTTCATTATAATCTGCACACCAACCGGCACGAGCAACATCATAAGTTCCTTGGTGACGAGTATCTAAGAAAGTTTTCCACTCTTGGTTTTCAAGAGAAACATCGGCACCTAAGTTTTTCTTCCAAATTGAAGAAGCGGCGATCGCAACTTTTTTATGTAAGTCGGATGTATTGTACAGAAGCTTAAATTTCAGTGGATTTGCTTTGTTATAGCCAGCCTCTTCTAATAATTGGCGTGCTTTTTCATTGCGTTGTTCTTGTGTCCAAGTCGCAAACCATTCTGGTTTGTTCTCTTTAATGCCATCAGTAAATGGAGGGGTAAAGCCATAAGCTGGGATATCGCCTTGGTTTTTCACTTTATAAGTGATGATATCTCTATCCATTGACAGTTTCAGTGCTTCACGGACACGAGGATCGTTAAACGGAGCTTTCTCATTATTAATTTCATAATAATAAGTACATAAATATGGGCTTATACGCAATTCATCCGGGATCTCTTTTTTCAGTTTTTGGAAAAGTTCGATGGGTAAATTGCTATATGTCATGTCGATTTCGCCCGCACGATAGCGGTTTACGTCGGTGACTTCTGATGAGATAGGTAAGAATGTGACTTTATCAATAACGGTATTTTTATTATCCCAATAGGTTGGGCTACGCTCTAAAACAATGCGCTCGTTGACTGTCCAGTCTTTTAAATTATAAGCGCCGTTACCGACGAAATTAGCAGGTTGAGTCCATTTTTCGCCAAATTTTTCTATCACTTTTTGATTAACTGGCGACATGGAGGAGTGAGCTAATAATTTTGGTAAATAAGGCACTGCTTCTGATAATGTCACTTCTAATGTGTTGTTATCTAATGCCTTAACTCCTAATTCAGTGGCTTTTTTCTTACCTGCGATAATATCGTCGATATTGACGATATGCGCATATTGTAGATAACTTTCATAAGGAGATGCCGTATTAGGATCTGCTAAACGTTGCCAGCTATAAACAAAATCCTGTGCTGTAACAGGTTCGCCATTTGACCATTTAGCGCCTTCACGAATTTTGAATGTCCAAACGGTGAAGTCTTTATTTTCCCAGCTAGTTGCTGAGCCGGGTAGAATTTCACCATCTGGGCCAACAATAGTAACGCCTTCGAAGAGATCACGTGCTAATGCAGATTCAGGCACACCTTCGATTTTATGAGGATCAAGTGATTGTGGCTCAGAGCCATTATTACGAACAAGCACTTGTTTTTCAGCTAATTTTACCCCGTCTGGAACAACCGCAGCGTTAGCTGTTAGTGCTGACAATCCAAAGATTGCGCTTATTGCAATCGCCAACGCACTCTTTTTAGTTAAATTACTCATCTTATAAAATACTCCCAGTTAGTGAGTTGGTTGTTAGACAACCATTCTGTGATGTTCAGTTGTGTTTTAGAACGGTTTACACAACTTATTGTTTTTACAAAAAATAAATCAAACTTACTTAATTGCCATCAGTGCTTAATTGCCTGATAACATTATAATTTTTTTATGCCGTTATCTTTTTTGTGTAGCTTTTTTATTTTTTACTACGGTTAAAGTCACTTTTAACCATTTAAATCGTACATAACTATAGAATACCGATAATTTACCAGTTTTAGTTATCTACCTTTATAAAATAGCGCTTTAAGTCCGTATAATCAAAGGGGTCTTTACCAGTAAATCCACCTACTTTTGGACTCACTAATCTAACACTGACACGATAATAAACAGGTACTATCGCAGAATCCTTATCTAGCAAGGCTTCAGCGCGTTGATAGAGTTGATGACGTGCACCATTATCGAGTGCAAGTAGTGCATTATTTAATGTGTCGTCATAGGCTTTATTTTCATAAAAGATCGTATTTAGGCTACTTTTAGAAAGAAATGAGTTTAAAAATGAAGTCGGTTCATTGTAATCTGCACACCATGTTGCTCTAGCAACTTGGTAATTGCCCTGATTACGATTTTCTAGCGCTGTTTTCCATTCTTGATTTTGTAACGTGACATTGGCGCCAATACTTTTTTTCCACATTGATGCAGCTGCAATAGCTTGTTGTTTATTTTGATCTGAAGTGTTGTAAAGCAATGTGAAAGTCAGCGGATTTTTACTGTCAAATCCAGCCTCTTTTAATAACTCACGCGCCCTTTCATTACGTTGTTGTTGTGTCCAATATGCCCATTTAGGCGGCTTAAAATTACCATTACCAATAAAAGATGGTGTAAAAGAGTAAGCAGGGATTTGGCCTTGTCCCATTATTTTTTCAGCAATCACTTGCCTATCAAGTGTCAATTTCACAGCTTCCCGAACTCGGGCGTCATCAAAAGGCGCTTTTTTATTATTGAGTTCATAATAAAAGGTACATAGATAAGGTGTAACGTGTAAATTATCAGGCTGTTCTTGCTTCATTTTTTTATAAAGAACTGGAGGAATAGCGCTGTTGGTAATATCAATTTCACCACTACGATAACGGTTAATATCACTGGTTTCTGAACTAATTGGTAAAAACGTGGCTTGCTCAATAATGGTATTTTTATTATCCCAATAAAGTGGGTTTCGCGTTAAAGTTACCTTTTCATTCACAATCCAATTGTCAATGATATAAGCCCCATTACCGACAAAGTTTTCTGGGCGAGTCCAATTAACACCGTATTTTTCAACAATCTCTTTTTTAACAGGCTTTAATGATGTATGACTGACCATATCAACCAAATAAGGAATTGGTTTGGTTAAATTGACTTGCAAAGTGTAGGGATCTATCGCTTTCACACCCAATGTTTCGGGGGATTTTTTACCACTAAGAATATCTGCAACATTTTCAACATAAGCATATTCGAGATAACTGGCATAAGGTGAACCAGTTTTAGGATCTACCAATCGACGCCAACTATAAACAAAATCTTCGGCTGTTACTGGCGTCCCATCACTCCATTTGGCATCTTCTCTCAAATAGAATGTCCACACCTTGTTATCATCAGTTTCCCAGCGCAACGCAACGCCTGGCATGCTATCGCCATTAGGCCCCACATAAGTCAGACCTTCTAATAAATTCAAAATAATATTACCTTCAGGCGCGCCTTCTACTTTATGGGGATCAAGTGACGAAACCTCAGTGCCATTATTAATAACAATATGTTGTTGTTTTGCCAGAATAGTGCCTTCAGGGGGAGTCACAGCATGAGAAAAAAAGGAGGTTAAGGCAAGTGAAATAATACCGACTGGAAACATCATCGTTAACACAGCTTTATTTTTCATGGGTACCTCTCCTAATAAACAGTAATTTATAGCGGGGTCGCTCAATTAACGATTTGCATCGCTGTTAAATTTTGATTGTAATAATGACTATTCTTAAACATTTTAAGATCTAGACAAGATAGAAAGTGATAACAACACGCTTCTTTTTTACACTTATCGTAAATTTTGTCAATTAATGCGATATTCTTATCACTTAACTTTATTTAGCCCTCAAAGGTTCTATCTTAGAAAAATAAAAAACAAATATCACAAGAGGTAAAACAACAAATAAACATTTAATTAACATCACGCAAGTTTTATAGATAGAAAACCTACGTAGCTCACAGAATTAATATAATCAGGAAGGTTTTTATCCAACTTACAGAACTTTATGATGCGTTATAAGTAAAGAGTTTCTGTTTGAAATTAATTAAAAATAGCAATAAATTGAGCTTTAGATTGAATAATAATTCCAACCTAAAAATTACCGTAGATTATTAAACATTCACTTTTATTATTTATTTTTAATTTTTAATCTAATTGTTTAATTGAAATGAAATGAAAAAATATTTTCATATATATTTCTATGCATTAGATAAAAAACCTCTTTAATATACATATTGAATATTAAAGAGGTTTTTTTATTTTATAACGTCAACTTCAATTTTTTTCAGCTATTTAGCCGATTTTGATTGAAACCATTGTAGCTTATCATTCAACTTGACAACTTCTCCCACAATAATCAGCGCTGGACTTTCCATTGTTTCTGCCATCTGTGCTAGTTGATGTAATTGCCCAGTAATCACTTTTTGTGCTGTTAATGTTCCTTTTTCGATAATAGCAACAGGCATCGTCGCACACATGTTTTGACTGAGTAACATTTGCTGAATGTAATGGGCTTTAGTCAATCCCATATAAAAAACCAATGTTTGATTCTCTTGCGCAATACATTGCCACTGGGCTTCATTTAACCCTTTTCCATGTCCTGTAATAAAACGAACGCTTTGCGCATAATCTCGATGCGTTAAAGGAATACCCGCGTAAGTTGTACAGCCTGATGCTGCCGTAATACCAGGGATCACTGAAAATGGAATACGATGTTCAATCAAAGCTTCTAACTCTTCACTGCCTCGACCAAAAATAAAAGGATCGCCTCCTTTTAATCTCACCACTCGTTTTCCCGCAGTGGCTTCTTTGATTAAAATTTGATTAATTTCGTCTTGAGGAACACAGTGAAAACCCGCTTGCTTACCAACATAAATGCGCTGCGCATCTCTACGAACAAGAGCCATAACCTCATCAGACACGAGTCTATCGTAAACCACTACATCTGCTTGCTGACACTGCTGTAAACCTTTAATGGTCATTAACCCAGCATCACCCGGCCCTGCGCCAACTAAAACAACACTGCCTTGAGGTTGCTGATTTTCAGATAACAGTGCGCTAATGCGTCGCTCAATACCATCGTCTCTTTGCGCTTCTATTTCAGCTTGTAATGATTTATCCGCAAAAAATTGCTCCCAAAAATAACGTCTTGCACTCATCGATGAAAAACGCTGTTTTATTTTATTTCGTAATTTTCCGGCAAGTTGTGCTAGCTCACCAAGATAATTAGGGAGGAGTTGTTCAATTTTTTCTCGCAAAATGCGGGCTAATACAGGTGCTTTTCCGCCCGATGAAATCGCCACCACAATGGGGGAACGATCTATGACAGACGGCATAATAAAGCTAGCTTGCTCTGGTGAATCCACCACATTACAAAATATCTGATTCTCTGTTGCTGATTGAAAAACCTGTTGATTCACTTGCTCGCTATCTGTTGCAGCAATAACAAGCCATTTACCAGATAAATGAACCTCATTAAATATTCCTGTAATACAGTTTAGTTTTTGCTCGGTATGCCATTGCATAAACTGCCTTGTAAATGAAGGGGCAATGACAGAAATAATAGCCCCTGCCTCCATAAGCAATCTGGCTTTACGTTCAGCAATCTCACCGCCTCCCACTAATAAACAAGGTTTATCTTTGAGCTGACAGAATATTGGAAAGTAATCCATATTCATTCCCCTATTTATTGAGATGATTTATTACGGCTGCGTACGCTAACAGTATTACCTTCAACCTTGACATCAAAATGTGTGATCGAAAAACGCTCATCTTCAAGGCAAAAACCATCCGTTAAACGAAAATGCTGTTTTTTTAGCGGGCTAACGATATACAACTCATTTTCATGTTCAGCAATTAATCCTCGTGATAGAACACTGGAATGTGCAAAGGGATCGATATTGCTTAATGCATATAAACGTGTATCAGAATAAGGGCGAAAAATGGCAACATGATCTTGCTCCACCAGCGCACAAACACCCGTTCCTGGTGTAATATCATCTAATTGGCAAACCGCTATCCATTGACTCATGATTGCGCCTCCTCAGTGACCAATTTGATATCAATACGTTCATGTAAACGTGCGGGACGGTGTTGGAATCGTTCTTTTACCGTTTGCACTGTCGGATCGGGCATTGGATTATTAATAAAGTGGGCAAAACGTTTTAATGCTTTTGGAGAATCAACCGTTTCTTTCCATTCACAAGCGACTCGTTCTTGTAAGGCTTTCAGTTCTTTTTCTAACTGCGTATTTAAGCCTAGCTTGTCATGAATAATAACATCACGTAAATATTCAATTCCCCCTTCTAAATTATCTAACCATACTGAGGTTCGTTGTAGCTTATCTGCGGTACGGATATAAAACATCATAAAGCGGTCGATATAATGCACTAAGGTTTCTTCATCAAGATCCGAAGCAAAGAGATCCCCATGGCGTGGCTTCATACCACCATTTCCGCCAAAATAGAGGTTCCAGCCTTTGTCGGTGGCAATAATACCGACGTCTTTTCCTTGTGCTTCAGAACATTCTCGGGTGCAACCTGATACACCAAATTTCATCTTATGAGGCGTTCTAATACCTTTATAACGATGCTCTAGCGCAACCCCCAAACCAACACTATCACCAACACCAAAACGGCACCAACTGCTACCTACACACGTTTTTACCATACGCAATGCTTTCGCGTAGGCATGGCCTGTTTCAAAACCTGCTGCAATTAATTTTTCCCAAATAGCAGGCAGATCCTGTTTATGAGCACCGAACATTGCCATTCGTTGCGAGCCAGTAATTTTGGTATACAAATTATATTTTTGAGCGATTTGCCCAATAGCTATAATACCAGCGGGCGTAATTTCACCACCGGGAGAGCGAGGAATAATGGAATAAGTCCCATCTTTTTGCATATTTGCGAGAAAGTTATCATTAGTATCTTGTAGAGAAACTAAATCATCACTCAAGATGTACTCATTCCAACATGAGGCAAGCAATGACCCCACTGTAGGTTTACACACTTCACAGCCATAACCTTGACCATGTTTTGCCAGCAGTTCATCAAAACTTTTCAGACCTTCTACACGAATAAGATGATAAAGTTCTTGGCGTGAATAGTGAAAATGCTCACAAAGATGGTGATTAACTTCAATACCTTGTTTGGTTAATTCTGCATTTAAGACTTGAGTCACAAGAGGAATACAACCACCACACCCTGTACCGGCTTTAGTTTCAGCTTTAATGGCAGCAACTGTATGACGACCTCGTTCAATTGCTTGAATAATGTCGCCTTTTGTCACATCAAAACAAGAGCAGATTTGTGCTGTTTCAGGTAAGGAATCAACTCCGATTGCAGGCTTACTTCCTGCATGTGCCGGTAAAATTAAGGAATCTGGGTGCTCTGGTAATTCAATAGTATTGAGTGATAACTGTAGAAGATTGCCATAATCTTCGGTATCTCCCACTAATACAGCCCCTAATAAGTATTTATTATCTTCACTAACTATCAGACGTTTATAAATTTCTTTGCCTTCGTCCAGATAAATATAGCTACGGCACCCTACTTGATGTCCATGAGCATCACCAATACCACCGACATCGACACCGAGAAGCTTTAATTTTGCACTTAAATCAGCCCCTTGAAAGACAGAGTGATGGCCTAATAAATTATCGACGGCAACTTGTGCCATTTTGTAGCCCGGAGCCACTAACCCGAAAGTTTTATTTTGCCAAGATGCACATTCACCAATAGCATAAATATCAGGATCTGTTGTTTGGCAATAATCATTAATAACAATGCCGCCTCTTGGAGCAATATCTAAATTACATTGACGAGCCAGTTTATCTTTTGGGCGAATACCAGTGGAGAACACAATAAAGTCAACTTCAAGAAAACTACCATCTGCAAATTGCAGTGTTTTACGTGCATTTTCACCTGTCGATAATATTTCTTGTGTGTTTTTAGAGGTATGCACTTTCACACCCATACGTTCTATTTTTCGCTTAAGTTGCTCACCACCTAATGTATCAAGTTGTTCTGCCATTAAGGTTGGGGCAAATTCGATAACGTGAGTTTCAATACCTAAACTTTTTAACGCACCTGCGGCTTCTAATCCTAAAAGTCCACCGCCAATTACCGCGCCTTTACGGCTAATACGTGCGCAAGATTCGATGGCATTTAAATCTTCAATAGTACGATAAACAAAGCAATCTGGTGAGTTATTTCCCTTAATAGGGGGAACCCATGGATAAGAGCCTGTTGCCATCACTAACTTATCGTAACTGACACAACGCCCTGTATTGGTGTGTACCACTTTTTCTTCACGATTGATGGTTATCACTCGTTCACCAATTAATACTTCTATTTGGTGTTTCTCATAATATCCTTGCTTAACTAAAGAGAGCTCTTCAGCGGTGTGATGGGAGAAATAAGAGGAGAGATGGACTCTATCATATGCAACGCGAGGTTCTTCACAAAAGACGACAATATTAAATTCTTCATTGCCACCTTTATCAATCAATTCTTCGATATAACGGTGCCCCACCATACCGTTACCGATGATTGCGAGTGTTTTCTTGCTCATTTTTGCCTCAGATTTAAAGATTTCTAAGGCTAAAATACGAAACTACTCATAAGGAATATTGATGGATATCAAATACAGCTTAATCAATTCAGCTACTACAACTTAATAGTCAATCAATTACTACTAAAGGAGTATCTGGTTCTTCTCATCTTGCGGTTAATTATTCTTCTACCATAATTAATCTTAATTGCTTATAACCAAGCGTTATATGTAAGCGTAATTAAAACTTTGCGCATCGGTCACGTTTTGCCTAAGTTAATTTCACAAAGTAATAACTAATAAGTTATTAACATAACGATTTTAGCGACACCGTTTCAGGGAGCGTCTCATGAAAGCAAAATTATTATCATTATTCGTTGTGGGTGCCCTTTCCGTCCCGGCATTTGCAGCAACACCTGCTAATACATTAATTGTGGTTCAAGGGCTTGATGATATTGTCAGTCTTGATCCCGCTGAAAGTAATGAACTGTCTAGTATTCAGACTGTGCCTAGTTTGTATCAGCGTATTGTTCAACCTAATCGCGATAACCCTGAAATTAATGAACCGATTTTAGTTGAAAGTTGGCAAGCCAATCCTGAACAAAAATCTATCGTATTTAAAATTAAACCTGATGCAAAATTTGCATCAGGTAACACTGTTCGCCCTGAAGATATTATCTTCTCTTATCAGCGTGCGATCACCATGAATAAATCACCTGCCTTTATTCTAAATGTCTTAGGTTGGAAAGCAGATAACATTAATTCATTATTGAAAAAAGTCAGTGATAATGAATTAGAAGTACGTTGGATAGCCGATGTCAGCCCTGATGTTGTGCTAAATATCCTCTCAACACCAATTGCTTCTATTATTGATGAAAAGCTGGTTTCTGCTCACGTTAAAAATAATGACTTTGGGAATAGCTGGCTGAAAATGAATTCAGCAGGAAGTGGCGCATACAAAATGCGTGCTTATCAACCTCGCCAAGCGATTGTGTTAGAAGCTAACCCTCTCTCACCAACTGGTGCACCTAAAATAGAGAATATCATTATTAAAAACGTACCTGATCCAGCATCGCGTCGTTTGTTGATTGAAAAAGGTGATGCCGATATTGCTCGAGGGCTAGGTACAGACCAAACAGCAGCACTGTCTGGCAAAGCTGGTATTCAAATTTTAAATATTCCTTCCGCTGAGCAAGTTTATTTAGCTTTTAATACCGCAAGTGGAAACCCTGCGCTTAGTAACCCCGCATTTTGGGAGGCCTCTCGTTATTTAGTTGACTACAAAGGTATTACTGAAGATTTAATGCGTGGGCAGTATTTTATTCACCAAAGCTTTTTGCCTGTGGGTTTACCGGGTGCATTAAAAGATAATCCATTCACCTTTGATCCCGAAAAAGCGAAGGCAATTTTAGCCAAAGCAGGCATTACCAATGCTCGCTTTACATTAGATGTTGAGAATAAAGTCCCTTACATTACGGTGGCACAATCCATTCAGGCAAGCTTTGCTCAAGCAGGTGTACAAGTAGACTTATTACCAGCGGCTGGTAGCCAAGTGTATAGCCGTGTGCGCGCGAAACAACACCAAGCCGCGATTCGTTTTTGGATCCCAGACTATTTTGATGCACATTCAAATGCGAGTGCCTTTGCTTATAACGACGGACAATCCAATACTGTTGCTTGGTTAAATGGTTGGAAAATCCCTGAACTAAGCCAAAAAACATTAGTGGCGCTGAATGAGGCAGACAAGACAAAGCGTCAATCACTCTATACTGAAATGCAAAAAGAGTTACAACGTAGTTCACCTTATGTCTTTATCGATCAAGGTAAAAACCAAATTGTCATGCGCGATAATGTTAAAGGTTATGCCCAAGGTCTAAATGCAGATATGGTTTATTATGACAAAGTAACTAAGTAATATTTTTTCCTAAAACCATCCACAGTCATGTTATTGTGGATGGTCTATTTTTTGCCATTTCACTAGGCTATTGCTGTATGAACACTGCTATGACGTTACCTATTCGTCTAAAAAGCCAGTTAATTACTTTTGCTCAAGGAATATTGACATTAGTACTTACGCTTTTTGGGCTTCTTGTAATTACTTTCACACTTTCTGCACTTTCCCCTGTTGATCCTGTTCTGCAAATTGTCGGTGATCATGCAAGCCTCGAAACATATAACCAAGTCAAACATGAATTGGGGCTGGATTTACCTCTCTATATGCAGTTTTTTCACTATGTAGAAGCATTATTAGAAGGACATTTGGGTACAGCGACATCAACGGGTCAACCCGTTCTTGATGATTTATTATTGACTTTCCCAGCCACTTTAGAGTTAGCAACAGTCGCATTGGTTATTGGTGCCAGTTTGGGCATTTTATTTGGCGTATTATGTGCTCGTTTTGTCGGTACACCTCTCGATTTTGTTTTACGCATTTTGACGCTATTAGGTAGCTCTGTTCCTATTTTCTGGTTAGGCTTAATTTTGTTATTAATTTTCTATGCCACACTGCAATGGACCGCAGGCCCCGGACGATTAGACGATATATATCAATTTACGATTGAACCTGTAACAGGCTTTGCGTTAATCGATACCTTATTAGCCGGTGATAAAGATGCCTTTTTTAACGCGTTATCACACCTTATTCTGCCCGTTTCTCTGTTAGCTTATTTTGCCCTTGCCTCTATTACTCGCTTAACACGTTCGGCCTGTTTAAACGAAATGAATAAAGAGTATGTCACCTTAGCAAGAGCAAAAGGTATTGGTGAGTTACGTATTCTCTTTTATCACGTATTACCCAATATTCGTGGTGTATTAATGACCATTATCGCCTTGTCTTATACCGGTATGTTAGAAGGTGCGGTATTAACAGAAACGGTCTTTTCTTGGCCGGGAATTGGTCGATATCTTACAACCGCACTTTTTGCAGGTGATACCACAGCCATTATGGGCGGTACTTTAATTATCGGTTTATGCTTTGTCTTTATTAATAATATGACCGATATCGTTATTCGTTTGACTGATCCGAGGCTCCGCTAATGTCACCTTCATTTTTAAGAAAAATAGCGCGTTCGCCTTCCGCATTTATCGGTTTATCGTTGCTTATTTTACTGTTAATTATTGCTATTTTTGCACCTTGGTTAGCCCCTTACGATCCCAATTGGCAACATGCAGCTCAACGCTTATTAGCACCCAACGCTGAACACTGGTTAGGCACCGATAATTATGGGCGAGATATCCTTTCACGTATTATTTATGGCACACGCCCAATGCTTGGTTTGGTGGGTTTGGTGGCTATTATCACCTTACCATTAGGATTGTTGGTCGGGATTTTATCGGGTTATTACGGTGGATGGACTGAACGTATTTTAATGCGATTCACTGACGTTGTGATGTCAATGCCTTCATTGATCCTAGCTTTTGCCTTTGTAGCAATGTTAGGCCCCGGTCTTCTTAATGGAGCATTAGCACTGGCTTTAACAGCATGGCCTGCTTATGCACGTCAATCTCGCAGTGAAATTCAACATTTGCGCAATAGTGATTACCTTGCTGCGGCTGAAATGATGGGAATAAAAGGTGTTCGTCTTTTATGGGGGCATATTTTACCGCTATGTTTACCGTCAGCCATTGTGCGTTTAGCGCTTAATTTAGCGGTGATTATTCTTGCTGCCGCAGGTTTGGGCTTTCTTGGATTAGGTGCTCGCCCTCCTATGGCGGAATGGGGAGCAATGATAGCAGAAGGTATGCCCGTTATTTTTGACCAATGGTGGGTTGCCGCTATTCCGGGTACAGCAATTTTGATCAGTAGTCTCGCCTTTAATTTATTAGGTGATGGGCTTCGGGATATATTGGGAGATACCCATGAGTAAAACACCTTTAATTGAAGTGAAAAAACTCTGTATTGATTATCCAACGGCAAGAGTGGTTAATAACGTCTCTTTTACTTTAGGCCAAGAGCGTTTAGCCGTGGTGGGTGAATCAGGTTCGGGTAAATCAATGACAGCTCGCGCATTAATGGGACTCGTGCGTCAACCAGGAAAAGTTAGCGCAGAGCAGCTCAATTTGATGGGAAATAATCTATTGAATTTTTCATCGCGCCAATGGAATAACACTCGAGGTAATACTATTTCGATGGTATTGCAAGATCCCCGTTATGCATTAAATCCGGTAAAAACCATTTATCAACAAGTGGAAGAGTCGGTAAAACGCCATCAAACACTTTCACGCCAAGATAGGCGACAATTGATTATCGAAATGCTGTTATCTGTTGGCTTTCCTGAGCAGAGTATTTACCGCTATCCCGGTGAATTATCAGGAGGAATGGGACAACGGGCAATGATTGCTATTGCGCTAATTAATAACCCAACAATTCTAATTGCTGATGAACCAACATCAGCGCTTGATGCCCAATTACGCCATCAAATTCTTGAACTGATTACCACCCAATGTGAGCAGCGCAAGATGGGTTTACTACTCATTAGTCATGATTTACCTCTGGTTGCTGAATACTGCGAGCGTGTAATGGTGATGTACCAAGGCGAACAAGTAGATGAACTCAATGCGAAAGCATTACCGACAGCCACACATCCTTATACGCGTACACTTTGGACATGTAGACCTAATGCAAGCACTTATGGCACACAATTGCCAGTATTAGATAGGACGCTTAATTTCAAGGAGCAACATCATGCTAATTGATATTCATGATTTACACGTTCAATTTGAGCAAGGCAAACAAGCAAAGCATGTTGTAAAAGGGATCAACTTACATGTCCAACAAGGTGAAACCTTCAGCTTAATAGGTCGTTCTGGTTGTGGAAAATCAACCGTTTTACGTGTCATTGCTGGATTATTGCCTCATTGGCAAGGTAGCATGTCACTTTTAGGGCAAACCATTAAACCACAGCAACGTTTTCAAGGCGCATTGCGCCGTAATATACAGATGGTATTTCAAGATCCCTATGCCTCTTTACATCCCCAACACCGTATTGAGCGTGCTTTTTCTGAACCTTTGAAAATTCATCAAATTCCTTTTGATAACAGCACAATTGAACAGGCATTAGCTCAAGTCGGCTTATCTGCGGACGTAGCAAGCCGTTATCCTCACCAACTTTCTGGTGGACAACGCCAACGAGTTGCTATTGCAAGAGCCCTTTTGCTACAGCCTCAATTGTTATTATTAGATGAGCCAACTTCAGCATTGGATATGTCAGTGCAAGCCGAGATCTTAAATCTGCTTAACACCCTAAAAAAACAGCATAATATGACTTATTTATTAGTGAGTCATGATGCCGATGTGATTGCTCATATGTCTGATAGAGCCGCATTAATGGAAAATGGCGAATTGACTCAACACTATGATAGAGATGCGTTATCAAAAGGAATACATCGTCTTGATTAACATGGAAGAAGTGATGTAATAAATAAAAAATCGCAGTATTAAAAAACACTGCGATTTTTAAAAATGCTACTGTGTCAACGATATTTAAACTAATAAGCCCGGAAAAATAGAACGCAAACCGGTCACAATAAACTCAATACCTAAAGACATTAATAATAAGCCCATTATACGGGTTACCACGTTAATTCCCGTTTGCCCTAAGTATTTCACTAATAGTGTTGCACTACGAAAAAGCAACCAACAGCAGAATGCAAAAAAGATACTGGTTGCGGCTAATCCCAAAAAGTTAGTAAAACCTTCCCAGCGAGAACTCCATACAATACAAGAACTAATTGCCCCAGGCCCAGCCATTAATGGTAACGCTAAAGGTACAACTGCAACACTATTACGTACGGCAGATTCATTTCGTTCTTGATTGTTTTGTTTATCTTCCCCTAAACGCCCATTTATCATGGTCATGGCAATTGTAACAATCAGCATCCCTCCCGCTATACGAAACGAGTCGATAGAAATACCGAAAATATTCAGTATAGAATCGCCGATTAACAGAGATGAAACCAAAATAATTGCAACGGAGCCATTTGCAATTAAATTTGTTTTGTTTCGCCCTGCATCCGTTTGATAACTCGTCATACTAATAAAAACAGGCAAAATACCAATTGGGTTTACAATCGCAAAAAGACCCACAAAAAATTTAATATAACCGGATAAATCCAGCAGTGCCCCCATGAAAAGCCCCTTCTTGGCTAATAAACATGCGAATTATTCTATAAAAGATAGAGTAACTCTAAAAAATCCGCGTTACTTTAAATCAATAAACCAGTTAATTCTATTAGTTAACAAGTTTTTACCTAAAATATTCTCTTGTAAACCGATAAAAACCTAGTGGTTTAATTTTATATCGAAATATGAGATACGACAAAAAAATCGTTGATGATTTTTTATATATGATTATCATTCTCATTAACAGCCATGCTGAAAGGTGTCAGCTTGTCAATTTTGTGATATATATCACGTTAATTAATTAGAAAGATGGTAAGCTCTTATCATTCGGAAAAAGAGGGTAATTTAAAAAATATATTTATGTTTATTGTTGTTTTTTTTAAGTTTTTTAAGCAAATTAGGGCTTCTAATTATTATTACTGAAATAAGTACGATGTCATCTATCTAGACTATTCTTATTAATGATGATCAAAACGGCTAATTTGCTTAAAAAATTTAACATTTTATCAGGAGTCTCTTTATGTCTGTAACTAACGTTACTGAACTCAATGATTTGGTTGCTCGTGTAAAAAAAGCTCAACGCGAATTTGCTAACTTCTCTCAAGAACAAGTTGATGCAATTTTCCGTGCTGCTGCATTAGCTGCCGCTGACGCCCGTATTCCTCTGGCAAAATTGGCTGTGAAAGAATCTGGCATGGGTATCGTTGAAGATAAAGTGATTAAAAACCACTTTGCTTCCGAATATATCTACAATGCATATAAAGATGAAAAAACCTGCGGGATCTTATCTGAAGATCTGACTTACGGCACAATGACTATCGCTGAACCTATTGGTATCATTTGCGGTATCGTACCGACCACTAACCCAACATCTACTGCGATTTTTAAAGCATTAATTAGCTTAAAAACACGTAACGGTATTATTTTCTCGCCACACCCACGCGCTAAAGAAGCAACAAATCGCGCCGCAGAAATCGTTTTAAATGCAGCTATCGCCGCAGGTGCGCCAAAAGACATAATTGGTTGGATTGATGAGCCATCAGTCGCCCTCTCTAACGCATTAATGCACCATGAAGATATCAACCTGATCTTAGCAACAGGTGGTCCAGGCATGGTTAAAGCAGCATATAGTTCAGGTAAACCTGCTATCGGTGTTGGTGCGGGTAATACTCCGGTTGTTATTGATGATTCAGCAGATATCAAACGTGCTGTGGCATCAATCTTAATGTCTAAAACCTTCGATAACGGCGTAATTTGTGCGTCAGAACAATCTGTAATCGTTGTTGATAGCATCTATAAACAAGTTCGTGAGCGTTTCTCAACTCACGGCGGTTATATGCTAACAGGTAAAGAATTAAAAGCTGTTCAAGATATCATCTTAAAAGACGGTAACTTAAATGCGGCTATCGTAGGTCAACCAGCAACAAAAATCGCTGAAATGGCCGGCATTGAAGTACCTGTAAACACCAAAATTTTAATTGGTGAAGTAAAAGAAACAACCGAAGCAGAACCATTTGCTCACGAGAAATTATCTCCATTATTAGCAATGTACCACGCTCAAACTTTTGAAGATGCGGTACATAAAGCAGAAAAATTAGTTGAAATGGGCGGTATCGGTCATACATCTTGCTTATATACAGACCAAGATAATTGTCCTGAACATGTTGCCTATTTCGGCGATAAAATGAAAACATCTCGTATCTTAATCAATACTCCAGCATCTCAAGGTGGTATTGGTGACTTATACAACTTTAAGCTTGCTCCTTCTCTAACCTTAGGTTGTGGTTCATGGGGTGGTAACTCCATTTCAGAAAACGTAGGGCCAAAACACCTTATCAACACTAAAACCGTGGCGAAAAGAGCAGAAAATATGTTGTGGCATAAGCTTCCTAAATCTATTTACTTCCGCCGTGGTTGTTTGCCTATCGCACTGGAAGAAATTGCGACTGATGGTAAAAAACGTGCCTTTATCGTAACCGACGGTTTCTTATTCAATAACGGTTATGTCGATGAAGTTACTCGTGTACTGAAAAAATTTGGTGTTGAAACAGAAGTCTTCTTTGAAGTTGAAGCCGATCCAACATTGAGTGTTGTGCGCAAAGGCGCAGAACAGATGAACAGCTTTAAACCTGACGTGATCATCGCATTAGGTGGTGGTTCACCAATGGATGCTGCAAAAATTATGTGGGTTATGTATGAGCACCCAGAAACTCACTTCGAAGAATTAGCACTACGCTTTATGGATATCCGTAAACGTATTTACAAATTCCCGAAAATGGGTGTGAAAGCACAAATGGTTGCTATCACTACAACATCAGGTACTGGCTCTGAAGTAACACCTTTTGCGGTAGTTACTGATGACGAAACAGGTCAGAAATACCCATTAGCAGACTATGCATTAACACCTGATATGGCTATTGTTGATGCAAACCTTGTTATGAATATGCCTAAATCACTGTGTGCATTTGGTGGTTTAGACGCAGTGACTCACGCATTAGAAGCTTATGTTTCTGTATTAGCTAACGAATATTCTGACGGACAAGCACTACAAGCATTGAAATTACTGAAAGAATATCTGCCAGCAAGTTATCATGAGGGGGCTAAAAACCCAGTTGCTCGTGAACGTGTTCATAATGCGGCAACTATTGCTGGTATTGCTTTTGCTAACGCATTCTTGGGTGTTTGTCACTCAATGGCGCATAAATTAGGCTCTGAGTTCCATATTCCTCATGGTTTAGCTAATGCGTTATTAATTTCAAACGTTATTCGTTATAACGCAAATGATAACCCAACAAAACAGACTGCATTTAGCCAATACGACCGCCCTCAAGCTCGCCGTCGCTATGCAGAAATTGCTGACCACTTAGAACTTTCAGCACCGGGTGATCGTACTGCTGCTAAGATTGAAAAATTATTAGCATGGTTAGAAGAAATGAAATCTTCATTAGGTATTCCATCTTCTATTCGTGAAGCCGGCGTCCAAGAAAGTGATTTCTTAGCAAGAATTGATAAGTTATCTGAAGATGCGTTTGATGATCAGTGTACTGGTGCTAACCCACGTTACCCACTGATCTCTGAACTGAAACAACTATTATTAGATTCTTACTACGGTCGTGAATTTAATGAACATCCTGTTGTGGAAGTAAAAGAAGAATCAAAACCAGCTAAAAAAAGCAGTAAAAAATAATCGAGACACACTGTGTTAGTCTGATCCTCAAATAATCGATTATTTATTATTAATAAAAATTTGCTAATGAAGTGCCCTATAAATTTGGGCACTTTTAGTAAAGCGATATGTAAGGCCTGATTTCGATATTTAACCGGAGTCAGGCCTTTTCATTTTGTTTTACCACTAAATCATGGCTCAGCGATTTTTTAACCAAAAAATATAAGTAGTTACCCTTAATCAACATCAATTATTTTTTTATTAAGAATGGGATTTAGAATATTTAAGCCTATATAGCTTTAAATGAGGCGCTAAGCCATTTTCTTTTTCAGCTACCCTGTTGCATTAACCACCCTAAAAAAAGTTGTCTGTGTAAATTACAGCGCTTGTCTAACTCACTACCTTCTTCATTAGTTAGCATAATTATTTTATTTTGAACCAATTATCTTTATCGAATAGATCTAAAAAGGTATTTTTAAAACCAAGATCACCATTTATTCGTTAACAATGAGTTTTATTCTCATTAGAAAAGAAGAAAAATGAACATTTCGATCTATTTAGCTTTTAAATAATGAGCAAAATATATTGATATGAAATATTTCCACATCAACGTTATTAATAACATTCACTTTATAAAGCACATAATTTCAATAAAATATTATCAAAATACTGTATGCATATTGATAAAGTAATAGCTTAAGAAAGGTCGCTACTTGTCCATTTGACGGTTAAATTTACTCCTTTAGGAGTATAAAAAGTGCAGTCTTTTTCTTGTATTAAAATCCATAGAGTGAGACATGCTATTTATTAGATAATGATTCAGGCAAACCAATAAGCATCATCAATAAGACTCGATATAAATGTTTCATTATGTTAAGCATAGATAAAATAAATAGATTTATAGCCCATTATGACTATTTTTATTCAATTTTATTAAACTATGAATAATATTAATGTATCAAATGTTTTTACGTCTTATCATTTGTAAAAAACAACATCACCATCACAAATTAGACACTCTACGTATATTTGATTATGTTTTTTTGATTAATGATAATGAAATCTATGAAATGAATAAATTTTCTCTTAAAAAAAGAATATTTCTTTACATAAGGACATCATAATGACCAACTTTTGATATAAAAAAAAACAATAATTTTGTTAAATTTAAAAACAGATAAACATTTTTTAGTATTAAGTAATATAAGCTTTTATTTGGACACTTATTTTAATCCCTCTTTCATCATTATAAATACGCAAAAGAGGGAAGAAAATGAAAAGATTACTCTTGCTCGATACTCCCTTTTAGCGTTGCCTGAGTATAATGCTTACGGCAAACTGAAACATATTTTTCATTTCCGCCAATTTCAACTTGAGCACCATCGCTCAGCACATTTCCTTTATCATCTAAGCGTAATACTTTATTTGCTTTTCTACCGCAGTAACACACCGTTTTAAGCTCTACTAATTTATCTGCCCATGCTAATAAATACGCACTACCTGTAAATAACTCACCTCTAAAGTCTGTTCTTAAACCATAAGTAAGAACCGGAATATCATAGGTATCCGTTATTTCACAAAGTTGTTCTACATGAGCCTTACTTAAAAATTGGCATTCATCAATTAATACGCAATGAATAGGTTGTTTGTTATGCTCAGCAACAATAACATCGCGAATATTCATATCATCACTAAAGAGCAATGCGTCGGCACTTAAACCGATTCTTGAACTAATTTTTCCCTTTGCAAAGCGTGTATCAATAGCCGCTGTGAAAATCAATGTACGCATTCCTCGCTCATTATAGTTATAAGAGGATTGCAATAACGATGTTGATTTTCCAGCATTCATAGCTGAATAATAAAAGTAAAGCTGAGCCATCAGCTCTCTCCTTAAATAGTGTTTATTTTCACGGGCGACAGTCTAACATAAACAGTCTGCAAGTTATCAATAACGAGTATTTATTACCTTTATTTCTATTCTAGATATACCATTCAAAGATGAGAGTCATTGTTAATGCTAATTTTTGCTTAAAAAATAAATAGCTTTAATAAGTACTTAACATATTAAAACACGCCTTGATATACGTTTATTAAAGTATGAAAGTTAACCCCAACTCATTTTTTGAAAAAAGTCCGTTATTATAAAAAAATGAACAAAGCTTTCTATTCTTTTACATTAGCGCTATCATCAGTTAAAAGATGCATTTCCTTACTCATATTTCCTTTATTGACTAAAGATACCTCAACATTTATTATTTTTTTCGTTGAGATAATAGTTTAAAAAAAAGAAATTTTACGTAAGGTTTGTATTTAGGTATTGCAGAAATTTAAATAGCAATCTATTATTAGTATTACATCAGCCAACAACATTTATTTGAGACCAGGAAAATGAGCGAATCTTTAAAAATATTAAATAACATCCGTACTCTCCGCGCACAAGCAAGAGAAACTTCTTTAGAAACTTTAGAAGAAATGCTGGAAAAGCTCGAAGTTGTTGTTAATGAGCGTCGTGAAGAATTCTCATTAGAAAAAGCAGCTGAAGAAGAGCGTGTTCAGAAATTACAAAAATACCGTGAAATGTTAGAAGAAGCCGGTATTGACCCAACAGACTTACTTGAAGCAAGTGCTGTTAATAAAACTGGCCGTGCTAAACGTGCAGCTCGCCCAGCTAAATATTCTTACGTTGATGAAAATGGTGAAACTAAAACTTGGACAGGCCAAGGTCGTACACCAGCTGTAATCAAACGTGCAATTGACGAAGAAGGCAAATCATTAGAAGATTTCCTTATCTAATTTAAGTCAATATTCTATTTGAAATACCCTTTTAATTATTTAAAAGGGTATTTTCTTGTTTATCCCTTATATTAAACAAGCGTTTAATTTTAATATGTGCTGATGTTGTTTGTATATAAGGTTGGGAGACAGAAATAAAGAGTGTGAAAATCACACCATTGACTTTTATTTATAATGAAAAAGGAGCTTTTATAGCTCCTTTTTTATTCGCTTCAATTAAGCCAACAGTTTTAGTTTCTATAATAACTTAAATACCAATCAACAAACTGTTTTACACCGTATTCTACATTTGTATTTGGTGAGAAACCGGTGGCCTGAGATAAATCTTGGCAATCGGCACAGGTAGAAAGGACATCACCATCTTGCATCGGCATTAAATTTAGTTTTGCTTTAATATTTAATGATTTTTCAATTGCCTTAATAAAATCCATCAGTTTTGTTGGTTGCCCATTACCTACATTATAGATTTTATAAGGTGCAGAACTGGATGATGTCTCGCCCTTTTCTACCGTCCAGCTTTCATCCGCTTTGGGAACAATATCAATTAAACGAACAACTGACTCTACGATATCAGCCACATAAGTGAAATCGCGTGTCATATTTCCGCCGTTATAAACATCAATAGGCTCACCAGCAAGCATTGCTTTTGTGAATTTAAATAATGCCATATCTGGACGGCCCCAAGGACCATATACAGTAAAGAATCGTAATCCAGTTGTAGGTAATTGATATAAATGCGAGTAACTATGAGACATTAGCTCATTAGCTTTTTTAGTTGCTGCATATAATGAAACAGGATGATCAACACTATCTTCCGTTGAGAACGGTTGCTTTTGATTTAAGCCATATACAGAGCTTGAAGAAGAATAGATAAGATGTCCTACTTTATTATGACGGCATCCTTCTAATATATTAATGTGACCGACAATATTTGCATCAATATAGGCCATTGGATTTTCAATTGAATAGCGGACTCCCGGCTGAGCCGCTAGATGAATAACACGATCAAACTGATGAGTTACAAATAATTGAGCCACTTTTGTTGAATCAACAATATCAATTTTCTCAAATTGAAACTTTTCTAACTGTTGTAATTTAGCTAATCGAGCTTCTTTTAAGCGTACATCATAATAATCATTGAGATTATCTATTCCAACAACATGGTAACCCATTTCAATTAAACGCTGACTTAAATGAGAGCCAATAAACCCCGCAGCACCTGTTACTAATATTTTCATATTATCACTCAAATAAACCCAATTAATTATTATTCACGTAAACGTTATCATGCTTAATATCACCTTGATTAAACATCATAACGCTTAACATCATCATACTTTACAAAAATCAGTATGGCTCAATACATGGTTGCATTGAGCCATACCTTAATCTCTTGTGATCACTTTATCTAGCATTTCTCACAAAATCATTTGTCTATAACACAATGTATTCGCAAGAACCATACAATAAAAACCGCTATACAAAATGATTATTACTCAGTGCCATTTCACTCTACTTTCAATGATTTTATCCATTGTGCGAAATCTTCACCAAACTCTTCGTGCTGTATACCGTATTCTACGAATGCTTTCATATACCCTAATTTATTACCACAATCGTGGCTTTTCCCTTGTAGGTGATAAGCCTCAACGGCTTCTTTTTCAATCAGCATCGCAATCGCATCTGTTAACTGAATTTCATCACCCGCACCTGGTGCTGTTTTTGCCAATAATGGCCAAATACTTTCAGATAAGACATAACGACCCACGATAGATAAATTCGAAGGTGCTTCTTCTTTTTTCGGTTTTTCAACAACACGAGTAATTGGTTTGCTATCACCTGGGCATAAATGTTCTCCCATGCAATCAACAATACCATAGTTAGAAACTTCATCTTCGGGTACAGGTTCAACTAAAATTTGGCTTGCGCCAGAGCGCTCAAAATGGGAAAGCATCTCTTTCAGGTTAACTTTAGTTAAATCTGCACTATATCTATCTAAAATGACATCGGGCAGAATAACCGCAAAAGGCTCATCACCGATTAAAGGTTTTGCACATAAAATAGCATGGCCTAATCCTTTTGCGATCCCTTGACGAGTTTGCATGATAGTGACATGACTTGGGCAAATACCTTGTACTTCTTCTAGTAACTGGCGTTTAACTCGTTTTTCTAAAATAGCTTCTAATTCAAAACTGGTATCAAAGTGGTTTTCAATGGAGTTTTTAGAAGAATGTGTGACAAGGACAATTTCATTAATACCCGCTGCAATACATTCATTAACCACATATTGAATAAGTGGTTTATCAACCACAGGCAACATTTCTTTCGGAATTGCCTTAGTTGCAGGTAACATTCTTGTTCCTAATCCAGCAACAGGGATCACCGCTTTTCTAACTTTACGCACTGCTGATGACATTATATTTCTCCTGCAATTCGTACCGTTCTATTTTCAAATATGAATGGGTACATTAAAAAATAATCGCCAGAGTATACCAGCTAATATCTAAGGATAAACAGAGCCCTACCGCTTAATTGAGATAGTTCTTCATTTATGTTTAATATATGCACGATATTCTGTATTTATTTAATCTAAATTTAACTTTTATAGATAGGGGAAAACATTAATTTAATCTGATTTGTATTATCCCAAATCTTACATTGCCAATTTGTTCCTTCACATTTTATTTGGTTAATATATAAAAGTTGCAAAGTACCTAAGGGAACACCGCTATTCAATTCGAATTTTTTACTCTCTGTTTTTATTTCAGCTCGTAATCCTGCTGATGCCAATAATATATTTTTTTTCTGTGTATGATAATACCCTAAAGTGATAGGAAACTGCCCTTTTACACCTATTTCATTCAGCATCTTATTAAGTTTATTCAACATGTTATACATGCTTGGAAGCGAACGATTTTTTTCTGATGATTTTAATACATCATTAAATACAACTCGTAAGAGTAAAGCGACCAAAAGCCCATTTTCGTCGTCCCGTGATATATCAACACAATAAAAAATAATTTGATCTTCTGATAAAGCGGCAATGTCAAATAACAATCCCATTTTAGCAATATCATTTAGCTGACGATAATTAACACAATATCCCGCTACAACTTGTTTAACCTGAGGTTGCATCTGTTTTATGAACGACTGAATATAATGTGTATCTTTTCGCAAGCTATTCCAAAGAGGTTCTAAATGTATACCTTCTATTAATACTGATTCAAAAAAACCTGGGCATAATACTTCAATAACTTTTTGTTTTAATTTATCGAGATGTGTTATTGGCTTAAGAAAAATTTCTTGTGCCCCTAAACGCAACATATCATCTACTTCAGACATATTATCTGTACATGAAATAGCAATAACAGGAATAGCAAGTTTACGTTGTTCAAGGTGACATAAAAACGTAGGGCCATTCATAACCGGCATACGAATGTCACATAAAATAAGGTCGGGTAATAATCCCTTATCTAATAAAGATAACGCTTGGCTACCATTATCTGTTGTATAGACACACGCTTTTTCATGTGAGAAATATTCCGTCAGCATAGTGCGAAAAACAACCTCATCATCAATTATCAAGATTTTTTTACCCACTAAGGCTTTATTCATTGGTTACTCCAGTAACTATCGTTTCACATGCCGATTAATTAGCGATACATTACTAGTTTAGTTCAACATTGACGTTAATTATTCTCAATCATTACTTTTTTCAATCTATGGGAAATCGTCATACTAATAACGTGAGTTAGGACATTATTTTGTCGAATCTATGCCCCTGTAATAGCCAATTATTCTACTCTGATTGCTGTGAGCCTTACCATTTGGAGCAGAAAAATGCCCCAACAGCAGAAGCATTAATGCGGTCGCGTTATAGCGCGTTCGTTAAACATAATGCTAATTACTTAATAAAAACGTGGCACCCCTCTTGCCGTATTGCATCCTTGCATGATGAATTAACTTCAGGCTTTCCAAATACACAATGGCTTGGACTTAATATTATCTCATCGCAAGCAAGCACAAATAAAAATGAGGCATACGTTGAATTCTCGGCTTGCTTTATTGAAAGAAATGCCGATGATAAACAGTACTTACATGAACGATCCCGTTTTCTAAAAATAGATAACTGTTGGTTTTATATTGACGGTGTGAAACCAAAAGTAGGACGAAACGATCCCTGCCCTTGCGGTTCAGGGCGTAAATACAAAAAATGTTGTGAAAATAACATCAAATAATTGCAAACACAGAAGTAAAAGAAAGGATTTATCCATACATGCAACACCAAAATACTCAAAAAAAAATACTCCGTACTATTTGCCCTGATGCAAAAGGCCTAATCGCAAAAATCACCAATATTTGCTACAAACATCAATTAAATATTGTTCAAAATAGTGAATTTGTTGATCATCGTACTGGTCGCTTTTTTATGCGCACTGAGCTTGAAGGCATCTTTAATGATGAAACTTTTCTTGCTGATTTAGATGATGCATTACCGCAAGGTTCTCAACGTGAATTGAATACCGCAGGTCGCCGTCGCATTGTAGTTATGGTGACAAAAGAAGCACATTGCCTTGGCGATTTGTTAATGAAGAGCGCATTCGGTGATCTAGATGTAGAAATTGCCGCTGTTATTGGTAATCATGACACGTTAAAACATTTAGTAGAACAATTTGGTATTCCTTTCCATCTTGTTAGTCATGAAGGATTAACTCGTGATCAACATGATGAAAAGCTAATTGCACAAATTAATCAATACAAACCTGATTACGTTGTACTCGCAAAATACATGCGTGTATTAACACCTGCATTTGTACAAAACTTCCCAAATCAAATTATCAATATTCACCACTCCTTCTTGCCTGCCTTTATTGGTGCTCGCCCTTACCATCAGGCTTACGAACGCGGAGTCAAGATCATTGGTGCTACTGCTCACTACGTAAATGATAATTTAGATGAAGGCCCAATCATCACACAGAACGTAATTAACGTTGACCACACATTTTCTGCAGAAGATATGATGAGAGCTGGTCGTGATGTTGAAAAAAATGTACTTAGCCATGCTTTATATTGGGTACTTTCACAACGTGTCTTCGTTTATGGTAACAGAACGATTATTTTATAAGTTCTCAAACCATTAATATTGAATACATTATGATTATCTAAAAATAAACCGCGATACAAAACATATCGCGGTTTATTTTATCTTCTATTAACTTTCACGTTTTTACTTAAAATCAATACGATAGAGCATAAAAGCTGAACGAAATGAGCATTTTTACAGCAAACGATCTACTTTTAGTAAAATAGCGCTTTACAGATCTTCGGTATTTGGTATTATTGCGCCCGCTGTCACGGACAGCAAAACAATTTAATGTTGGTGGGATACCCAAGCGGCCAAAGGGAGCAGACTGTAAATCTGCCGTCACAGACTTCGAAGGTTCGAATCCTTCTCCCACCACCATCTCTTCTTAGCTTCATCCTAATAGACTTTTTATTCCATTTTTCCAATCAAATCAATAAAACGATTCAACACACTTGAGTGATACTTAGATTTATAAATATAACAGTTGTACAGCAGTGTAGGCTGAGTTAAAGGGATAAAACAGAGCTCTCCGTCATACTCATCTTTCAATGGGTTTTCATCTGTAAATAACAGAGAATAGTGCGTTTGAATAAAACGTAAACAACAATTAAGATCGTCCATCATTCTAACGCAAACAGGTTTCCCCCCATCTCTTATTTCACTCTCTAATTTTTTTATTTTAGCTGTTTTATATAATGCAGGATCACATAACCAAATATTTTCACTTAAGAGTTTATCAATATTTTTATTAACGCTATTAGCAATCTCTCGCTGACAACAAATCCCCAAATACTTATTGTCTATTTTATGAATAAGACTAAATTTTTCACTAATAATTTTTTCTGAACTTAATATTAATGTATTTCCATCATAGTCAGGTATTTCATCAAAGTTTTCTTTTGAGAATCGCATTATATTTATATGAGAATAATTTTTATTAGCTGCCTGATAAAGTTGTGTTAAATACTGGCTTTTCCCCCAATCATAATAAACATGAATACTATTATTAATAATACCTGAGGTATGTTTTTTTGTTATCTCTTTTTCCTGAAGATAAAGTGATTTTAAATCATTATAAAGCTCAAGCCCTTCTTGCGTTAAGCTCATACCGAACTTCTCTCGCTTAAATAGACGCTTTCCCAATACTGCCTCAAAGTCCTTTATAGACTTAGCGACTGGAGGTGTCGTTCGATTCATAACACGAGCAGCTTTACTTAATGAACCATTTTCAACTACGGCCATAAAGGCTTCTAATTTACGAGAAAAAAACATAATTCACCATTCCTTTGCTGTGTTGAACAAATAATTTCATTAATTCATTTAATGTAAATAGAATATAGATTAATTAATTTAAAAATTAATTTTATATAAATATAGTTTTATATAAATATCTCTTTACCTCCTTTTAATGAATACAATTTATAACTGCAATGCTATTTTTATTATGTCATTATTCTTCACATATAAAGAATAATAATAGTTATATTCTTCTATCAAAGATTAGTTTATGTTTCCACTTTGTTTAATTAATAATTTTTATTATGCAATTAACTATTTTTATTAATTTATCTTATTTTCTTTGTTCCCTCTTTATTTTATCTAGTTTTATTTTTCTATTGATAAGCCGTGCCATGATTTAAGTGATTTACTTACATTCATTTTATGATCCTGATAGTATAAGGCATCCTATTATTCAATATATAAATGGTTACAGTCACATGAAATTTGTCTCTTTCAATATTAATGGTTTACGTGCTCGCCCTCACCAACTTGAAGCCATCATAGAAAAACACCAACCTGATGTTATCGGACTTCAAGAAACGAAAGTTCATGATGATATGTTCCCATTAGAAAGTGTGGGATCTTTGGGCTACCATGTCTTTTATCATGGCCAAAAAGGACATTATGGCGTTGCCTTATTAACAAAAGCAAAACCTGTTGCAGTACGTAAAGGCTTTCCAGGTGATGATGATGATGCTCAACGCCGGATGATCATGGCTGATATTGAAACACCAGCAGGATTACTCACTGTAATGAATGGATACTTTCCTCAAGGTGAAAGCCGTGATCATGAAACAAAATTCCCAGCAAAAGAAAAATTCTATGCTGATTTACAAAACTACTTAGCAACCAGTTTAAAACCAACCTCTCCCGTCCTTATTATGGGTGATTTAAATATTAGCCCAACAGATAAAGATATTGGTATTGGCGAAAATAATATGAAACGCTGGTTAAAAACAGGAAAATGCTCTTTCCTACCTGAAGAACGTGAATGGCTGGCAACATTGATGAGCTGGGGGTTAACAGATACTTTCCGCCAACAACATCCTCAAATAGATGATAAATTTTCATGGTTTGATTATCGTTCTAAAGGATTTGATGACAACCGTGGACTACGTATCGATTTACTCTTAGCTAGTCGTTGTTTAGCGGATAATTGTATTTCAACAGGAATTGATTACGATATTCGAGGAATGGAAAAACCATCCGATCATGCCCCTGTATGGGCTGAATTTAAAATCTAATCGTCTTTAATCATTATTCAAAAAAACACTTCCTTATTATTTAAGGAAGTGTTTTTTATTTATGGCTTAATTATCAGTCGTTGCTGCTTTACTCTGCGCTTTATTTTTTGTGCTGCTTGCTTTGTTACTTCCTTTAGTTGCTGTCTTACGCTTTTTATTATGCACTGGCGTAGGAAGATTTCTGAAAGCTTGAATATTAGGGCGACGTTTTGCCTGAGTAATTAGCTCTACCAATGTATTATTTAATGGCATCATGAAATCTTGATATTTAAACTGCTTCTCACTAATTTGTGTGAGTATCGATTCCCAATGTGCAGTCATATCCGGTAAGGTTGCCATATCTGGCAATACATGAATTAATGCTCTACCCGCTGGCGTTGAATTAATGGCTCGTCCTTTTTTTTGCAAAAAACCACGTTTAAACAGTAATTCAATGATACCCGCTCTTGTCGCTTCAGTACCTAATCCATCCGTCGCTCTTAGGATTTTCTTAAGTTCTTTATCTTGAACAAAGCGCGCAATACCTGTCATGGCTGAAAGTAATGTTGCATCTGTAAAAGGCCTTGGAGGTTGCGTTTGTTTTTCAACAATCTCACCTTTTTCACACAACAGTTCATCACCTTTTTTTACTATAGGTAATGCAGAACCATCATTTTCTGAATCTTGCTCTTTGGCACCTAATAACACACGCCAACCTGCTTGAGCTAAAAATCGAGCTTTAGCAATAAATTTACCGTTTTCAATATCAAGTTCAATCACGCATTTGCGATAAACCGCATCAGGCATAAATTGCATTAAATATTGGCGAGCAACAAGATAATAAATATTTTTTTCGTTTTCATTTAATGAAATATTACCCGTTTTTGCAGTTGGAATAATAGCATGGTGCGCATCCACTTTCTTGTCATCCCAACAACGATTCTTTTTATCAATATCTAAGGTTTCTTGCGGTAATAAACTTCCATCATGCACACTAATGGCATTAATCACCGCATGACGGCCTGCAAAATGTTCATCTGGGAGATAACGACTGTCAGAACGGGGATATGTGATTAATTTATGTGTTTCATATAATCGCTGACAGGTATCTAAGACTTGTTGTGCGCTTAAACCAAATCGTTTTGCGGCTTCAATTTGTAATGCTGAGAGCGAGAACGGTAACGGTGCGATTTCAGATTCTTGTTTATCTTGATAATCCGTAACATTGGCTGGCTTGTCTTTAATTCTATCAACAACATGCTCTGCCAGTTTCCGGTTTAATAATCGCCCCTCTTCATCTTGCCAAGGTTCACAATGCTCACTAGGCTGCCAAATTGCAGTAAAGCGTTCATCCGCGGGAGTCACAACATGCGCTCTTACTTCAAAGAAATCTTTAGGAACAAAATTTTCAATTTCTTCATCACGGCGAACCACTAAACCAAGCACAGGGGTCTGTACTCGCCCTACAGATAATACACCTTGATAACCATTGCGCTGACCTAAGAGCGTATATGCTCGAGTCATATTTATTCCATAAAGCCAGTCAGCTCTTGCCCTTGCTAAAGCGGATACACACAATGGAATAAATTCATGGTTATAACGTAGCTTATCAATAGCGCGCGTCACTGCTGCGGGGTTTAAATCATTAATTAAGCAACGACGCGCCTGTTTTCTTTGGTCTTCGCTGATATTTAAATAGTTAAGCACTTCATCAACTAATAACTGACCTTCACGATCGGGGTCACCCGCGTGGATCACTTCTTTTGCCTGCTTAAGTAGTGTCTTGATTGTTTCTAACTGCTTTTTTACATCAGCTCGGGGCTTGAGTTGCCATTTTTCTGGAATAATAGGCAAATCATCTAACGACCAGCGGGCGTACCGCGGGTCGTATGCATCCGGCTCAGCTTGCTCAAGCAAGTGACCAACACACCATGTCACATACTGGTTATCACCACAAAGAATAAAGCCATCACCCCGTTTATGAGGTTTTGGCAATACATCAGCGATAGCGCGAGCAAGGCTGGGTTTTTCTGCAATAAATAATCTCATTACGTTAGTTAATCACTTCAATCAACGCTTTTCCTGCCACTGGCTCAGTTAACTCGCCGATAGAGGTTAGTTCTATATCAAAACGAGCAGCGACGTCTTTAACTTGTTCTACAGCTTCAGGTAATACAGCTAATAATAACCCACCTGAGGTTTGTGGATCGCAAAGTAATTTGCGTTGCATTTCAGTAACTTCACCAATCAAGTGGCCATAACTTTCGAAATTACGCCCTGTACCGCCTGGTACACAACCTTTTTCAATATATGATTCAACTTCTGGCAATCTTGGCACTTGTGAAAAATGAATGGTAGCTTGCACACCAGAGCCATCACAAATCTCACTCAAATGACCTAATAAACCGAATCCTGTAACATCGGTCATTGCAGTAACACCTTCGATATTAGAAAAATCAGCACCGGCTTTGTTCATACGACACATAATTTCTGTTGCTAAACCTTGGTGTTCTGGTTTTAACAAACCTTTTTTCTCAGCCGTTGTTAACACACCAATACCTAAAGGTTTGGTTAAAAATAACTGAGATCCTGCTTTTGCTTCACTGTTTTTCTTTACTTTGCTCACAGGTACGACACCCGTTACAGCAAGCCCGAAAATAGGCTCTGGTGCATCAATAGAATGTCCACCAGCCAGTGAAATTCCAGCCTCTTGACAAGCGGCTCGCCCACCTTCAATCACTTCACGTGCAATTTCAGGTGCTAATTTATCAATTGGCCAACCTAAAATAGCAATTGCCATGATAGGTTTTCCGCCCATAGCAAAAATATCACTGATAGCATTCGTTGCAGCAATGCGCCCGAAATCATAAGGGTTATCAACAATAGGCATAAAGAAATCAGTGGTGCTAATAATACCTGTACCATTCCCTAAATCATAAACAGCGGCATCATCTTTGGTTTCATTACCCACGAGTAAATGAGGATCATGAAATTTAGCTTGCTCACTGTGCAAAATAGTTTCTAAAACTTTTGGCGAGATTTTACAACCACAGCCTGCACCATGACTGTATTGTGTTAAACGAATTGCTTCAGACATAACATGCCATCCTTTTTAAAAATAAGTCACAAAATCAGTTAAGTCAGCAGGAGAAACCGTATTTGGCGCTTTTAAGGCTGGTGTACCTAAATACAGAAAGCCAATAATTTGCTCATGTTCACCACAGCCAAGTCCTTCTCTTACGACTGCATCATGAGTCCAAGAGCCTGAACGCCAAATTCCCCCAAATCCTTGTGCAACAGCGGCCATTTGCATTGCTTGTACACTACAACCAGCAGCAACCACTTGTTCCCATTCAGGCACTTTCGGATGATCTTTCACTTTTGCAATAACTGTGATGATCAAAGGGGCACGAAAAGGTGCATTTTTTGCTTTTTCTTCAACTTCTGGCCCTAAATTACTCACAACAGCCGCTTTATGTAGCAATTGGCTAAAACGCTCAATACCTTCGTTTTGCATCACAATAAAGTGCCAAGGCTTAAGTGCGCCGTGATCAGGCGCGCGCATGCCCGCTTGTAAAATAGTATTGAGGGCTTCACTATCGGGGGCTGGAGTAGTCAGTCGAGAAGCTGAACGGCGGTTCAAAAGCAGCGTTAATGCATCCATTTTTATTCTCCTGTCAGCATTTTATTTTAGCAAGATCCCATTCTTATGGGGATGGACAGTTCTTATCAATTCGCAGTATAACAAACTGTTATATTACCACCATCCACAGATTTAGGCGGGAATTTTTCCAAAAATCAATTGTGTGGTTATTTAATCGTAATTTATTGTTCATAAAATGATTAATCTTAACTTACCTACGTTAATTTAAGCTTATTTTGATCCTACTTTTCTTTTTAATTCGACTATTTCCTATATTACATTGATACCTTTTTATGTGACCTTTTTTAGTTATTTTCACGTAAGATAAATGTTTACTTAATAACACCTTAACCAAAAGGTTATCATTAATCGTTTCCTAAAAATCAATGACAGACATTCAATAAGAGCTATATTAGAATATTCCTTCATTGTTATTGCTATTCCCTCTATTGCTAACAACATATTTTGTTTTAATAGTATGAGATTATGTGGATGTAGCCTGCTTACCAATAATTCTAGCATGACTGTTTAGGATTAAAATTTAGCTTTACATGATGTGGAGATAATATGAATAAAATTATGGAGTTAATCGGCGCAATATTAAAGTTTAGTTGGCAAGCCATTAACTTTATCAGGAAATTAATCTTAAACGTTATTTTCTTTTTCCTTCTTTTTATGGTCTTTGGTATTTTCTTAATCACCAAAGAGGCACAAAAGCCGGTTGATTATGAAGGCGCCCTTCTTGTTGATCTTAAAGGTGTGATTGTTGACCAAACCGCAACACAAAATCCTTTAGGTGAAGTTGGACGTGAGCTTTTAGGTGTATCAAGTAGTCAACTTCAAGAAAATTCCTTATTTGAAGTTGTTGATACGTTACGCCTAGCTTCTCAAGATCCGAAAATTAAAGGAATGGTATTAAAACTTGATGAATTTGCAGGTGCTGATCAACCATCACTAAATTATATTGGTAAAGCACTTAATGAGTTTAAAAAGACGGGTAAACCTATTTTTGCAGTAAGTGGTTATTACAGCCAGCCTCAATATTACCTCGCCTCTTATGCCGATAAAGTATATCTCACGCCTCAAGGTGCCGTGGGTGTTTATGGTTTTGGTTTTCAAAACCTCTATTACAAAACGCTGCTAGAAAACTTAAAAGTCAGTACCCATATTTTCCGCGTAGGCACCTATAAATCTGCGGTTGAGCCATTAATGCGCAATGATATGTCAGCAGAGTCTCGTGAAGCTTCATTACGTTTAGTTCACGCACTGTGGTCTACTTATTTAACCCAAGTTGCAGAAAACCGTAGCATTACCAAAGACGATGTTTTCCCAGGTGCAAAAGAGATGATTGCACAGCTACGTAATGCAGATGGTGATAACGCCACTTATGCACTAAATCGTAAATTGGTAGATTCTGTCAGCTCATATGCCCAATTTGAAGCAGATATGACAGAAACCTTCCAGTGGGATAAAGAGAACAAGCAATTTAACAATATCAGCATTTATGATTATGCTGATACGCTAACCTCATCATTGCCTGCAAGTGATGAAGGAAATATTGCCGTAGTGGTTGTTCAAGGTGCCATTATTGATGGTGAAAGTATCCCCGGCTCTGCGGGGGGGGCAACTATTGCAAATCAAATTCGCCAAGCTCGTTTAGATCCAAACATTAAAGCGCTTGTATTACGCGTAAATAGCCCTGGTGGTAGTGTTTCAGCTTCAGAGCAAATACGCAGTGAAGTAGCTGCTTTTAAACAACAGAAAAAACATGTGGTTGTATCAATGGGTGGCATGGCGGCATCAGGTGGATATTGGATCTCAACCCCTGCAAATAAGATTATTGCCAGCCCTTCAACATTAACAGGTTCTATTGGTATTTTTGGCGTTATTAATACGTTTGAAAATAGCTTAGAGTCTATTGGTGTTTATACCGACGGTGTAACAACTTCATCCTTAGCCGGATTATCTGTCACTAATAAACTACCGGAAGAGTTTGCAGAGCTTTTACAGCTAAATATTGAAAGTGGTTATAAAACATTTCTTAATTTAGTGGCTGAATCACGCAAGAAGACACCGGCTCAAATTGATCGGATTGCTCAAGGTCGGGTATGGGTAGGAATAGATGCAAAAAATGTCGGTTTAGTCGATGAATTTGGTGATTTTGATGATGCTATTGATACAGTTGCTAAAATGGCAAAAATCGACCAACCGGTTATTGATTGGATGAAACCAGAATTAAGTCTGTCAGAACAGATCATAATGAGTTTATCCTCTAATACAAAAGCGCTTATTCCTGATCCATTACAAGCTTATTTGCCGGCACCTGTTTTAAAAGAAGTTAAAACACAAACAGAGTTTTATCGCAATATGAACGATCCGCTAAATCGCTATGCGTATTGTTTATCATGTGGTGATATTCAATAATCTTTTCAATCTATACACCTGCTCAGTTAGAGTAGGTGTATTCTTCTATTTTTTCCGACTTTTGATAGAATGATATTCTGATGAATACTTTTTGTTCGTTTGTATTCAAGCTATTTTTAACACAATGATTTAAAGCAGATATTAGATAACCTCTATTTTCTTTTTTTTAGCACCCTTTCCTTTTTTTATTCTACAAACTCCCTATAATCAGGTATTTCTCACAGCTTAATAAGAGTGCTTGTCTGATGCAAAAGAAATCAATCTACGTTGTTTATACTGGCGGTACTATTGGTATGCAACATTCTGAACATGGCTATATTCCTGTATCAGGACATTTACAACGCCAATTAGCTAAAATGCCAGAATTCCATCGTGAAGAGATGCCTGATTTTACAATCAAAGAGCATCTTCCTTTAATTGATTCTTCAAATATCACACCTGAAGACTGGCAATCTATCGCTGACGATATTAACGAAAATTATCATAATTATGACGGATTCGTTATTCTTCATGGTACTGATACCATGGCATTTACGGCCTCAGCACTCTCTTTTATGTTTGAGAACCTCAGTAAACCCATTATCGTCACTGGCTCTCAAATTCCTTTAGAAGCGTTGCGCTCTGACGGACAAACGAATCTATTAAATGCGCTCTATTTAGCTGCACATCACCCAATTAATGAAGTCGCGCTTTTCTTTAATAACACACTGTATCGCGGTAACCGTACAGTAAAAGCACATGCAGATGGTTTTAATGCGTTTGCATCGCCGAATAGCGCCCCTCTTTTAGAAGCAGGGATTAATATTAAGCAATTTAAAATTAATTCATTTCCAAAAGGAAAAGGGGAATTTATTGCACATAATATTACACCTCAACCCATCGGGGTTGTCACAATTTACCCTGGCCTTTCAGATGAGATCGTTAAAAATATTCTGATGCAACCAGTGAAAGCATTAATATTACGTTCTTATGGCGTGGGTAATGCACCATCACACCCAGCTTTACTTTCTACACTACGCGAAGCAACAGAGCGTGGCATTGTCGTTATTAATCTTACACAATGTATTTCTGGTCGAGTGAATATGGAAGGTTATGCAACAGGCCAAGCCTTAGCTGAAGTCGGCGTTATTAGTGGTTACGATATGACATTTGAGGCGACATTAACTAAACTGCATTATCTCCTTAGCCAACAATATGATTACACTGAAATTTGTCGCTTAATGCAACAAAACCTTCGCGGTGAAATGACATTAAACGATAACGACTAAGCTTAATAAAAGGGCAAATTTAGTGAAAAACTCTGCGCTATTACTGGTTGATATACAAAACGATTTTTGTACAGGGGGCGCTTTAGCTGTTAACGAAAGTGAGATAGTTATTCAAACAGCTAATCAGCTCATTAATGGTTTCAAACAAACTAAAAGCCCAATTATTGCAAGTTTAGATTGGCATCCAGCCGATCATCTTAGCTTTGCTGAAAACTCAGGTACCGTTGTGGGTGAAATTGGTAAACTAAACGGGTTACCGCAAGTTTGGTGGCCAGTTCATTGCGTGCAAAACTCTCACGGCGCGGCATTCCACCCAGAACTCAATCACACATTGATTAACCATATTATTTACAAAGGCCAAAACCGCCTTATTGACAGCTATAGTGCCTTTTTTGATAACGACCATGAATATCAAACAGGCTTACATACCCTTTTGCAAACGCTTAATATAAAACATCTTTATATTCTTGGTATTGCTACTGATTACTGCGTTAAATTTACAGTACTGGATGCTTTACAGCTAGGTTATCAAGTATCGGTTATTACAGACGGTTGTCGCGGTGTAAATATTCAAGATGATGATAGCGAAAAAGCACTAGAAGAGATGCAGGCACAAGGTGCGGTATTAATTGATTCAGCACATTGGCTTAATCGTAACAATCAATAGGTTCGTTATTTTCTTCATCTTCATAAAATGAAAAAAGGGCTATTTTTAACCGATTTGGTTAATAAATAAGCCCTTTTTTATCTCTATTCTATCCATTTAACACGAGTTTTAGTTATCATCCATTGGTGTTAGTGTTGCCAAACGTTCAGATTGAAACTGAGCTTTTAATTCTTGTTTGCTCTTCATGGTAATTTGCCCATTAGTGCCTACTGTCATATGCTCAGGTGTGTGGTTATTTTTTGCTTGCCATAATAAAACAATCTGCATGCAATGTTCTTTTTGTTCATCAGTCAATGCAACGCCGTCAGGCCATTTGCCTAATTCAACTGCGGTTGAAATACGCTGATAAATTTCAGGGGTTACCATCGAAATAAGTTCATTAACTTCCATTGATTGCTCCATAAGTTAAATAATCACTCAAAATGGCTGAATCGTTTTTTCACTTGTTATTATTTTGTTAATTTAATAGCTATCAACCTTTCTGCTCTTCGCCTGTCTCATTGTTTGTAAATGACAGTGAAGCTGAATTAACACAATAACGCTCCCCTGTAGGGGCTGGACCATCATTAAAAACATGACCTAAATGTGCATCACACTGCTGGCAACGTATTTCCGTTCTTTTCATATTATGAGAAAAATCATCAATATAGCGGATCGCATCACTATTAACAGGTTGGTAAAAACTAGGCCAGCCACATCCTGCATCAAATTTTGTATCTGAATAAAATAAGGGAGCAGAACAACATAAACAGTGATAAATCCCAGTTTGACGATTATGTAATAACTTACCACTAAACGGAGGTTCTGTGCCGTGTTGTTGCGTCACATAACGTTGCATTTCATTGAGTGTTGATAAATCAAGGTGATTGTTATTACTTGAAATATTCACTTTCTTTTCATTATCTGCCATATCGACCTCGTGCTCAGAAAAATGCTTTTTAAAACAACAGTGAATAATAACAAAGATTTAACAACAAATCTGGAAAATATAGTCTAAAATCATCAAGAGTAATCTTTAGTTTTTGAAATGTGATGAATTTCACATAACGGAGCAAAGGTAACTTCATTTATCGGCGTTGATCCCGATAATACACAGCGTAACATTTAGCTAAAACGACCAATCTTTAAGCGAAAAGTGTTTTTTTAATTGATTTTTTGCAATTATTGACACGATTCCGCTTGACGATTGGCGCGGTTTTGGTAACTTTAGAAGCAACTTTTTAATTCACTAAATTAAAGCTGGTGGAATACATATGACTATCAAAGTAGGTATTAATGGTTTTGGTCGTATCGGCCGCATCGTTTTCCGTGCTGCTCAAGAACGTTCAGATATCGAAATCGTAGGTATTAACGATCTGTTAGACGCAGACTACATGGCATACATGCTGAAATACGATTCAACTCATGGCCGTTTCAACGGTACTGTTGAAGTAAAAGATGGCCACCTCGTTGTTAATGGTAAAACCATCCGCGTAACTTCAGAAAGAGATCCAGCAAATCTGAAATGGAACGAAGTCGGTGCTGACGTTGTTGCAGAAGCAACTGGCCTGTTCTTAACTGACGAAACTGCTCGTAAACATATTCAAGCTGGCGCGAAAAAAGTTGTTCTGACTGGTCCTTCAAAAGACAACACTCCTATGTTCGTAATGGGCGTAAACCATAAATCATACGCAGGCCAAGATATCGTTTCTAATGCATCTTGTACTACTAACTGTTTAGCGCCTTTAGCTAAAGTTATCAACGATAACTTCGGTATCGTTGAAGGTCTGATGACTACTGTTCACGCAACAACTGCAACTCAACGTACTGTTGATGGTCCTTCTGCAAAAGACTGGCGTGGTGGTCGTGGTGCTTCTCAAAACATCATCCCATCATCAACTGGTGCTGCTAAAGCTGTAGGTAAAGTTATTCCTGAACTGAACGGCAAACTGACTGGTATGTCTTTCCGTGTTCCTACTCCTAACGTTTCTGTTGTTGACCTGACTGCACGTCTGGAAAAACCAGCTTCTTACGCGCAAATCTGTGATGCTATCAAAGCAGCAGCTGAAGGCGAACTGAAAGGCGTTCTGGGTTACACTGAAGATGCAGTTGTTTCAACTGACTTCAATGGCGAAGTTCTGACTTCAGTATTTGATGCTAAAGCAGGTATCGCTCTGAACGACAACTTTGTTAAATTAGTTGCTTGGTACGATAACGAAGTTGGTTATTCAAACAAAGTTCTGGATCTGATTTCTCATATCTCTAAATAATTAGAGCTTATAAAATCAAGATTTTGCTTAGAGCCACCTTTTAGGTGGCTCTTTTATTTTCCAGCCAGTCAGTTTATTGTATTGAAATAGTCAGTGACAGAAGGCCCAAAGATAATGAACGAGAAAATTTTTTCATTGCCGATTATTGAACAAATATCACCTTATTTAAGTCGTCGGCAATTAGGTGAACTTCCTATCCTTGTTATTTCACATCCTAAAGTTCGAGCAGCTATTAGCCTTCAAGGTGCACATTTAATTGCTTGGCAACCCGCACAAGAACACCCTGTCTTTTGGCTCAGTGAGGCATCACTCTTCACTCCCGGTGTTGCCATTCGTGGTGGCATCCCTATTTGCTGGCCTTGGTTCGCTTCAGCAGGTACACCAAGTCACGGATTTGCACGTATTCTACCTTGGGAATTTAGCGCCCACACAGAACAAGATGACGGCGTGCTTATTACAATGACACTAAAAGAGAACCAACAAACACAAAAATATTGGCCTCATCCGTTTACTCTAATTGCCCGTTTTAAGTTAGGGACAACTTGTGAAGTAGAATTAGAATCTTATGGTGATTATGACGCGACAGCCGCCCTTCACTCTTATTTTAATGTGAGTGATATTGATAATGTCTCTGTCACCGGCTTAGGAAGCCACTACATTGACACTGTGGCAGACAAAGAAGTCTATACTGATGAAACCGCATTACGTTTTAATGGACGCACTGACAGGCTTTATACAGAGCCTGACGATTTTAATCTTATTCATGATGATGGTTGGGATCGCACAATTGAAGTTCATCATTATCACCATAGTGATGTGGTATGTTGGAACCCCGGCGCAGAGCTTGCAAGTTCAATGAAAGATATGAGTGCAGGTGGCTATCGTAAAATGGCTTGTGTAGAAACTGCACGTATCCATCAACCGTTAAAACCAGATAATGTGCATCCTGGTCGTTTATCTCTAGTAGTGCGTGTTCGTAAAAATATTGCTGAAAAATAAATATTACTCACGTATTACACAAATAAAAAAGCTTCGAGGTTTAAATCGAAGCTTTTTTGTCATAAATGACCTATTTAAATATCTATAGCGTTATACAGTCATTAATTAGAATGTATAAGTCACACCAGTCCACACAATCGCAGTTACAGACTTATTCACCATTGGGCTGTCTTTGACTTCGCTTGGTAAATGGTCAACACGCCCCATAGCAAAGAAGTTCCATTTTTCAGCAAATTTGTAGTTAGCTGAAATCTCGAAATAAGGTCTCCAGCTATCATTTGGCGTGTATTCAGCTAAACCACTACGCTGTGATTCTGCATGAGTAATACCATACGCATAACGATTTTGCTTTTTGTTTTCCCAAACAACACCCGCACCCGGTTGGAAAGACCAATTACCTAACTCGAAAGGGTATAAATAGGCGGCATCAGCGATAATACCGTTACTTTTACCCAGCATATCACCAGAAACAATCGCTCTTAAGCTACCCCATGATTCATGGTGTTTATAAGTAAAACCCCCCATCATAGTATCACGACGACGATTCAATTTTTTCATTTGCTCATCATCACTATCACTTGGCTTATAAGCTTGAGGATAATAGTGTAAATCAACAGAAAGTTGATCTTTAGGGGTGTTCCACAAGTAATACCCTGCGGCTAATGTCGCAAAATAGAAATTTTCTGATTGGTAGTTAACTTGTGGCACTGGTAATAAATAATCTTTTGATTTAGCCCCTTTATAGGGAGTGACTTGTGCTAAGACCGAGCCACCAATTGACCATTCTCCAGCAAATGCTGCTGGTGTGCTAAGTCCTGCAATAACGGCTAAAGAAATGATAATCTTCTTATTACTCACGATGATTTTCCATATTGTCATTAATAAAGTAGCAACCAAAAACCAATTTCAGTCACAATTAACTAAAACTGATATTATTTTACCTATAATTATTTTTGTTTTGCATTAAATGTGTAGCAATCAGTGCTTGCCCTAATGCAATACCACCGTCTCCAACGGGCAATATCATAGGGGTTAGTACTTTTTTATTGTTTAATTTTTTCTGAAACAGATGTTTGAGTAATGTGTTATTTAACACACCGCCCGTAAGTACAACGGTATCAATCTGATGTTCATCAGCATATTGCAATGCAATATTGCCTAAACTTTCAGCTAATAAATAATGAAATAGCCACGCCTTTTCACTGGCATTAAGCTTTACACCTTCCCATTGCGACCAAAAAACAGATAGATCAAGCAAATTATTTTTTATAGGCATTAAATGCCCATATTGCTTAATAATTTCCGTTTGTTTTTCTTTTTGACACGCTAATGCTGCTGTTTGTAAGTAACATGCAGCTTCACCTTCCCAACTTATTTCTTTAGGGGCTAATCCTAATGATGCTGAAACCGCATCAAATAAGCGCCCACAAGAAGAGGCTTTAGGTGAATTGAAACCACGTTCTACTGCCTTACTTAATATTTTCAAATCATTACTAGGTATCAATTGGGTGATAACACTACCTTGCCAATTCTTAGAAAAAGTAGCTAAATGTGCGAACCAGTTTCGCCAGGGTTGAATAGATGCCAGATTTCCCCCAGGCATGGCAACTGCAGGAAGCCCACCTATTCGTTCAGATTTTTGATAATCCACCCGTAGACATTCTCCACCCCATAAAGAGCCATCTTGCCCAAAGCCTAAACCATCAAGTGCAATACCTACTACAGCACCTTGCTGATGGGTATGACCATGTTCGGCAAGGCAAGAAACAATATGTGCATGATGGTGAAAAACTTCAATGACAGGGATATTTTGCGCTTGGGCGAATTGTTTACCCAGTTGATGGCTAATGTAATTCGGGTGTGCATCGATCGCAATTGCTTTAGGCGTAAAGCGATAAATTTGCTGAAAAAGATCTAATGATTTCATCAGTTGTTGACGCACACTTAAATCATCAAGATCCCCTAAATGAGGCCCCATAATGGCTTGATGTTGACGTAATAAACAAAATACATTTTTGAGATCGCCCCCCATTGCAAGCACTGAGGGTTGTGGCTCAAAATCGTCAGGTAATGAAATAGCATCAGGAACATAGCCACGAGAACGGCGGATCATAACACTCTGCTTATCTTCAATACGTACTAATGAATCGTCAGCTCGCTGTATAATCTCTCTATTATGCATCAAGAATAGATCAGCAATATCACGCAGTTGCATTAAAGCATCTTCGTTACTTAACGCAGGAGTGTGACCAGATGCATTTCCTGATGTCATAACCAGTGGAATATTCGTGCCACGCGCTAATAAATGTTGCAATGGATTGGCTGGCAACATAACACCAATTTCAGTTAATCCCGGTGCAATAAGCTCCGAAAGTTTAGACACAGCAGTTTTAGGGACTAATACAATTGGAGCCGCAGTGCTTTGCAAAGTTTGGATAGCCGTTGGAAGAAAATCAGGATCTTGCTTATCTTCTTTAATTTGATCAATTCCAGTGATCATCACAGCTAATGGCTTCGCAGGTCGGTATTTGCGTTTTCGTAATAATGCAACGCTCTCATTATTACGTGCATCACATACTAAATGAAAACCACCAACACCTTTAACAGCAACAATTTTTCCAGCATGTAACGCTTCACAGGCTTGAGTTAATGCAAACTCTTTAATTGCTAACTCTTCACCCTGCTTATCTGCAAGCCAAATATAAGGCCCACACACAGGGCATGCATTAGGCTGAGCATGGAATCGTCTGTCTGCAGGATCTTCATATTCATGTTTACATTCAGGACAGAATGGAAATTCAGACATCGAGGTAAATGGCCTATCATAAGGCATTTTTTTTATGATAGTAAAACGAGGTCCACAGTGTGTGCAGTTAATAAAAGGGTAATGAAAACGACGGTTTTGGGGATCAAACAGTTCATTAATACATGCTTGGCAAGTCGTGGCATCAGGTACCACTTGTGTATCCATTTCGCCACCACCACTTTTTACAATAATAAAGTCGGTCGGTAACTGTTCCCATTGATAGGGTGATTCTTCTATACGTTCAATGCGCGCTAATGGGGGGCATTCGGCTTTTAATGCTTCGATAAACAATGTATTTTTAGGTGAGGGTGTTAAGTACACTAATACACCTAAGCTGTCGTTACTCACTTGCCCTAATAAACCAAAACGATGGGCTAATTGCCAAACAAATGGACGAAAACCAACGCCTTGAACCTTACCTTTCACACGCAATGCAATGCCGTTACTCATAGGATCACCAAATCAAAATAAATTTAAGCTTATTCTAGTTTAGTGATTATCAACAACTTTCATTTAGATCAGAAAAAGTGGAATTAGGTAGATTTATCATCACTTCAACTGTAACTCTAGGAGCTATTGCACACAGTAATTCATAACCAATAGTGCCACAGGCTGTTGCAACATCGTCAACTGGGAGCTGCTCACCCCATAATTCAACGGGGTTACCATAAGTGACATCAGGGAAATCCGTAACATCAACGGTTAACATATCCATCGAAATACGCCCTACCAATTGTGTTTTATGCCCATTAACAACAACTGGTGTACCATCTGGTGCATGTCTTGGGTAACCATCTGCATAACCACAAGCAACAACCCCTATTCGCATATCACGCTCAGCAATATATCGACTGCCATAACCTATCTGCTCACCTTTTTTCACTTGTTGAATGGCTAATATCTCACTATTAAATGTCATTACGGGTTGTAAATCGAAATCAGCAATATCTTGCCAAATCCCCGAAGGCGAAACACCATATAAAATAATGCCTGGTCGCACCCAATCTTGATATGTTTCAGGGTAAAACAATGTTGCTGCCGAATTTGCTAAACATCGAGGTAATTCTTTGACCATTGCTTGATTAATTACCGCTTTTTGCGCATCCATATTCAGCCCTGTATCTGCATTAGCAAAATGCGACATTTGAATAATAGAACCGATGTTATTGATACTTTTAGCCCGGGCGATAGCTTGTTGATAAACATCAGAACGATAACCTAATCTATTCATTCCACTATTAAGTTTAAGATAGATATTAATGGGGCGATCTAATTGTGCTTTTTCTATGGCATCAAATTGCCAATCGGAATGCACTGTTGTTGTCAGAGAATAACGTTCTAATAAATAGACATCTTCAGGTTTAAAAAAACCTTCAAGTAAAAGAATGGGTCCAACCCATCCTTGCTCTCTTAGCATAATGGCTTTGTCTAATTCAATTAATGCAAAGCCATCTGTATGACTCAATGCTGGCCAAACACAGGATAATCCATGCCCATAAGCATCTGCTTTCACAACAGACCACACTTTGCTGCCCTTCACTCTCTCTTTGATAACAGACAAATTATGGCTTAAAGCATCGAGGTTAATGGTTACTTTTGTGGGTCTGGACATGTTTTTTCCTCAATTAATAAGCAGCATCAAGTTTTTGCCCTGGTAAGAGCAATTTAGTATTAAAGCCATCGATATAACGAAACACAGATAAATCATCAGCAGCAATCGCAGGTTTATTCCCTGAAATTAAATCAGCCAATAATTGCCCTGAGCCACATGCCATCGTCCAACCTAATGTGCCATGCCCCGTATTTAAAGATAAATTACGATAAGCCGTTGGCCCGACAATAGGCGTACCATCTGGTGTCATGGGTCTTAGTCCTGTCCAGAATGTGGCTTTTTCTATATCACCGCCACCTTGATAGAGATCTTGTACAACCATTTTTAATGTTTCACAGCGTGATTTTAAAACATCCAAATTAAAACCAACGACCTCTGCCATTCCACCAACACGAATTCGCTCATCAAAACGTGTTACCGCAATTTTATAGGTTTCATCGAGAATAGTTGATGTAGGTGCTCTTGAAGCATCAATAATCGGCATCGTGAGTGAATAACCTTTAAGCGGATAAACAGGAATGGCGACTTTATTTTTCAAAAATTCCGTCGAATAAGAACCCATAGCAACAACGTAATGATCCGCGGTAAGTAATCCATCATGGCATTGAACGCCCGCTACTTTATCACCATCAAACAATAAATGTTTGATTTCTTTATTAAATAAGAATGTAACACCAGCGTCTTCTGCCATTTTAGCGAGCTTTTTCGTAAAAATTTGGCAGTCACCTGTTTCATCATTTGGTAAACGCAAACCACCGGTGAGTTTATGACTAACATGCTCTAATGCAGGCTCTGCGAATTTAAGTTGCTCTGCCGTCAATAATTCATAAGCAACACCCTCTTGCTTTAAGATAGCAATATCATTGGCTGCATTATCAAATTGTTTTTGATCACGAAAAAGTTGAAGAGTTCCCCCTTGGCGCCCTTCATATTCAATTCCTGTATCTTGACGCAATTGACGGATACAATCACGACTATATTCAGCAATGCGCACCATGCGACTTTTATTCATAGTGTAATGTGACGCGTCACAATTACGTAACATTTGCCACATCCAGCGTAATTGGAAAAGTGAACCGTCCGGTTTAATGGCTAAGGGTGCATGTTTCTGGAACATCCATTTTACTGCTTTTAATGGAATGCCCGGGGCACCCCAAGGGGTTGCATATCCTGGCGATATCTGACCAGCATTGCCCGCACTGGTTTCTTCTGCTGCACTACTTTGTCTGTCAACAACAATGACTTCATGCCCTTGCTGCACAAGATACCACGCACTCGTTACACCAATAACGCCGCCACCTAAGATGATCACTTTCATGGCAAGACTCCAATAATTTACATTGATATAACATAAGAATAATATTCCATACACAAAAAGCCAATATAGAATAATCATCTAGGCGAATAAAAAAGCAAATTTTAGAGTTAAGTCACACTTGGCTATTGTTGAATAAGTTTTTTCAACGAGAAATCGCTTAATTAACAATTAAAATCAACAAGATATGCGTTTATCAATAAATTATAAGAATATTTATTAATAAATTAATTTATTTAAAAGAGAATTTTATCCGTAGAAAACCCGAATGCAGATTTTATTAAAAACTAAATATATACAAAATATTAGATTATAATTTTTTAATTAACTAACTTTAGTAACTCTTTTTACTAAAATTAGCCTATTTAAAGCATTGCCTAAAATATGACACTTTATTTTTTTAAAACATAAAAAAACCAGCATCACAAATCAATGAGGATACTGGCCTTTTCTATTATGACAAAAATCACAAAAAATTAGCGTTTAACTTCTTCCAAATCACTAGGAAGTGGTGATTGTAAGCTTTGCCAGATAATTCCACTGTCTTTACCATATTGACGAACGCATTCCATTACATGCTCAACATCTTTCTGTTCACACAATGCAGCTAATTTTTTATAGAATGCTAAAGCAAGTTCTTTGGCTTGAATGTTTGAAAAATAGTAACGACCAACACGCGTATATAGACCTTTCAAACCATTGAGGATAAGACCATAAATTGGATTACCTGATGCGAAAGCTAAGCCACGAAAAATGTTGTAATCTAATTCACTGAATTCATCAGCACTATTTTCTGTCGTTAACTGATGATTTAAAACCTCAATACATTTTTCAGGATTGCTTCTAAATGCAGTGCGGATAAAAATAGCTGAAATATTGGTTCTTACCGCCAATAAATTATCAATTAATTGCGGTACGCGATCATGATCAAGACGAGCTACAGTTTCAAGAATATTAAGGCCAGATGTTTCCCAGAAATTGTTTACCTTTGTTGGCTTTCCATGTTGGATCGTTAACCATCCATCACGAGCAAGGCGCTGTAATACTTCTCTTAATGTGGTTCTTGTTACACCAATTAATTCAGACAGTTCACGTTCCGCTGGTAGGATAGATCCAGGGGGAAATCGATTATTCCAGATACTTTCAACAATATACTCTTCCGCGAAACCTGCGGGGCTTTGAGCCTTAATAACCATATTTTTATTTCTTCCGAAGCGATTTTTCTGCTAATAATGAAAAAGATAATATCAGAATGCGTAATTTTGATATAGCTCAACCATCATTAAATAGTGAGTGGCATCATAAAACCTGATGTAGTTTTATCAATTTATTATTACTAACGCGCTTAATTTCACAGCAATTAACGCGTACTATGGTTAGATCGCGCGTGATTGCGCTTAAAATCTCTGTTTGGAGGATGAGAAACCTAATGGATATGAGTATAAGACAAGCACTACTGAAGAACTTTATGGGGAATTCTCCCGATTGGTATAAGCTTGCTATTCTTACTTTTTTAATTATCAACCCACTGATTTTTTTCTTTGTTGACCCTTTTGTCGCCGGTTGGCTATTAGTTGTAGAATTTATTTTTACACTGGCTATGGCGTTAAAGTGTTACCCATTACAACCCGGAGGACTACTTGCCATTGAGGCTGTCATTATTGGAATGACTAGCCCAAAACAGATTGGTCATGAAATTGCCAACAACCTTGAAGTTATTTTACTTTTAGTCTTCATGGTTGCGGGTATCTATTTTATGAAGCAATTACTGCTTTTTGCTTTTACCAAATTGCTTTTATCCATTCGTTCTAAACGAATGTTATCTATCGCTTTTTGCTTTGCAAGTGCCTTTTTATCTGCCTTTTTAGATGCTTTAACCGTTATCGCTGTTGTGATCAGTGTTTCTCTCGGTTTCTACTCTATTTATCATAATTTCGCCTCTAACCAAGCAGGAACAGAGCTAAATAATGATGGATTTATTGATACCGCAGAGAAAAAACAAACATTAGAACAATTCCGTGCTTTCTTACGTAGCTTAATGATGCATGCTGGTGTAGGTACTGCATTAGGTGGCGTAATGACCATGGTAGGTGAACCGCAAAACCTGATCATTGCAAAACATTTAGAATGGGATTTTGTGACCTTCTTTATTCGAATGTCACCTGTAACAATCCCTGTTTTCTTTGCAGGCCTTGCTGTGTGCTATTTGGTAGAGCGCTTTAAAATTTTTGGTTATGGCGCTGAATTACCTGATTTAGTTCGTAAAGTTTTAACTGAGTACGATAAGAAAAACAGTGAAAAACGCACTTCTCAAGAAAAAGCACAATTGATGGTTCAAGCATTAATTGGGATCTGGTTAATTGTTGCTTTAGCTCTTCATTTAGCAGAAGTCGGTATTATTGGTTTATCTGTTATCATTCTTGCAACTGCATTTTGTGGTATTACAGAAGAGCATGCGCTCGGTAAAGCATTTGAAGAAGCCTTACCTTTCACTGCGCTATTGACCGTTTTCTTCTCTATTGTTGCTGTTATTATTGACCAACAATTATTCGGTCCAATTATTCAGTTTGTACTCCAAGCTTCAGAGTCCTCACAGCTCTCTCTCTTCTATCTGTTTAATGGTCTATTGTCTGCTATTTCAGATAACGTTTTTGTGGGTACTGTATATATCAGCGAAGCCTTAACAGCGTTACAAGATGGATTAATTAGTCAATCACAATATGAACACATTGGTGTTGCTATTAATACAGGTACAAACTTACCTTCTGTTGCCACACCTAATGGCCAAGCAGCATTCCTATTTTTATTAACCTCTGCGTTATCTCCGCTTATTCGTTTATCGTATGGACGAATGGTAATAATGGCTCTGCCATATACTATTGTAATGACATTATTTGGTTTACTGGCAGTTGAATTCTGGCTAGTTCCTACAACACATTGGTTTTATGAAATAGGCTTAGTTGCTATTCCATAACAATAGTTCTACAGTTACACCACATAAATAGGACTTTTACTTGATAAAAGTCCTATTTTTTTCATTAAAATAAGGTTGAATGTAAATATTTGTGAAATAACAAGTTTTAACTTTTTTTGCGCTTGAATTTTGGGCAAAATAGACACTTATTTTAATATTTAAATGGACATTATTATGCTGACTGCTCTTCGTCACTGGTCACAACGCCGTTTTTCATGGCTATTGCTTGCATTAACGGCAATAGGTCTTGAAGGTGCTGCATTGTATTTTCAGTACGGAATGGAATTAATGCCTTGTGTGATGTGCGTTTATCAACGCATCGCAGTATTAGGAATATTAGTTGCCGCATTCATTGGTGCAAGCGCACCCAAAATGGCACTCATGCGTATGGCAGGTAGTTTTTTATGGCTTTATTCAGCTTATCGAGGCATTGAGCTGGCTTGGGAGCATACGCAACTTATTCTTAATCCATCACCTTTTGCAACATGTGATTTCTTTGTCACATTACCTTCTTGGTTTGCATTACAAAATTGGTTCCCTGCTGTATTCCAAGCAACGGGTGACTGCTCTGTCAGCCAATGGCAATTCTTAACATTAGAAATGCCACAGTGGATGCTAATTATTTTCTCTGCTTACTTTGTTGTGGGTCTATTGGTCTTAATGAGCCAAATCACCAATTCTTTTAAATCAAAAGAATAAAAAAACAGCCCTTAGTGTGTCGCTAAGGGCTATTTATCTTCGTAAAATAAGGCTTAAACATTAACTAAATAATATGCTTTAATTCAGTTTTAACCTGGAATACACGCACCTTCAATCAATGCCTGTTCACTACAGCGTTTACCATTAGCAAATTGACACACTGGTGTCTGCCCACCATGTAATTCATAGTTTAAAGAAGGTATCCCTCCTGAAAAAACACATGTTGCCTTAGCCGATTCATCTAAAGGAACACTAAGACTTGTTGCCGGTATCGTTCTGCTTTTATTCACTGCTTGTGTTGATGAATATTGTGTCTGAGTTGAACTACTGCATCCTGTAATAAAACCCAAGCCAGCTAACATAAACAGATAACATGTTGTTTTAAATTTTTTTTGCATCAAAGACACCCTAATGTCTGCTGTTATTCACTATTAGTGTGAAGCACTTTTTGAAAGTAAGTTTATGACTAAAACACCAGCAATAATCAATCCCATACCAATAATGGCTGGTAAATCAAGTTTTTGTTGATAAATAAAAACTGCCGCAACAGAAACTAACACTATCCCTAAACCACTCCATATTGCATAAGCAATACCCAATGGCATAACCCTTACCACTTGAGAAAGTGCCCAAAAAGAAAAACAATAGCCAATGACAACAACAATTGATGGATATAATCGACTAAAGCCTTCAGAAGCTTTTAACATTGTTGTCGCAATTACTTCCGATATAATCGCCAACATTAGGTAAGTTAATCCATTCATTTTTTCGCCTTAATCTTATACAAAGTCAATTTTGTGAATTCTATCACAAGCCATATTGAGGATATTCATCTACAACAAATAAAAAAGGCATCTTTCATATTGAATAGACGCCTTTTAAAATAAAAATACTTATTTAGTGTTTGTGAAGCTGATTCTTTTTACGAGGTTTCCCCCCCATAGAAACGCGATAACGGCTAAAAATAAAGCCACACAAAATAACAGCAATAATGCTCAATATCATGCCTGCATACCCCATGTTTGGCATACCCGCATGTAAGATAACTTGATTACCAATCAAAGCCCCAGCACCAATGCCAATATTAAAAATACCGGAGTAAATAGACATCGCAATATCTGTTGCATCTGGAGCTAAATCAATCACTTTAACTTGCATACCTAGGCCGATACACATAAAGCCAATCCCCCAAAATATAATCAACACAATAAATGTCGTTAAATTTTGGCTGCTTATCATTAATAAGCTCAGGCAAGCAGTAAGTAAAATGAGTGCAAAGAATAAAAAAGATGTTGGCATTTTGGCGCTGTAACGACTAAATAGCACACTACCAATAATGCCAGCACCACCAAAAATAAGTAAAACTAACGTAGCAAAGTTTTGATCTAATTTTGCAATATCAATAACAAAAGGCTCGATATAACTATAAGCCGTAAAATGTGCGGTAACAGCAATAACTGTTAACAAGAAAATCCCCATTAATGGCCCACGTTTTAATAATACAGGTACACTTTTTAATGATCCTGAATGTTCACTGGGTAATAAAGGCAAATAACGCATTAACGCAAACATGGTAATTAAAGCTAAAACACCAATTCCCATAAATGTTGCACGCCATCCTAACCATTGTCCAACAACACGCCCAATAGGTAAACCAAGAACCGTAGCTAATGCTGTTCCTGTTGCTAATAAACCTAATGCTTGTGCTCGTTTACCAGGGGGCGCTACTCTAATTGCCAATGAGGCAGTAATAGACCAAAAAACTGCATGAGAAAAAGCAACGCCTATACGCCCTGCAATCAACGATTTAAAATCCCATGCAATACCAGACAAAATATGACTTAAAATAAAAAGAATGAATAAGATAATAAGTAACTTACGGCGTTCAACTTTACTTGTCATTATCATTAATGGTAATGACATTAAAGCAACCACCCAAGCATATATGGTGATCATTAAACCTGTTTGAGCTGGGATCATTCCAAAGCTTTCAGAAATATCACTTAACAGAGCAACCGGAACAAATTCTGTTGTATTAAAAACAAAAGCTGCAAACGACAATATTATTACCCTGATCCAGGCTGTTTGGCGGCTTACTTCATTTATGTTTGGTGTTGCGATATTCATAATTAATCGATGCTTTCTTAAATAATATTGATGTATATATTATTGCTTTATAATATAAGCCTTCATATAACTCGCTTTGCCCACTTACTCTAAAGAGCTTAAATTTATTGGTAATAAAAAATGGCATAAATACAAAAAATGCGTTTTTTAAAAACAAAAAACAAACCAAGTTATAACTAAATTTGATAGCTAAAGCGAATCAGCTATCAATTTTAGCATATTCATCTTATGACTTTAAATCCCTAGTACAACTTCTTTTTAACGTTAACATATTCTCAGGATGTAAAATTGTAGATATAAATATCTCATTCGCAATCTGATTAAAATAATAAAAATAAACAAATTCGAGTAAAAATAAGCAGGCTATTCATTGAATTATGATAAGAAATATTAATTTATTTATTCAAAATATTCTTATATTGAGATAAAAAACGAATAAAAACAGGAAGGATATATCAATTACTGGCTTAAATTATCAATAACTTGAATTGCTTGCTCGCAAGCTATATTTCTTGTGGGTGAAGTTGATTCATCAAAAGCATTTTTAATAGTAGCAATTTGTTCAACAGCCGTTCGAGGCAAAATTAAACGCCCATTAGAAAGCGCGCTATCAACCTCATTTAACTTTTGAGCTAATTGCTGACAACTACCATTATTCTCTTTTGATTTATAGACAGCCATAAGCGTATCGCGTTTTGCTTCTACAGTAGAAATAGTTTCGCTCATTTTTGATGATGAATTTTCAATGACTTCACGACCTTCATTCCAAATTTCAGCCGTTGTTTCTTTAAATACAGACACCATTAAAATAGCAATAAAAATAGCCAACATGATTGTCAGTGATAAAAGTCCTCCTGCAATAATAAGTATCTGTTTCATCTTTAACTCCACATATTAGTTATCTCTGTTTTTAATATATATAGTTTAAATAAATCAGGTTCAATCTGGATTACGATTCTTTTTATTTTTTACATTTTATTACCGAGATATACAGTTCTAATTACTCTTATTTTTATAAAAAATAAGCACCTAATTGTAGGTGCTTATAATCAATATATAAATTTATCTTGATAAAAATCATTTTTTAGAACAACACGCAATATAATTTAAATGATGCCGATTTTCTCTAAAAAAACGAAACATGGATAAAAACCTTTCTCTATTCTGTTTGTTTTTTAATCCATTTTTAATTATTTTTGCTGTTCTAAGTAAACCTTCATCACGGATCAAACCTGTAGGTGACATTAAACTCATATTACCTGATTTTATTTTTACTTCTGAAAACCCAATATTAATAAACAAGTCATGCCACTCTTGTTTAAACATAGGAGCCACGTTCGATTTCACTACCCCAATTAAATTATCTTTATCTACGTCATTATTTTTTTTCATAATATCATGTGTTAATAACAAACCACCGGGTTTTAAAACACGATAATATTCTTTTACTAATTTAGCTTTAGCTTTATCCGCATACATTGTCAACATCGCTTCATTTAAAACAACATCAAAGCTATTGTCGGGAAAAGGCAGAGATAAGGCATTGGCTTTCGTTAGCTGAATCAGATGTGATAACTTCGCATTTTCAACATTACGTTGTGCATTAGCTAATGCTTTTTCATCCATGTCTATAGCAATAATATGACAACCATATTTTTGCGCTATTTCAATTGACGTTGTCGCCATATTACATGCAATTTCTAAAACATAGCTTGAGGATGTAAAATGCCCGTTATTAATTAACCAATCAGAAGCCTCTACGCCCCCCGGTCTTAAGCGTGTTTTTCCTAAACTAGCTAAAAAAGTATGACCTGCTTTTGGCTGCTCTTGAGATATAGATTGTGTTGTTGTTTGAGTTTCCATATTGCCACCCATAAAGTTGCATTAATAATGCAACTTTATAATAAAAAACATTTGATGGGAATAGTTATCATTACTTTTATCTTTTTTTTATAAAGAAAATCTTAAAGGACACAATAAATAAATTTTTAACTGTAAGATGAAATTTATTGAAATAGAAAGAGTTAAACAAATTACTCTGTAATTGCGTCATTAAAAGTAAAGAATATTAAACTTTGGATAACAACATTGACCTTCCCCTAAGGGGAATCTTTAAAGTGATAACAATTTCACGATAAAGTAAAGGAAACTGTTATGAAAAAGATTTTACCTGCCACTATTATTTTAATGAGTGCTATTTCTTTTGGTGCAATGGCAAACAATACACATATGAATATGGATGCATCGCATAATAGCTCTCCAATGCAAAAAGAGCTCAATGAATCTATGAATAAAATGCATGCTGATATGGCAAAAGGAATGAACACTGATAATGCAGACGTTGCTTTTGCTGATGGCATGATTGCACACCATTTAGGTGCCATTGATATGGCTAAAATTGAATTAAAATATGGTACAGATCCTGAGATGCGCAAGCTAGCTCAAGCCATTATTGATGCTCAAGGCCCTGAAATTGAACAAATGCAAAAATGGTTAGAAAAAAATAAAACTAATAAATAATAGATTTATATGGGCTATGATCTTTCGGGTCATAGTCCATTTTATTTTTAACATTTCCTGCCAAATTTCCTATTCAAGCTAAATCAAATAATTGTCTAATATTCATCTCATACATTATAATTTTATTATTAGAGTAATATTCTTGGCTTTACCCTGTATGGAGTCTACATGAATAACAGAGAAAACATGGCGTTATTAACCCAAAAACTTGCCATGCAAATTGCAAAGTGGACTCACAATACGCATTATTTTGATACCCAAATTCCAGGATTAGCATTAACGCACTGGACTTCCCCTACCTCTATTACCAGTCATACACATAAATCAGGTATATGCTTAATTGCTCAAGGTGAAAAAAGAGTGATTTTAGGGGAAGAAAGTTTTATTTATGATGCCAACCATTTTTTAATTTCTTCCATCGAGCTTCCTGTAATGGCAAATATTATGAAAGCCAGTGAGGATAAACCTTTTTTAGGGCTTGTAATGGAGTTAGATCTACAGGAAATATCTCAACTGATTGTTGATAGTGAATTAATATTTAATTTAAATTCAAGCGCTCAAAAAGGAATTGCGATTGGTGAATTATCAGAACCTCTATTAAATGCATTTATTCGCTTGCTCGATCTTCTGAATACCCCTGATAGTATTAAAATTCTTGCTCCAGGTATAAAACGTGAGATTTTTTATCGTTTACTGATCACAGAGCAAGGTGAGCGATTAAATCAAATCGTTACAGCAGGTAGTCATAGCCATCAAATATCAAAAGCCGTTGATTGGTTAAAAAATAACTTTATAAAACCACTAAATATTAATGAATTAGCGTCATACACAGGAATGAGTAAATCTGCTTTTTATACTCATTTTCGGACAATGACATCAATGACACCACTTCAATTTCAAAAAAAACTTCGCCTCAACGAAGCTCGACGATTAATGTTAACTGAAAACTTAGGTGCAATAACAACAACATTTCGTGTCGGCTATGAAAGCCCGTCTCAATTCAGTCGTGAATATAGTCGATTATTTGGAGCTCCACCTGCAACTGATATTAAAATGCTCAAAGAATCTAATAATGTTTGAATATAATCACTTTTCATAAGCTCAATCGTTTTATCTTTATTGCCTATTTATATTATTTATTATCACTTTTTTAGTTTTTTGGAAAATTAGGCAAGAGACTAAGAAGATCGGACATTCATATCTAAATGCGAAAACGATAGCATTTATATCAACAGAAAAGAGACTATATCTCTTGAAGTTAAAAAAAGACTATACTTCAATGGGATAGCTATCAACTTAATATTGCAATAGGATATCAAAATGCAACTCGATTTCACTTACTACAATCCGACAACCATTCATTTTGGTAAGAACTCTCTTGCTAAATTAAATGATGAGTTATCACATTATGGCGAAACCATCATGCTGATGTATGGCCGTAATGCTATCAAATCTAATGGCCTTTATGACGAAGTCATGGCAATACTTAAACATGCAGGAAAAAAAGTAGTTGAGTTATCTGGTGTTATGCCCAATCCAACCTATGCGAAAATGATGGAAGGTGCTCAATTAGTACGTGAACATAATGTCAGCTTAATTTTAGCTGTGGGTGGAGGTTCCGTTATTGATTGTGCTAAAGGTATCTCTGTTTCTGCCTATTGTGAAAATGAAGATCCTTTCCAAAAGTATTGGGTTGAATATCAAGAAATTGAAAATAAAACTGTTCCTGTTGCATCAATTCTTACTATGGTAGGAACAGGCTCTGAAATGAATGGCGGTTCAGTCATTACGCATGAAGAAACAAAATATAAAATTGGCCGTGTTTTTCCTGCCAATGTATTTCCTAAGTTTTCAATTTTAGATCCAGAATATACCTTTACGGTTTCTCAATACCAAATGGTGAGTGGTGTATACGACACGATGTCCCATCTGATGGAACAATATTTTTCAGATCAAGGCGCAAATACAACCGATTATTTAATTGAAGGTTTATTAAAATCTTCTATTGATAATTTGCGTATCGCACTTAAAAATCCAACTGATTATGAAGCAAGAAGTAACCTAATGTGGAATGCAACTCTGGCATTAAACACTTTGACAGGGCTTTCAAAAACACAAGATTGGCAAGTTCATATGATTGAACATCAATTGGGGGCTTATACCGATTGCGCCCATGGAATGGGGCTTGCTGCAATTTCTCTACCTTATTATCGTTTTATCTATAAATTCGGCATTGAAAAATTTGTACGCTTTGCCACCCAAGTGTGGGGGATTTCTGCTGAAGGTAAAACTCAAGATCAAATTGCACTTGAAGGTATTGATGCACTTGAACGCTTCACAAAAGAGTGCGGTATTGTAACTTCATTAGAAGCACTAGGTGCAACAAAAGAGATGCTACCTATAATTGCTCAATCCACAACAATTATTGGCAAAGGTTATAAAAAGTTAACAACTAAAGATGTACTTACTATCTTAGAAAACTGTTTTTAATACGATTTAAATAAGCAAAAAACGGACCTCATCGAGGTCCGTTTTTTATATGGTGCCCAGGGCGGGACTTGAACCCGCACAGCCTTACAGCCGAGGGATTTTAAATCCCTTGTGTCTACCGATTTCACCACCTGGGCTAAATTGTATTTACTCGTTACGAATAATATTGCTAATAAAACAAGGTAACAAATAAATTTAAAACATTTACATCTAAAACAACTAACTTAATATGTTTTCTTTCACTAAATGTGCAGTGGAAGAAAAAACGGACCTAAATTAAGGTCCGCATTTTATATGGTGCCCAGGGCGGGACTTGAACCCGCACAGCCTTACAGCCGAGGGATTTTAAATCCCTTGTGTCTACCGATTTCACCACCTGGGCTAAATTCTGTGGTGCGCCCGTAAATTCTTATTACTAAGATAAATACTGGTATGGACGACTTAACTACTACACAATGCCATTCATTAATGGACTTTTCTTTTGCACCAAACTCTTTATCTAAAAGAGATGGTGCCCAGGGCGGGACTTGAACCCGCACAGCCTTACAGCCGAGGGATTTTAAATCCCTTGTGTCTACCGATTTCACCACCTGGGCATTAATGGAGGCGCGTCCCGGAATCGAACCGAGGTACACGGATTTGCAATCCGCTGCATGACCACTCTGCCAACGCGCCTCAACTGCTCAATCTCATGAGAGATTGGAGCGGGAAACGAGACTCGAACTCGCGACCCCAACCTTGGCAAGGTTGTGCTCTACCAACTGAGCTATTCCCGCTTTACCGAACTTGCTGATTTACTTATTTATTTCTGTAAACCGTTGTGCCTTTCGATGCGTTGCATTCTACTGATTTCCTGAATCTAGTCAACACTATATTTGCATCTTTTTGACTGTTCGGTGAATTTTCAGTCATTTCGATCAAGCTTCACGCAAATCTGACCATGCAGCGCTCAAATATTGAAACATTGACCAGAAAGTCAACACGGTTGCGACATACAATAATGCAAATCCAAACCATTCTGCTTCAACCGTAGGGCGCCATAATAGCACAACTAATGATCCCATTTGTGCGGTTGTCTTCACTTTTCCAATCCAAGAAACAGCAACACTGTTGCGTTTCCCTAATTCTGCCATCCACTCTCTTAATGAAGAGATAATTATCTCACGAGCGATCATGGTTGCTGCTGGTAAAGTTATCCACCATTCATGATAATACTCTGTAATTAAAACAAGTGCAGTTGCAACCATTACTTTATCTGCTACTGGGTCAAGAAAAGCCCCAAAGCGAGTAGTTTGTTTCAATCTACGTGCTAAAAACCCATCAAACCAATCAGTTGCAGCGGCTACCATAAAAATAATAGCACATACTAATGGCGCATCTTTGAATGGTAAATAGAACACCAAAACAAAGAATGGGATTAAAGCGACACGAAATAGAGTTAGCCAAGTTGGGATATTTAGTTGCATAGCGTTCTACACGACCTAGAAAAGTGAGAGTTATTAATATGGTGCATCAATACACTTAGTGTTTCAACGCATTAAATATTTTTTCTGCTAATGCTGTCGAAATTGTGGGGACTTTCGCAATTTCTTCTACACTTGCATCTCGTAAAGCTTGTAGCCCTCCCATATATTTCAATAGCATTTGACGACGTTTAGGCCCTACACCTTCAATAGACTCTAATGAGCTAGTATTTTTCACTTTCGCTCTACGTTGACGATGCCCAGTTATTGCATGACGATGCGATTCATCACGTATATGTTGGATCAAATGCAACGCGGGTGAATCAGAAGGTAATGCCATACCTTCACCTTCAGGGACAAAAAACAAGGTTTCAAGCCCTGCTTTACGATCACTCCCTTTTGCAACACCAATTAATTTAGGGTGTGACTTATCCCAATCAACATCCAGAGAATCAAATACCTCTATTGCTTGTGCTAATTGCCCTTTACCACCATCAATAAAAATAATATCAGGAACTTTATTTTCTTCTAATGATTTACCATAACGTCGAGTGAGTACTTGATTCATCGCCGCATAATCATCACCAGGAGTAATACCATTAATATTATAACGCCTATATTCCGATTTTAATGGGCCATTCATGTCAAATACTACACATGAAGCCACAGTTTGTTCTCCCATAGTGTGACTAATATCAAAACATTCCATTCGTTTTATCTCTTTCATATCAAGAAGAGACATCAATGAGGCATAGCGTTGTGAAATTGTCGATTGTTCGACTTGTTTTGAAGCTAATGCTGTTGCTGCATTCGTTCTAGCTAATTTCAAATAACGCGCTCTATCACCACGAGGTTTCGTTTGAATTTGAATTTTTCGCCCTGCAATAGATGAGATAGATTCAGAAAGGATCGCTTTATCTTCCAAATTAAAATCGAGCAGAATTTCAGTCGGCAAGGTTCTAATAGCACTTCCTTGCAAATAAAATTGACCAATAAAAGTTTGAACTACCTCATCAAGTGAAGTATTTGCTGGAATTTTAGGAAAATAACTTCGGCTTCCCAATACTTTACCTTGTCGGAAAAAGAGAACATACACACAAGCAATTGCGCCATTAAAAGCAACACTAATCACATCAAGATCATCACCTATATTGGCAACAAATTGTTTTTCCGTTACTTGTCTTACGGCTTGAATTTGATCACGAATACGTGCAGCTTCTTCAAAGCGTAAATCTTGGCTTGCTTCTTCCATACGAGTCACAAGGCCTTCAATCACTTGTGTATCATCACCAGAAAGGAAAAGCCGTACATAATTAACTTGTTGAGCATATTCTTCGTCTGAAACATAACCCTTCACACAAGGTGCAAGACAGCGGCCAATTTGATACTGTAAACAAGGCCTTGAACGATTGCGATACACACTGTCTTCACATTGACGAATAGGAAATAGTTTTTGCATCAATGCTAAGGTTTCTCTTACTGCAAAAGAGTTAGGAAAAGGCCCAAAATATTCCCCTTTTGCATGCTTTGCACCACGGTAGCTAGCTAGTCTTGGGTGTTTATCCCCACTTAAATAAATATAAGGGTAAGATTTATCATCTCGTAATAACACATTATAACGAGGTTGATAGCGCTGAATGTAACTATGCTCTAACAATAATGCTTCTGTTTCTGTATGTGTAATAGTCACATCAATATTTGCAATACACTTAACCAATGCCTCGGTTTTACGGCTATTTACTTGCGCACGAAAATAACTCGAAAGCCTCTTTTTCAGATCTTTGGCTTTACCGACATAAATTACAGTATCTGTTGCATCATACATTCGATAAACACCTGGTTTATCAGTGACTCGACTTAAGAATGCTTTGGCGTCAAATTTGTCTTCCACTTTGTAAATGACTCTCTATCTCAATTAACCCATAACGTATTGCTATATGAGTTAATTCTACATCACCTGAGATTTTAAGTTTACTAAACATTCGATAACGGTAACTATTTACTGTTTTTGTATTGAGATTTAACTCATCTGCAATTTGTGTGATTTTTTTTCCTCTAATTATCATAGACATGACTTGTAGCTCTCTTTCAGATAAATGATGTAATGGATTCAAATTTTTTTGTAATTTAGCCAGTGCAATATCCATAGCAAACTCTTGGCTTAAATAACGCTGCCCAATGCATACTTGTCGAATGGCTTGAAGAATATTTTCACTCGAGGCATTTATGACCACAAAGCCTTCAATTCCTAATTGAAGAAGTGGTATAGATAAAATGGAATCAGTACTAGGTGAAATAACAATAATTTTAATTGATAAGAATGAACGTTTAATCCTTTTTATTGAATTAATTAATGAAACTGAAGGAGATGAATAGATAATAATAAGATTAACAGAAAACTGACGGCAATAGCGGAATGCTTCTGTCTCATCAGTCATGATTTTTCTAATATTGATTTTTTTGATTTGACTAAGAAGTGTTTTTATCCCCAAGCTAAATAACTCAGCCTGACTTATTATTATTGTGTTTATCAATAATTTTTCCTTTTTAGTTAAGGTATTAAAAAATCTGTATTTATTTAAAACCCAATTATCATATTGCATTGCTCATTAACATTCTAGTTTTTTACAAACCTTATCTTATTTTCATTAAATTAATATCATTAACTGTTCAGATATAAATAAAGATCCGTATAAACGAGCCTTTATTACAATCAAAAATTTAAATACAAAAAATCAATAAATAGCACCAAAATTATTTATTAAGCATATCCATAATATCTTTTTCTGTAAGCATCGACATTTTTTCTATAAAATTATAATAGTGAGGTTTATTATCTATATAAATTTGTAGAGTAAGCTTGCTTTCTTTTGTTTCAGAAAACAATCCTGCTGATACATAATAAATTTTGGCTTCTTTCAGATGATAAAAAGATGAGAACCGCAGTGCTTGCAAAATGCCCTCTCACCCCATAATGATGAATCATAACGTATGATATTTTCTTCACCTTCGATATTCAAATCTGACTGACAATCAATAGAAAATCCTGGGCCACCATTCAAACGTAAACACATACTGCAATGGCAAACACTGAGCTCAGAGATATTTCGTGTGGTTGACAATTTAACACCACCACACAGACATAGGCCTTGATGCATTGATACTTTCCTCTTCTTTTTAAATCATGCATAAATTTTTTAAGATTATATGCATGATTTAGTTCCCAAAATAAGTATTTTTAAACGCAAATATTCCTACGCTTTTGTCTTCTGATTTTGCTTTTTAGGCGGTAATGGTGAGAAATAACCGATAAACAAAATCAGTATAGCAACACCAATGAAGGCCAATGCTCTAAGTAATCCACTACTTAACGATGTATCAATGAAGAAGAGTTTAGCGATGACAACTGCTAATAACCCACCACCAATAAACCAACTTGAACGTGATTTTTTGCGTGTTGCCATCATCATCGTCACTACTGCAGTAATTGCCCAGATAATAGCTAATACTGTTTGGATCACTTTAGAGTTAATGATCTCATACATTGACCAGTCAATATCAGTAGTAAAGGCTAATCCTCTTAATAAAATTCCATTAGCCCACCAGAAAATCACCGCGGGAATAATATAATTGTATAATGGGAAATTATTTTGTAATAACTGTTGATATTTAGGAGACTGTTTCATTACTGAAATAAATTTATAGCCAACCCATATCCCCACAATTCCCATGAGATCCATCAAATTAAAGAGTGGTATAAATTTAACACCACTTTCAGTACCATTATTCATATTGGCAAAAATTAAAGAAAGAGCTAGTAAAGCTAAAACAGGTACTGTTATTACTAAATAAGTATTTAGATACGCTTTAATCCAATTAACTTTCATAACAAGTATAGTACTTATTGCTATATATAAGCTTATGGAAAAAATAACACTGGCAAAATGCAGGCTTACATAAAGATAAGTAGTATCAATTAGCCAAATTATTTCAGTGAATAAGAACAAACCAATAAAAACAAGATGCATAACATGAATTAATGCTTTATTTAACCTTTGTGTAGGCAATAATGTATTAACCTTAAGTAAATAGAAGCCACTCGCAAATATTGCTATCCATACAATGGTACTTAACCAATTGTCAATTAATGATCCAGCTTGGAAAATGTACACTAACATAATCAGTGCTGACATTGGCCACAATAAAACAGAGCAACTCGCTAATTCAGAGAATTGTGTTTTTTTACCTACAAAATACATTCCCCAGCAACTAATAAGAATAAAAGCAAAAGTAATAGCTTTCACACTCGGAGAAAACCAATATTCGCCATACTCTTGTAAAGTAAATACGCAATATCCCCAACTCACCGCAGCAATAAATAGAGTTACATATCCAATAGTACGGTTATCGATATTAATAAATTTAGCTCGATACCACAGTATCGCCACTGCAAATACAACAATCATTTGTGTTATAAACATTAGCCAATCACTTAACGAAATAACACGCATGTTAAATAGTAGAACAAAGGAAATAGCAACTAAAATAGTCCCGGCAATAGCTGGTTTCTTTTGTTGCTGTAAAACAGAAAACGCAAGGATCATAACGCCTTCAATTGCCCATGCCATAGATGTCCATTCAGCAGAGAAAGCAAATGGTACGGCTAAAGTAGCAAATGTGGCTGATAGCATAAAGAAAGCAATAGCCAGTAATTTACCCTCTTCGCGATAGCGTTTAAGGACAAACCAACTTAACGCAAAATAGGCTAATCCATAAAGAGATGAAGCAATAGCAACACCGTATTCCCATTCTGATGCTAATCGGTGTTGGAAGATAAAACCAATCAATGGTGTACCGAATAATAATGTGGCATCAAAAGAAATATTGAGTCTCAGCTTATTTTTTAATGTTGAAAGTTCCGTTGCAACACCAAAAATCAACCAATTTGCAATTAAAAATATCTGACAAGGTAAATAATCGGCATGAGCGTAATTCGGTATTGCCCATATAAAACCGATACCAAAAGTAAAAACAAAACCAATAAGATTTAATAAACGCCAAACTTGCCAATGGCTAATAATAAGAATGCCAATGGAAAGAATAAGATAATAGCTAAACAATGCAATATAATTACCACTACCTGTAGACAATAAAACAGGTGCTAAATAACCACCTAATGAAGCTAATACCGCTAAACTAATTGCTCGATGAAGAACAGCTAAAATAACACTGACTATACAAATAAACACCATAATCGCTAACGCGATGCCAATAGGAATAAAATCATAAATTTTGGTCGCTGCAAAAATTGTGATATACAGCCCACCAATTCCGCCTCCTTGCAAAATCAGTGCATACATCAGATTTTTCTTTCTAAGCCACCAGCCGAGACCTAATAAGACCAAGCATCCTGTTCCAGCTATCATTAAACGTGTTGATGCTGAGACAAGCTCATTTTCAATACTGTATTTAAGTAAATAAGATAGACCAAAAAAGAGTAATAACATCCCTATTTTAGCTAACGGATTTCCTGTTACTACCCAATTCCAAATAAGTCCCAAAATCGATTTTTGTTGACGTTTTGGGTGAGGATTTAAAGCGGGTCTATATTGTGATGCGGGTCTGGCTTGAGCTATTGTTGTACCTAAATTATCAGTTTGAGCTCCAGATTGATTAGCTCTCGCTACATTCACACTATTCTCTGGTAGTGGGGTGGGCGAAATTTCATTTGGTGTGTTTTTTGGCTCGTTTTGATAACGATGGGCAAAACGACTCGTTGAAATTTTAGGTTGGTAAGGTTTTGGTTCCGGCTTAGAGCAGGTTGACTTATTGGTGTGTGGATCTTCCACATTAAGTGCTTTGCTAATAGAAGCATCTGCGATCGGAGGTTGTTCTTTAGGAGAAACTTTATCAAATGTCGTTTCTCTTGATACTTGTGCTTGTTGATAAACAGCTGGCTCTTTATTTTCAACCTCATTTTGTATTTCTTCTGTTTTGTTAATGAATGTACTTGTTTTAGGCTGATAACTTGATGAAGTTGATTTTGGCTCCCTTTTTATTTCACACGATAAATCGCCTATTTCATTTTTATTATCATCAAGCTCTGCACTCTCATTTGCAGAGCTATTTTTATTTAAAAACTTAAGTAATTTAGCTTGTTGTTCGGTAAGCTTTTCTTCAAGTTGCTTAATTCGATACAACAATGAATGAGTGTTTGTATAGGTATGATATTGCCAATACAAAGATACCACGACAAATATCGTAACAATGAGCGTCAGAAAATCATCCATCAACCTAATCCTTTTGCATAATACACCATGTAATTTAGTCTCTTAACCTTAGTTATACTTTAATTTTCACAGATTTATCTTAGTTTATTCCTAAATAATCAAATTCAAGAACTCTTGATTTAAACCTAGCACACAATTTCAAAAAAAAGGTATGATCTATCAACTCCCTTAATCTTCCATTTGTACTAAAAAACACACTCATAATATGAAATTAAATGACGAATTAACTAACGCAATTGCTTCTGTAACAGAAGCAGCGGCCATTGCAGCCATGCCTTGGATCGGAAAACAAAATAAAAACGCAGCAGATGATGCCGCCGTAAGTGCCATGAGAGCACGTTTAAATAGCTTAAATATCAATGGTGAAATCGTTATTGGTGAAGGCGAAATAGATGAAGCACCGATGCTTTATATCGGTGAGCAAGTCGGTAATGGAAAAGGTGAAAAAATAGAAATTGCTGTTGACCCTATTGATGGCACTCGCATGGTAGCAACGGGTGAAAACAATTCTCTAGCTATTTTAGCTGCAGGTTTTGAAGGCAGTTTTCTACAAGCTCCCGATATGTATATGGAAAAATTAATTGTCGGTAAACAAGCTGCTGGCGTCATTGATCTGAACCACTGCCTAGAATATAACCTTGATGCTATTGCACAAACATTAAATAAATCACTTGAGCAACTTACGTTAGCTATTTTAGACAAACCTCGCCACCACGATATTATTAACGACCTTCGTTCCAAAGGGATCAATGTGATTACACTACCTGATGGTGATGTTCTTGCTTCTTTATACGCCACAATGCCAAATAATAGTATTGATGTTATGTACGGTATTGGCGGAGCTCCTGAAGGTGTTATTAGTGCTGCGATAGCTAAAGCACTTGGTGGTGATATGCAAGCTCGTCTGATTACGCGTGACATCGCAAAAGGAAATACTGCAGAAAATAGAGAGTTTGCTGTCAGTGAAATTGCTCGCTGTCATAAAATGGGAACCGATGTAAATATCAAATTATCACTAGATACATTAGTTCGTAATCAAGATGTGATGTTTGCAGCAACCGCCATTACGGCAGGTGATCTTTTATCTGGTGTTAACCAACAATCCCAATATCTACAAACACATTCTTTAGTGATTAATGGTTCAACACATTCACTACGTTATATTGAAAATTACCATTTACGTTAATTTTTCAGTTTATCTCCTGCTCCTTGAGACATAAAAATGCGGCACTCGATTAAGGTGCCGCTAAATACTTCAAGGGGTATGTTTATTGTTATTTATTCGAACTCAGATTTAAGCCAATAAATTTGCTGGATTATCAACACATAACTTTTTGATAATAGAGTTATCAATGCCACGTTGAGCTAATAATGAAAGGAAGACATTCGGAACAAATCCCCAGCCATTCCCCCCATTTTTTGCCCACATCTGTTTTAAAAACACATCATGGCTTAATACAATTTGGCTACCATAACCTCTTTCAATTAAGGTTGCGACAGCTTCAACAGTATCCATAACACTTGGCGCAGCCCCTTCTTTAGGGAAAGAGATATCAAGGCCAATCATATCAAACTCAAGCCAAACACCGCGATCAAGCATTTTGCATTGATAATCAATATCTTTACCCGATGGATCAGAATGTGCTAATGAAATTTTTGCAGGGTTACAGCCCATTTCAGATAACAGAATATCTAAAACTTCATCACCACGACGTTGCCAGCCTGGCATATGAATATTCATAGAAGCATAAGGATTATTATTTTGAGCAATTGCCGCTGCACGTAAGCTATTTTTCTCACCGTCAGTAAAGAAAGGAGAAACCCCAATCTCACCAATCATTCCTGCTCGAATATCTGTACCATCAATGCCTACATTTAACTCGTCATCAATAATCTTTGCCATTGCCTCGATATCATCAGCAAGACGTTGACCTTCAAACTTTTCAATATAAAGCCCTGAAGAAGCAACAACATTGATCCCTGTTATTTCTGCAACTTGTCTTAGCTTTCTAATATCACGCCCAATAGATGAAGATCCCGTTGCATCAACGATCGTTCTGCCACCTAATTCTTTAAAGTTATTTAATTCAAAAATAACATCATCAATTGGTTTTTTATCCATATTATCGCAACAACAATAAGGATCGTATTTAAGCCCCCATTGAATATCGGCACTGACTTTTTTATCAACTAATACATGTGAGAATTCATAAAAAGGTTCATCAACAACACCAGAGAGATCATTAAACAGGTGTTCATGAGGTAATGTCAGTCCCATATCTTCTTTTTTAACTGGGCCTGTTACAGTTTGAATATAACCTTTCATCATGTTACTCCTATGCTTTCGCTGGCTTAGCGGCTCTGAATTCTGGGATTGTGGTTACAATCGCGCCCACTAACGCAAATAATGTACCGATGATTGTCACTAAATAAACGGTATTACCTAATGATGGTAATAACAGATCAATTAAGACAGAACCTAATAACTGACCCGCTGTAGATGCGACACCTAACATCAACAAGCCTAAACCGCGAACTAAAATAGCCATTAACGCGATAGACATCAGTCCTAAAGGACCGCCTAAATACATCCACCATGTTCCTGGTAATTCAAGTGTGATATGACCTAATGCCATACGAACAATTAAAGCAATCGTTAAAACAGTAAAGCCAACAATAAAGTTCCAAGTGATAGACACCATCATAGAACCTGTTGCTTCTGCGACTTTAGAGTTACCTGCTGGCTGCCAACCGGCTAATAGACCTGCAAGGAAAGGTAAGATTGCTAAATAAATGAATGAAGTTGAATGCCATTGCGGAGAAACAACAAATAAAGTTGCAACAACGGCTAACACTGCACCTAATACACGATATGGCGTGAAATATTTTTTCTCATCCACACCCACACCAAAACGGTCACATAACAAGCCAGATAATAACAGTGCTGAAATTAATGCTGTTTGGAAAGTAGCAATCCCCAATGCACTTGCAGAAGCGCCTTCAGAGAAAACAACCATCGCCCCACAAAGACCCGCAAACCAGTTCCATAATGGGATTTTGCGTGTTTTAATTAAACTTGGAATTGATGCGAATTGCTGATGGTACTATTTTTTCGACATTATGATAAAAAACATTACCACTAAACCACTAGCAAAAGAGATAACCGCACTGGCGTTACCATCTTTTAAAACGTGTCCTAGCTGCCCATTCACCGCAGATTGCATTGGTGATAGCATACCTGCTAACACGGTTGCTAACATCAGCAAGGGTGTTGATAAATTTTTTGTACTCATAAGATGTTCCTTTTGGATTATTGGCTATGAGTGATTTCTTTTTTTATTTTTCAAGTAATCGGTTTTTTTATTAGCACAGAGCCGCAACCCTGCGCTTTTTTACTTTTTATGACAGTTATTCTGAATTCAAATTAACGTGCAATTTGCTTAAGAATATTGACCCACATATCCGCATAATGAGGCCATGCTAAAAACTCTTTACTTCCCCAGTGAGGAGAACAGTCACTCATAAAGCAACCTGTTTTTCCTTTTTCGAATTGACCAAATACCAGCAATGGATCTTCACCAATATTTAATACGGTTTCTGTATTTTCTTTAGCTGATACTTTGTTATAGCCAAGGAACATCGGCCATTCACCAAAGCCTTTTACTGATGCATGTGCTGCATTTACTGCATTTGCAAATACGCCTTCAGGTGCTTCAACACGATCGTCACCATCTAGCATTTCAACAGGCAGAACTTCTGCAAGTAATGTATTTTTGTAGTTTGCTTTAGCTTCAATACCCATAAATGACAGGTAACCACCAATCATTAATAAGCCACCGCCATTCGCTACAAACTCTTTAATTAATCCCAATGCATTAGGAATAACTTTCATATTGTAGAAAGTATCGTTTTGCAGAAGGAACGTATTTGCACCAATATCACTTATGACGATGACATCGTATTTAGCCAATGCTTCTGCTGTTTGTGGAAAAGCAACCTGAACGGTGTGAGCAGGCATATAATCGACTTCAACACCTTTCTCTCTTAAGCAACTTAATAAGAACGTAGAGCCTTCTTCATATTTGCTGGAAGTAAAGCTGTCGTAGCCTTTAGAGTGGATCATATGAATGTGCCATGACTCACCAATAAATAAGATTTTCATTTTTATTCCTCTTTCAAAAAAGATTATTTATTCAGGGGATTGGGTGACAATCTGTGAATATGTTGTTTGATTGATGCGATGCATGACATTAATATCTTCAGGCATTTCTGAAGCATTACTCGTCTCAACAGCTAATGATGAAAAAGCTGATGCATAGCGTAACGCATAAGAAAACTGCTTTCCTTTTGCCAATGAGGCCGCGAGCGCGCCATTAAAAGCGTCACCTGCCCCTGCGGTATTCTTTACCACTGCCGGATATGCCGGAGAGTAAATATACTTATATCCGTCATAAGCTAACGAACCTTTACTACCTAGCGTAATAACCACCTTATTTACGCCTTGTTGATAAATAGAAACTGCCGCATTTTTTGCAGTTCCTAAGTCAAGAACTTCTATTCCAGATAATAAACTTGCTTCCGTTTCATTAGGTGTTAATACATCTATCATAGGAAGTAATTCATTAACTATTTTGTTATAAGGCGCTGGATTAAGAATAATAGGAATATTATTTTCATTTCCAATAGCAATAATTTCTTTTAATGCTTCAATGTTTGTTTCTAACTGTAATAAAATAATATCTGCATCAATAATTTTATCTTTCTGTATTTTTACTTCATCTGCAGAGATATCCATGTTAGCACCAGAATAAATAGAAATAATATTCTCTCCACTCTCTTCCGAAACAAAAATAGACGCTGTTCCTGTTTGGTAATTTTCAGTTTGATATATCGTTGATGTTTTTATTCTTGATGACGATATAAAATTAACTGCATAATCACTAAATTGATCAGTACCAATCTTCGTAATAAAATGTACTTGTGCATCGGCATAACTCGCTGCCAATGCTTGGTTACAGCCTTTACCTCCTGGTGAGAAGATAAATTTATTTGATAATAAGGATTCCCCGGCTTCTGGCAATCTAGGCAAATAGCTAATCATATCAACATTAAACGAACCCAGTACGCACACCTTATTTATTGCTGTTTTATTTGCTAAATCGTTTTTGTCAATTTGATCATTACATTCTAGAAATTGTATAATTTCTTTCTTAGCGACTTTATCTAATGTCTCAAATTCTATAAAAGCGCCACCATGGCATCTTTTTATAATTCCTTTTTCAGCTAACGTATTTAAATCTGATCGTATTGTTTCTTTGGTAACATCAAGTTCTTTAGCCAAAACAGAAACTTTTACTGCACCATTACCTTTTATCAGATTAATTATTTTTTTATGACGCTCTGCTTTCATTTAATGTTACCTCTATGGCAACAACTTTAGTTTATTAGTTGTTATGGGATTGTGATTACAATCATATGTTATTTATTAAAAGCAAAAAAAAGCAGAAATACAAAAATAAAAAGCAAAAAGAAACAGAAATAAATAACGATAAACGTAAGATTATTTAATAAATAAATTAACACCTTGTTTCTTTTTAATAAAAAACAAATGCGAAAAATAATTCATTTTTAATTTATTTATCATAAGTAAATTTAATACTATATTTTTCTTATTGGCTATGGATAGTAATATAAATTAAAATAGAAAAATAAAAATTACTTTTTAAGATAGGTAGTTACGAAAAATTAATTTTATCTTTATACAAAAAAACAGTAATAATGCTTAAATTAAATACAATTTAATTGAATCGAGCAATGCATTAATTATTTTTATCATCATTATTTTCACGACGTTCTTATAATAAAGAAAACTTAATCATTACATAGGCTGAAAAACCGAACTCTCTCTATAAATTAGCGTCATTTAGTTAAGAAATACAAAAGCAATGCCCAAAACACGCTCAATATTCATCTTTCATTTTTGTGATCTTGATAACATTAAGTCAGATAACGAAGTTCTTTTTTAGGGGAAATAAAACTCATTTTTTGAATTTATCTTTTTTCTAGCAATTTTTATCAAAAAAATCCATTATGCTTTGTCTATTTAATACATCATTTAGTCAAACTTTAATTTTGTTTTGTAAATCAAAAAAGAAATTTTATTTTTTTCATTAGCTATCAATGAAGACTATTTGTTTTTTACACACTCAGTTTGAAGTAATTATCACTAGAATAAGAATAAAAGCAGAGAATAAGATTAAAAAAACAAATAATCACGATATTTATTGCTAATTATTTTTGTCAGTTAATCTTTTTATCAGAAACATTTTGTCATACTTCTTTCCTCGCACTTCATCTATTTTATGCCTAAATTTATACATACAGTCAGACACAACATAAACTCCTGACAAAAAGTACAACGTAAAATAAGGATATATAAATGAAAATAAAATCACTTATCGCAATCTCATTATTAAGCGCTAGCTTTTCTCTTTTTGCCGCTGAGAATTCAACATCATCCACAAATATGCAAGCTCAAGGTGTTATTCAAGCTCAAAAAGAACTGAATAACTATGAGAAACTCATGATAGAAAAAGTCTGGGTAACGACTGATGCAATTGATGAAAAAGGCAATAAAACAGACGCAGGTAATGCCCAAGTGAGTAATTATTTTGGCCTTGCTGAATATTATCCTAATGGTACATTTATTATGTTTACACCGGAAGGTAAACAGAAAATGCAAGGCGATTGGTCTATGTCAGATGATGGCAAGATACGTACCTTAGTTGCTAAAGACACTGAAGGTAAGACGTTATTTACCCGTGATGTAGAAAATATCACGATTAAAAATGATGAATATACTTATCGTATTTATCCAAATGCAGAAGATCGCAACACCTATTTCGATATTGTACATCATATTAAAAAATAAATTTAATACGTTGTTTTGCCTGCCAATAAATCCCTCATAAACAAGAAAAAGGGCTATTTTGTAGAAACAAAGTAGCCCTTACTTTATGGTTATAACTTACATCTCAGGTAACTATTTGAATAATGCTAAACGCCAAAATTAACCAATTAAATTAAAGCAATGTTTGTGATTTCCCTTCGACCCAATAAATTACTTTATGTGCTTCTTCTGGTGTTGGAACTTCCAATTTACTTAACATACGATCCATTACTTTAATAGGTACAACTTCATTCCTTGCATTATTTTGCTTTTGCCATTGAGTATAAGGCACTTCAATGTAAACCAGCGTTATTTTTGCATTATAACGATAAAACAAAGAGATCAGCTGATCCCGCATTTTTCTTGTAATATTAGTAGCATTCCAAACAAAAGTTTTATGCTCTCGTAAATAAACTCGAGCTTGCTCTTTTGCTTGTTGTGCTATCCACCCATTAGCATCTCGATTATCGGGTTTAATATTATGTTGGCGACGTAGCTCATCTAAACTTACGATAGGAATATCTGCACAATATTGTCGAATGTAGGTATCTTTTCCCATCCCGGGTAAACCACAAAGTACAGTGACGTCACTTCCTTTTTCAGGATAAGGCTCATAATTACAATCAGCACTATTCTCTGTATGAAAATAATGAAAACAGGCTTTATTTGAAGAGAACGGAGCAGGTTTGCGCCAACAATTTAACTCTTCACAATAAAGTGTAAATAACGTAATTTTGTCAAAAAGCCCTTCTTTATCATCACAATCTCGTCCTAAAACATCCGCCTTAGCCAGTAAGGCTAGCAAATAACAATCCACTCTTAACGATGCCGCAAGTAATGCTTTTTTAGGATCGGGCTTATCCATTACCCACAAAGGTAATCCATGAAAACGAACTAAAGCTGCAATTTGCTCTCTATCAGCAAAACTTAATGGCACTTTCTCAAAAAGAAAACGACGAGTCGTTAATTCACCTTTACGCGCATGACCTGGAGAAATAATACGCCCTTCTTCTTCTCGTGTTGTAGAGCGTTTTTCTACATCATGAAGAAGTGCCGAGATCCATAAAATTTGTTGATCTCTTTCTGTCAGAGTTTCATATTCAGGTAATGATTTAACTGAATTGATTACTCTTTGTGTATGTATCGCCACATCACCTTCTGCATGATGAATGGGGTCCTGCATAACACCCGCCATATCACTAATTTCATCATACAATTCACAAAGGTGCTCCCATGACATCTCAGTGTGTAATTTCTTATGAAGCATCATTGAAATCCCTGTGTTTTTTCCCAGATTAACGGAGCACGTCGCCAATTTTTTTTCCAATGAACATCCGTTTTTACATGATCTTTTCTGACATATTTAAAAACACGATGAGAGAAATCATTTAAAGAAAATGACTGTATATCTCGAGTCACAATGCCTTCCATTGGGCTTGGTTTTTGCGTTAAAACATCTTGAGATTGAAAAAAACTTGCCTGTTTGGCTTGTGAAACAATCATATTTTCAAACTCTGTTTTATCCTGACATTCAGGCAGTTTAATCTCTGGCACAGTAGGAAGATCAAATAAAGAAGCATAAAACTGCACTTCTTCCCAACTTAGCCATTTATCTTTATAACGAACTGCAAACACATAGAAATATTCTTCTAAGTGTGCATATTCAATAGAATGAATGGCATATAGATTTTCGCCAAAAATATCTAACTCACCTAAATCGTTTTTCATCATTTGCCAACGTTGACGCAATTGAGATGTCCATGCCGATTGCGTTGGTGTGGCATGAGACCGCGCAAAAACCCCCATTTTATTTAGGCAATTATTTTCTCCATCCAACTTTTCTGTATGGATAAGATGTTTTATTTGGCAAATATCCTGCCACCATTGCGCATTTATACGATCGTCGTTTGTTGTGCCTGGTGAAAAAGGATAGTGATAGGTTCTATCATATTTTTGTGATTGATTATTCATTATTTTGTACTCATTAAGTAACAGAGGTTCTACCAAATTTAAATAGTTATTCGGTAAGTGAATTTTCTGTTTCTGCACCATGACTTCAGTGCCTTAATGTGTATTACATAACTACAACCTAAATAATCAAAAGTGAGAGGAAATAAATCTAGAGGGATATTACCTGTAAGTTTAAAAAAGAGCTAGATATTTAATCTTCAAATTTATTTGTCTTTCTGTATTAGTAAAGACTTGAAAAGAGGCTAATCATAACGTTTATTGAGGATAAAGAATTACATTTTCAGAATTAATTAAATTTTCAGGAAAAATAAGTGGAATATCTGAAATAAACGGCATATTTAATATTTGAGTTCCAGTTGAAATAGATACCCCCGCCTTTAGCCATGCATCAGCAACTAATTCTGTACAATAAACGCCTTGCTTAGGATAAATACTAAAGTTCTCCCCCACGCGATTTAATGCAATCTTTACGGCATTGCTTCTAGCTTCTTCGCTTCCTTTTACTTGATAAAATTGCACAGTGTTGGCTTTTGCTCGACTAATAAAGAAGTCTATATTATCAATGGTAACTCCATCTTTTATATCCATATTCTCACTTGGTGTTGAATGGATCACTTTAATACCATTATCCGAAATCCATACCATTCCTACGTGACTAAATCCACTTCTATCGACTTGCTTAATTATTTCACTAATCGCTTCATCACCTTCTCGAAAAACTAAATCACCATTTTTTAAATCAAGAGGCAAAGCGAGCGCATAAAATGAACTCGCTAAAAATAAAGCTAAAATAGTAAAGGCACGGATCATCACTTGAAATTAACTTTCCATTTACCATCAACATTAATCATCTCTTGTGCTTGAGTTTTTTCCACACCATCTTTTAATGTAGTTTTTAATGTCACAATTGCACTATTTTTATCTTCACTATATTCAACGCTGATAATTTCAACTTTGCTCAGGCCACCTTGCTTTTTAACTTGCTTACCGGTTTCCTCTACAATCATTTTAAATTTATTATTAAATTGTTCAGCTCTTGGATCTCCTTGCATTTCGCTTAAGTGAATTAATGAAATAACTTTATCACCATTCCCTGCAGCAACCGCTTCAACGAATGCAACGGCCGCCTGCCCCGGATCATCTGTTTTATCACTACACGCTGATAGTGTTATTATTACAAATATTAAAAATAGGGATCCCATGACTTTTTTTAACATAATTTATCCTTACCTTAGCATGCCATTTTTCAACCAATGAAACTTATACAAAATATATCTAATATTAAGATATAAGATAGTTAATATATTACTTAATAATTAACTCAATAATGAACAATATTTTCACTTTTTCTCTGCTAAATTATACGTGATAAAAATAAATTTCGGCATATTTTTATGTCATTATTTATTTAAAAAAGGTAATTTAAAATACCTTTTTGACTATTCATAAAAAGAGTATTTTAAATACTCACAAATAACTGGCTAGTTATAGCATAAAACAACTTATCTTTATTATAAATCAATAAATTGAATTGACATCATTCTATCCACCTATCTAATTTTATTTTCTTTTTAATGACACTATTAAGAATAGAGATTAGAATACTAAGCATCATTATTTTGGAGAGTTCTTAAAAAGAAAATTATTCTCTATTTACTATGGTAATTACTTTAATTAGAACTAAATGTAATTCTCCCTAATTTATCCACTTAACCAGCATCATTTATATTAATATTTTATGAAGTGCATCAATCAATGCAATAATAACAATATTACAACATTAGGTTATGTTAAAAAACAATTCTATTTGTTTTCACTCTATATTTCCTCGTATTAGTCCCTATTGTTTGGGCTAATTGCCTATAACACATCACTCATAAATACAAACAAACACTAGAAAAATTGTGATCAATTACACCTTTTTGCATCATTAATCCTATTTAAGACAAATAGAAACTGCTTTTTTATCAACAAATAGGTAATCTAGCTGTCTGATTTTGATGACCAAACATGAATAGTTAAAAGGATATTTTATGTTTACTTCACAGCTCATGCTGGTCGGTTACGTGTTATTGGTAAGCCCTTGTGGAAATGATTCTTGCGATGCCGTTCCTGTTACAGAAACTATTTATACTAAAGATGAATGCACCACTCGGCTTAACTACTTAAAACAAAAAAGACCTGACCTTATTATTTTCTGTGGAGAAGTCTTAAGAGATCCTGATGTTACTGATGAAAATCCTTATCTCACACCACCAAACAGTGCAGATGATGTTTTCCAAATTAAGTAGTTAACCTACTCTTAATTTTATTATCAAGATAAAATACAATTTAATTTGTTTTCTTTTTACGATATACTCTTTGTACTTGAATATGTAAGGACACGTATTAGGAGTCACTAATGTCTATTGCGAAACGTACCAAAGACAAGCGCATTGCGTTAGGTTTAACACAATCAGAACTTGCTACTTTAGCAAATACAACACAACAATCTATCGAACAACTAGAAAGTGGTAAAACTAAACGCCCTCGTTTTTTACCTGAATTAGCAAAAGCATTAAATTGTGATTTAGCTTGGCTATTAGAAGGTGAAGAGCAACCTGATATTACTTCTGAAATTCCACCTGAAAATGAATGGCAACCTGTTAGTGAATGGGATAGCAATACCCCTTTAGATGCTGATGAAGTAGAAATCCCCTACTTTAAAAGTATTGAACTTGCAGCTGGTGATGGTTGTTGTACTAACGAAGATCATAACGGATATAAATTGAGATTTTCAAAAAGTACATTACGCCGTTATGGCGCTTCCTCTCAAAATGTCATTTGTTTTTCTGTTTATGGGGATAGCATGTCACCCGTTATCCCAAATGGATCAACGGTCACTGTTGATACAGGCAACACACGCATTGTTGATGGTGGTATTTATGCTATCGAACAAGATGCCTTATTCAGAATAAAACTGCTTTATCGTCAACCAGGCGGCAAATTAATCATACGTAGCTATAATAAAGACGAATTCCCTGACGAATCAGCAGAAACTGATTCTGTAAAAATTATGGGCCGTATTATCCATTGGTCAGTAATGGCTTGGTAATCAAGAATCAAGGCAATCATTTCAACGTATTGAATTTTCAGTAATAACTTGTCCTTTAGACAATAAAACCGTTTTATCTGCTAGCGCTCTGATTTCACGAGGTTCATGAGTAACCATGATCATCGTTATTTCCTTAGATTTTAAGGAATCAATTAAATCCCAAAGCTGATAACGCGTTTCCCAATCCAAACTCGAAAAAGGTTCATCCAGTAGTAAAAGTTTGGGTTGGCTAATAAGAGCTCTTGCCAATGCCACGCGTTGTTGTTCCCCTCCTGAAATTTGATGAGGATAACGTGTAGCAAGACGTTCAATTCCCATCTGCTCTAATATCGACCTTTCTCTCTCCTTGCTTCGCTTCTGTTTTGCACCATATTGTGCTAGCCATAAATTTTGGGTTACAGTCATAAATGGAAATAAATAAAGCCGTTGATTTAAATATCGACAAGAACGCAACCACACTGGCTGTGTATTAATATTTTTATTTGCAAGATAGATATCTCCAGAGTACGAAGTGTATCCCGCTATTGCATTTAAAAGTGTTGTTTTACCACTTCCAGATGTACCACTTATTCCTAAGCAAGTTCCTTTCTCTACCTTTAACGAGACGTCTTTTAATATACCCGATGTTAATGAACGAATTTCTAACATGATGTCTTCCTTTCTCGCTGTAAACGGTGCAACGCAAATAATAACGTAATCGCGATAGCGATAAGAACGAGTGCACAACCTATTGCCAAAGTGAAGTCTCCACTGGCGATATTTAGATAAATAGCCATGGGTAACGTCTCTGTTTTTAATCTTGTTGCGCCAGCTAACATTAATGTAGCGCCAAATTCACCTAAGGCTCTAGAAAATGCAATGATGCTTCCACTCATTAAAGCTGGCCAACATAATGGTATTTCAATCAAGAAAAATGTTTTTGTTGGCGTTAATCCTAAATTTTGCGCCGTTTGAATATAAGCGGGATCAACAGACTTAAAGGCAGAAAGGCTATTTCTCATAATAATCGCACTAGCGACATAAGTTTGAGCAATAATAATACCTAAAGGTGAAAAAAGAGAACGAGATAATTCAGGAAAAACCCCCGTTAAAGGCCCCTGATTTCCTAACAATAATAATAATCCGATACCGATAACTAATGGAGGAGTAACCAAAGGCAAATCTAATAACGCATCAATAAAACGATGTCCTTTAAAAGGAATTCTTGCCATTGCCCATGCAGCAGGTACACCTAAGATAATTGCTAAACATAAAGATGTTAATGCCGTACTAAGTGACATACCAATAGCAAAATGAAATTCAGGATCAGTAATGACTTGTCTAAATTCAACATATGAAAGTTGGCATATTAATGCGATTAGTGATCCTAAGATCAGAAATAACAATAAAAAAAGTGGAATTAATGCCCAACGAAACACGTTATTTCCTTTTTTAAAAATAAAACTTATTTTGCTGTAATAATGAAAAAAGCCACCAGTGAGTTGGTGGCGAAAAAACACAATTTATGTGAGAAAAAATCTATGGTTTCGAAATTACAGGAAGAAAACCATAATCAGTAAAAGCTTTTATTCCCTCTGCGCGTGTAAAATAATCAGCAAGTAATTGAGCTTCTTTGGGATTTGCTGATGTTTTTAAAACCGCCAAAGTTGCTACTTCTTCAGGGTTACCTTCAGGCACTGGAAGTAAAACCAATTTATCTTGGTTTTTCATTGCATCTGCGTATCCAATAATGGCGGCATCCACTTCGCCATTAAGTAAATACATTAATAATTGTTTAATCGTTGCTGTGCGTACAATTACTTTGTCGCGTAATTTATCACCTTGACCTGATGCATCAATAAGTTGTTCACCACTTTTTCCTAATGCTATAGCTTTAGCATCACCCATACCTAGCTTTAATGAACTATTCGCAAGATCTTCTAGCGTTTTAATATCGCCCACTTTATCTTTGCGTACAGCAATTACGGGAATATGACGAACAATAGAATATTGGTTAACAACCTGCCCTTCTTTATCTAACTTTTCCACGTAATCTTGTGAGCCAGGAAAAAACAAATCTCCCTGCTTAGTTAAATTAAAACGTGTTAATATTTGACCTGAACCGCCATATTCAATAGTGACTTTATTTCCAGTTTCTTTTTCAAATACAGTAACAACTTGTTCTACTGGTTGTTTTAAACCAGCACCAGCATAAAGATGAAGTTCAGCTGCCAGTGTATTATGACAAATTAATCCTAGTGCTAGCCCTAAACTAGCGAGTAATTGGCGTTTCATAAAAGAGGTAACCCTAACCATCGTTATATAATTTTTTATATAATGAATGATATAAGAGTTTAAGGCAAGAGGCTCATATAAAAAAAGAGAAAAATGTTAACAACTTATCATTTTTACCCTTTTATTTATCTGTGAGTTTTACAAAAGAAGCTGATCAAAATAAACACTTTAATATATTCATTTTTATCAGAAATAAGTAGATTATAAAATAGTAACTCGCCAACAAATCCCCGTCTTCACGAGGATTTAATTATTAGCTTTCCAACTCTAATAGTGCCAAGGCGGTCACTTCATCAATGACAATATCAGTAGCGTAACCTCCTTTTATCACCCCTATTGTTGCTTGAATATTTTCCACACCTCCGGCGATAAAGAGTCGCTGCGGTATTTGTCTTAACTGAGCTAAGCTTATTCCCATTATCCTAAGGTCAATATCAGAAACCAAAGGATTGCCTTGCGCATCATAAAAGCGCCCGCAAATTACCCCTACAGCACCCAAATCACGGTATTGCGCCATTTCACCACTGGTTAACACACCAGTTGTCACAAGAGGATTATCATCCAATGTATTACCCACAACAAAAAGTGCCTTATTACATTGATTTAGCGCTGAAAAATTACGTCTAATAATAGGCTCCGCTTGAAGCTCCATTGCTAAACGAGCACTCGAAACGACAGCAGGTACATGTAAATTAATACTGCATCCTGATAATTTATTTGCAATTAACGCAGCCGCTTCTGCCGTTTTAAAATCAGGTTGTGGCGCGACAGCCCCTATCATTTGTAGTACGGTGACATTCTTTAGTGATTTGGGTGGAAGATAATTACCTAACTTATAAATTGTTCGTCCCCAAGCGACACCTAAAATATCATCATCACCCATTATTTGAGAAAGATACATCGCCCCTGCTTTCGCTAGTCTTTCTCTGTTCATATTTAATGTATGTTGCGATTTATTTTTTTCTTCATCAGGTAAAATAAGCACATTATTCAGATCGAATTTTGCTTTTATTCTAATTGCATAATCAATCGTAGAAAATACTGATGAATCTAAGCTAATATTTACGAATCCTTTTTCTCTAGCTAAATGCAAATATTTCACGACTGTGACTCGGGAAACACCCATAATATTTGCAACTTCACTTTGACTGAGTCCGTCCTGATAGTAAAGCCACGCAGCATAGAGAACGGGATCATTATCAAATAAACTCGCGTTCTTTAGCGAATTATTATCCATTTTAAACCCCACAAATTTTTATAAATCTTTTGACTAATTAATTTATTTTATATTAGAGATATTATTGAAGATAAAAATATCTTTGCTTAAATTAAGCCTTATAACACAAATAGATACATTCTATTAATCTACTAATAATATCGGCACCCTGATATTTTTCTTTACTACAAGAACCTCATAATACGTAAAAAGCCCTTAATAATGCCGTAAACGGTTCATAACGAGAAAGTTTTTTTTGAAAATACCGTTTTATTTCGAGAAAAATAAAAATATTAGCTTTAAGTTTTAAAAAGTTTTATTTTGGTAAAATAAAAATCACCCAAACCTTATCATCAATGTTAATAAATAGATTAATATCAAAAGGAAAAGTAATGATAATCGCATACTCAACCGCACCAAATGAAATGATTGCTAATGAAATCGCTCACTATCTCATCAATGCAAAACTGGCTGCCTGTGTAAATCTGATACCCCATGTAAAATCGATTTATCGTTGGAATAACGAAGTTATTGAAGATAGTGAAGTGCTCATGATGATTAAATCCGAAAAAAGCAAACAACAGGTTTTAATTGATGCGCTTGCCGAAATACATCCTTATGACACTCCTGAGGTTATTATAATACCGATTGAAAATGGTTTTAAAGGTTATCTTAATTGGATATACCAATCGTTGAATTAAAATAAGATTAGCTTTCATAGCGATTTTTTAAATTATTTTTACGGGGGTGATAATAATTTGTAAATAAAAACACATTAGCATCTCAATTCTTAGACAAGTGTAGTTACGTTAATATTAAATATATTTTCTTATTATCAATGAGCATCTTTAAATATTTATATATAAGTAATTATATGCATTCAATCTTTTATAGAAACAATCTTGAATATTATCTTGTTTATAAAAAATCATGAAAAATAATTATTTTATATTTTCATTCTCTATTTTTTAAAAACAGGAGATAAACAGTCTTAAATTCTAATTTAATGAATTTACCAACATCTTATTCTCGTTGTTATCTGCTATACTCAATACGCTTTCTCTAAATTACACATGAAAAGGAGTGAGTTGTGAAAACAAACAGAGTCGCAAGACGTATTTTAGGTTTACCTTATAATTTAAGTCGGTCTAAAAAGAAAGTGCGTTTTTCCATTATTGCCTCTACTGATGCGGAGAACTTACCTACTGAGCTAAAAAATATGGCTCTAGTCTGTTTAAAGCAAGATTTTAGAAAAAAAGCAGAGAATAAACGTATATATATGAAGCTGACAGATGCTTACCCAGAGTATCTTGCGACTAATTAAATTTTTATACGTTAACGCTATTTTATAAATAGTTATTAGACTAATTTATAACTAAATTATTAATAAATAGCATATCCCTTACATTATGTAAGGGATATTAAGCTCTTGATTAATTTATTCATCTATAGTTTATAAAGTTCTTTTCTGATATTTACCAGTGCTGATTTTGCTGATTGATAATTAATTTCTTCAGGTAAACAACTTAATTTAAATGCATTTTGAATATCTCTTATCAGAATTTCGCTACGCCGTAATAATTCATCATAACTAAATTGACCGGATTTAATTGCTAATAATTCATCTCTATTATCACACCAAACTTTTACTTTATTTTCTTGTGCAATACCTAATGCAACATACAACAATCTAAATGTATGCATCATATTTTTACTATCGTAACTTCGCCCGTGATCAATATTTTGCTGGTAACGTGCATCATTACGTTGCTCAACCCACTGCCAGTAATCGTGGTATTGCTTACGATATGCGCTATACCCTTCCTTATTAAAACTCAGATAACCCTGTACTTTAGCTTCTTTTGGAATACTGCTTAACAATACATCATTGCTATTCTCTTTTTTAATGATCCCCTGAAAAAGAGAAGTATTATCATAATACATTGCATATAAATCTTGAGCATGAGCTAATTTAGCTAACCCCAGTTGCTCTTGTTTCCAGTGACGGCGATCTAACCAAGAATTAACTTGTATTGTTTTTCCACCTTCAATTACATAACAAAAATCTAGAATAGTCTTTAATTGCTTTTCGACTGGATTGACGATCTTTTTATTTAATCCTTGAGATTTCTTAATTTGTCCTTCAGCGTAATGAACAAATGTTTGAATGCAGGTTTTAGATAAAAACCACTCTGGCTTTATTAATGACATTAATGGGTGTCGATAAATAACGACTTGTTCTGGTGAATTCAATAGTTCTAAAATATTTGGATTAGAAGCACATAACAATTCAATAAATCGACCAAGTTCATAATAGACTATATCATTGGTTTTATTGCTAACTTGTGGTGTGTACTCCAATCCATAGAAAAGATCTTTAGGGAGGTAAAACACGCCTTTAATATCTGTATCCGATGTTTCTGTCGCAAGATTATGCGAACGGCTTCCTGCAATGCTTTCAAATAAAAGGTAAGGCTTTATGTCTTCAATTGTCAGTTTCATCTAATTTTTTCCTAAACCAATTATTTAAAACATCATTGTCTGGTATTTCTCGCTTTGCTAATTGCACATCTGTTTCTTGCCATAAAAAAAGGATTAGATGTTGCATCGTTTCCGTTGGTATCCAAGTAAAATACTCATCTTTGTCTGATTTAAACTCCACTAATTCTTTGATAGCTTTTTGTTCTTCGATAGTTAAAATTTTTATCAGCTTATCCAATTCCATAGGCGGAATGTTGCTCGTTTTCACTGTCCAATAAGCGGATAAAAGAGAGCGTAGCATATAGAACCATTTTTTTAATTTTATTGGTTTTGCACTAATCTCATTTTTAGCGTTATTTTCAGGAGAATATCCACTCACAACTTTAGCAATTCCTCTGTAATGATGAACAATCACTTTTGGTTGATAATAGAGTTTTGCAAACTCAAATAACTCTTTTTGAACATTAGGATATTGTTGATAAATTATTGGCGATTGGAGCCACTCTAATAATATACAATTCGATTTACGTAATAAATGTAGAGCTTTGGTAATATCCCAAGCGCCTACATCAAACCAGCTATTTTCTATCCATTCGAAGGTTTCTTTAGGTTTATCAATAGAAAGATAAGCATTGCGAGGCTGTATAAAAATACCTCTCACATCATAATCACTATCTGTTGAGGCAAATCCCCAAGCTCGACTACCACTTTCAGCAACATAGAGTAGTTTTACCTGATACTCTTGCTCTATCTGTGGAAGTTTTTTTAAAATCTCATTATGCATGATGTCCTTATCTCCTATTTGTATTTTTATTTGAATTCTATTATTAACATACTTATGTTAGATTAGACAATCTGTATGAAATTTAATTATGTATTTAGCATGATATACGAATAAATACTTGCTTAATTTTCATAACATATGTAAAAACAATACGACTAAACTTTTACCATTAAGTAATATATTATGCCTATTCTTTATTCATCAGGATTAAGTAATCTAGAAATTTCCATATTAGAATCAAATTATTCAATATCACTCCCTCATGATTATAAATTATTTTTAACAACTTATAATGGTTATAGGATCTCATCACCTGATTATTGTGATTTGCCTTACGATAACGTGGATGATGGCTTTATTACTTTTGATGTTCTTTTCGGTTCAAAGATATTAAGCTTATCTTTATGATTTTTTTATTAATAGATTAAAACTGTCATTAAAATTAACACTTTTACTGAAAAATATATTATTACAAGATTTAAAATTCAAATAATTTTTTTATAAATATACTTTTAGCTAAAAAACATATCACTTCTCCATACTTATTAATAATAAAATAAAGCATAACAACTCAAATAAAAAACATCATACATTGTTATGGTTATTGTCAATATTATAATCATTTATTGTTTGACATTACCCTAAGGTTAAGCCTGACAATACATATTATTATTTTGTTTTTCGTTTAATAAAGCAAAAGTGTAATACGTCAAATTTTAAGGGATTTACTATGCAACACGTCACATTGACTCAACGTCAATCTGTATTATCTTATACACTTGCATTTATATTTATAATAGCAATGATTGCAATAGCGTCATTTTTTGACGATCGTGAAATTATTTTACCCGAGATTGTAGCAATGGCCGTTGCTTTATGGGTGTATCGTGAACAAAACTGGATGCGTCATCCTGAAAAAATCTTTATTTGGCAAACAATTACGGCTTTATTAGGTTTTGGTATTAACTTACTATCAACCCCTTTTACGACAAAATTAATTCTCATCCTTGCAAGTATGTTACTTTTTTTCTTATTATTTCGTTATAGTCTAGCACCTGCATTAGCCACGGGTTTTTACCTATTGTAACTAACGCTACCGAAATATCTTTTATTATCTCTATATTAGTCACAACATTTATTTTAATGTTTCTTGTTATATTTGCTAAATTTAAAATAACACCTGATCGCAATGTCACTCTTCAACCTAAATTAATGGGAATATATGCAGTTATTGTATTAATTAGTATTGGAGTAGCATCTATATTTAATTATGCACATTTAGCCGTTTTACCGCCCATTGCTGTTGTTATATATGAATCGCTATATATGAAAATGTATTCTTTACGTATATTACTAAAACAAACAATAGTATTGACACTATCAGCAACAATTGGAGTACTTCTATATTTCTATGTCGTCAATTGGATTGCCGTTATTTTGCTTACTATGCCTTTAATGTGGTTATTACTTCGTCTTTTTAATATGAGAATTCCGGCTGTCTATGCATTCCCGCTATTAGCTTATGTTTTCCCACAAGAAGCATTACCATTATTGCCCATCGCATCCTTATTAGTTTCATTATTATCACTAGGATTAGTGTTAGGTTATAGAAAAATGCAAGGTACTACGATGCCCATTATGCAACAAAAATAACTGATATCGATTTTGATACTATTTGATAAACAAAAAAGCCACCAGTAACATACTGATGGCTCTTGGTTTTTTAACCTTTATCAACTATTGCTGATAAACGTTATTTTATTCCCACTCAATCGTTGCTGGTGGCTTACCACTGATATCATAGACAACACGGGAAATTCCACCCACTTCATTGATAATGCGATTAGATACACGACCTAGGAAGTCATACGGCAAATGTGCCCAATGCGCAGTCATAAAGTCCACGGTTTCAACTGCACGTAATGAAACAACCCAGTCATATTTACGACCATCACCCATTACACCAACTGAACGCACAGGTAAGAAAACGGTAAATGCTTGGCTTACTTTGTTATATAAGTCAGCTTTATGTAGTTCTTCAATAAAGATAGCATCAGCACGACGCAATAAATCACAGTACTCTTTTTTGATCTCACCTAAAACACGAACCCCTAAACCCGGACCTGGGAATGGATGACGATAAAGCATATCGTAAGGTAAACCTAACTCTAGGCCAATTTTACGCACTTCATCTTTAAACAGCTCTTTTAATGGTTCAACTAAACCCAGTTTCATGTCATCCGGTAAACCACCCACATTATGGTGTGATTTAATCACATGGGCTTTACCTGTTGCTGATGCTGCTGATTCAATAACATCTGGGTAAATAGTACCTTGTGCTAACCATTTAACTTGTGGCTGTTTGAGTGCCTCTTCATCGAAAATCTCAATAAAAGAATGGCCAATGATTTTACGTTTTTTCTCTGGATCACTTTCGCCTTTCAATGCAGTCAAGAAGCGATCTTCTGCTTCAACATGGATAATATTAAGGTCAAATTTGCCTTTAAACATTTCCATCACTTGTTCTGCTTCATTCAGACGCAGTAACCCATTATCAACAAATACGCAGGTTAAACGTTTACCAATTGCACGATTTAATAGTAATGCGGTAACAGAGGAATCAACACCACCTGATAACGCTAAAATAACGTGATCATCACCAATTTGCTCTTTTAAACGAGCAACGGTGTCTTCAATAATTGCAGCCGAAGTCCACAAAGCATCACAGCCACAGATATCTAGCACAAAACGTTTTAAAATCGCTAAACCTTGGTGTGTATGGGTCACTTCTGGGTGGAATTGAACACCATAAAAGCGTTTTTCTTCATTGGCCATAATAGCAAACGGGCAGGTTTCAGTGCTTGCTATTGTGATAAAATCTGAAGGAATAGCAGTGACTTTGTCGCCGTGACTCATCCATACATCTAATAATGGTTTGCCATCTTCACTTACTGAATCTTGAATATCGCGGAATAACGCGCAAGTCTCACGAATTTCAACTTGTGAATAACCAAATTCACGCTCACCAGAAACTTCGACATCGCCACCTAATTGCATCGACATCGTTTGCATACCATAACAAATACCTAATACAGGAACACCGGCATTAAATACGTATTCTGGTGCACGAGGGCTGTTATCTTCTGTCGTACTTTCAGGACCACCAGACAAAATAATACCATTAGGATTAAATTCACGAATTTGCTCTTCGGTTACATCCCATGCCCAGAGTTCACAATAAACACCGATTTCACGAATACGACGAGCAATAAGCTGCGTATACTGTGAACCGAAATCAAGGATAAGAATGCGATGATTATGGATATTTGCTGTCATTTGTGGTGAATTCCAAAACAGATAAAGTCATAAAGTTGAAAGGCTTGCTCAGTATTATTACAACAAGCCTTTCTCGGAATAAATTACATACCTAAGCGATAATTAGGTGATTCTTTTGTGATAGTAACATCATGAACATGGCTTTCCTGAATACCCGCACCACTGATGCGAACGAATTCAGCTTTAGTATTTAATTCTTTAATGGTTGCGCAACCTGTTAAGCCCATGCATGAACGTAAGCCACCCATTTGCTGATGAACGATAGTTTTCAATAAGCCTTTATAAGCAACACGGCCTTCAATACCTTCTGGTACTAATTTGTCTGCGGCATTATCAGTTTGGAAGTAACGGTCTGATGAACCTTTAGACATTGCACCTAATGAACCCATACCACGGTATGATTTATAAGATCGTCCTTGGAACAGTTCAATTTCACCTGGAGATTCTTCAGTACCTGCAAACATTGAACCAACCATAACGCAAGCCGCGCCCGCAGCTAATGCTTTCGCGATATCACCAGAGAAACGAATGCCACCATCAGCAATAACAGGAATGTTGCGATCTTTTAGTGCTTCTACCGCATCTGCAATAGCAGTAATTTGCGGTACACCAACGCCTGTTACGATACGTGTTGTACAAATTGAGCCTGGGCCGATACCAACTTTAACCGCACTTACACCAGCATCCGCTAATGCTAAAGCACCTTCTGCAGTTGCAACATTGCCACCAATAATAGGTAAGTTAGGATATAAAGCACGAGTATCGCGAATACGTTGTAGTACACCTTCAGAATGACCGTGAGAAGAGTCAATAAGTAAAACATCAACGCCAGCAGCAACTAATGCAGCCACGCGCTCTTCATTACCGGCACCCGCACCAACAGCTGCACCAACACGTAAACGGCCATGCTCGTCTTTACAAGCATTAGGTTTACGTTCTGCTTTTTTGAAATCTTTTACAGTGATCATACCTTTCAGGTGGAAGTGGCTATCAACCACTAACGCTTTTTCTACACGTTTCTCATGCATTTTTTGCATAACGATATCGCGTGCTTCACCTTCTTGTACTGTCACTAAGCGTTCTTTTGGCGTCATTACCGCAGTAACAGGTTGGTCTAAATCAGTTACAAAACGAACATCACGGCCAGTAATAATACCAACTAATTCGTTATCATTAGTCACAACAGGATAACCCGCAAAGCCATTGCGTTCTGTCATTGCTTGAACTTCACGCAGAGAAGTTTCTGGTGTTACGGTGATAGGATCAGTGACAACACCACTTTCATGTTTTTTCACGCGACGCACTTCTTCAGCTTGGCGTTCAATAGACATATTTTTGTGGATAAAACCAATTCCACCTTCTTGAGCTAATGCGATAGCTAAAGGCGCTTCAGTCACAGTATCCATTGCAGCAGAAAGCATAGGAACATTTAGGCGGATTGTTTCAGTCAGTTGAGTAGACAAGTCGGCAGTATTAGGAAGAACAGTGGAGTGTGCAGGAACTAACAAAACATCATCAAATGTAAGTGCTTCTTTTTTAATTCGTAACATAGCAATATCTCACCAAGGCGGCTTTTAGGAAATAGAAAATATTGCCGCGGAATTATACACACCGTAATCGGTTGCTTCTAGCTTTTTTTCAAAATTTTTATTGATCCTGCCGCGAACTTAGGTAGTATCAATAAATTAAGTCTTTGTTTTAAAATTTGATCTGGCTCACATGACACTATCAATAAACAATAATATTTTTACTGTTAGCCGTCTAAATAAGACCGTTCGCCAATTATTAGAAATGGAAATGGGTCGCATTTGGATCAGCGCTGAAATTTCTAATTTTACTCAACCCTCTTCTGGTCACTGGTATTTTACGCTAAAAGATACTAACGCCCAAATTAGAGCTGCGATGTTTCGTGGTCAAAATAGCAAAGTCACTTTCCGACCTCAACATGGTCAGCAAGTCTTAGTGCGAGCAACAATCACATTGTATGAACCTCGTGGTGATTACCAACTGATTGTTGAGAGTATGCAACCTGCTGGTGACGGGCTTTTACAACAGCAGTTTGAGCTATTAAAACAAAAACTCAGTGCAGAAGGTTTATTTGATGCTATCCATAAAAACCCCCTACCATCACCTGCAAAACAAATTGGTGTTATCACTTCATCAACAGGCGCTGCACTACACGACATTTTAAATATTCTTCGCCGTCGTGATCCATCTTTACCTGTGCTTATCTATCCAACGGCAGTCCAAGGTGCTGAAGCACCTATGCAAATTGTTCGTGCTATTGAACTTGCTAACCGTCGTAAAGAGTGCGACGTCTTAATTGTTGGCCGTGGCGGTGGTTCATTAGAAGATCTCTGGGCATTTAATGATGAACGCGTCGCTCGCGCTATTTTTGCCAGTAAAATTCCTATTGTAAGTGCTGTTGGTCATGAAACTGATGTGACTATCGCTGATTTTATTGCTGACCTTAGGGCGCCAACACCTTCTGCAGCAGCAGAACTCATCAGCCGTAACAAGCTTGAGCTATTGCGCCAATTGCAATCACAACAACAACGCCTTGAAATGGCAATGGATTATTACTTAGCGAAAAAATTACGCGCAATAACACAACTTCATCATCGCTTACAGCAACAGCATCCTCATTTACGTCTTGCCCGTCAGCAAAATGTATTGTCTTCAACACAACAGCGTTTAGTTTCTAGTTTTCAGCGACTATTACAAGCCAAACAACATCAACAAATACAACTACAAAAACGCCTTAATTACCAAGAGCCTAGTTCCCAAATTCAAGCATTACTTCGTCAACAACAACTGTTGATTTACCGTATGCGAGAAAGTATTGCACAGCAACTATCCCGTCAACGTGAACAGTTCGCTATTAGTTGTTCTCGCTTAGAAAGTGTGAGTCCTCTCGCAACACTTTCTCGCGGTTACAGTATTAGTGAAACAGAATCTGGAGAAGTGCTGAAAAACACCAAACAAGTGAAAGTGGGCGACCCATTAAAAACGCGTGTTGAAGATGGTTGGATCACCAGTGAAGTAGTGAAAACACAAAAAATTAGAGCAAAACGTAAAATAACTGCTAAAAATAACGATTAAGTTAAACCAAGTAATTTAAGCTTTATATAAATATAAAAGAAAAACGGCATCAAAATAATATTGGTGCCGTTTTTTATTATCTATATATTAAGATAATCATTACGTTATATTAAAAACGCACTTCTCCTGCAAAAAGGTAGCTTCGTCCTCGAGCAGTTTGAGTATTACTTCCAGGCTCTTGCATCATTGGCGCTGAATTACTTCTATCAAGCGCATTAGAATAGTTTTTATTCATTAAGTTATGCACTGCAAATTTCAAAGAAATATTCTTATTAATTTTGTAATTACTATAAAGATCAATAACCGTTGGAATATTATCTTGTTGCACCATAGGGACTTTGCCCGTATCAAAATCAACACCTTCAGGTGAAGATTTACGTGATTTTCCTGTGATTTGGATCACAGTACCTAGTTCTAATGACTGGTCATCAAAGAAGCGAACACCGGTATCAATAGAGGCATAATATTTAGGTAACTCAGAGGCTGGAGTTTGCCCAAAATCGGTGCTGGCAATCGAAGTCGGTTGAGATGTACGCTGATCGCTATAAGAAAGGTTTGTGTAAAATACCCCTGCATCATAATTTGCTTGAAGTTCATAACCACGTAAAGTTACAGGCTCAAGGCTATTGGTATACAAGAAAATATTGCCATCATATTCAATTCCCGCATAATCCTCATCCGTTAAAGAGCCGTCATTTTTACAACGCACACCACCTTTACATACAAAATAAGAATCACTAGAGATGTAATCTTTAATTTTTGTGTGATACCACAATCCTTTAAATCGTAAACTATCACCTTCAATAATTAAATCTGGACGATAGCTATTAAAACCAATTTGAACAGTATCGGCCTTTTCACTTTTCAAAAATGGATTCATTGAAGCGCCACCTTCATTGGCAAAAAAGATCTCTTGTGAGGTAGGTGCTCTCATTGTTTGTGCATAACTGACAAACGGCTGAAATTCAGGAATAATTTCAGCGGAAAGTAACATGCCTGGATCCCAATTTCTATCATGGCGATTAATATTCATTTCACCTTCAGGGAAACAGGCAGCAGTTGGATCACAAGCAGGTTTACGCCCTTTAATATGATAATCCACATAATTTAAATTGAGATCTAACGTATAAATGTCATATTCAAATTTCATTTGTGAGAAGAAACTGGTTAAATCATTTTTTCCTTTAGGTGCAAAGGAGTTATATTCAATCATATTTTGTGATTGCCATGGATCACTAGAAGGTGCAGTAACATTACGTTTGTATTCTGTTGACATTAATTTAGAGCCCAGCGTTAATGCCATATCTAATTCACCATAATTAAAGCGACTGGTATTTTTCGCCACTAATGAATCAGATATATTTTTAGCATTTGCTTCTCGCAAACTTACAAGAGAATCGCCCTCAAACTTTTGTGATGCTTGGCTGTGGCTAAGCAGAATTTCACTATCAAATAAATCATTTAAAGGTGTATAGCGATATTTTGCATAGTAATCTTTGGCATCAATTTTGCGACGATTAAAATTGTTGTTATAAAAACGACCACTTAATTCTATTTCATGAGAATCATTCGGCTTTATATTTATTTTAGTGAGTTCTGAGTGTGGTCTCTGATTAAATTCTTTACTTGTCGCAAATTCTTCACTATTAAAACCCGCACCATTTTTATAAGACGATTCTATTTTGTGCCCACTCAATGCAAGCATTGCACCAATAGTACCATTATCATTAAATAAAGAGCGTTGTCCGGCAAAAGCGACCATGCCGTTATAACCTAATCCATTCGTACCACCAGCTGCTTTACTTCTTACACCCCATGAATTCCCTTTAAATAAGATATCCTCGACACCAATTGTTTTAAAATTGGCACTACCTGCTAAAGCATTGATACTATTTTCACCATCTTGTTGACCACGAGAAATATCAATTTTAATAATAAAATTCGGATCAATCATCGTATTAAATTGATTATAGGGTTGTGCACCATGAGCATATTGACTAGGTGATGTGCTATACATCGTTTGCGTAACACCATCCACCATCATATTAACGCGACCAAAACCACTAAGTCCGCGAATATTGACACTAACACCAGGTTGACTTACATCCATTTGAGTATACGTCCCTGGCGTTGAGCGTAATGTTTGTTCAACAGATTCGAGATTATTAATTTCACCAATAGAGCTATAAGCGCCGGGCTTTCCCAATGCTTTTTGTTCTGGTGTCTCTTTTTGTGCTGATGAAACTTTTAAACTACTAAATTGAACTGCTTTATCTGTTTCAGATGCGAGGACAAGATGATTAACACCCGAAAATAATATAAGAGTGCCAAGTATTTTCCTTGTAAATTTCATAATAAACCTATTCTTTATTTTTATTTAAATAGGCTCACGTTGCTTTATATAAAAATTAAAATAAGAAAAAACATTATTATTGTTATATAAAATTTAAATAATAGCGCTGCCTCTCTTAAAGAGAGACAGGCTAATTTTATTAAATTTATTTATTATTACTTATTAATCTAATTAATATTTTGATCTTTAAAATAGACTTTCGGTTGTTCTAACATCAGAATAAAAGCATATTCTTTTGCAGTATCACGTAAACGATTAAAACGTCCTGATTTACCACCGTGTCCTGCACTCATATTAGTATCAAGTAATAATAAATTATTATCTGTTTTTAATTCACGTAATTTAGCAACCCACTTTGCAGGCTCCCAATATTGTACTTGTGAATCATGTAATCCTGTAGTGACTAATAAATGAGGATACGCTTTCGCAACCACATTGTCGTATGGACTATAGGATTTTAAGCGGAAATAAACGTCTTTATCCGCAGGATTTCCCCACTCTTCATATTCCCCTGTCGTTAATGGAATTGAAGCATCGAGCATTGTTGTCACAACATCAACAAATGGAACTTGTGATACGACGCCACGGTATAACTCTGGCGCCATATTCACAACGGCCCCCATTAATAATCCACCCGCACTGCCGCCCATGGCATAAACGTGTTTAGGCGCTCCGTAACCTTCAGCAATTAGATATTTAGTAGCATCAATAAAGTCAGTAAAAGTATTAACTTTATGCTCCATTTTACCTTGGTTATACCAACGCTTGCCTAGTTCACCACCCCCACGCACATGCACAATTGCGTAGACAAAACCTCTGTCTAATAAACTTAAACGAGGTGAACTAAATGATGGATCAATGCTACTACCGTAAGAGCCATAACCATAAATTAAGATAGGATTTTCACCTTTCTTAAATAAGTCTTTGCGATAAACCAATGATACAGGCACTTCAACACCGTCTTGTGCTTTTACCCAAATGCGCTCACTTTCATACAAATCACGTTCAAAGCCTTTTACTTCTTGCTGTTTAAGCAGTTGCTTTTGATGTGTTTGCATATTCCATTGATAAGTTGAAGATGGTGTTGTCATGGATGTATAACCAAAGCGAAGCTCTTCACTATCTGCTTGAGGGTTAAATCCTAACCATGCCATATAAACAGGATCGTCAAATGTGACATTAGTTGATTGACCTGTTTTCCAATCAATCTGGCGCAATGATACTAGGCCTTGTTTTCTTTCTTCTACAACTAACCAGCGATTAAACAGATCAAAACCTTCTAAATCGACATCTTTTTGTGGTGCAATGACGGTTTCCCAAGGCTTATCAATTGATGCGGTTTTATAAAGACCAAACAATTCACTTTCATGATTCGAACGAATATAGAATTCGCCATTAAAATGGTCGATATCATATTCTCGGCCTTCTTGGCGTGCAGAGAAAATCACCATTGGTTTTTCTGGTGCATTTGCATCAATTAAGCGAGACTCTGACGTTGTTGAGCTTTCAATTGACACCAAAATGTAATCTTCAGATTTGCTTTTACCCATCCATGTATAAAAGCGATCGTCGTTTTCTTCAAAGATTTTAACGTCTTGTTGACGATCAGTGCCATATTGATGGCGATAAATTTGATAAGGCAGTAGCGTTTGTGGATCTTTATCAACATAAAATAGTGTTTTGCTATCATTTGCCCACACTAAATTTGCCGAGATATTCGTTAACACATTCTCTTTCCATGCGTTATCCGATAACTCTTTATAAGCTACATTATAGTTTCTTCGCCCTTCTTTATCTTCAGCAATCGCTATACGTTTATTATCTGGGCTGATAGTCAGATCACCTAATTGATAGAACTCATGCCCTTTAGCACGTTCGTTTCCATCAACAAGAACTTCCCATTCACCCTCGCTATTAACTGGTTTACGCTGATAAATAGGGAAATCTTTACCTTCTTGGTAAATAGTACGATAAGTATAGCCATTATAAATATAAGGCACAGACTCATCATTTTGAGCCATGCGGCTCACCATTTCATTAAAGAGTGTTTCTTCTAATGCCTTACCTTCTTTCATTACGGATTCGGTATAGGCATTTTCAGCATTAAGATAATCAAGCACTTTAGGATCTTTGCGTGAATCATCTCTTAGCCAATAATAATTATCGGTACGTGCATCGCCATGTTCTGTCATCACATGAGGCACTTTATTCGCTTTTGGTGGCGTCACTAGGGAGTCCTTTTGATTTTGAGCCAATGCAGGTGTTGCTGAAATTAACAAAGCCATGATCGCACTCGTTAATTGCAACGTCATCCGTTTTTTTGTTGCGACTAGCATAACGTTTTATTTCCTTTTTAACCTGTCGTTAGAACGTTAGTGTAGAAAACTCAATTGGCATTTCAACCATTATTTTACCTTTCGACAATAACTCTATAGGCGGTATCGGTAAGGGCTCAGCACGTTTGAGTACTCTTTGTGCTTCTCTATCTAAAGAACGCACGCCACTACTAAGAATTAATTCACTCGATATGACATAACCTTGTTCATCAACAATAAAGCGCACTTTAGAAATACCCGTTCTACCTTTGCTTTTTGCCTCTTCAGGATAGGCTTTATAGCGATTAAGATGCCCTTTTGTTTTAGCTTGCCATAATGCTAATGCGCTTTCTGAGCTGTCTGAATCACTGTCATAATTTGCACTAACATCATTTGATTGCTGTCTCGCCGCGGAGCGACTACTTGAAGGTGCTGATTGGCTAGACACATTTTCACTAATAATAGGTGCTGGTTTTACTGGTGATGTAACAGGTGTGACTTTAGCTGTTTGCTCTACATTGACCCTTTTTTTAGGTTTTTCGATAAGGATATCAGCATTTTCATTCACAATCAGATCAGGTTGTTTTTCAGCAATATCTTGCTCTACCTTTTTATGACTTGCCACCGCAAGTTGTTGATCCATGCCAACAACCTGTTTTTCATCACTGAGCGCTTGTACATTTTCACTCAAGCTCATCATCACAGCGAGTTCAGGCTCTTGTATTAATACCGTATTCTCTTTATTAAAATAAAAATAAGCCATGACAAAAACAGCATGTACACCGATAGCAAAAATTAAAGCTTTAGAACTACAAAGCTGGAATTTTGGCATTTGATCCATACAAGAGGAAATAAGCATAATCGTGTTATCAATAAATTAAGGTAATGCAACAGGTGTTATCCAAAGATAATCGGCATGAACTGAAGTGACATCACTTCCCTCTTCCGTCATTATCACAACAATCACGTGTTCATTCGGTGCTAAATCAGCAACATGCAAAGGAACACCCATTACCTTTGTGGCATGGAAAGAGCCTGCAATTAAAAGCGCAGGAGTAGGAGCGTTTAATAAACTTTGTGCCATTGCGCGATCTCGCAATTGCTGAATAATCGTCATTTTTTCTGCTTGCGTTTTATCAAGCGCGCCACCATGAGAAAGTTCGATGGTTTTTTGAATAAGTTGGCGAACGGATGCATCAGTTGAATGTCCCCCCTCAATAATAGGTGGTTTTTTATATGCACTAGATATTTCACTACGATCGATATTGGCAGCTAATAAAGGATAATCTGCACTTAGCCCTGCTTTAACAATATCGCCATACCATTTCCAAGGCCAACCGGAATTCCATTTTAATGCCGCCATTAGACGTTCATCCCGTAGATATTCAGAACCTGAATAACGTTTTTTCGTACTATCAACTAAGGATTGCTGACTTGGCGTTAGCATCTCTAGTAAAACCGATCCTTGAGGACGTTTTTTAGCTAATTCAGTCATTAACCAATATTCAATATCATGATGATAAGCATTGTCATGTTTCTCACCAATGATCACACGAGGTTGGTTTGCTAATCGAGCTAGCAGAGTATCTGACGTAATAGATTGCCCAGTCTGAGTATCAATGATGTTTGCCGACTGAATAATTGTCAGATCTACAGCTGATACAGGTTGCTTTTCTATCGAATGACATGCTGAAAGACTTATTAATGAAACTAGCAGTAAGATCCTTTTTGATATTGAGAAAAACATAATCATCCTATTAGTTATATATACCTATATTCAGTTGGACGCATAGGTTAATATTATTGCTAATAATTATCAATATCATTATTATATTAATTTGCATTTAATGCTTTACATAGTTTCATGAATATAAAAAAGCGCCTTAAAAAGGCGCCTTTTGTATATAATACAGCTAATTATAAGAATTAATTTTGTGATTGGGCTTGAGCCTCAACAACCGCTAATGCCACCATGTTTACGATACGACGTACTGATGCAATTGGCGTTAAAATATGAGCCGGTTTAGCGACCCCCATTAAAACTGGCCCCACTGTCACACCATCAGAACTGGTTACTCGTAATAAGTTATAGCTAATACGTGCCGCTTCCATCGTTGGCATAATAAGTAAATTCGCAGAACCTTTTAATGGACTATCAGGCATCACATCACGGCGAATAGACTCTACTAATGCAGCATCGGCATGCATTTCACCATCAATTTCTAATTCAGGTGCGCGTTGTTTGATAATTTCTAACGCTTTTCTAAGTTTGATTGATGATGGACTATCAAAGGAGCCAAAACTTGAGCGAGAAACTAGCGCAGCTTTTGGTTCAATACCAAAACGGCGAATGGTATCCGCTGCCATCAGAGTAATATCCGCCAGTTGTTCGGCAGTTGGATCTTCATTAACGTAAGTATCTGTAATGAAAGTATTACCACTTGGTAATAACAGTGCATTCATTGCTCCTGCCGTTTCCATACCTTCACGTAAACCAAATACATTTTTATAGATTTCGAAGTGCTCTGCATAGCTCCCTACTGTACCGCAAATCAAGCCATCAGCTTCACCTCTACGTACCATAATGGCACCTATAAGCGTTGGATTACCAATCATTGCGCGACGAGCTTGTTCTTGAGAGACACCTCGACGTTTCATAATTTGGTGATATTCTTGCCAATATTCTTTGAAACGTGGGTCGTTTTCATTGTTCACTACTTCAAAATCTTTGCCAGCTTGAATATGTAAACCCAGTTTTTGAATACGCATTTCAATAACACTAGGCCGACCAATTAAGATTGGAGTTGCTAAACCTAATGTAACGAGTTCTTGTGTGGCATGTAATACGCGGTTTTCTTCACCTTCAGCTAAAACAATGCGTTTTTTCTCTTTTTTCGCTTGAGAGAAAATAGGCTTCATAAATAAGTTAGTTTTATAAACAAACTCATTAAGATGTTCGATATAAACCGAGAAATCTTCAATTGGACGTGTTGCAACACCTGAATCCATGGCTGCTTTTGCAACTGCAGGTGCAATTTTTACAATCAAGCGTGGATCAAACGGTTTTGGAATAATATATTCTGGACCAAAAGAGAGCTCTTGATCACCATACGCTGAAGCGACCTCTTCGTTTTGCTCAGCCAGTGCAAGCTCTGCGATAGCATGCACACATGCGAGTTTCATCTCTTCATTAATCGCAGTCGCGCCAACGTCTAATGCACCACGGAAAATGAATGGAAAACACAATACGTTATTAACCTGATTTGGATAATCTGAACGACCCGTACAGATAATCGCGTCAGAACGCACTGCTTTTGCTAATGGCGGTAAAATTTCAGGCTCTGGATTTGCAAGCGCAAGAATAAGTGGATCGCGCGCCATTTTTTTAACCATTTCTTGTGTTAATACACCAGGCCCTGAACAACCTAAGAAAATATCGGCATTATTAATAACATCATCTAATGTACGCGTACCATTGTCTTCAATCGCATAGGCGGCTTTGGTTTCTGCCATATTAGCTTCACGACCACGGTAGATAACGCCTTTTGAGTCACATACTGTGATATTTTCACGTGTGAGTCCTAAAGCGACTAATAGATTCATACACGCGATAGAAGCTGCACCCGCCCCTGATACCACTAATTTTACTTTGCTAATATCTTTTCGAATAATACGTAAACCATTGAGGATCGCGGCAGTTGAGATAATCGCTGTACCATGTTGATCATCATGGAAAACAGGGATATTCATTCTCTCACGCAATTTTTGCTCAATATAAAAACACTCTGGTGCTTTAATATCTTCGAGGTTAATACCGCCAAAAGTAGGTTCTAATGAAGCAATAATATCAACAAGTTTATCAGGGTCCGTTTCATTAACTTCAATGTCAAAAACATCAACACCAGAAAACTTCTTAAACAAAACGCCCTTACCTTCCATTACAGGCTTACCAGCTAAGGCTCCAATATTTCCAAGTCCAAGCACTGCTGTACCATTTGAAATCACCCCAACAAGGTTACCTTTAGCGGTATAGCGATAAGCAGCTAGAGGATCGGCTGCAATTTCTAAACAAGGTGCTGCAACACCCGGCGAATAAGCTAATGCCAGATCACGTTGGGTAATTAACGGTTTTGTAGGTGTTACTGTGATTTTGCCTGGTACGGGAAATTCATGAAAATCTAGAGCGCTTTGTTTTAATTTGTCTTCCATCTTCATATCCTTTGTATCAATAGGGTAAGGGCTTCGTTAGTATAATGGTAATGGAGCGTTAAATCATGACGGCTACGACACTTTTTTCAATTTAATAAACTAGAACGCACTGATCTTTTTTGCTTATTTTTATCGCAACAAAAGCTTATAAAACAACCTACTCAGCTATTTTAGGTATTGAATGATATTAATAGTGATCACTTAAAATAAAAACAGCTATTAAAAACAGCCCTTTGGGTTCGATTAAAAGACGTTTTACTCATTTGAATACGAATGAAAATGACCATCTAAGATCAATACACTCTAGATTTATTATATACAATTAATACCTAGTTATAGGTATATTATTAACGTCATTTAATTTTCCCCACTGTAATAAACTCGAACAGAAAAAAGACAATGTTTGTTTATTATTTATCAGATATTAAATTAACATTTAAAATAATTAAATTTTTTATATTATTTAAAAAACAATAACTATTTTCGCTTGTTGATTATTTTTCAAATAGGCACATCTCCATACAACTCATTGTAACGATAAAGATTTTATAGAATTAGGTTTTTTGTTAAGCGTTTTGGTTATTTTCTTTTTTACCCGTAACAATAATTGGTGTAATATTGCCAACCGTCAATTTTATTTTCTTATTGTTTTAATAAGATGTCTGATTCTAATTTTTATTCCTCATTTGGAATTTACTTTTTTATTTTCTACTTTTGGAAAGATTACGCACATTATTATTTTTTTTTAGGGAGAGGGGTTATGCCTAGCTACTCAATTATGATAGTGGATGATCACCCTATCATGAGATATGGATTACGGCTATTGTTAGAAAAAGACAAGGATTTTGTCGTAGTAAGCGAAAGTGGCAATGCTCAAGAGGCTGTAACCGCTGCAAAACAATTAAATCCAGATTTAATTATGATGGATTTAAATCTGCAAGGGCGTTCAGGTATTGATACTATTCGAACACTTCGACGTTCTGGTTTAACATCTTACGTTCTTGTTTTATCCGTTTCTGATTCACGCAACGATGTTTATGCCGCATTGGATGCAGGCGCAAACGGTTATCTTTTAAAAGAATGTGAATTAGATATGCTGTTACTAAGCTTGCGTAAAGCGGCTGTTGGGCATCCTGTTTATAGCGAGCGTGTTTGGCAATATATTCAACTTAGACAAAACTATTCTGATCCACTTTCAGCTCTTACGAAAAGGGAGCTTGATGTCCTTCATGAAGTGTCAGTTGGTATGAAAAACAAACAAATTGCTGAAAACTTATTTATTTCTGAAGAAACAGTGAAAGTTCATATTCGTAACATTTTAAAGAAACTGCAAGTTACTTCTCGTTTAGCTGCCAGTCTTATTCTTATTAAGCACCAGTATTAAACGTTTTACCCCGACACAGGGTCGGGGTAATCAGAGTTATTATTGAATATTTTGCTTAAGTGTGTATTGAATCATTAATTACTCAATGGGAACAGGATAACTTAATACTTTAAAATGGTTATCTGGCATTTTTTCAATATTTAACTGATAAAGCTCTCGATTAATTCCATTTATGACAATATCAAGTTCACTAAAAGCAGATTGTATTTCTTCATTGGTTGCCCACGAAGGAATACCTTTTACACCATAATAGAAATAAATTTTACTTTTCCCTGATCCTATCGGTTGGATCTCTTTTATTTGGCTAATAAACAGATGGCCATAGCAGAAGTCTTGGTAAGGTTGCCACGCTTTGCGTCCTTTTTCACTGAGATTGAACACCCATTCTTCTCCATTTGCTGTTTGTTCAATCAATCCCGCCTCAACTAATGCATGCATTCTTTCTAACACCCAAGGTGCATCATCTTCATTGCTATATACAGGCCATTTCCCTTCGCCCAAACACAATAAATAATCACTGTTAAAAAAAGCTTCTAAGGCTATTTTATACTCATCAACTTTTTGACTGTCATTTTCTTCATCTGCCCAGCTAAAAGAAGAAAGTAAAAGTAATATAAGACTCAGTGAAATACTTTTCATATTCTCTTTTACCAACGGAAATCTTTATTCGTATTTGTATTACTCTACGCTACACAATTCGTTACACTAACGTGACAGTTTAATATCCGATATATTTTATAATGTAAATAGGATTTTTCACTACAACAAAAGCTGTTACTTTGGAATTGTATAACACTCATTCTCATCAATACTAATATTACGTATTGTCATATAAGGAAAATATCATGTCCACGACAAACCTGACATATACCATGTACGGCATAAAAAATTGCGATACAATCAAAAAAGCACGTAAATGGCTAGATGATAATCATGTTCCTTACGCGTTTCATGATTACCGCAAAGAGGGTTTGACGGAAGCATTATTACGCACCTTTACAGAAAATTTAGATTGGCAGACACTTGTGAATAAAAGAGGAACAACTTGGCGTCAATTATCTGATGAAGAAAAAAATGCAATCACGGATGTTACCTCCGCTATTTCACTGATGTTAGATAAACCCGCTATCATTAAGCGCCCTATTCTTGTCTCATCAGATAACCGATTTATTGTCGGTTTTAATACCAATGACTATTTAACCTTTACAGGAGCCTAATATTTATGTCCTGTCCTGTTATTGAACTTGCACAACAATTAATTTCACGTCCTTCGATAAGCCCTGACGATCAAGGTTGTCAACAATTGATTATTGATAGGCTAGCTCCTCTTGGTTTTACTATTGAAAGAATGCCTTTTGGTGAAACAGAGAATTTATGGGCTTGTCGTGGAGGTGAGGGAGAGACTCTAGCCTTTGCGGGTCATACAGATGTGGTTCCTACTGGTGATCCAGCATTATGGGAACAACCACCGTTTGAACCGTCAATACGTGATGGCATGCTTTATGGTCGCGGTGCTGCTGATATGAAAGGTTCTCTTGCAGCAATGATTATCGCAGCAGAACGTTTTGTACGTTCTTATCCCGATCATCGTGGACGACTGGCTTTTTTAATTACCTCTGATGAAGAAGCAAAAGCAGCTGATGGTACGGTAAAAGTTGTGCAATCTTTAATGTCACGTGGCGAACGGCTTGATTATTGCCTTGTCGGTGAACCCTCGAGCCAACATCAATTAGGTGATATGGTAAAAAATGGCCGCCGAGGTTCAATAACAGCGAATTTATTAATTCAAGGTGTACAAGGGCATGTTGCTTACCCTCACCTTGCAGAAAATCCTATTCATACTGCGTCCCCTTTTATTCAAGAATTAGTCAATACGGTTTGGGATGAAGGCAACGAATTTTTCCCAGCGACAACCATGCAAATTGCTAATATTCATGCGGGTACTGGCAGTAATAATGTTATTCCTGGTGAGTTGTTTATCCAATTTAATTTCCGTTTTAGCACCGCAATTACTGATGAAGAAATTCGTCAACGTACAGAGGCTTTGTTGCAAAAACACCAACTTCGTTACCATTTAGAATGGTCTTTATCTGGTCAACCTTTTATTACTGGTCAAGGTAAATTGCTTGAAGCGGTTCGTTATTCTGTCAAACATTATACCAATTTAGATCCAGAGCTCTCCACCAGCGGAGGCACTTCTGATGGGCGATTTATAGCTCAAATGGGAGCGCAAGTTGTTGAGTTAGGCCCTGTAAATGCAACTATTCACAAAGTGAATGAATGTGTTAATGCAGCAGATCTACAGCAACTTAGTCGAATTTATCAGCGAGTGATGGAGCAACTTATTTTATGATAACGCCTTTAATGCTAACAGGTCGCTCTACTGAGCATTTAGTCACTTTATCCGGTCAACACCGTTTACAATTTAATGCAGCAAAAGCCTTTTTAGCCTTGCAACAACAGGCAACAAAAGCCGGCTTTAAATTAATGCCAGCCAGTTCTTTTCGCGATTTTAATCGCCAACTAGCAATATGGAATGGTAAATTTGAAGGCACTCGTCCTGTTTTAGATGCACAAAGCAAACCAATAGATATTCATTCATTATCAGAAGGCGAACGCTGTACCGCGATTTTAAAATGGTCAGCGTTACCTGGTGCAAGTCGCCACCATTGGGGAACCGAAATTGATATTTATGATCCCTTTCGCTTGCCTGAAGGGCAATCATTACAGTTAGAACCTTGGGAGTATGAAGACGGAGGCTATTTTGCAGAGCTTAATGAGTGGTTAACAGAGAATATGTCAGCGTATGATTTTTATCGCACTTTTACTCATAAAGAGAGCGATATTGCTTACGAACCTTGGCATATCAGTTATTGGCCACTTTCTCATGAAGCCTCACTTGCTTACACACCTGAAATTCTTAAATCAGTGTTAGAAGAAGAAGATATTTATGGTAAACAATGGTTATTAGCGGATCTTGACGAGATATTTTCACGTTATATTGTTTTGCCTGAATAAAATTATTTCTCACATGGGGCTTCTTGTTGATCGTTTACAGGAAGTCTCCACATAAAAATTAACAAACAAGCTAGGATTATGAGTAATAATATTCTGACCCATAGCATCGATACTAACCACAGTGAAATCGCAAAAGTAATTAAAATCACTAAAATAGCTTTAGGTTTCGCCCCTTTAGGCATAGCGCGATAAGCTTGCCAATAACGTAAATAAGAGCCAAACCAAGAGCGGTAAAGCAACCAATGATGAAAGCGTGTTGATGAGCGTGAAAAACACCATGCAGCAAGTAATAAAAAAGGTGTTGTGGGTAATACAGGTAAAATAACACCCAGCGTGGCTAATCCAACGCATAACCAACCTGCTATAATCAATAATATCCGTTTCATACTGTACTTTTCCAACTTATGCTGTATCTGGTTATTTTATAGCGTTAAATAAAAAAGATCCTCATTCTCAATAACGATTTTAAAACAGAAGGTTTATTTATGCACTGGTTTGCTGACTATTGGTGGGTTATTTTAATTCTTTTAGTGGGAATTATTATTAACGCAATTAAAGATATGAACAAAATCGATCCTAAACAATTTCTTAAAAATAAGCGGAAATTGCCCCCACACCGTGATTTTAATGATAAATGGGATGATGAAGATGATTGGCCTAAACAAAATCAAAACAAGAAGGATGAGAATAAGTAGCTAACCACTGTTGATAATGCGATGTTAATTGAGGATCTTTTTCAGTCATTAATTTCGCGCATTGTTCTCTTAGTTGCTTAGTTAAGACTTTTTTTCCTGATAAAGAAAATTCAGCCACACACTGCTCAACTGTTTTATTTTCTACAAAAAAAGCCACTAATAACGGGTAGTGTTGCTCATAACCTACCAAAAAGTTGGCCACACTCTCATAAACAGTAAGTACCGGACGATGAGCAAATGCAAAACCTGCCATCATTAACCAAGTGTCTTGTGATGTAGCAATATGATGGGGTAGCAATTTCGTTGATAAACAGATACCTGTTTGCTTTTTTATCTGCTGATATTGCAAAGCAAAAGCGCTTAAAGACGAGTGCAATAACTGTTCACCTTTTTCTGTTAGTGGATAAATGGCCATTGCTGCATAACATCCACTACTAGCCTCTTTATGTACCCCTAATCGTACTATTTGAAAGCCACATTTCATCCAAAACTGCGCTAAAACTTCGGTGTAACCAAAGCTCACTGAAAGGTAATCAATAGCCTGTTTTTGACTCTCGATTACAATATTAGTCATTAAAGTTGCAGCAATTTTCTGGCGCCGATATTGAGGTAAAACGGCGATTCGACTAATGCGCAATGAGGTTAAACACACCGCATCTGGTGTTAAACCATAGGTGACTAATGATTGAGCAAGTAGATTACCTCTAGGCCTACGAGTACCTAGCCATACATCATAAGCAAGTTCGAAAGGTAATCCCCCTTCTTCAATACACCACACGGCACCCACGATTTTTTTATTGATTGTCGCTGACCAATAATGCTGTTTTTGACCATCAAGTAAACGCCGTAGATCCAACGGTGTTGTTCGATAATGCGCACTAGTAAGTAGTTGATAAAACCCATGTAGCTGTGGAATATTATTATGCCAATTTCCTTGAAGCTTCTGGATATCGACTTCACCTTGTTGCTGACGTTCAAAATCATGCTCAGGCTCATCAAGTAATAACAACTGATTAAGCCAATTTTCTAATGGACAATCTTTAGCCCAGCGGATTGGTGTTTGTAATTGATAAGTGCGTAAATGAGGAATATTACCTCCTAATTTAAGCATAAAACCACGCCCTGTCCCCTCATAACCTTGTACTGTGGTTGTCATTAACACATTAGGAAAATAACCACATAGCACTTCTAATTGTGCAATTGGTAGAGAAGCAGCTTCATCAATAATCAACCAATCACTTTGAATTTCATTATTTTTGCACAGTGCTAATAAATTATCAGGAGAGTAATATGAAATAGCTTTGTTGGTATGGGAAGATAAAACATCAGTGCTATTCTTAGCAGGTGCACAAACTATCACATTACCTTGATATTGCTCGATAAACATACCAGCAAGCGCAGATTTTCCACGCCCTCGTGGTGCAATAACACTCCAAACACCAGATGTCGATATAAGCAAATTATCTAAAATCACTTGCTGTTCTGTGGTTGGTTCACCCTGTGGAAGTACCCAAGGTTTAGCTTTTTCAATCATTGTAGGCAACTTTAATACTGTTGATTGTTGCCACACAATCACTTGCTCATCACCTAATGTGATATCTTTTAGCCATACCATAAAGTTCGGTGTTGAAAGTGCACCTTGAGCATCATTCCAGCGCTGACTATCGTTATCTATGTAGCTATCCCAACTTTCAATATTGGGTAAACACAGGATCAATAAACTACCGGCTTTTAATGTGCCCGTTAACATGGCTAAAGCATCAGTATTAAATCCCTCATTAGCATCAAAAACAGCATGTAGAAACTCTCGTCCTAACAGACGAATAGCGTGCTCTGGTAAAATAGCATTAGGTTGGCAAGATGAAATCGTTATCCAATCACCTTGGCATAACTGGGTAATTTGCTGGATCTGTTCTGTTTGCCATGTAGGTTCGCCCGCTAATAGCAGTAATTGACGCAGCCCAAATCGCGCTAACTTTTGCTGGTATTGATGCAAATGAGAGAATGACACCGCTAGGATTTGCCAATTAATAATGAAAGAATACCAGCTGCAATTAATGGCCCAACTGGAACACCACGGAAAAGCGCTACTCCAATAACCGTTCCCACTAATAAGCCGGCAACCGTTGACGGCTGGTTATTCATTAAAGAAACGCCTCTAGCCCCCAGCCAAGAAACAGCGATACCAATAGCAATCGCTAATAGTGATTTCCAGTTTAAGAATGAATTAAGAACTTCTTGTCCTGATATACGCCCCGTTGCAATGGGAGTCATTACGCCGATGGTAAGAATTAAGATCCCTATAGTCATACCATATTTTTCAACAACAGGAAAATATTGATTTAATGGTGTTATTTTAATGACTAACAAAGCCAGCATGGCTAACGTCACAGTCATATTATGACTAATAATGCCGAGCCCAGCGAGAACCAGCAAAATTAATAATGAGGGATCAACATTGCTCATGTTTGTTCCTAACCCTTTCTCTTTATAGTGTTAATTGTCTTTTATTTACCAAAGAATGGTATTAGTTCAAAGACGAAGAAGCAAATGTATCGCAAGATTTAATATTGCCACTGTTATACCCACGCATAAACCAAGTTTTACGCTGTTCTGCGCTACCATGTGTAAAACTGTCAGGTACAGCATAACCTTGCTGTTGTTGCTGTAATTTATCATCGCCGATAGCTTGCGCTGTTTTAATTGCCGTTAATAAATCACTTTCATCAATACGGCCCTCACCTGCAATAAAATGCCCCCACATTCCAGCAAAACAGTCAGCTTGTAGTTCTAATTTTACAGATAAACGATTTGCTTCTGCTTTTGAGCGAGCCATTTGTTGTTTTTCGCGCATTTGGGTTGTAATACCTAGCAAATGCTGAACATGATGACCAACTTCATGAGATATAACATAGCCTTGGGCAAATTCACCACCACCACCTAAGCTATTTTTCATTTCATTATAAAAGGAGAGATCAAGATAGATTTTTCGATCCGCGGGACAATAAAATGGTCCCATTATTTTTGTGCCCGTTCCACATTGTGTTGTCGTGCTATTGGTATATAGCACAAGTTTAGGATCACTATATTGTTTTCCTGCTTGTGCAAAAATTGTTCGCCAGAAATCTTCTGTACTGGCTAAAATAACACTACTAAAATCAGCAGCTTCATTATAGAGTGCGGTTTGTTGTTCATTACGTTGTGGTGCTTGATTATTGCCACCTGTTAACGTGTTAAAATCAAATCCCATAAAGCTGGCGATAACTAAAACAATAATTATTACAAAACCATATTTAGTACGCAGTAAAAGTGCAATTAATCCTAATGGGAGATTGCCACCACCAGATGCAGAGGAAGGTTGCCCTCTTCTGTCTTCTACATTATTACTTCTTCGGCGATCATTCCAACGCATAACATATCCCCACGGTTTTAATAGGCTAATTTATCTTTATTATGAGTAAATTTATCACTTGATTTGAGATAATAACAAAAAATTGTCATCTCTATTCCCTATTTTTTGAGAGTAAGGTAATAGAGACTATTAGAGAAAATAACTCAACACACTTTAGTCATTTCATAATAGAATTCTTATTCCTAATCATCGTATTTTTTGTTAACACATTGAGATCTTAATGACTCGGACCCAGCGCTTACTCACTTTATTACAAATTCTAAAAGAAAACCGTTATCCGATAACTGCTGAGTCGCTCGCTAATAAATTACACATAAGTGTACGGTCGATTTATCGTGATATTGAATCTCTACGTGATCAAGGTGCTGAAATTACGGGCGAAGCGGGTATAGGTTATCAATTGAGATCAGGATTATTACTTCCTCCATTAACCTTTGATATTAATGAATTGGAAGCCCTTATCTTAGGATTACGTTGGGTTGAAAATAATACAGATAATGAATTAAGCTACTCGGCATTACGTGCGATTAATAAAATTAATGCCGTAGTCACAACACAGCATCAAACATTACTGGAGCAAAACACATTATTTGTTCCTACAAATCGAATTATTGAAGTTAACCATACTATTGCTAAAGATTTACGCTTAAGTTTACGTGAAGAGAAAAAAGCGAAAATTGATTATAAAGACGCTCAAAAACAATTAAGTCATCGTATTATTTGGCCGATTGCGGTTGGCTATTTTCAAGACTCGCAAGTCATTGCTGCATGGTGTGAATTACGCCAAAGTTATCGCCATTTTAGACTCGATAGGATTATTTCTTATGATGTATTAAGTGATAATTTGCCTTATCCAAAAAGTTATTTGCTCGATAGATGGAAAAAAGAGATCCTCAAAGATGCTCCTGACAATAACTGACACTCAACTTCCGTAATATCTTCCTTGCTGTTCCTCGTTTAGCGATTTCAGTTTAAACAAACATTATGTCAATCAACACAGTAAGGAAACATCATGAGTGAACTTATCCTTTATACTAATACAATGTCTCGCGGCAACACAGTTGAGCTTTTCTTAAAGATATTAAATGTACCATATCAGCGCATTGAATTAGCTTATGGCGAACCAATGCATAGTCCTGAATACCTTGCAATTAATCCGATGGCGAAGGTTCCTGCATTAGTTGATGGCGAATATATTGTTACAGAAACTTCCGCAATTTGTGCTTATTTAGCGGATAAGTTTATTGAGAAAGGATTCGCACCTGCACTAAATTCTCCTGAAAGAGCTACCTATTATCGTTGGTTCTTTTTTACCGCAGGCCCTATTGAAGCAGCATTTACAGTCAAAGATCTCGGTGTGGAGTTGAATGAAGAACAACAAAAGTCCTCTGGTTTTGGTTCATTTGAACGTGCCTTTCATTGTTTAGAAACGGGGCTAGCCAGTGCTAATCCTTATATTTGTGGCAAAAATCTGACTGCGGTTGATGTGTATGTGGGCTATTTCCTAATTTTCTTATGCAAATATGCACTCATTGAACCAACACCATTAATTAATCAATATATTGATAGTCTTGCACTTAATAATGAAATTAAACAATTATTAGTAAGTTTAGGATTACGATGATTATTCTTATTATTAAACGTAATTTTATCAATATAACTGCTTAATCATGTTCTTTTAATACTCTTTTTGAAAAAACAAAAGGTCAGTTTTTAAGCTGACCTTTTTTATTATATTGTTTTCTCTTTACGTAATCGTTTGCGTATTTAGTCTAAAGAAACACCAATTCGGCGTGCAACTTCTTCGTATGCTTCAATTAATCCGCCTAAGCTTTGACGGAAACGGTCTTTATCCATTTTATCTAAGGTATTTTTATCCCATAGACGGCTACCATCAGGAGAGAATTCATCACCCAATACGACTTTACCGTGGAATAGACCAAATTCGAGTTTAAAATCAACTAAAATAAGCCCTGCTTTATCAAACAATTCGCTAAGGACATCGTTTGCTTTATAGCTAAGACGTTTCATTTCTGCGAGGTTTTCTTTAGATACCCAATTAAAGGTTTCACAATAAGATTCATTCACCATAGGATCATGACGCGCATCATCTTTTAAGAATAAATCAAAAATAGGTGGGTTTAAAAGCATACCTTCTTCAACGCCTAAACGTTTAACTAATGAGCCAGCCGCACGATTGCGGATAACACATTCAACAGGCACCATATCGAGTTTTTTGACTAGCACTTCATTATCAGAAAGCAAACGTTCCATCTGCGTTGGGATACCCGCTTCTTCCAGTTTATTCATAATGAAATGGTTAAATTTATTATTTACCATGCCTTTACGATCAAACTGTTCAATACGTTGGCCATCTAACGCTGATGTATCATTTCTGAATTCAAGGATAAGAAAATCAGAAGATTCAGTGGTATAGACTGTCTTGGCCTTTCCACGATACAACTCAGCTTTTTTCTGCATCTGACACACTCCAAAGATGTGATAGGTTTAACAAGAAATTTGCTTCCCATACTCTACTCTAGATTAGATAAAAAAGCTTTTAAAACGTGAGAGCTATCACTAAAAAATCTTGAAGATAACACATTGATAACAGCACTATTTATAGAGAATAAAAGTGCATTATTATCTTTAATATTTAAAGCAATAACAATTAACCATTAAAAGTAATAAAGAGAAATTCTATAATAAGGTAAGAATATAGCGGATATAAAAAATCAAAATAAGAATATTTTTAGTTTATATCACTGTATCATCTCCTTTTTAGAGTTATATTATTTTCAATAATTAATTCATTTTTTATTACACCTATATTGAGTTGTTTTGAATAAAAAAACCAAATTAATTTCTTTTTTATTAGAAACTAATTTGGTTATATTTCTTATTACTAAGTTTCAACAAGATATTTTTATTCATTTAACTTTGTATTTTTTAAATATACCTACGAATAAAAATGGTATAAATTTTTTATTACATAATGAGACAATAGATTTCATAAGCAAACCAACCTAATAAGGCGCCTGCTGGTAAATCAATTAAATAGTGTTGTTTGGTAAACATACAAGATAAAGCAATAAATAATGGGAATAAGAAAACCCAAGGCCCTAATGTTGCATATGCAAGACAAGCAGTAAGTGTTGCAACTGAAACGTGCATACTAGGGAAGCAGTTTGATGAGTCATCAAAGTGTTGAACAAACTTAAGAAATTTCTCTGATGCTGTTTTTCCTGGGTTAATGGTTCGCCAATGTGCAGGGGTTGCAACAGGAAATACTACAAAGAAAAACATTTGCATGACTAACAGCACTATATAACTAAAAACAATCATAATAAATTGTCTTGAGTCTTGAATAATCCAGTTAAGATATAGAATTGCGGGATAATATAAGAAACTATAAATCCATGACCACCAAGGCCAGAAAGGAATTTTTTCATCAACAGGTGAATTAATTACTTTCACTTCTCTCAATGTATATCGTTGAGTAAAAAAATAAAATTGATAAACACCTACAATAAGTATCCCACTTAATATCAAGTGAATAATCATATCACCCGCACTCATAAATACTCCTTCATATAGTTAGAGAATGCTTTGTTATTTTTATTAAGAACAAGAATTGACGCAATATTACATAAATTTAAGAGCATTGCATTAAGATTAATATTATTAACAACACCAAATTAAACACTATCATTAAAAGAGCATTCAATTAATGACGAATTTAATAATGAATCTCTATTTAAATCTCCAAAAATAAAAATAAGTAGAGATTTCTGCCGATTAAAAACACAAAAAAAACCGCACAACTAATGTTGTGCGGCTTCTCTTTATTTTATAAAGCGGAATACCTATTTCACAGGTTTACTGAAAGCGGCTTTCAACGCTGCAACCATTTGATCATTCTGTGATTGTGTTAATGGTTTACCTTTATCACTGATAAATTGTAGGCTACTACGGTTATTTAAATCACCCACTTGTAATTTATAATCCGCTTCTTCTACAGTTGGTCTATCAACACCTAACGAGCTCCAGTTTGCGCTACTCATTCCTTTATAGGTCACTTCAACTGAACCTTTAGAACGAGTGCGGTCGCCCATTTTCATTCCCACGCTTTCTAATACGATTGGTAATCTATCCCAAACAACATCGAATGGCGCACGTACAATAATCACTGGAAGCCCTGCATTATCACTGCCACTCTGGACATCAATAATACCTTGAAGATTACTTGTAGCTGTATTTTCGCTTAAATTACGCATACGGTTTAAACCATCAACCAGCTCATTAAGCATTAAAATATTATAACGTTTTACTTCAGCTGGATCAGTAACGTCTGTTTCGCCTTGGCGTAAACCTTCGTTAGTCACTGTTAATGAAATTACATTACCCGTTTGAGCTATGACTAAGCGTTGACGTGTTTGGAAAGGCACGTTTTCATCTGCACGTAGCCATGTTATCCAATCAGTATGAATTTCTTTTTGCCCTGCATCACTTTTTACAATAGCAACGCCTTTATCCTTTAAGATAGCCGTTACTTGCTCATACAGTGTTGTATTTTCAGGAGTGCTAGGTAAGAACAGTTTGCTGTTATCTGCATTATTTTCACTACGTGAACCACTTAATAAGTTCAGAGCTTGAGTCGGTGGACGAATATCAAGCGCTAAGCCTACTGGCTCAGTTTTTTTAGGGGTTGGAATATCATATTCCCCATTTTGCAAAGGCAACACCATACCCGCCGGAATAGCTAAATTCTTTAGCCCTGCCGTCTCTAAATAAGACTCATCACCACTGACCTGACGTTTATAGCGCTGATCACTTGAACAGGCTGCCAGTAGAACCACCAGCGACAGACCCGCGACTTTCATAATCTTTGATTTATGCAATAGTGTTGCCATTAAAATTCCCTAAGTTTTACAGTATTCCCGCTGTTAACAGCGCTTTCTCGACAATTTGCTGACCTGATGATGTCAACGGAGTCATAGGTAAGCGCAATGTGGCGTCTTCAATCAATCCAATACGTTGACACGCCCATTTAGCTGGGATTGGATTAGGTTCAACAAATAACTGATGATGCAAGTCCATCAGCCGTCGATTAAGTTCACGTGCTTTTGCAAACTCACCCGCATTTGCTAATCGACATAATTCTACCATCTCTGACGCAGCAACGTTAGCAGTAACCGAAATAACACCATGGCCGCCAAGTTGCATAAAGTCTAATGATGATGCGTCATCTCCGCTTAATAAGATAAAACTATCATCATTAACCAACTCTTGGATTTGACTAACCCTACTTAAGTTCCCTGTCGCCTCTTTAATTGCCACAATATTATCCAACTTGGCTAAACGTGCAACTGTTACTGGCAATAAATCGCATCCCGTGCGTCCTGGCACATTATACAGGATTTGTGGTAGTGCGGTGCTTTCAGAAATCGCTTTAAAGTGCTGATACAAGCCTTCTTGTGAAGGTTTATTATAATATGGCGTCACACTTAAACAACCTGCAATACCTTTGTTTTCAAATTGTTGTGTAAACCAAACAGCTTCAGATGTTGCATTAGCACCCGTACCTGCAATCACAGGAATACGTCCATCTGCCATATCTAATGTCATTAAAACAACATCAACATGTTCGTCATGACTTAATGTTGCAGACTCACCAGTTGTACCGACAGAAACAATGGCAGCACTGCCTGCATTAACATGATAGTCAACTAATTTACGTAAACTAACCCGGTCAACATTGCCTTTTGCGTCCATTGGTGTAACCAATGCCACCATACTGCCTGTAAAATTAAATTCGTTATTCACCATAATCATTGCTCCGAGATAGACGTATACTCAATGGTACTCATTCATTGCTCTATTGAAAACTACTTAACTCTAGGTTTCTAATGAAATTTGCTAATATTCTTTGATATGAATTAAAGAGATATAATAATTGAAGATAGTGAGCAAGGGATCTTGGCAGAAATCAAAATTTGTGTTTACCTGTTAAGAATAAACTGAAAGTCAAAAGGAACCTCATTTTGCCCATACCTGATAAACATTTTCTCGTCATTACTGCATTAGGCGCTGATCGCCCAGGTATTGTTGATACCATTACACAATTAGTCAGCCAATGTGGATGTAATATCGAGGACAGCCGACTTGCGATGTTTGGTCAAGAGTTTACGTTTATCATGCTACTCTCAGGTGGCTGGAACGCTATCGCACAGCTAGAAGCGTTGTTGCCGATTAAAAGTGCGGAACTTGATTTATTGACCGTCATGAAAAGAACCAAAAATGGGGCTCCCATTACCTATCCTTCAACCATTGCAGCGAAGGTTGATATTGAAGATGCGCCCGGTATTGTAGAACGCTTTACTAATTTGTTTAGCCAGCATAATTTTAATCTTGCTGAATTAATTTCTAAAACGCACCCGTCAGAAGATGGCACACCTGCCCGTTTAGAAATACAAATCACGGCGCATAACCCATTAGATGATCACGGTCTTGTTATTAATGAGAAATTCAATCAGTTATGTACAGAGCTAAACGCTCAAGGCACAATAAGTATCGTAAATAGTCTGATGATGAAACAGTAAAAAATGGAGAATGACCAAATGAACCCATTAAAAGCCGGTGAAAAGGCACCTCAATTCAGTCTGCCCGACCAAGATGGAGAAATAATTAATTTATCTGATTTCGCTGGTCAACGCGTGCTCGTTTATTTTTATCCTAAAGCAATGACACCAGGCTGTACGACACAAGCTTGTGGCTTACGTGATGAAATGGATACATTAAAAAAGGCCAAAGTCGAAGTATTGGGTATTAGCACAGATAAATCAGAAAAACTTTCCCGTTTCGCTGAAAAAGAAATGTTAAACTTCACATTACTTTCAGATGAAGATCATAAAGTTGCAGAAGAATTTGGTATTTGGGGAGAAAAGCAATTTATGGGAAAAACTTACGATGGTATTCATCGTACTTCTTTCTTAATTGATAAAAATGGCGTTATTGAACACGTTTTTGATAGCTTTAAAACGACTAATCACCATCAAATCGTTCTCGAATATCTCGCCCAGCATCCGTAAATAAATACCTGTATTGATAAGACAACAGACAGTTTTCACTGTCTGTTTTTTTGCTAACTCAAAACTATCTTTAACTTTTCTTTATATGTTGCTCATTTGCAATTTCATCAGGTAATGCATGCAATACTGCTTTTATCAATGTTGCTAATGGGATAGCGAAGAAAACCCCCCAAAATCCCCACATACCACCAAATATAATCACGGATAAGATAATAACTAAAGGATGCATATTTACTGCTTCAGAGTACAAAATCGGTACTAATAAGTTGCTATCTAATCCTTGAACAACAAGATAAGCGATAAATAACGCCCAAAAATCAGAGCCTAATCCCCATTGAGAAAGCGCAATAACAATCACAGGGATCGTCGCTAAAACAGCGCCAACATAAGGTACTAAAACAGAGACACCTACAATAACAGCAAGCAGTACGGAATAACGTAGATCGAAGAAGGCAAAAACAAAATAAGTAAAGATGCCAACAATAACCATTTCTGTCACTTTGCCACGAATATAATTGGTTATTTGCTGATTAACTTCAATCCAAACTTGCGCTGCCAGTATTCTATTTTTTGGTAAAACACGACGTACGGTATTAAGCATTTGTTGCTTATCTTTAAGCAAAAAGAACGTCATTAAAGGAACAAGAATAAGATAAATAGAAAGTGTGATAACGCCAATTAATGAAGCTAAAGATACCTTTAAGACAGATTCAGCGACTGTTGAGAACTTACTACGTAAGTTTTCTGCCATCATATCAACAATACCCGCATCCATTAATGCGGGGAAACGATCAGGCAATTCATGTGCAAATGCATTGAACTTATTGATCATATTTGGGATATCAGAAATTAGTGTCATCCCTTGTTGCCAAACTGTGGGTGCTAAAATCAAAATAACGATAGCACTAATACCAATAAAGAGTGTCAGAATAATTGATACCGCCCATATGCGGGCGCATCCTAATTTCTCAAGTAAATGAGTTGGCCACTCTAAAAGATAGGCAAGCACAATTGCCACTAACAAAGGAGCGAGTATGCCACTGAAGAAGTACAGAATTAAAAAGCCTGCAATTAAGATAACCACAAGGGCGATAACTTGTGGATCAGCAAATCGGCGTTTGTACCATTGAACAAGCAAGTCCAGCATGAAAATAAAGATCCTTTATAATAATCAGAACAATAGAGCTATATATATTCATTCATATAAGCAATAATCTTTTGACAGATTTTACGTTAGGTTTTGCTATCATACATCATTAATTATTAATTTTTCGTTAAGATAGCCATCAGGATATAGTTGTATGAAACTCAGACTTAAAAAACCATTAGTCGCGCTTCTTGTTTCTGCGTTGCTATCAACATCAGTATTGCCAGCGCATGCTGCGATTGATATTGAAGACTCTTTACCTGATATGGGAACCACTGCAGGTTCAACGCTAAGTATTAACCAAGAAATTGCTATGGGAGATTACTATACTCGCCAACTGCGAAATAGTGCACCATTAGTTTTTGACCCTCTGCTTTCTAACTACATTAATAATTTGGGGCAAAAGCTGGTTTCTAATGCTAGCTCAGTCAAAACACCCTTTCATTTTTACTTAGTCAATAATCCCAATATTAATGCCTTTGCTTATTTTGGGGGGAACATTGTTTTACATTCCGCACTCTTTCGCTATAGCCGAAATGAAAGTGAGTTAGCCTCTGTCATGGCTCACGAAATCACGCATGTTACTCAGCGTCATTTAGCAAGAATGCTGGAAGACCAAGCAAAAACAACCCCTCTTGCACTTGCTGGGGTATTAGGCTCTATCCTGATATTTATGGCAAATCCCAATGCAGGTCTTGCAACCTTTACGGGGAGTATGGCGGGGATGCAGCAGAATATGATCACGTTTACACAAATGAACGAGCAAGAGGCTGATCGTATTGGAATTCAAACACTCTATCGAGCGGGGTTTGACCCCAAAGGGATGCCTGATTTTATGCAAATTCTTGCTGACCAAGTTCGCTATAGTTCTAAACCGCCTGAAATGTTATTAACACACCCCTTACCGGATAGCCGATTATCTGATGCAAGAAGCCGAGCCAGCCAATATCCAGCACGCCAACTTCCTCAGTCAGCAAATTTTCTATTCGCTAAAATGCGTGTGTTAACCATGCTAAATAAAAATCCCACTGCAGATAATGCATTTCAAACCACGCTTGATCAGTTTAAGCAAGGTACTGCGATTGAAAAATTAGCCGCCAATTATGCGCAAATACTCATTTACTCTCGTGATCGTAAATTTGATGACGCAAGAAAATTACTCACGCCAATGTTAGAAAAAGAACCTAATAATATTTGGCTTATCGATGCAATGACAGATATCGATTTAGAGCAAAATCGGGCAAGTGATGCTGTCGCAAGATTGCAATTGGCATTAAAACAGAACCCTAATAACAACGTTATTATTGCTAACTTGGCTAATTCTTATATACATAATAAACAATATAACGAAGCTAATCGCCTGCTTTATCGTTATACCTTTGATAATCCAAATGATCCTATTGGCTGGCAGTTAATGGCAGAAAACTCAGCTAAACAAGGTGATAGAGCCCATGAATTAGCGGCTTATGCTGAAGATTTAGCACTCCGAGGTGACTTTGAAACAGCGATCCGTTATTTAGGTGATGCAAGCAGACAAGTTAAACTGGGCAGTAACGACCAAGCACGCTTTGATGCGCGTATTGATCAGTTAAGAAAAATACAGCAAAGAGACAGTCAATTTAAATAAGGGACAACATGACCAAGAAAGTGACGATTTATCACAATCCACGCTGTTCAAAAAGCCGTGAAACCTTACATTTATTAGAAGAAATGCAAGTAACCCCTGAGATTAATCTCTACTTAGATACAGCGCCCTCAGTAACCGAACTTAAAACACTTCTTAAAGCGCTAGGGTTTGATGATGCAAGAAAATTAATGCGTACAAAAGAAGAGATCTATAAAACACTCAAACTTGCTGACGAAACATCGCAAGATGCGTTAATTCAAGCAATGCATGAAAATCCTAAGCTTATTGAGCGCCCTATTGTGGTTGTTGGAAATCAAGCCCGTTTAGGCCGCCCACCTGAGCAAGTGAAAGAGTTATTTAGCTAAGAACAGGAAAATTTAGCTAGGATCAGAAAATTAAAGCCTATACTTCACGATACGTGAGATAGGCTTTATTCTTTATGTTTTATCATTAATACCGCAACCGTTTACTCTATTTTCCCCATTTAGGCATAAATCACCAAATGTTATTAAATTGTAAACACAACAATTAATAAAGTGTTCTTTATTCCCTCAACAGAAAAAAATTAATCTCTTTTTGCTTTCAAAAAAATTCATCTCAGTTTCATATTTTTTATGGCTAATAAATCATCATTTTTTGGATAGTCTATCAAGATCACACTATCCCGCTATAGGTCACCTTAAAAAGAAAAAAATAATCATGTGTTTCATTTATATTGTGACTCAAGTCTCTTTACACAAATGCGTTCCTACATATCATGGACATCAGAAAATATGATAGCAGAGTTGATAAACACTAAATTCTCGCCACTCTATTTTTTCATTATCATCCAAGAAAGAAATTAACAAAAAAAATACATTTTAAACAGCACTGCAATACAGCAATAATCTTTCAATTTGTTATTTACTCTATCTCTTCTTTAGTTGTTAACTTTTAATTTGATGACAATTAATCGGTGTGAAATGAAGTTATAGATGTATATGAAATAAACAACGTTATAGCCAACATTATGGGCAATTAAAACTAACCAATCATCATTATGGTGTCGGGTGATTGCTAGGCTAATAGGAAAACAGATGAATATCGTACTTAGATTAAAACTTGTCTCATTCCTCCAGTTCTTTATATGGGGATCTTGGCTGGTAACATTTGCCTCGTACCTCTTTGGAGAACTGCATTTTAAAGGTAGTGATGTTGGGCTTATTTTCAGTGCTCTTGGGCTTGCCTCACTTATCGCACCTGTCATCATGGGATTTATTGCAGATAAAATAAATAACCGCAAATTAGTATTTATTACCCTGCATATTTTTTCTGCATTAGCATTAGTGTTGATGTCGCAAATGACGACTGTCACTACATTATTTTTTGCTACCTTGTTGCATTTATTGTTCTTTATGCCAAGTATTTCAATGGCAAACAGCATCATCTTTGAACTGTTAGAGCAAAAACATTTAGAACCTAACAACTACTTTCCAAAGATCCGCGTTTACGGCACAGTTGGTTTTATCGCGGCCATGTGGGTTATTAGTTTCTTAGGTTTAGGTAATAGCTATCATCAACTCTTTGTGGCTGCAATTGCTTCTATTATTCTCGCTGTTTTTGCCATGTTCTTACCTGCAACAAAAGCGGTTGATAAAAATGAAGCTAAAACAGAAGAAGTGGCATTTAGTCTTTCTAATATTTTGCAAGTTTTCAAAAAGAGAAACGTGGTTGTTTTCTTATTCTTTGCAACACTATTAGGATCTGTTCTGCAAATTACGAATACTTTTGGTGTACCATTCCTGCAGGATATTGCAGCATTACCAAACGCCGATGATTCATTCTTTGCACGTTATCCTTCTGTATTTTTATCTATTTCACAAATTTCAGAAGTCGTCTTTATTTTATTCCTACCTCTGTTACTAAAACGAGTAAGAATCGAAACTATTGTTTTATTTAGTATGATTGCTTGGATTTTACGTTTCGGTTTCTTTGCTTACGGCGATTACACATCATTAGGACAAATCGTCTTATTATTATCAATGATTGTGTATGGTTGTGCTTTCGACTTCTTTAATATTTCAGGTTCACTGTTCTTAGAAAAAGAGATCCCATTACAATATCGTTCAACTGCACAAGGTATGTTTATGACCTTAGTGAACGGTTTTGGTACTTATTTAGGTGCAATGTTAAGTGGCTGGGTCATTGACTTATACACCACAAATGGTGCCGTTGACTGGAAATCATTCTGGTTAATTTTCACAGGATACACGGTTGCAATTACTGCACTTTATCTGATTTTCTTACTGGTACCTCAGAAGAAAACTAAAGTAGTAGAAGCACACTAATTATTTAACCCTCCTCCTTTATTGTTTGTATTTCTCACCGCTTGCCTTTTATAAAGACAAGCGGTTTTTTTATAGTTTTTAATACAAAAAATCACCATTAAAAATAACGAAAAATCATTACTTTTAATTGGTTTAATTTAAACAATAGAGGAAAATTTGTGTTATTCACCTCACCTAATTTGATGAGGGATAATATTGAGGTAAAAGCTACAGTTTAAGAATATCTTTCACGAAGGGAATGGTGAGTTTTCGTTGAGCTACAATAGAAGCATGATCAAGTTCATCAAGCATTTCAAAGAGTGTCCGCATTTTTCTATCAAGGCGCTTTAACACAAAGCGACCTACATCTTCAGGTAACTCAAAACCACGAAGCTTTGCCCTTAATTGTAATGCTTGAATTTTTTCTTCATCGCTTAATGGCTGCAAACGATAAATTTGCCCCCAATCTAGCCGAGACGCAAGATCAGGAAGTTGTAATTCGATTTGGCGAGGTGGTCTATCCCCAGTAATTAATAAACAAGTTCGACCATGCTCTAAAACGCGATTATAAAGATTAAATAAGGCAAGCTCCCACTCTTCATCACCTGCAATACATTGAACATTATCGATACAAACTAATGATAGATGCTCCATGCCTTCAAGGACATCGGGAACAAAATAGGCTCGTTTATCAAGTGGAACATAGCCAACGGCATCACCTTTTAATGAAAGTTCAGCGCATGCAGCATGTAATAGATGGCTTTTTCCACCCCCGTCGCGGGACCAGAAATAGATATAACTGCCATGGGATTGATGAATGGCGGTTTGAATTGCCGCGACTAACGACGCGTTTTCTCCTGCATAAAAGCTATCGAATGTCTCGTCATCGGGCAGAGATAGTGGTAATGATAGCTGTGACGGCGTATTCAGAAGCACCTCACCTGAATAGTTTAATAAACGCGGTGATTCTAACACAAATTCTCACAAGGTCAGAACCAATATTAAAAAAGCACATGATACTGATTAAGATAACAGCAAGATTTTCGTGATAGCTTATTTTATGAACTCCTCATGCTTCAAGTTGCCCTATCATTGACTTTGTTTATTTACACGAGTTGCCAAGCTATACCTCAAATTATTTAGCATAAAATTAAAAAAAGTATTCTTTGTTTAATTAATGTTTTTATTATCTGAATTTTAATTTCGCAACATCATTACCTGAAGGTTGCTGATAAATATCAAGCTTAAAATATTTAGCTGATGCATTTATATACTCAAAAATTTCAGATTGTGTTTCTTCATATTCTACCCATGTCGTCGCTCTGGTAAAACAGTATAACTCTACGGGTAATCCCATGGGGGTTGGTGGCATTGTTCTTATCACTAAATACATATCAGGCCTAACATCACCACGCATTTTTATCCAATTTAGCATGTACTTTCTAAATAGCTGTAAATTGGTGACCCCTTTTGTTTCTAGCCACACATTAATATCGCCAATCTCTTCTTCTTTGCCTTCAAGCATAGCTTCTATGCTTTTACGAAGAGGAACTGTATTTTTTAATTCAAGGACCAATTCTTCCGTTGCAAATGAAATCGAAGATTGGTCAATATAAAAGCTACGTTTAATCCGACGTCCTCCAGATGAAAACATCGGTTGCCAGTTAGTGTATTTTTCCGTCAAAAAATCTTTGGTTGGAATACGTGAAATCGTATTATCCCAATTACGGACTGTGATAGTGTGTAATGCGATATCAATCACCTCACCACTAATATTACTACTTGGAAGTTCTATCCAATCATAAAGCTTTAAGACTTTACCGTTAGAAATAAGAATATTGGCAACAAATGAGATAAGAGTATGTTGAAAAACAAACATTAATACCGCAGCAATGGCACCAAAACTTGAGATAATAATAAGTGGTGATTGTTCAGTAAAAAGTGCAATGATCAAAATAAAAGAAATTATCCAAACGACGATTTTGGCAATTTCAATATAACCTTTAATGGAATTGTTCCGATGCCACGCCTTTTTTGCATGCCTAATGTTAAAAATATCGAGAGCATTATTAAGCAATGAGGCAATATTGATAATAATAAAAGCTCGAGCAACCGTCTCAAAGATAACATTCATCTCATGAGAAAAAGAAGGTAGTAGCTGATTAATATAAAGAACTAATGTTACTGCAACTATAGAGGCACTCTTTTTAGCAATGTCTTCTATCGTTTCTTCATCTGAAAGTTCAGTAAATAAAAAAAGTAATCGCTTTGCAATTCGGCGGAAAATCATCTTGGCGAGAAACCATACCACCAGCAACACAACAACTAAGAATATTGTGGTAAATATTTGCTTTGATGTTATGAAATCATAAATTTCAATGAGTTTTTCCATAAATTACGTTATACCTTTTTTGAGTCTTTCCCAACCTTAAAACGAATATCACTTAAACAGTAACTAAATGCCTATTTCGCATAAGAACAGACATCCATTGTCTCATTTATTTTATTTAAATAAACATCATGATTGAATTATTGATGCTTTTCTAAGTTTTAAACACTCAAAAAATCAAATATCTTAGTTTTTAATTTTAACATAAAAACAGGGTGCAATAAAAAAGACGGATATAATCCGCCTTTTTCGTTAACTTCAACATATCACTTATTTTTTATTTGCAGTACCACTGACTGATTCAATCGTGTTATCTACAAATTCTGATTCAGGTCGAACAACACTGACTAATTTAAAGATTAAGCTTAAAACAATACCCACAACTGTTGCTAAAGCCATGCCTTTTAATTCAGCTGCACCAATGTGAATTGAAGCGCCACTCACACCAACAATCAGAATAATGGCAGTTAATATCAAGTTTTGCGGTTTGTTGTAATCCACTTTTGAATCTAACAAGACACGAATACCTGATGCACCAATGACACCATAAAGCAATAAAGATACTCCGCCCATCACTGGAACAGGAACAGCAGCAATAGCGGCGGCTAATTTACCTACACAGGATAATAAGATTGCAAATATTGCCGCGCCACCAATAACCCATGAGCTATAGACTTTGGTAATTGCCATAACACCAATATTTTCACCATATGTGGTATTTGGCGTTGAACCAAAGAAACCCGAAATTATGGTAGAGAAACCGTTTGCGAACATAGAACGATGTAAGCCTGGATTTTTCATTAAATCGCGTTGCACAATATTTGCTGTAACAACAAGGTGACCAACGTGTTCAGCAATAACCACTAATGCCGCAGGCAGAATAATGAAGATTGCACTCCATTCAAAACGTGGTGAATAGAATGTCGGTAATGCAAACCAATTAGCTTCTTTAATAGGCGTAACATCAACAGCCCCTAAGAAGAAAGAAAGCGCATAACCTGCTAATACCCCTATAAGAATAGGAATAATTGCAAGGAATCCTCTAAACATCACTGAACCTAAAATAGTGACACCTAAAGTGACCATAGAGATAAGCAATGTTTGATTATCTACTGGTGCATCTGCACTTGGTAATAAACCCGCCATTCCTGCCGCGGTTCCTGCTAATTCTAACCCAATAACGGCAACGATTGCGCCCATTGCCGCAGGTGGAAACATCACATTAATCCAGCCTCGCCCTGCTATTTTTACAATACCTGCCACAAGACAAAATAACACGCCACAAACGATGAATCCCCCAAGCGCTAATTCATACCCTAATGGTAACAACAAAAGCACTGGTGAGATAAACGCAAAACTTGAACCTAGATAAGCAGGAATGCGTCCTTTACAAATAAAGAGATAAAGCAGGGTTCCGATCCCGTTAAATAACAATATTGTTGCCGGATTAACTTTAAATAATATTGGCACAAGTACGGTAGCGCCAAACATTGCAAACAGATGCTGAAGGCTCAACGGAATTGTTTGTAATAATGGTGGGCGCTCTTCTACCCCGATTGCACGACGAGTCATGCTTACGACCTCTCTTTAATATGAATGTGAAATTGGTTTGTATTTTTAACTTTATACTCGTCTTATTTTAAGTCGCCATGTTGCTGTCTAGGCCCACTCGCACTAGTCATCTAACTGCTCCTTAAATATGTAGAGTATAGAAAAAATAAATGGTCCAAAAAAAAGCCGACTATCAAAGTCGGCTTAATTATTATTTTGTACCAAATATCTTATCACCAGCATCGCCAAGACCTGGAACGATGTACCCATGCTCATTAAGATGGCTATCAATCGATGCAGTATATAACTCCACATCTGGATGAGCTTCTTCTAATGCCCTAATACCTTCTGGAGCAGCAACCAGTACTAATACTTTAATTGAAGTACAGCCCGCATTTTTTAATAAATCAATTGTGGCAATCATAGAGCCGCCTGTTGCTAACATAGGGTCAACAACAAGAGCCATACGCTCTTCAATATTGGATGCTAATTTCTGGAAGTAAGGGACGGGTTTTAAGGTTTCTTCATCGCGGTAAACGCCAACTACACTGATTCGGGCACTAGGAATATTTTCTAATACTCCATCCATCATCCCGATACCTGCACGGAGGATAGGAACTACTGTGATTTTTTTTCCTTTAATCTGTTCTATCTCTACCGGACCACACCAACCTTCAATTGTTACCGTCTCTGTTGCTAAATCGGCGGTAGCTTCATACGTCAGTAGACTGGAAACTTCTGAAGCCAGTTCACGAAAGCGCTTAGTGCTTATATCATGATCTCGCATCAGCCCCAATTTATGTTGAATGAGTGGGTGTTTTACCTCAACGATCTTCATAATTTCTCCTAATGTACGACGCAGCCTGACAAAAAAATCGCGAGATTATACCGCTTTTTTGCCAACATTCCATCGTTTTTCTATTGATATTGATCAAGCGCACAGCTTTTAACCACACCAACATGAATAATTGTGACCTAGAAAGAAGATCCTCGCAAACGTTTGCTTTGCCTGTTAGAATAGCGTCCGCACACATTTTTTCTTAACAGCAACTTGCCGTGAGGGCTCTACGTGACTAACAAATCCTCTCTCAGCTATAAAGATGCCGGTGTCGATATTGATGCAGGTAATGCTTTAGTCGATCGTATCAAAGGTGTAGTAAAAGAAACTCGCCGTCCTGAAGTTATGGGGGGTTTAGGTGGTTTTGGTGCACTATGTGCAATTCCATCTAAATACCGCGAACCTATTTTAGTTTCAGGCACCGATGGTGTGGGTACAAAACTCCGCCTTGCGATGGATTTAAATCGCCATGATGACATCGGTATTGATTTAGTCGCAATGTGTGTCAACGATTTAATTGTTCAAGGCGCCGAACCCCTTTTCTTCCTTGACTACTATGCCACAGGAAAATTAGATGTCGATACCGCAGCTCGGGTTGTAACTGGTATTGCTGAAGGCTGTAAACAATCAGGCTGTGCATTAGTAGGTGGCGAAACAGCAGAAATGCCCGGCATGTATCATGGCAATGATTATGATATCGCAGGCTTTTGTGTCGGCGTGGTTGAAAAATCAGAGATTATTGATGGCAGTAAAGTTAAAACAGGTGATGCATTAATTGCTTTAGCATCCAGCGGCCCTCATTCTAATGGTTATTCATTAGTCAGAAAAATTCTTGAAGTCAGCAATACACAAGCTGATAACACATCATTAGGTGAAAAATCACTTGCCGATCACCTATTAGCGCCTACACGTATTTACGTGAAATCACTGCTGTCATTAATTGAGAATGTTGATATTCATGCAGTTGCACATATTACAGGTGGCGGTTTCTGGGAGAATATTCCTCGCGTACTACCTGAAAATACGCAAGCTCGTATCAAAAGTCACAGTTGGGAATGGCCTATCGTCTTCAAGTGGTTACAAGAAGCGGGACAAGTTAGCACACATGAAATGTACCGCACCTTTAACTGTGGTGTCGGACTATTAATTGCGGTTAATCCAGATGATGTTGAAAAAACATTAGCACACCTTGCAGAATGTGGTGAAAATGCATGGCTTATCGGTGAAATTGCGCCACAAGCCGCAGGTGAAGCACAAGTCATTATTAACTAATGAAAACATGTGAATGAAAAATATCGTTGTCCTTATTTCAGGAAACGGCAGCAACCTACAGGCGATTATTGACGCCTGTAGGGCAAATAAAATCACAGGTAATGTGGTTGCTGTCTTTAGCAATAAAGCGGATGCTTATGGCCTCGAACGTGCAAAACAGGCTGATATTCCAGCCTATTTTATTGATCCATCCCAATTTAATGATAGAGCTGATTACGATAAAGCGCTAATCGAAAAAATTGATGTTTATCAGCCTGATATCGTGGTTTTAGCAGGTTTTATGCATATTCTATCACCTAGTTTTGTCACTCATTATCAGCATAAATTATTAAATATTCACCCTTCTTTGCTTCCTAAATATCCGAGGTTGCATACTCATCGCCAAGTTTTAGCAAATAAAGAGTCTTTTCATGGTGTTACCGTCCATTTTGTTACCGAAGAACTTGATGGTGGCCCAATGATTATTCAGGCACGTATTCCTGTTTTGCCGGATGACACTGAACAATCATTACAAGCTAGAATACAAATAGAAGAGTATCGTATCTACCCATTAGCAATCAGCTGGTTAGCTGAAGACCGATTGACTATGAAGAATAATCAAGCTTTCCTTGATGATATTGCGTTGTTCGGCAGCCTTGATTAACTATTTCGCTTAAGCTAAAAAGTCACATTGTGCTACACTGTAGCCCGCGTGACTTTTTTTGTGTCACCCTTTTCTCTTTTTTATTCAATGCATTCACCGAGGTGCTTATGTCCGGTGGTAGGAAAGTTCCACCTATAAAATTACGTCCTCTCGAACGAGAAGATCTCTCTTTTGTCCATCAACTTGATAACAATGCCAGTGTTATGCGCTATTGGTTTGAAGAGCCTTATGAGGCTTTTATTGAGTTAAGTGACTTATATGAAAAACATATTCACGACCAAAGTGAACGCCGTTTTATTGCTGAAAGTGAAGGCACTAAAGTGGGACTTGTCGAGTTGGTTGAAATTGATTATGTTCATCGTCGTGCCGAATTCCAAATTATCATTGCACCTGCACATCAAGGTCATGGCTATGCAGCACGAGCAGCAAAATTAGCGATGGATTATGCTTTTTCTGTACTTAATTTATACAAACTCTATTTAATCGTTGATAAAGAGAATGCTAAAGCGATTCATATTTATGAAAAGCTTGGCTTTAAAAAAGAAGGTGATTTAATAGATGAGTTTTTTGTTAACGGTGCCTATCGTTCTGCAATTAGAATGTGTACATTCCAAGCACCTTATTTTGAGCAAAAAGCCAAAGAAGCAAAACCCGAAAATTTTGTCAAACCGGGTGCGACTATTAAGCAACATGTCTGATTTATTCAGATATTAAGATTTAACTTTAACCCTAGTTGGAGTTCAGATGTCCCAGGAACGACTCTATATTGATAAAGAGATCAGTTGGCTTGCGTTTAATGAACGTGTATTACAAGAAGCGGCTGACAAACGAAACCCGTTAATTGAAAGAGTCAGGTTTCTGGGGATCTATTCAAATAATCTTGATGAGTTCTATAAAGTCCGTTTTGCTGATGTTAAACGCCGTATCTTAATTAATGAAGAGCGAGGCTCTCGCTCTGCTTCAAGTCATGCTCGCCATCTTATCAAAAAAATTCAATCAAAAGTGGCTAAGGCTGACCAAGAATTTGATGCTTTATATAACGATTTATTGCTTGAAATGGCACGAAATCAAATCTTCTTAATCAATGAACGTCAAATATCACCTAATCAACAAATCTGGTTACGCCAATATTTTCGTCAAAACTTAAGAAAACACATTACGCCTATTTTAATTAATCCTGAAACCAATTTGGTTGAATTTCTTAAAGATGACTATACCTATTTGGCCGTTGAAATTGCACAAGGGCAAACTATTCATTACGCCTTATTAGAAATTCCATCAGATAAAGTTCCTCGTTTTGTTATTTTGCCAACTGATCAAGGGCGTAGTAAGAAAAAGTCCATGATTTTATTGGATAATATTTTACGTTACTGCCTTGATGAAGTTTTTAAAGGTTTTTTTGATTATGACTCATTGAATGCTTATTCTATGAAAATGACGCGAGATGCGGAGTACGATCTTGCGACAGAAATGGAATCAAGTTTACTTGAAATGATGTCCTCAACCTTAAAACAACGCCTTACCGCAGAGCCTGTGCGTTTTGTTTATCAACGTGATATGCCAGATGAGATGGTGGCATTACTGCGCAGTAAATTAGGTTTATCAAATAACGACTCCGTTATTGCAGGAGGGCGTTATCATAATTTTAAAGACTTTATTAACTTTCCAAATGAAGGTAGCAAATTTCTATTAAATAAGCCTATTCCGCGTTTACGCCATATTTGGTTCGATAATTTCCGTAATGGTTTTGATGCCATTAGGGAACGAGATGTCTTACTTTATTATCCTTATCATACTTTTGAACATGTGCTGGAATTGTTGCGCCAAGCCTCTTTTGACCCAAGCGTTATTTCAATTAAAATCAATATTTACCGTGTTGCAAAAGACTCTCGAATTATAGACTCCATGATCCATGCTGCACACAACGGTAAACGAGTCACTGTGGTTGTAGAATTACAAGCTCGTTTTGATGAAGCGGCCAATATTCATTGGGCAAAACGCCTAACAGAAGCGGGTGTTCACGTTATATTCTCTGCGCCAGGTTTAAAAATTCATGCGAAATTATTTATTATTTCTCGCTTAGAAGATGGCGAAATTATTCGCTATGCCCATATTGGTACAGGGAATTTTAACGAAAAAACGGCGCGCCTTTATACTGACTATTCGCTCTTAACTGCAAATACTGAAATTACCAATGAAGTACGTCGCGTTTTTAGCTTTATTGAAAACCCTTATCGCCCTGTTACTTTTGAGCATTTGATGGTTTCACCTCAAAATTCACGAACTCTTTTAAACCAACTAATTACTAATGAAATTCACAGTGCTCAAGCTGGGCATCCCGCAGGTATTACATTAAAAGTGAATAATTTAGTCGATGAAGAGTTAGTTAATCGTCTTTATGACGCATCAGAAGCGGGAGTCAAAGTCCGACTTTTAGTGCGAGGTATGTGCTCTTTAGTCCCTAATCAGCCAGGATTTAGTGAGAATATTCAAGTCACCAGTATCGTTGATCGTTTTTTAGAACATGATCGTGTTTATGTCTTTACTAATAAAGGTGATGAAAAAATCTTCTTATCTTCTGCCGACTGGATGACGCGAAATCTTGACTATCGTATTGAAGTTGCAGTGGCTTTGCTTGATCCTCAACTAAAACAGCGTGTTCTTGATATATTAGATATTCAATTTAATGACACCGTTAAAGCGCGTTTTATTGATAAAGATTTAACAAATAGCTATGTTCCTCGTGGAAATAAACGTAAAATTCGTTCCCAGCTTGCTGTCTATGAGTACATTAAATTGTTAGAACAACCAGGGGAACGAGCGTAATTTTATGCCTTTATCACAAGATGACTCTTCACCACGCCCTTTAGAAATTGCAGCTATTGACCTCGGTTCTAATAGTTTTCATATGATAATTGCGCGCATTGTTAATGGCGCATTGCAAGTATTAAGTCGCTTAAAACAGCGTGTTTATCTCGCTGATGGCCTTGACGATAATAATGAATTAAGCGAAGAGTCTATGTTACGTGGACTTTCCGCCCTTTCCCTTTTTGCTGAAAGGTTACAGGGTTTTCCTGCCGAAAATGTTACCGTCGTTGGCACACATACATTACGTGTTGCGACTAACGCTAAAGTCTTTCTCCAACGAGCAAAAGAAGTTATCCCTTACCCTATCGAAATTATTTCTGGACATGAAGAAGCCCGGCTTATCTTTATGGGCGTTGAACATACACAATCGGAAAAAGGTAGAAAACTCGTTATTGATATTGGTGGTGGCTCAACAGAATTGGTTATTGGCGAAAATTTTGAGCCGATCTTAATTGAAAGCCAGCGCATGGGTTGTGTTAGTTTTAGTCGTCAATTTTTTCCTGAGCAAAAAATCAGCGAATCTGCTTTTCGTAAAGCGCGAGAAAAAGCAGCACGTAAAATGGAAAAAATTGCATGGCAATATAAAATGACCGGATGGGATGTGGCTTTAGGCGCATCGGGTACAATTAAAGCAGCTCATGAGATCTTAGTTGAGTTTGGCGAAAAAGACGGTGTTATCACCCCCGAACGTCTACTTATGTTAACAAAGCAAGTGTTACGCTTTAAGAAATTTAAAGATATCTCATTGCCGGGATTATCCGATGAGCGTAAACATGTTTTTGTACCGGGTTTAGCGATTTTATGTGGCATTTTTGATTCTTTAGGATTAAAAGCACTACATCTATCTGATGGTGCGCTACGTGAAGGTGTGCTTTATGAAATGGAAGGTAGATTTCGCCATCAAGATATTCGCCAACGTACAGCAAAAAGCCTTGCCGAACACTATAATATTGATAGAGAGCAAGCAAAGCGCGTGCTTGAAACCATGCAATCCCTTTACGAACAATGGGCACAACAAAATCCTAAACTCGTTCGCCCTGATCTAGAAGCTATTTTAGTATGGGCTGTCATGTTACATGAAGTCGGATTAAGCATTAATTTAAGTGGATTGCACCGCCATTCTGCCTATATTCTTTCAAATACAGATTTGCCGGGTTTTAATCAAGAACAACAGCTATTATTAACAACCTTAGTTCGCTATCACCGAAAAGGGATTAAGCTGGATGAACTACCTAAATTTAATCTTTATAAAAAGAAACAGTATTTCCCACTTGTACAAATACTGAGGTTAGCAACTTTACTTAATAATCAGCGACAATCAACGACAAAACCAGCATCTTTGCGTTTAGTTACTGATGAAAATCACTGGACTCTTTATTTTCCTAAAAAATATCTTTCTGATAACACATTGATGGAATTGGATTTAGAAAAAGAACAAGAGCATTGGCAGTCAGTTCCTGGTTGGAAACTGGATATAAAAGAGGAATCTGCTTAACAATATGATATTATACAGAAAAAGACGCTAGCCAATGCGTCTTTTGTTGCATCTATCATACAACAACTATCACATAACAACATAGGTTTGATTTGTGACCATAATATGAACATCATCAACGCAATATTGTTCAAGATTCATATTTTTTATACGGAGAAAACCGATAATCATCCTAAAATGGAATAATTAGTGTTAATGGTTATCTCCCTCGTAAGAATTAAAAAGGAATAACATGTCTCAACCAGCTATCAACAATGATACTGCGGCTGCCATCAATCCGTATTCACAAAAAGTGGCACTCCTGCGTCAGCAAATTTTGAGTATCTTTCTTGAAGATGATCATTTTGTTGAAACCGTTTTAGGGGAAGCAAGTGAAAATGATAGGCTGAGCCACCATGAACTTCATGAAAAAATCACCACTGTTCGAGAATTACTACAAGATCTACACGCGGCAGATATTGCAGATATTCTTGAAGCCCTTCCCTATGACGAACGTCTCGCATTGTGGCATTTGGTTGATAATAATGAACGTGGTGCTGTTTTAGTCGAAGCGTCTGTCGCCGTTTGGGACAGTTTAATTAAAGATATGACCGACCGTGAATTATTACGATCGGTCGCCACATTACATGTGGATGAGCAAGCATACATTGCAGAGCACTTACCCCGCGATACAATGCGTCGCCTTCTTACCTATTTAGAACCAAGCCTGCGTAATAGGATAAGAGAAGTCCTGCAATATCCAAAAGACAGCGTTGGTCAAATGATGGACTTTGAGTTCGTCACTGTGCGAGGCAATGTAACGTTAAAAACCGTACAACGCTATCTGCGCCAACGAGGCTCTATTCCTGAAGCAACGGATAAAATTTTCGTTATTGATAATAAAAATCATCTTTTGGGCGAACTTCCATTAACCACTGTTTTAACGCAATCTCCTGACAAACTTGTCTCAGATGTGATGAAAACAGATACCGTCAGTTTTATGCCAGAAGAAAAAGGCGAAGATGCTGCGGGCGCGTTCGAACGTTATGACTTAATTTCAGCTGCTGTGGTTGATAGCAATGGCCTTCTTATGGGGCGATTAACCGTTGAAGATATTGTTGATAACATGCATGAAGAGAGCGATACCAATATTCGTCGTATGGGGGGCTTGAGCCCAGAAGAAGACGTTTTCGCTCCAGTTGGACAAGCTGTTAAAACACGTTGGACTTGGCTTGCTATCAACTTATGTACTGCTTTCGTTGCCTCCCGTGTTATCGGTGTCTTTGAAGATACTATTTCACAATTAGTTGCCCTCGCCACACTAATGCCAATTGTTGCTGGTATTGGGGGTAACACAGGTAATCAAACTATTACAATGATTGTACGTGCCTTAGCACTACACCAAATTCAAACTGGAAGCTTCTCATTCTTAATTTTAAGAGAGCTTGGTGTCGCCTTTATCAACGGTATTGTTTGGGGAGGGATAATGGGTATTGTCACCTTCTTCCTCTATGGTGACCTTGCTATGGGCGCAGTTATGACGATGGCAATGGTGCTTAATCTCTTAATGGCCGCCATGATGGGTGTATTAATCCCGATGACCATGATTAAATTAGGTAAAGATCCCGCCATTGGTTCTAGTGTGATGATAACCGCCATTACAGATACTGGTGGTTTCTTTATATTCTTAGGTTTAGCCACCATTTTCTTAGTTTAAAATAACGCAATAATAAATCATTACACTAACGCCACTGTTAATAAAATACAGTGGCGTTTTTTTGAGTAACCAACAATAAATAATTAAGCCGTTGTTGAAAGGTAATAGTAAATGAGTAGCAATACGATGATCAGCGATGTGATAAAGGTTTTTTTAACAGAAGCACTCAGAGCATAATTATCACTGTATTTGGTGTTATTTAGAATGGTTTTTAACGCTAAACCACCACCTAATGCAACGACAGAAAGTGAGGCAAACAGAACAATTGTAGCTAAGAGAATAGCACTCATAGAGATAGAGACCATAAATCCTCCGACAGTTCAATTGACTTACTGTTGTAATTATAACCAAAAATAACTTTTTTGATGCTTATTTTTGTTTTTATTTTTCATTTAAGAAGTCGCTCAAAAAAATCACATCATGCATAAAAACACAAAAATATGATTATGATTACAAAATTAATTGGCATTTAATTCCAATAATTATTAATTTATTGAAACTAATACCCACAAAAGCCAAATTTAACATACAGTAGAATATACTAATAATCTATTTCCTATCAGATCATATCTTTCACTATTAATACGAATAGCTTTATTAATTATCTAATAATAACTTTTTTTACAAAAAATAATAAATTAAACTCATATCGATTTTATTATTTAATCGTTTATTTAAAGCATAATAAATATATTCAATATCACCTCGTTTTTATTTAAAAATATTAAAATTCACCTCATAAAAAACAATATGTAATATTTTTATATTATATATGGCATTTCCTATTTATTGATATAACATATTGCGATATAGATAAATTATAGATATTAAACTTGATAATTGTTAGCTTTCAAGTCTATTTGATTGTTTTATTTTAACCTATTTACATCATTAAGAGCTTCCTGTTATAACTTAAACCATCATCACAACATTATTCTTTCTCACGTAAATAGCCTATAAATAACCACTTAATGTTATTTATTTCCACCCTATTTTATTTGCTGATCCTAAAAGAATGTATTTGTGACTTTATTAGTTATTTATTTTATCACGATGATTATTATAGGTTGTTATTATGACATCACAATCACACTCCACTCAGCCGTTGAGTCAACCTACGGCAAGACCATTAAATCGCAACGATTATAAAACGTTGGGTTTATCCTCACTAGGAGGAACTTTGGAGTTCTATGATTTCGTGATCTTCGTGTTCTTTACGAAAACATTGAGCCATTTGTTCTTTCCCGGTGATAACGCCTTTATTGCACAGATGCAGACATTAGGTATTTTTGCTGCCGGTTATCTCGCTCGCCCTTTGGGGGGCATTATTATGGCACACTACGGCGATATTATTGGCCGTAAACGCATGTTTACTTTAAGTATTTTTTTAATGGCTGTTCCAACATTAATTATTGGTTTATTACCCACTTATGCCAGCATTGGGATCGCAGCCCCATTATTGTTGTTATTAATGCGTATCATGCAAGGTGCTGCTATCGGTGGCGAAATGCCAGGTGCTTGGGTATTTATTGCAGAACATACACCAAAACAACGTTATGGCTTAGGTGTTGGAACATTAACATCAGGTATTACTGGCGGTATTTTATTAGGATCGATCGTCGCAATTATCGTTCAGCGCAGTTATAGCGCTCAAGAAGTTAATGATTTTGCTTGGCGTATTCCCTTTATTTTAGGCGGAATATTTGGCTTAATCTCTGTTTACTTGCGTCGATTCTTGCAAGAAACTCCAATCTTTAAAGAGATGGCCGCAAAAAAAGCCTTAGCACAAGAAATGCCTGTAATTTCTGTTATTAAAAACCATAAACAAGCGTGTTTAATTACGGCTGCATTAACTTGGTCTTTATCAACAGCCATTGTTGTCACCATATTGATGACACCTAGTGTAATTGTTGAAGGGATTTACAAAATTGATAGAACCACCTCATTGGAAGCGAACTGTGTTGCAACATTAACCTTAACTTTAGGTTGTATCTTCTGGGGCTGGATTGGCGACAAATTAGGAACACGTGTTTCAATGACATTATCATGGGGTGGTTTGATTGTTACTGCATTCCATTTCTATGGCAATTTAGATACAGCAATGTCAGGTTTTCAGTTGGCATTTAATTATGGATTGATGGGCTTTTTCGTTGGTGCGATTGCAACAACACCAATTGTTAGTACAAGAGCATTTCCACCATCGATTCGTTTTTCAGGATTGTCTTTTGCTTATAATATGGCTTATGCCGTGTTTGGTGGATTAACTCCAATGTTAACAGGTGCATGGTTAGAAAAAACAGCTATGGCGGGCGCCTATTATGTCGCAGGAGTCTCATTCTTAGCAATTGCTGTCGCATTCTTACCTTTGGCTTATAAAGGTTGGACTGCGGTAAAGCCAGCTACCCATGAAAAAGACGTTGCATTACAAATTGATAAAGTGGTTGGTTAAGTCTTTATCAATGTTATAAATGACCCCTTATACAATACCGCCCTTATTAGGGCGGTATTTTTTATGGCGGCAATTTTTCTGAATTAGGTAATCCTCAACACAAAAAAGGATGCCTTGTGGCATCCTCTATTTTCTTCAGCTTTCTTTTTTAATGCGACACATTACTGTGTCATTTTGCTCAGCATTGGTGCAGTTAAAAGCATTAAGATTGCAATAACACCAGTCACAATACCGATTTGTAGGAAGACACTGCTGTAGATTTCTAATGAGGCATGTGCGCTTTGAACATCTTCTGGTACCGCCATTAAACTTGCCACTTTACCTGCAATAATTGCAGCAGCTGCCGAAGTTAAGAACCAAGCACCCATGATAAAGCCCATTAAACGCTGTGGTACAAGTTGGGCAACCATTGCAAGGCCAAGCCCTGAAATCATTAACTCACCAATACTTTGGAAACCATAACTTGCGACTAACCACCATGAAGAGACAATCCCTGCTTCATTTGCCATGCTTGCACCCAGTGGTAACACTAAAAATGCTGTTGCACTTAAGAACATTCCAACAGTGAACTTATAAGGCATAGGTAATTTATCGCCCATAAAGTTATATACAGCTGCTAATAATGGGCTTGCTAACATGATCCAGAATGGATTAAGTGATTGGAATTGCTCTGGTTGAACGCTAAAACCTAAGATTGAGTGTTCAACGTTATGGATCGCAAAGAAGTTTAAAGATGTTGGCATTTGATCGTAAAGAACAAAAAAGACCACTGCTTCAACCATCAGTAAAAATGCCACAATCATCTTACGGCGAGCAGCCCCTTTCATCATAAAGGTTTCACGCGCAAAAATAAGGATGATACCTAATGAGATCACGGCTAAAGACCAACTTGCCACTTCATTATTATGTAATAACCAAGTCGATACTGCCGTTAAAGCAACGATCCCCACCAGCGTTAATAACAATTTTAAATAATTAAGCGGTTCAAAATCAGGTTTAGAGCCTTTATCTTTGATCCATCCTCGACAAACCATAAAGTTTGCTAAGGTGATCAGCATACCTACAACACTTAATGCAAATGCTACATCCCAACCATAATTAGCTGCTAACCATGGTGTTGCTAGCATAGATAAGAACGAACCTACGTTGATAGACATATAGTACATGGTAAATGCACCGTCTAATTGTGGATCGTTTTTCTCATAACAGGTTGCAAGTAATGAGGATGGATTTGCTTTAAATAAACCATTACCTACAGCAATGGTTGCAAGTCCCCAATAAATCACATCTTTATCGTGATCTGAGAAAGCCACCATTGCATAACCAATTGCCAGTACGATTGCCCCAAGGATAATAACCCTTTTAGTACCAAGAACTTTATCCCCAAGCCATCCACCGATAGCAACAAAACCATAAACCAATGCGGTAAATGCAGCAAAAACGGTGATTGCTTCCGCCTCACCCATGCCCAGCATTTTAACCAGGTAAACGGCCATGATCCCTTGCAGACCGTAATAGCCAAAACGTTCCCATAATTCGATTGAGAAGATGAGATAAAATGCGCGAGGCTGTTTAAATGCATTCAGGCTCGGTTTTTGTCCATCGTCAGGTGTGTTTGCAGTTGACACTAAAAACCTCTAATTATTTTATTACGCCTTTATATTTAGGCTAATTTTTACAAAAATGATTATTTTAAGACAGAGTTAAAGCTCGGTGAATTTCATACTGGATTGTTATTCTTTGAAAAGAGTTCAAACACAGAGAAAAACAAGGTTGGCATTCTATCACTGGAAAGCATAATTATCTAAGAATTATAACTAACTATTGCGTTTTATCATAGTTACAGGCATTTGTACAAAATAGTTATGCGTTCAAAAAAACATCAAGCAAAATAACTTACTGATTATCAATAAATTATTTTCTACTTAATTATCCCTATATAAACAATTAAGCCACGCTATTGTTTGTCCGTTTTTTAATAAATAATGGCTTATTGAATAACAACGATAAAATAATGCCAGTATCATTTTATTTTAACTGCTTAAAATAAAGCCAATAAAACACATTCCTTGACTTAATTTCCATATTTCCTCCATTTTTAACTGTGTAAAAACAGGTAGAATGTCACTATTCCAAAATTTCATTTCAGTATTTCTGATTAGCTAGTTGCCAGTGGGATCACAAAAGTAATGAATAAAAATAAAAATGCTAAAAAAAGAGTTTCTCTTATTATCGCTTTAATCGTCGTAGTCGCAGGTGCTTACGCCTATTGGCAATTTAATGCAGCAAAAACAACTACACCTGAAAATAAAGGAACTCAAGCAACAAGCTCACAAAGTCGAAGTACAACTGGATCTCGTCGCCCTCCTATGCCACCCGTTCAGGTTGCAACATCAATACAAGAAGATGTGCCTCAATTTTTATCAGCTTTAGGTACAGTGAAAGCAACTAATAGCGTCACAGTGACGAGTCGTGTTGAAGGTCAATTAATGGCTTTACATTTCACGGAAGGGCAGCAGGTTCAAAAAGGTGATTTATTAGCAGAAATTGACTCTCGCCCATTTGAAGTGCAATTAGCCCAAGCCAAAGGACAACTTGCAAAAGATCAAGCCACATTAGCTAATGCACGTCTTGATTTAGCGCGTTATCAGAAGTTGGCAAAAACGAATTTAGTCTCACAACAAGAGTTGGATAATCAGCAAGCTTTAGTGAAACAGTCAGAAGCAAGTATCCGTATTGATGAGGCTACAATCAGTAATGCACAGCTGCAATTAACTTACAGTAAGATTACGGCACCGATTTCAGGTCGTGTGGGATTAAAACAAGTTGACGTGGGTAACTATATTTCAGGTGGCTCATCAACGCCGATTGTGGTTATCAATCAAATGGATCCCGTTGATGTGCTTTTTACATTGCCAGAACAAGATTTAGCAAAAGTTATTCAAGCACGTAAGAATAGTGCTGATTTGCCTGTCACCGCATTAGACAGAAATAACCAGTTTGAATTAGCTCAAGGAAAATTATTTAGTGTTGATAACCAAATTGATGCCACTACTGGCACCATTAAATTAAAAGCACGTTTCCCGCAACAAGAGACAACATTATTTCCTAATCAATTCGTCAATGTCCGTCTTTATATCACCACATTAGAAAAAGCGGTTGTTATTCCGAATGCGGCTTTGCAAATGGGTAATGAAGGTCACTTTGTTTGGGTTGTGAATAACGAAAATAAAGTTAGCAAATTACGCGTGGAAGTCGCCTTACAAAATGCAGAAAAAGTTGTGATAGCTTCTGGTTTATCAGCAGATCAGCGTGTTGTAACGGATGGTGTGGATAGATTAACACAAGATGCAAAAGTCGAAATCGTGACACCTACAGTACCTAAAAATAAAGAAAATAACCGTGTAGTTGCGGAGAAAGCGTAATGACCGAAAAAACACACGGTACAGGTGGGGGACCATCTCGCTTATTTATTCTGCGCCCAGTTGCAACAACTCTTTTTATGGTGGCCATACTGTTAGCTGGTATCGTTGGTTATCGTATGTTGCCAGTGTCTGCCTTACCTGAAGTTGATTACCCGACAATTCAGGTCGTTACTCTCTATCCTGGAGCAAGCCCTGATGTGATGACATCCGCTGTCACTGCACCACTTGAACGACAATTTGGGCAAATGTCTGGGTTAAAACAGATGTCATCACAAAGCTCTGGTGGCGCTTCAGTGATCACTCTGATGTTCCAATTAACCTTACCATTAGATGTTGCAGAACAAGAGGTACAAGCTGCGATAAATGCAGCGACGAATCTACTACCCTCCGATTTGCCTTACCCACCGATTTACAGCAAAGTAAACCCAGCTGATCCGCCTATTTTAACTTTAGCGGTGACGAGCTCAACATTACCGATGACACAGTTGCAAGATATGGTTGAAACCCGTATTTCGCAAAAAATTTCACAAGTTAATGGTGTAGGTTTAGTGGCATTAGCCGGTGGTCAGCGTCCCGCAGTTAGAGTCAAACTCAATGCACAAGCCGCAGCGTCCTACGGTTTAGACAGCGAAAAAATTCGTGTAGCAATCAATAATGCGAACGTTAACTCAGCGAAAGGAAGCCTTGATGGCCCTACTCGTTCCGTAACATTATCGGCTAATGACCAAATGAAATCATTAGAAGATTATCGCCAACTCATCGTTGCCTATAAAAATGATGCGCCTATTCGTTTATCTGATATCGCAACTATCGAGCAAGCACCTGAAAATAACCAGTTAGGTGCATGGGCAAATAACGAACAGGCAATTATTATAAATGTTCAACGTCAGCCCGGCGTTAACGTTATTGATACCACTGATAATATTCGTAATTTATTACCAGATTTAGTCTCTAATTTACCTAAATCAGTGAATGTTGAGATCTTAACCGACAGAACCACAACGATCCGGGCATCAGTTAAAGATGTACAATTTGAGCTTGGCTTAGCTATCGCACTTGTAGTGATGGTGATTTATCTCTTTTTACGTAATGGTGTCGCAACTTTAATTCCAAGCATTGCCGTACCACTTTCATTAGTAGGTACATTCGCAGTAATGTATTTCTGTGGTTTTTCTGTCAATAATCTCACCTTAATGGCATTAACGATTGCGACCGGCTTTGTTGTCGATGACGCCATTGTTGTGATTGAAAATATCTCCCGCTACCTTGAGCGTGGTGATAAGCCGTTAACAGCCGCTTTAAAAGGAGCCGGCGAAATTGGCTTTACCATTATTTCACTAACGTTCTCTCTGATTGCCGTACTGATCCCCCTGTTATTTATGGGAGATATTGTTGGCCGTCTATTTAGAGAGTTTGCAATCACCCTTGCTGTCGCTATTCTAATCTCTGCGGTGGTTTCGCTGACATTAACGCCAATGATGTGCGCGCGATTGCTAAAGCCTGAAAATGAAATCAAACACAATCGTTTTGAAATAGCATGTGAACGCTTCTTTGAAAAAATGATTGCCGTTTATGCCGTGTGGTTAAAACGTGTGTTAAACCATCAATGGATAACCTTAGGTGTTGCACTCAGCACTTTGGTGTTGACTGTTTTGCTGTATATGTTTATTCCTAAAGGCTTTTTCCCATTACAAGATAATGGATTATTACAAGGCACCATCGAAACCTCACAATCTATTTCTTATCAATCGATGGTTGAAAAACAGCAGCAAGTGGTTGATAAACTCATTGATGATCCTGCGGTTGATAATATTGCCAGTTTTGTCGGCATTGATGGTAGTAATGCAACACTCAATACAGGTCGATTACAAATCACATTAAAACCCCTTGATCAACGCGACTCGCGTATTGATACAATAATTCCTCGTCTACAAGAACGCATAGCCTCTATTTCAGGCATAACGCTCTATTTGCAACCCACACAAGATCTAACAATTGACACGCAAGTTTCTCGTACTCAATATCAATTTACGTTGCAAGCAACATCATTAGATGAATTGGCGTATTGGGTACCAAAGCTTTCTCAATCATTAAAAAACAGCCCAGAACTAACCGACATCAGCAGCGATTGGCAAGACGGTGGCATGATGGCGTATATCAAAGTGGACAGAGATTCTGCAAGTCGCCTAGGCATTACAATGAGTGAGATTGATAACGCACTTTATAATGCTTTTGGTCAGCGTTTAATTTCAACTATCTACACTCAAGCAAATCAGTACCGTGTTGTATTAGAACAAGATATTCGCAGCGGTGATGGCTTACAGGCGCTCTCAGCTGTACATTTAACTGGCAAAGATGGCGCTATGGTACCACTGCTTTCAATTGCCTCGGTAGAACAGCGCTTAGCACCACTTTCGATTAATCATCAAGAACAATTTCCTTCAGCAACATTCTCATTTAATGTTGCCGAAAAATCGTCTCTTGAAGAAGCAGTCAAAGCGGTAAAATTGGCGGAAGAGCAAATCTCGATGCCAAGAGATATCACTACTCAATTCCAAGGTGCAACACTCGCCTTTGAAAGTGCACTTTCAAGTACTTTATGGCTGATTATCGCAGCTATTGTAGCAATGTATATTGTGCTCGGTGTGTTATATGAGAGTTTCATTCACCCTATTACTATTTTATCTACACTACCGACCGCGGGTGTCGGCGCATTGCTCGCATTAATGGCCGCGGGTAATGAGCTTGATATTATTGCTATTATTGGGATCATTTTGCTTATTGGGATCGTAAAGAAAAACGCGATCATGATGATAGACTTTGCCCTTGCAGCAGAACGAGAACAAGGTTTAACCCCTTACGAGGCTATTTACCAAGCGTGTTTATTACGTTTTCGTCCAATATTAATGACAACAATGGCGGCACTTCTCGGAGCTTTACCTTTAATGTTAAGTACTGGTGTGGGTGCAGAATTACGCCAGCCATTAGGGGTTTGTATGGTCGGAGGCTTAATTATGAGCCAGATCTTAACTCTGTTTACTACGCCAGTGATTTATCTACTGTTTGATAAATTATCACTCTATGTAAACCGCAATAAACACATTGAGAATAATAACGGGGCTGTATCATGAAGTTCTTCGCCCTCTTTATTCAACGACCTGTAGCAACCACATTACTTAGTTTAGCAATTTCTCTTTGTGGTGCATTAGGCTTTATGTTACTTCCTGTTGCGCCTTTGCCTCAGGTTGATTATCCCGTTATTAATATCTATGCCTCATTACCTGGGGCTTCGCCTGAAACTATGGCATCTTCTGTTGCTACACCGCTTGAACGCTCTTTAGGGCGAATTGCGGGTATTGATGAGATGACCTCTAGTAGCTCGCTTGGCAGTACCAGCATTACGTTGGTATTTGACTTGAATAAAGATATCAATACTGCTGCTCGTGATGTGCAAGCAGCGCTAAATGCGTCACAAAGCTTATTACCTTCCGGAATGCCAAGTCGCCCACGTTATTATAAATCAAATCCTTCTGATGCACCGATAATGATCTTAACGTTGACCTCTGACATACAAAATACAGGAGAGCTTTACGATCTGGCATCAACCCGCCTTGCACAAAAAATCTCACAAATTGAAGGAGTAAGTGAAGTTTCTGTTGGTGGAGGATCATTACCCGCAATACGTGTTGCTCTCAATCCTGATGCGCTATTTAACCAAAATGTTAGCCTTGATGATGTGAGAAAAGCAATTAACCAAGCGAATGTGCGACGCCCTCAAGGCTTTGTCAATAATGATGAAAATCGTTGGCAAATTCAAACCAATGACGAGTTAAGCAAAGCGGTTGAATATCGCCCAATCATCGTGCATTACAATCAAGAAGCTGTTGTGCGTTTAGGCGATGTTGCGCAAGTCACTGATTCGGTACAAAACTCACGCGCAGCAGGGATGAGTGGCGGCGAACCTGCTATTTTACTGGTTATTCGCCGTGAAGCGGGAGCCAATATTATTGAAACGGTTAACCGTATTCGTGATGAACTTCCTGAATTACGTGAACTTATTCCAGCCAATGTCGATTTAAAAGTTGCCCAAGATAGAACCCCCACTATCCGCGCATCATTAGCAGAAGTTGAACGTGCGTTAGCCATTGCTGTCGCACTCGTAATTCTAGTCGTATTTTTATTTTTACGTTCAGGCCGTGCTACGCTTATTCCTGCCGTTGCTGTACCCGTTTCATTAATTGGTACTTTTTCAGCCATGTATCTTTGTGGCTTTAGTTTAAATAATCTTTCATTGATGGCATTAACCGTTGCTACCGGTTTTGTGGTTGATGATGCCATTGTGGTACTCGAAAATATCTCTCGCCACATTGAGAATGGTTTAAAACCTAAAGAAGCCGCTTTAAAAGGGGTTGGAGAAGTCGGCTTTACCGTACTTTCGATGAGTATTTCTCTCGTGGCGGTATTCATCCCTCTGCTATTAATGGATGGACTTGTTGGACGATTATTTAAAGAATTTGCTATTACGTTAACCACAGCTATCGCTATTTCTTTATTTGTTTCGTTAACACTGACCCCCATGATGTGTGCGCATTTATTAAAAGGTGTCAAACCCAAAGCACAATCGCATTTGCGAGGATTTGGTAAGTTACTTTTCCGCGCTCAACAAGGTTACAGTGTCACATTACAAGGGGCTCTGCGCCATCGACGCTGGATTATGGCGATTTTTCTTGCGACTTTAGGCCTAAATGCTTACCTGTATATCAGCGCACCTAAAACATTTTTTCCCGACCAGGACACTGGCCGATTAATGGGATTTGTCCGTGCTGACCAAAGTATTTCATTCCAATCAATGAAAGAAAAAATGACCCGTTTTATGCAAGAAATAAATGCAGATAAAGACGTAGATAGCGTAACGGGCTTTACGGGAGGGGGGCGTATTAACAGTGGGTTTATGTTTATTTCCCTCAATCCACTGTCAGAGCGTACTGATAGTGCCAACCAAGTGATCAATCGTTTACGTGCCAAACTCGCTAATGAACCTGGCGCTAACCTCTTTTTAATGCCTGTGCAAGATGTTAGAGCAGGTGGGCGTCAGGCTAATGCCAGTTATCAATTTACTTTACTCGCTGATGATTTAAGCGAATTACGTAAATGGGAACCCATTGTACGTAAAGCATTAGGCGAACTGCCTCAACTTGTGGATGTTAACTCAGATAAAGAAGATAAAGGTGCTGAAATGGCACTAACTTACGATCGAGATACCATGTCACAATTAGGTATTAATGTCAGTGATGCGAATAACTTGCTGAATAATGCTTTTGGTCAACGTCAGATCTCCACTATCTATGCCCCACTCAATCAGTACAAAGTCGTCATGGAAGTGTCTGAACAGTATACACAAGACGTTTCTGCGTTAGATAAAATGTATGTGGTAAATAACCAAGGTGAGCGCATTCCGCTCTCTGCATTTGCAAGTTGGTATCCTGCCAATGCGCCATTGAGCGTCAACCATCAAGGATTATCTGCCGCCTCAACGATTGCTTTTAATATTCCTGAAGGTTATACATTAGCTGATGCAATTAATTCTATTGAACGCACAATGACCGAGTTGGGCGTACCCAATACCGTAAGGGGCACCTTTGCAGGTACGGCACAGATCTTCCAAGAAACCATTAAGTCACAGCTTATTCTTATCTTAGCGGCTATTGTGACTGTGTACTTGGTATTAGGTGTACTGTATGAAAGCTATATTCATCCACTCACCATTTTATCCACCCTTCCTTCCGCCGGTGTCGGTGCGTTATTAGCGTTACAGCTTTTTGATACACCTTTTAGCTTGATTGCACTTATTGGCATTATGTTACTCATTGGTATTGTGAAGAAAAATGCCATTATTATGGTGGATTTTGCGATCACTGCCCAACGCGAGGGTAAATTGTCAGCCAAAGAAGCCATTATTCAGGCGAGCTTATTGCGTTTTCGCCCGATTATTATGACAACCCTTGCCGCATTATTTGGCGCATTGCCATTGATGTTAGGAAGCGGAGATGGTGCAGAATTAAGACAACCTTTAGGGATAACAATCGTAGGTGGGTTATTAATGAGCCAACTCTTAACCCTTTATACCACCCCAGTTATTTATCTATTTTTTGATGGATTGCGTGAACGTTGGCAACAACGCCGTTTCAGCAAGAAAGAGGCTAAAGCATGAAACTGAGAAGCAAGCTGTTCTTGGTGATTTTCGCTACCTGTATGGTTGTAGTTCTTGCCATGCATATTGGTATTCGAGGTAGCTTTCAACAAGGGTTTATTGGCTATATCAAGAAAAACAGTGAACAGCGTGCAACTCTTTTAGCTGAAGCCTTAACAGATCAATATGCTTTAACCGGTGACTGGCGTTTTCTCAATAGAGATGATCGTTCTCTTTATCAAATATTACGCAGTATTGACCAAATAAGCCAAAGCAGTGAAGGCCCTCCACCAAAAGGCTGGCGCACACAGTTTTGGATTGTTGATAAAAACATGAAGCGCTTATTTGGTCATGACAATCAATTTCCTGAAGAAACCTTCAAAAAACCAATTACTTCTCATGATGAAATTGTAGGTTGGGTGATTGTCAGTGCCGCTGATAAGATTAGTAGTGAAGCGGATATCAGTTTTGATAAACAACAACTGCGTACCAGTTGGATAATTGCAGGTTTAACCGTTCTTTTAGCTTTACTTATTACACTGATCCTTTCTCGCAATATGATACGCCCCGTTAAACGACTGGTCGAAGCCACACATAAATTAGCCGCTGGTGATTTTGCTGTTCGTGTAACACCCAGTAGTAAAGATGAAATCAGCCAGCTCGCCACAGACTTTAACCAACTCGCCAGCACACTAGAGAAAAATGAGCAAATTCGTCGTGATTATATGGCTGATATTTCACATGAGTTACGTACACCCCTCGCTATTTTAAAAGGGGAATTAGAAGCGTTACAAGATGGTGTAAGAAAGCCCACGTCCGAGACATTAAACTCCCTTTTATTCGAAGTAACAAACCTGACAAAACTGGTGAATGATCTCCACCAACTTTCATTATCAGATAGAGGCTCACTCACTTATCGTAAAGATTTTATTGATATTAATGAGGTGATTTTATTAGCTGTTGCTTCTTATCGCCACACATATCACACCAAAGATATTGCCTTATATACTGAATTAGATGATATCTCTCCATTAATTGTACAAGCCGATCCTGACCGGCTTATTCAGCTTTTTCATAATCTATTAGAAAATAGTGTGCGCTATACCTATGCTGGTGGACAATTACATATCAAGACAAAAAAAGAGAATAACTGTGTATTGATAACCTTAGAAGATAGCGCGCCTGGATTGGATAAATCACAGTATCAAGCCGTTTTCCAACGCTTTTATCGTGCAGAAAGCTCACGAAATCGTGCTAGTGGCGGTTCTGGATTAGGTCTTGCGATTTGCGAAAATATCGTTGAAGCTCATAATGGTAAAATAAGTGCTATGCCTTCATCTTTAGGAGGCATGAAAATTCTTATAGAATTACCTGCATATTCTGATGATCTTTAAGCCTATAACCACTGAGCCAATAATGACTGCTGCCGAATCACCCTATTCAATCCTTATAGTTGAAGATGAACCCAAGCTTGCTCAATTACTTATTGATTATCTTCAAGCTTCAGGATATCAAACTCACTGGCTAGCAGATGGTGCTGAAGTTAGCCATTGTGTAAAACAACAACATTACGATTTAATATTATTAGATCTGATGTTGCCCGTTAAAGATGGCATTACGATCTGTAAAGAGTTACGTCAGTTTTCTGATATTCCCATCATTATGGTCACAGCCAAAACAGAGGAAGTAGATAGATTGCTTGGACTTGAGATTGGCGCCGATGATTATATTTGCAAACCCTACAGCCCAAGAGAAGTCGTAGCCAGAGTCAAAACTTTATTACGCCGTTTTTATCGACCACAAGATATTGTTCAAAGCGATAAGTTAGTTATCATTGATGAGCAGGCTTATCAAATCCAATATAACAATAAAATTCTCGACTTAACCACAGCTGAATTCCGTCTACTCAAAGCATTAGCGACACAACCCGGAAAAATATTAACTCGTGATCAGCTAATGGATCATCTTTATGATGATTACCGCATTGTGACGGACAGAACCATTGATAGCCATATTAAAAACTTAAGACGTAAACTTGAGCAACTTAACGATCAAATTGAATTTATTCGCTCAATTTATGGCCAAGGGTATCGTTGGGAGACACAAGCTTATCGATTTCGATGATATTTTTTCAGGAATACATTGAACCTCGCTACACTTAAGCGCTAGAATCCTCCCCTTTATGATATACCCCTACCCAATGTGTGGGGGACTGACTTGAAATCAGAACCAGGAAATTAACCATGTTTACACCCGAATTGCTCTCTCCTGCTGGCTCATTAAAAAATATGCGCTATGCATTTGCTTATGGCGCAGACGCCGTTTATGCAGGTCAGCCACGTTATAGCTTACGTGTGCGTAATAATGAGTTTAACCACGAAAACCTTGCCAAAGGTATTCAAGAAGCCCATGAATTAGGTAAACGCTTCTATGTTGTGGTTAATATCGCACCCCATAATGCTAAATTAAAAACCTTTATCCGTGACTTAAAACCCGTCATTGATATGGGTCCTGATGCGCTGATTATGTCTGATCCGGGTTTGATCATGATGGTACGTGAAGCGTTCCCTGAAATGGATATTCACCTTTCAGTACAAGCCAATGCTGTTAACTGGGCAACCGTAAAATTCTGGCGTCAAATGGGATTAACGCGAGTGATCCTGTCTCGTGAGCTCTCTATTGATGAAATTGCTGAAATTCGTAAGCAAGTTCCTGATATGGAATTAGAAGTTTTCGTTCATGGTGCATTATGTATGGCTTACTCAGGCCGTTGCCTGCTATCTGGCTATATCAATAAACGTGATCCGAACCAAGGTACTTGTACTAACGCTTGCCGTTGGGAATATAAAGTCGAAGAAGGCAAAGAAGACGATGTGGGTAATATCGTTGAAAAATACACGCCAATTCCAGTTAAAAACGTTGAGCCTACTTTAGGTGTTGGCGCACCAACAGATAAAGTTTACTTAATTGAAGAAGCCAAACGTCCTGGTGAATATATGACTGCGTTCGAAGATGAGCACGGTACTTATATCATGAACTCTAAAGACTTACGTGCAATTGAACACGTAGAGCAATTAACTCAAATGGGTGTGCACTCTCTGAAAATAGAAGGCCGTACTAAATCCTTCTATTACTGTGCCCGTACAGCACAAATGTATCGTCGTGCAATTGATGATGCTGTTGCAGGCAAACCATTCGATCCAACGTTGCTAACGACATTAGAAGGCTTAGCACATCGCGGTTATACAGAAGGTTTCTTACGCCGTCATACCCATGATGCATACCAAACTTATGAATATGGTTATTCTGTCTCTGATACCCAACAATTTGTCGGTGAATTCACCGGCAAACGCGTAAACGGTTTAGCCGAAGTTGATGTTAAAAATAAATTTGTTTTAGGTGATAGCCTAGAATTAATGACACCAACCGGCAATATTCAATTTACCTTAGAAGAATTGTTTAACAAAAAACAGCAACCAACTGATGTTGCACCAGGTAATGGTCACATGGTTTATTTATCTGTTCCTGAAGATGTTGATTTAGATTTCGCACTGCTGATCCGCAACCTACAAGGTACAACAACACGTCAGCCGCATAAGATTGATGCTGTAGAAGTGAAGTAAAGCGTCATAATCTGATTTAAAGTGATCAATTTCAAATACAGATCACATCAATAATGATTTGTTTACCGTATCATCAGTTCCGAAAAATAAAGAACTAGAATGAATACAGTAAGACTAGGAACCACCTCCTTGGCAAATCCAATCTCCCTTGGATTTGCCTTTTCTTTTTTCATTCCCGTTATCAACTCTCCTTTACGTAAACACATTCCCTTTTTCGTTATCATTTGTAAAAAAAATAGTAATTTTCTCGATATCCATTACCTTTAAAAGAGTGATTCAATTAAAGGGATTCATCAATGAGTAAAATTAGTTTGCTGATCATTAATGGAAAAAGCGCTAACAACAGCGCATTGAGAAAAGCAGTTTACCAATTACGTAACGAAGGTTTTAACCTCCAAGTAAGAGTAACTTGGGAAGCCAGTGATATACGCCGTTTTGTACAAGAAGCTATAGATATACAAGCAGAAACGGTAATTGCCGCAGGAGGAGATGGAACGATTAATAGCGTTGTTTCTGAATTAATTCATCTTTCACCCTCATCTTTACCAACACTGGGCATTATTCCATTAGGCACAGCAAATGATTTTGCCACCAGCGCACAAATCCCTCGTGATATGGAAAATGCACTTAATTTAGCGGTTAAAGGTCGAGCTGTTCCCATTGATGTTATCTCAGTGAACAAGACGCACTATTTTATTAATATGGCATCAGGCGGTTTTGGAACCAAAATTACAACCGAGACTCCTGAAGCATTAAAATCAGCATTAGGTGGAGCTGCCTATTTTATTAATGGTCTTTTAAGTATCGATTCTTTAAAAGCTGATTATTGCACTATTGAAGCTGAAAATTTCCATTGGGAAGGCGAGTCTCTTATTCTAGCTATCGGTAATGGCCGCCAAGCTGGTGGCGGACAAAAATTATGCTCTGAAGCCTTAATTAATGACAATAAACTCAATATCACCATTGTTGAAGCTCACGAACTTCTCCCCTCTATTTTAAACAGCATGTTTGATAGCAAGAAAAATAACAAGATAATTGAGCGAGAAAGTCGCTGGGTAAACATTAGTGCTTCTCATGAAATGGTGTTTAATTTAGATGGAGAACCCCTTTTAGGGAATAAATTTGAATTTATTGTGTTACCTGAAGCGATCCACTGCCGGTTACCGCCTCAATGTGACTTGTTATCTTAATGTAGATAAATGACAATCACTCTCATCTCATCATGAACTGGAGTATGTAATGACTGATATAGTAAGTTTGTTAGGTGCTGATGCAAAATCATTATTAGACCATCGTTGCCAAACCATCCCAAGCGAAAATCTCTACCTGCCAGGTTCTGACTTTGTTGATCGTGTAATGATTGATAATAATCGCCCTAATAGCGTGTTACGTTCAATGCAAACCCTGTTTAATCACGGGCGTTTAGCGGGAACGGGTTATCTGTCTATTCTACCTGTTGACCAAGGTGTTGAGCACTCAGCGGCGGCCTCTTTCGCAGCAAACCCTCTCTATTTTGATCCAAAAAATATTGTTGAGTTGGCGATTGAAGCAGGTTGTAACTGTGTTGCCTCTACTTATGGTGTTCTTGCTTCTGTTTCTCGTCGCTATGCACACAAAATTCCTTTTCTTGTGAAATTAAACCACAACGAAACCCTAAGCTACCCAGCGCAATATGACCAAACACTGTATGCCAGCGTAGAGCAAGCCTTTGAAATGGGTGCTGTTGCAGTGGGTGCGACTATTTATTTTGGTTCACAAGAAAGCCGTCGCCAAATTGAAGAAATTTCAATGGCCTTTGAACGTGCTCATGAATTGGGTATGGTCACTGTATTATGGGCTTATTTACGCAACCCAGCGTTCAAAAAAGATGGTGTAGATTACCATGCAAGTGCAGATTTAACGGGGCAGGCAAACCATTTAGCGGCGACTATTGGTGCTGATATCGTTAAACAAAAAATGGCTGAAAATAACGGTGGCTTTAAAGCGATTGGTTTTGGTCATACTGATGAGCGCGTTTACACGAAACTCACGACTGAAAACCCAATTGATTTAGTTCGCTACCAATTAGCAAACTGCTATATGGGGCGCGCAGGATTAATTAACTCTGGTGGCGCTTCTGGTAATAATGACCTTGAAGATGCCGTTCGTACTGCGGTGATTAATAAACGTGCAGGTGGTATGGGTCTTATCTTAGGGCGTAAAGCCTTTAAGAAATCAATGAAAGACGGAGTTGCACTGATTAACGCCGTACAAGATGTTTATTTGGATAAATCTGTCACTATTGCTTAATTGCTTAATTGCTTAACTGATAGATTTGACGATAAAGCCCCTTTTATTGAGGGGCTTTTTAGTATCACCACCAGCGGTGAAAATGATGTACTGGGCCAAAACCTTGCCCAACCTCTAAACTATCCGCATGTTCTAGCGCTTGTTGTAAATAGGCTTTTGCTTGCTCAACACAAGTTTGCCAATTAGAGACTTGAGGACGAATAGCAGCTAAAGCGGCTGAAAGCGTGCATCCTGTACCGTGGGTATTTTTCGTATTAACGCGTTTTGAGGTAAATCGCCACTCGCCATCTTGAGTAAATAACCAATCAGGGCTTTCATCTTCTGTTAAATGCCCTCCTTTCATTAACACGGCTTTGCATCCTTGCTTTAGCAATGCATAACCTTGTTGCTTCATCGTTATTTCATCTTGAGCGACTTCACAACCTAGCAGTGCAGCTGCTTCGGGTAAATTAGGAGTGATCAAATCTACCAACGGTAAAAGCTGACGGATCATTTTATTAACCGCATCAGGCTGTAATAGAGGATCGCCACTTTTTGCAATCATAACCGTATCAAGCACAACAAAAGGAATGGCATATTGTTGAAGTTTCTCGCAAACCACATCAATAATCGAAGCATTAGAGAGCATGCCAATTTTGGCACTATCAATGCGAACATCAGACAAGACAGCATCTAATTGAGCAGCAACAAAATCAGGGGATAAATCATAGACACTACGGACACCACAGGTATTTTGAGCAACAAGTGCTGTCATTACTGTTGTGCCATAGACACCCAGTGCGGAAAATGTTTTCAGATCAGCCTGAATACCGGCACCACCACTAGGATCGGTGCCTGCGATAGACAATGCATTGAATCTCACTGATTAACTCCTCCTTTCACCAGTTACAGAAAAGTCGGGCTCTGTTAATCAGCAGAGTTACCTTGACTTCCCTACGCTGGCATTATCCAGATCAGGTTATACGGGTTCATCTCAGCCATAAGGCGCCCCGAGCCAAAGCCTGTAAATTCAGGCGATAAGGAGTATCGCATGCTCAAGATAAAGATGCTAGTTTGATAGCTAATCTCGATTTATAAATTCTCTATTGTTGAGATTTGTGATTCAGTAAGATAAATCAGCGAAGATTGTATATAATAAACACAAAACCAATAGCCTATATTGCACAAAGCATTAATTTAATAAATATATTTTAGCTATCTTTAAATAAGAAGAATAAAATAAATTATTTTGTTCATTTTAACGACAATCGATATATTATCTGCTAGATGAGGTATTTATAATGCATTTCTGGACAATCACACTATGCGGAGGGGCTAAATGAAAAATGAACCATCGCAACAGAATAATGGACAATCAATGCCTTATCTTATTCCTGATGCAGACTTTAATGAAAAGTTAAAACTACCAGCTAAAAATATTGAACATACACTTCAGTTTATTACCCAAGGTGTAAAAGATATTGATTTAGAAGGTTTTAATACACCAATAGGATACCGTTTAGTTAAATCATTACGTAAAGATCAATACAGACTTATCACCACAGATAAAGAAAGTGAAACAGCCTACCTTGTTGAACTTAGATTTCGAAAAGATATCGTTTATGGAAAAACAACGTGTACTCAAATAAAAGTTTGGCGTTCCCGTATACCTAAACATCGTGATGCGATCAGAGAATTGCCTCGTACTTTTTTCTGTAATCTTTTAAAAGTTCATAATATCGTCGTTACTGATGAAGAACAAACTTCTGATGGTAAAGGTTTTTGGATTGATATGATTTTATGGGCTTTTAGCAAAGGTCATTATATTTATGCTTCAGATGGAACTGAGGAAGATAGACCTCTGCACTTAATTGACAGTATTGAAGATTTCTACAATAACTGGGATGCTTTCTGCTGGGGTAAGGATCGTGATACTCATACTCACCGACTCCTTGTTATTAGCCAAGAAAAATTATCTCAATAATAAACAATATATTTCCTGAAAACGTGTGAATGATGTTTACTCATACGTTTTTGCTTTAGGATAATCTGCATAAAAAACGACATCCCACTAAAAAAACTACACAACCTAAACGTTTTATAAACCAACCTCTGTTTTTTTCTTTTTTTATTTAACTCTTCTTATTCGTTACTCTATTATCCGCTGGAAATTAATCTCTTTTTATAACCTAATGTTATTGATATTAAATTTATCTCAATATTTTCATTAAGTCATAAAAATAGCTATTTTATGGGATTTTGCTGTTGAAAATAACCAACCTAAAATTATTTCTCTTTAACCTTATTTATCAGCTATTTATTAGCAATCTAATAAAAACTTAATTTTAAATTAAAAACAATACGTTACCATTAAAAGATAACAATATTGAATGCCTCAAACAAACACATTCATAAATACAACAAACTTGTTTATTTTCTTTATAACCGATTCTTATCCCTTAAGATTTTAGTTAAGAAGTAAAGTTTCAGATACCTCTTATCTTAAATACTTGTCGATTAAATAACACTATTAGTAACGTTTATTTGTCATCACCAGAATCATAGCAATGCCGTACTCGGAGTTATATTATGTTTTCAACCTATTTTCACCCTAGCGTATTAGCAACCACGTTGTTTTCGCTTGCGTTAACAACAACTGCTTCCGCTTCTGAAAATAATTCAATCCCACATCAGATTATTACTACAGAAAATCATCAAACTACCAATAATGTATCTCAATCTAATAACGAAGAGAGTTATTGGGGGAAATTCAAACGTAATATCAATCAAACTTGGGATAACGACCAATATAACTACTATTTACCTGTTTGGACTTGGCATAACCGTTTTACTTACGATAAAGAAAAAACGGATCGCTATAACGAAACCCCTTGGGGTTTTGGTATGGGGAAATATCGTTATGACAGTGATGGTGATTGGCATTCTCTTTATGCAATGGCATTTATGGACTCAAATAACCGTGTACAACCTATTATGGGCTATGGTTTTGAGAAAATGTGGTATCCCGGTGATAAAGACGGTTTCCGAATGGGCGCAGGATTTACACTGAGTATTACTGCTCGCCATGAATATAACTATATTCCTATGCCACTGCCTTTGCCGTTAGTGTCTGTTGGTTATGGGCACCTTTCACTACAAGCAACGTATGTACCTGGTACTTATAACAATGGTAACGTGTTATTTGCTTGGTTACGTTGGCAGTAACTTCTTATTTTTGCCTATCAGAATAAGTGTGAACAATAAAAATATAGAGCATAAAAAAACGCATCATTGAGATGCGTTTTTTGTTCAATAAAGTAACTCAACCAATCTGCAGTAACTTAAATATCTTGACTTGCTTGAGCATTATCTGGCGTTTTCTTCATACGAGAAATCTTAAATCCAACCCACAAGAACGCAATCCAGAATGGCATTAAGATCACCGAAATATTCACTTGTGGCATAAATAAGATAATCACTAAAATCATGCATAAAAAAGCAAGACAAATATAGTTACCATAAGGATACCAAAGTGCTTTAAAGAAAGGCTCTACACCCTCTTTCATTTTTGCTGCTCTGAATTTTAAATTCGCCAAACAAATCATAATCCAGTTAAGCACTAACGTAGTAACAACCAATGCCATTAATAGCTCTAACGCCTGATCAGGTAATAAGTAGTTAACTAAAATACCTAATGAAGTCGCAATTGCAGACAAGAGTAATGACACAACTGGCACACCGCGTTTATTAATACGAGAAAGTGCATGTGGTGCATTACCTTGTTTTGCCAAACCATAAAGCATACGACTATTAGAATAAACACCGCTGTTATAAACAGATAATGCAGCTGTTAATACCACAGCATTTAAAATATTTGCGATTAAGAAATTATCCAAATTATGGAAAATCAGTACAAATGGGCTTTCACCTTTCACTACTTGAGTCCAAGGATAAAGTGACAGTAGCACCAACAATGAACCGATATAGAAAATTAAAATACGATAAACAACTTGGTTAGTCGCTTTCGGGATGCTTACTTTTGGATTTTCAGCTTCAGCTGCCGTGATCCCCACTAGCTCAAGTCCACCAAAAGAGAACATGACAATTGCTAATGCCGACATAAAGCCCGTAAAACCATGAGGAAAGAAACCTAATTCCCATAAATTACTTACAGAAGCTTGAGGCCCACCATTGCCGCTTGCCAGCAAGTAGCTCCCGAATAAAATCATACCAACAATTGCTAATACTTTAATAATGGCAAACCAAAACTCGGTTTCACCATACATTTTAACGTTAATCAAATTGATTAAGTTGATTGCCACAAAGAAGATAGCAACGGAAACCCAAACAGGGATATCAGGCAACCAATAGTTAATGTATTTTCCTGCTGCAGTTAATTCTGCCATACCAACAAGGATAAACATCACCCAGTAATTCCAACCAGATAAGAAGCCGGCAAAAGGGCTCCAATATTTATTGGCAAAGTGACTAAACGAACCCGCAACTGGTTCTTCGGCAACCATTTCGCCCAATTGGCGCATGATCATAAACGCAATAAAACCACCAATAGCATATCCTAGTATTACTGATGGGCCCGTCATATTAATGGTTTGCGCTATACCAAGAAACAGACCAGCGCCGACAGCACCACCCAGCGCAATAAGCTGGATATGTCGATTTTTCAGACCGCGCTTAAGTTCTGTCTGTTGCGACTCTCTCGCCATACATCCTCTTCTTTTATTATTTTATCAACTTAACGTGTAAACTAATATTTACGATTTTGTTTATTTCAAGCCCCCATTAAAACACTAATCTGACTTGAATAACAAATACATTTTATGCTAGGCGAAAAATAATAAGAAAAGCGACTTTTTAACTATGTTTGGAGGGGAATAATGTGGTAAACCGACAAAGGCCTTGCTGAAAGTCTTCTCCGCGATCGCAAAAGTTGTCTAAAGCCATAAGATAGAGACCAAAGCTAATGGCTAATGCAATAATTAAACTAATAATTATTTTCTTTGCGTTCAATTTAAAATCCTTTAAATACATTTTGTTAGTATGATTAATAACATTATAAGCATTCGCTTAAATACGATAACAACACAGAGAGTTGTTGTTATAAAATTCGCAATCAATTATCTCTATGAGTGAATTTAGCATAACTTTCATTATGAAAGATAAACGCTTCCTCGACAAAATTGAGATAATTTGCACTATTTTTCTATAAATTGTCGGCGAAATGAACACTTTTTATTTTTATTACACATTTTGCCAACGATAAGAAATAGCTATCCATTAATATGGATTTCTCTGTCTGCCACTTTTTGTATAAGATTAGGGAGTTAATTTTGATTTTTACCTTAACTTCATTGATAGAATGGAACTGTAATGCCACAAGATAATCATCTCGCATTGGTTTGCGCGCTAAGTAAATGGATTGAGGAGCATTTAGGCCGTGTTATCCATCTTGAAGAGTTGGCGGCTTATTCTGGGTATTCTCTTTGGCACATGCAGAAAATCTTTAAAGAAGTCACAGGCACCTCTTTAGGAAAGTATATTCGTCAACGTAGATTGGCTGGCGCTATCCATTTATTACGTACAAGTGAACGTTCTATCTTTGATATCGCCCTCGATTTTGGCTTTGGTTCGCAGTCTCACTTTACTTATATGTTCCGTAAAGAGTATGGCATTACGCCTTTCGACTTTCGGCAAAATCAAGAGATCGTATTAGAAACCAAACAACCCTTACATTTACAATCACCTTGTTGTGATTAACCCTTCTATTTATGTGACATTATACAGATAGCCTTTAATGTCACATAAATAATACTCTAACTATGTGATGATAGACCGCTTCGCCCTTCCTTTATCATGATTGCTTTTATTTAATATGGGGATGCTAATGAGTATTAAGCTTATCGCTATTGATTTAGATGGAACCTTACTCAACAAACAACACGAAATCACGCCCGAAGTACAAAATGCGGTTCAACGAGCAAAAGAAGCTGGTGTTAAGATTGTGCTAGCTTCGGGGCGCTCTTTTAATGGCATCTCCCCTTATTTAAAGATACTCGGTCTTGATACTTCTGATTGTTACTGTATTAGTAATAATGGAAGCCAAATTCATCAAGCAGATAATGGTGAAGTCATTATTCAAGATTTACTCAATTTTGAAGACTACCTCTATTTTGAAAATCTCTCTCGTGAGATAGGCGTTCATTTTCACGTCATTAGTGATAATAAAATTTATACAACTAATCGTCATATTAGCCATTTCACTTGCCAAGAAGCCTTCTTATCTTGGACACCTCTTTACTACCGTCCACTTAATGAAATGCAATCTGATATGTATTTTAGTAAATTTATGATTGTTGATGCTCCGGCCGTTTTAGATAACGCCATCCAATATTTACCTGCCAATATTTACGAACAATACAGCATATTACGTAGTGCCCCTTATTTTATTGAAGTACTAAATACCAATGTCAATAAAGGAAGTGCGGTTCAAAAAGTCGCTGAACATTTAAAAATTACTCCAGAAAAAATTATGTGTATCGGTGATCAAGGTAATGATTTAGCAATGCTGAAATATGCAGCTTTAGGTGTTGCAATGGGAAATGCCCCTGATGAAGTGAAAAAAGTCGCCAAATTCGTCACACTTTCTAATGAAGAGCACGGTGTTGCAGTCGCTATCAATAAATTTATTTAAACACGATCTTTTTTGTGTTTTATCGTGAATGTCTACAAAATTATATAGCATTTGTGATCCTTAGCAGAGGATCACACTGCTTTTTGACCAAAAACATAGCCTTTTATTATTCTATAATTACTGTTAAATGAGCGTTAAATCTGCCTTTCTTCTTACATATCCTTCAGAATTTGTTACTATCAATTCACTTTTCGTTATTCAAACTGCATTTTTACAACATATTCAGCTATTAAATAGGCTCAGAGTAGAATAACAAATATAAATCATTAATATATTTTCTTCACAGACAGGTAGTTTTAGTTATGCTTTCTACAAAAGACATGCTCGTTCTTGGAATGATGGTTTTCGCACTCTTCCTCGGCGCTGGTAATATTATTTTCCCCCCAATGGCGGGTTTTCAATCGGGTAGCCTTTGGTTTAGCACATCCTTAGGTTTTCTTGTTACGGGTGTCTTACTTCCTTTTCTTACCTTAGTCATTGTCGCAATTCGAGGACGTGGTGAGCGTCTTTCTGTTGATTTACCTTCATGGGTTGCTGTCATTTTCTGGGTTGCACTATATCTTATCGTAGGCTCTACTTTCGCGATGCCTCGTGTGACTAACACCGCCTATGAAATGGGCTTCCTGCCGTTAGGTCTTATTGAGAAAAATACCGCAACACACCTGACTTTCGCGCTTGTTTTCAATATTACAAGCATGTTTTTCATGCTAAAACAAGGCACGATGATCAGCGCTATTGGTAAATTTATGACTCCAGCACTGTTAGTCTTGCTGGTTGTTGTCGGCATTGCCGTTGTGGCTAAACCTATTTCTCCTATTGGAGAACCAACAGGTCTTTATGCTGTTAATGGTTTCTTCTCTGGCTTTATAGATGGTTACCAAACCATGGATGTCCTTTCTGCTATGGCATTCGGTGGTATCGTTGCGCGTGCTTTGTATACCAAAGGAATTACTGAACCACGCCAAATTGGTTTTATTACCGTAAAAGCAGGACTCATTTCAGTTTTACTGTTAGCTGCACTTTATCTATGCCTTTTCTATTTAGGAGCTACTAGCCACTCTGTTTCTGTTTTTGCAGATCCTGCACTCAATGCCACAAATGGTGGTCAAATATTCTCTCGTTATGTTGATGCCTTATTTGGCTCTGTCGGTACTTGGCTAATGGGAGGAATTGTTTTATTAGCAAGTATGACCACACTCGTGGGTGTAACAAGTGCTGCAGCTGACTATTTTGCGACATTCCATCACCGCTTAGGCTATCGCTTCTGGGTTGTTGTCTTTACATTAATGACCACAATCGTATCAACGTTTGGCCTTGATACTTTATTACGCGTAACCATTCCTGCGTTATTGATGATTTATCCAACATCAGTCACATTAGTATTACTACAATTTATTCGTAATAAATTAAAATCACCACGCTTTACCTATCGCTTTACTATTGCCATCATCGTATTAATGAGTCTTTTCGATACGTTGAAACAATTGAAATGGTTAAATGCTGATTTACTGCAATTATTTAGCTATATCCCACTTTCTGATTATGGTTTAGGTTGGGTATTACCCGGTGCGATCGCATTCGTGATTTCACTGTTCGTTAGCTTAAATCTTAAAGAAAAAAATCTTTCAGTAGAAAATACAGCGAAATAATTAGTCTATAGCTCGTAATTTGTAACACTGATTGTGAGTTCACAAAAAAAGCGTCTTCCAACTTTTATATTGGAGACGCTTTTTTCTTTTTGATTACCTATATTTTTGCTATCTATTCATCCCATCAACGGAAATTTTAAGTTCGGTATTTCTCAATCAAAGCCATTAAAATAGCTTCTGATTGAGCATCAGGGATCCCATTGGCCTTTGCTGATCTAAAATGCATTTGGAAAGCCTTCACGACTTTTTGTGCATTGTTATCTAATACGCCATTTGTGGGTGTTTGATAACCATATTGCTGTAATAGCTTTTGGAAGTTTGCAACATCAACGGGCTCAGAAGGATCTCTACCTGCTAAATAAGTTTGTACTAACTGTTTATTAGGCCAAGCACCTATTCCTTGGTTTGCTAATCGTTCCCAAGGAAATAAAGGACCCGGATCAACTTTTCTTAAAGGTGCAATATCACTGTGACCCAAAACATTTTGAGGCTCAATATCATAGCGTTCAATAATATCTTTCATCACACTTGAAATAGTCACAATTTGATCTGCTGTATAAGAATACCAATACCTAAATTTTCCATTATCACGGTAGCCCAGGTTAACTATCTCAATACCAATAGAACAATGATTTAAGCTTGTCGCTTCTCCCCATTGACTAACACCTGCATGCCAAGCAATTTGTTTTTCATCTACTAATGAAATAACCACAGGTTTTCCATCAATAGTTGAAGGATGTGTGGGAATAAGATAATGGCTACTGACTCGCCCAGCAGTGAGAACCTTCAATGAACGCTCATCATCTAGCGCGGTATAATGCATGACTAGATATTTAACACAGTCCTTAGCATCCTGCTTATTAGGGATAACTTTAGCAATATAATTGCCTCTATCAATAAATTCAGGTTGTTGAGCACAACTACTTAAGAGACCTACTACAATAAGTAATCCTATATAATACCGACTAGACCTCATTTCTGATCCTTGATTGATTATTCCCAAAGTTAAATTGTAATCAAAAAACCCATATTAAAAAATATGGGTTTTCCGTTTTGACTCTTTTTTTATATTTTTCAGTTATTGCTGACTTTTTCACACCGAACTAAAGGCTCATCAGGAATGATATTATTTTCCCATATGCCATCTTCAATATCCGCTTGTAACTCTGGATATTGGCGTATATCAAAAGTTGGCAATAAACCGGCTTGTCGTTGTTCGTTGTAATCTTTGACTAATTTTAATGCAACACCTGAAAGCAATATGATGGCAATTAAATTTGTCATTGCCATTAATCCCATCGAGAGATCAGCCATTTTCCAAACAAGAGGCATATCTGCCAAAGCACCAAACATCACCATTGCTAATACAGCTGAACGTAAAAGGAATAACCCTGTTGTATGATTACGCCCAAGGAAAATCATATTACTTTCTGCATAAGCATAATTGGCAATAATCGAGGTAAAAGCAAAGAAGAAAATAGCAATAGCAATAAAGGTACTTCCCCAACCACCAACACTTGATGACAGCGCTAATTGTGTCAATTGAATGCCATTAATGCCTTCAGGATAACTATCGAGTACTCCTGATGACAAAATAATCACTGCTGTTGCGCTACAGATAACCAACGTATCCATAAATACGCCAAGCATTTGAATATAACCTTGAGATGCAGGGTGTGGCGGATAAGGTGTTGCAGAAGCGGCGGCATTAGGAGCTGATCCCATTCCTGCTTCGTTAGAGAATAAACCCCGTTGAATACCTTGAGTCATTGCTTGGCTAATACCGTAACCTATCGCACCAGCGGCAGCTTCTTGTAAACCAAAAGCACTTTTAAAGATTAAAAGGAAAACATCAGGTAAGCGTTCAATATGATCAGCAACAACCCAGAAGGCTAATAATAAATAAGCAGTTGCCATAATAGGAACGACTAACTCTGCAACACGAGCAACCCAACGTAGACCACCAAAAATAATAAATCCGCTAGTTACCACTAAAAAGATGCCAACATAAAATGGATCAAAATTAAAGGCTGATGCTGTTGCTTGCGCAATTGAATTAGCTTGAACCGCATTAAAAACTAAACCGAAAGCAATGATGAGGAAAATAGCGAAGAGAACGCCCATCCAGCGCATTTTCAATCCCTTCGTCATATAATAAGCAGGTCCCCCACGATAATTACCCTCATCGTCTTTTGTCTTATAAAGTTGTGCTAATGTACTTTCAATTAAAGATGTTGCCATACCGATTAGAGCAACAACCCACATCCAAAAAATAGCACCAGGCCCGCCTGCCGTTAATGCAATAGCGACACCGGTTAAATTTCCGGTTCCTACTCGCGCAGCTAAGCTTGTACATAACGCCTGAAAGGAAGAGATCCCTGATTTATCTGACTTATGGCTATTTTTTAAAATAGAGAACATATGACTAAAATGTCGGATTTGTATAAACCCAGTACGGATAGTAAAATAAATACCGACTCCTAGAAGTAAGTAGATAAGGACATATCCCCATAAAATGTTATTTGCAAAGTTTATTAGCCCAGTCAAATTAATCCCCCTGTATAATAACGTATATAACTTATCCTTACATCGCTATTGAAATAAAAACGAATAAACACCGTATGATTGAATCAATTAATGATCCGAGTATGTCTTTATGTAATATCAAAAGTTGCTGTGTAAAAAGCGAATTAAATGTAACACAAGATTATACGATATGTATATTTTTTGTTTATTTTTTTACATGTTAGTATTTAAATTTAATTATCTCATTAACTAAAACGAACAATATTAAAAAATAAAAAAAACATACATATCATTAAGATAAATAAATATTTCTTAATTTCATTAACTCAAAAAAGAAAAATTAACACTTTAATAATTAAGTTAATCAGTCATTTTAGAAAAAAAACATATAGCTTAAAAAAACATCAGCAAATAACTTTACTTATATCTAAAATAAATTTAAAAATGAAAAATAAAAACGATTCGTTAAAGTAATATCTTGAAGCTTGGATTAGCCATTCTGATAATTAACATTTAAGAAATAAGATTTTTATAATCATTAACAATAAACATTTTATATTATAAAATCAATAAAGTGCTTTAATATTAATAAGGTATTATAGTAAAACAAAACGTATACTTTATAATTTCTCTTATAAACCTATCTAAATATTTAAATTTAAATATATCTTTTTATTTCTCATTTTTACGAATGCCATTGATTGGCATCCTTTCTCTTTTTTATTCACTTACTATTCATTAATAGCACTCCTTTTTTTTGAATACTAATTAAAGAGTATTAAATATTTATTTCATATTAATAAAAAAATGAAGAATCACGTAAGTTTACCTATTAACCATTTAGTTAATTTTATTTATACTATGTTTTTCCCTGGTGTTGTATTATTTTTCGCCCTGTTTCCCCAACAGGGCATTTTTTTACATCAATATTTCAATATGTTACCCCCCACTTTTATCAAGTAATATAAAACAAACACATAGATCCCCCCTACCCAATAAATTAACAATATTTATCTATTTTTGATGCAAACTTCTCTGTTTTTTTCATTGATCTAAATCAAATTAAAGATTAGATTTATTTACTCTTTGTAGAGGTAAATTATTTTTTAGTCTATTTTAAAATCAATTTAATTATGTGTATAAATGTAATTTTTATCATTTTCATTATTAGAATTACCCATAAAGTAGTATAACAATTAGTAAATATTTATATTTTATTGTTATATTTAATGGTGCTGATTAAAAAATATTCTAAATAATGCGTATGTTTTTTATCATTATATAATGACTAATATCTTTATTTACTTGCATTAATAAGCATGCTCTTTTACTTTATTCATATTGTTATAGGGAGGAAGATGATGGGTTATAACCTTTCAGAATTAACACAAGAAGAAAAAGACAAAATAAACGTAAGCTTAGCAGCTTCAGGAGTTGCCTTTAAAGAGCGATATAATATGCCCGTTGTTGCTGACGCAGTTTTACGAGAGCAACCTCAAGCGCTCCATGCTTTTTTTCAAGAAAGACTAATGTTTTATCGAGCAAGAAGCCAACACTATTCTCGTTTACCTTATGAGCCTCAAGCGAAAAAATAATAGCACTTTTTTGATAAAATTTAATGACAAAAAAAGAGATAAACTTAAGTTTATCTCTTTTTTTCAATCAGTTAACAACGAAAAACACCACTTATTCATTATTTAGGTGAAACATAAGTGATGGTATTTTCATCGCAATTAACTTGAACGTTGTAACGAAGGTCTGTTCTCGCCCCACGAACATTCAATACCATCTGATAGTTATTATCCATCTTGATAACTTCATTAGCATTGATACTTGCTACAGGTTTCGGACCCAGTGCCTTTTTATCTTCTTGCCAACGAGGAAGACGATTCTGTAGATAATCATTCTTCACTCTAGCAACAAGTTGGTTGTTGTCTAAATTAACGCAACTTGCAAAAGGCGCAGAACGTACAACATCTTTATTAACATTATCGACACTTTCCGCAGATGCTCCAAAAGAAACAACAAGTAAAAGAGCGACACCAAGTATCCCTGTTTGACCTGCTAACTTGCTTAATTTCATATAACCTCCCGAAAATATCCCTTAAAACAGGATGTGTTTCCATTAAGCATAGCATAGGGTTAACAACATATTTGTGACATTTGTTAAAAAAATGTTTTATTCATTCTCGTCATCAAATATGATAGAAACCGATTCACGCGTTGTGTGCTTTTCTCTTAATTCCTGAGCAACCAACTGAATAGCCTCTCCACTGCTCATTCCCTCAGCCATAAGAGATTGAATTTTTTCTACTGCTTTTTGTTGTTCTTCATGTGTTAATGTAGGCATTCCTAGAAACATAATGTTACTCTTATCTTTATCAACTTCTATTTTGTATTTACATGAATATAATCTTTTTGATTACAATTCATTGTGCGAATGATACAACATACTTTGTTTACATGGTCATAAGATGGATATGCAATTACAACAACGTGAGCTCATTTATACTCCAGATCTAGCACTACGGATATTCTCTCCCATCGCTTCATTGCCTTGGTCTAGTTTACTTCATTCTGGCTTTGCCGAACATCCTCATAACCGTTTTGATATTATTGTCTCTGATCCTCTTGTAACTTTAGAAACTCGCAAGCAAACCACAACGATTAAAGAAAAAAATGGTGCAATCAGACGCTCTAAAAAAGATCCATTTACATTGATCCAACAAGAACTAGAACAGTTTAATTTTCATCCAGAATACAATGACTCATTGCCGTTTTTAGGTGGGGCTTTAGGTATTTGGAGTTATGACTTAGGTCGTCGCATTGAAAAACTACCTGAAAACGCTAAAAATGAACTCAATTTTGCAGATATGGCTATTGGAATTTATGATTGGGCTTTAATTGTTGATCATAAATTAAAAAAAGCCACTTTAATTAGTTATGACAATATTGATGAGCGATTGCAATGGCTAGAAAACCAAATATCCACATTGATTGATACTCCATTTGCATTAACCACAGACTGGCAATCGAACATTAGCAATGCTGAATACAACGAAAAAATTGCTAAAATTCATCAATATTTACTTTCTGGTGATTGCTATCAAGTTAATTTGGCTCAACGTTTTTGCGCAAGCTATGTTGGTAGTGAATGGAATGCATTTTTAACATTAAATCAAGCAAATAAAGCACCTTTTTCGTCTTTTATGTGTTTGCCCAATAATTTTGTGTTAAGTGTTTCACCAGAGCGTTTTATTCATTTAGCTGATAGTAAAATAGAAACACGCCCAATAAAAGGAACTCTGCCTCGCAAAGCAACCCCCGAAGAAGATGATGAACAAGCTTTACTGCTCCAAAACTCACGTAAAGATCGCGCAGAAAATTTAATGATTGTTGATCTTATGCGTAACGATATAGGAAAAGTTGCCGTTACAGGTTCCGTTAAAGTACCAGAACTGTTTGTTGTTGAACGTTTTCCAGCGGTACACCATTTAGTCAGTACTATTACAGCACAACTTCCCTCACATCTAACAGCAACCGATTTATTAAGAGCTGCGTTTCCCGGCGGTTCGATCACTGGCGCACCTAAGATCAGGGCAATGGAAATCATTGAAGAATTAGAGCCACACCGCCGTCATGGATATTGCGGTGCCATTGGCTACATTAGTTTTTGTGGCACAATGGATACCAATATCAGCATCCGTACTTTATTGACAGAAAAAAATAAGATTTACTGTTGGGCGGGTGGCGGTATTGTCGCTGATAGTGTTGCTGAAAAAGAGTACCAAGAAACATTCGATAAACTTGGGCAAATATTAACTGTTTTAAATGAGTCTACTGTCGATGACACCCATTGATACTTTTATCAATCGTTTTCAACTCACATTACCTAATGATAGGGTAAATCAGCCACTTCATGCTCAAAAAACGGCAGCTGTATTGCTGCCGATTATCAATAAACCTAATCCAACCATATTATTAACAGAACGCGCATCAACATTACGCTCTCATGCAGGTCAAGTCGCTTTACCTGGTGGAAAACGTGATCCTGAAGATAATAACCTTATTGAAACCGCACTCAGAGAAGCTCACGAAGAAGTTGCTATTCCCCCCAATGCTGTTTCAGTGATTGGGCAATTACCTCCATTGCAAAGTTCAAGTGGATATTTGGTTACTCCCATCGTGGGTGTAATCCCAGCAGGTTTATCTTTACGCCAAAACCCAGCTGAAGTTGCGTCTATCTTTGAAATGCCATTAAGTCACGTGCTCAATGCACAACATTATCAGCCACTCGATTTTCGTCGTTCAGGCGAAAATCATCGGATCTATTTTTACCCTTATAATGGACATCTTGTCTGGGGATTAACGGCAGCTATTTTACATAAACTTGCTTTACATATCACTTAAAGCGTTATTTTCTGTTCAGCTTGTGCTTTTTATCATCGCCTTCACAACTCTACTTAGCTATTTTAAAAAAATGTTGTAAACTACATCATTAACGGGACGATATAATCGTAAAAACGATCCCTTTACTATAAATAACTATATTTTATTCTTTTTTAACCCTCTCTCTTATTATTAAGGAGTCTGACGTGATTAGCGTTTTCGACATGTTTAAAGTGGGCATCGGACCATCTAGCTCTCACACTGTAGGGCCAATGAAAGCGGGTAAAGAATTTGTCGATGATTTAGTCAACCAGGAATTGATTGCGTCTGTCACTCGTGTAGCTGTTGATGTTTACGGCTCCTTGTCTTTGACAGGTAAAGGTCACCATACTGATATCGCTATCATTATGGGCTTAGCAGGTAACGCACCAGCTACTGTCGATATTGACAGCATCCCCGGTTTTATTCGTGAAGTTGAAGAAACAGGCAAACTTTCATTAGCGAACGGTTTAAAAGTTGTCGATTTCCCAGCAGAAAGCATGCATTTCAGTAATGACAATCTCTCATTACATGAGAATGGTATGACTATTCATGCTTTTGCTGGTGACAAAGAAATATATAGAAAAACTTACTACTCTATTGGTGGTGGTTTTATTGTTGATGAAGAAAATTTTGGCAAATCAACACTTAATAGCAAACCTGTTTCATACCCTTATGCTAGTGCAGAAGAGTTATTAAAGCACTGTAAAGAAACGGGTTTATCCATTTCTAGCTTAATGATGAAAAACGAGCTAGATCTGCACACCCAAGCTGAAATCAATGCCTATTTCGCTGATGTTTATAAAACAATGCAAGAATGTATTGAACACGGTTTAAATACAGAAGGTGTATTGCCAGGCCCATTACGTGTACCTCGCCGTGCGGCTGCATTAAATCGTTTATTAACATCAAGCAACAGCTTATCAAACGATCCAATGAAAGTCGTTGATCTCATTAACATGTTTGCACTGGCCGTAAATGAAGAAAACGCAGCAGGTGGACGTGTTGTAACTGCACCAACTAATGGCGCATGTGGTATCGTGCCAGCAGTATTGGCTTACTACGATCGTTGTATCGAACCTGTGACACCAGAAACCTACTTACGTTATTTCTTAGCATCAGGGGCAATTGGTATTCTTTACAAAATGAATGCCTCAATCTCTGGTGCTGAAGTGGGTTGCCAAGGCGAAGTCGGCGTAGCTTGTTCAATGGCAGCTGCGGGTCTTGCTGAATTATTAGGTGGAAGCCCAGAGCAAGTCTGCATTGCTGCTGAAATCGGTATGGAGCATAACCTCGGTTTAACGTGCGACCCAGTTGCAGGACAAGTACAGGTTCCATGCATCGAACGTAATGCCATTGCTTCAGTAAAAGCAGTTAATGCGGCACGTATGGCCATTCGTCGTACCAGCGAACCACGAGTTTCTCTCGATAAAGTCATTGAAACTATGTATGAAACAGGTAAAGACATGAATGCTAAATATCGCGAAACATCACGCGGCGGTTTAGCAATAAAAGTACAATGTGACTAATTAACCTTATTTTAGTTAAAAAGCCATTCATTTTGAATGGCTTTTTTATTACTATAAATTTTATTTTTAATAATCACTTAACCTATAGATAATTAAAGAAAAAAATAAAATTAATAAATTAAATTAAAAAACACTTTTTTTAAAAAAATCTATTTTTTATTTTTATCTGATTATTAAAAACAGAAAATAAACATTAAATATAGACTCATTAAATATAGGCTTATTTAATATTCATTTAATATTTGAAGAAATTAAGCTTATTATCTTTAGGTGTATTACTCTCAATTAAAAAAAATATTTTTTTATTATAAATATAATTATAATCTATTGTTTATTACATGGTTAATAATTTATCACATTGAAACTTATCATTTTTTTAACATTTAAAAAACGTTTCTAATATATTTAAAATCGCCAAAGTTAATAATGATAATTATTATCAATATCATCTTTGAAATATAATAAATAATATGTTGCCTTTCAGAAATAATATGTTATCTTCTGCATCAAGTCATTGGGGAGTAGCCTGTCTTAAAATAAGACTTAATTATTTTAAGAAATCTGTGTCAACATACTCGCTTATTTTTATTTAGCGTGGTGCAGATGCCGTAATACGGTTGGCAAGACCATAGACACATAATTGTACTTCTTTGGTTGGGGGTCAATTGTGTGTATATGGAAATACCCCAACCGAGGCTTTATTATGAGTTTCTACGCTACTATCATCCTCGCCCTTGCTCTTTCTATGGACGCATTTGCTGTTGCAGTCTGTAAAGGTGCCACATTACATAAACCTCGTTTTCGTGAAGCACTCCGTACTGGATTTATATTTGGTATTATTGAAGCCAGCACACCCGTTATCGGTTGGGCATTAGGTTTATATACTAGCCAATATATTATTCAATGGGATCACTGGGTGGCTTTCGGGCTATTATTTATTCTTGGTAGCCGTATGATTTATCAAAGCCTAAAACGTAGTGATGAATGTCCTTGCGAAGACGACGCACCACAACGCCATGGCTCACTCTCATTAATTGCAACAGGCATAGCAACAAGCCTTGATGCAATGGCAATTGGTGTTGGTTTAGCATTCCTTCAAGTAAATATTGTTCATACTGCGATGACCATTGGCATGATGACGATGATCATGGCAACATTAGGTATGCTAATTGGGCGCTATATTGGCCCAGTGCTTGGGAAAAAAGCAGAAATTATTGGTGGGATCGTATTAATTGCTATCGGCTTTAATATTGTATTCGAACATCTTGAATTATTTATGTACGCTAAATAATCACCAATTTAACAGAACACAATAAAAAGCTTAGGTTTGATATCACGCCTAAGCTTTTTTATTTACATCATAAATTATTTATTGTTTTTCGTTATTAAGCACGACGTTGATAAACACGAATTAAAAAATCCGTTTCACATTCAAAACGTTCACTTTCAGATAATGACTGTTTCACTTCTTCACTTGCTCGCCATGCAAACGGCGTCATTTGTAATAAATCAAATGCCTGCTTACCGTTTAAATTCATCATATAAGCAACTTGATGTTCAGCCACTTTATTAAAACCATCAAATTGTTCTTCTTTTAATGGATGAAGATGTACTTCTGAATAAATCAGTGCTTTTAGCTGGTATAAATGGCGAGGTGCAGGAGTGACTGTAATAATATATCCATTATTTACAATAACTCTGGCTAATTCATCACTATTACAAGGTGCATAAATACGAATAACCGCATTTAAAGAAGCATCACAAAATGGCAAACGCTGGCTTGAAGCCACACAAAAATGGATAGATGAATAACGTTTAGCTGCATATTTAATCGCAACTTTAGAAACATCTAAGCCATACACTTGTGGATTATGTAATTTTAAATTTTGATAAAACTGGTGGGTGTAATAGCCTTCGCCACAACCAATATCCAATACAACACTATTATCTATAGGCAACAATGTTTGTAGTAAATCAGCCACTTTATCTCTCATTGGCTGATAAAAACCTGCATCTAAAAACTCACGGCGAGCATTTATCATTTCAGCGCTATCACCCGGCTCTTTCGAGCGTTTAAATTGCACTGGTAGTAAATTTACATACCCTTCTTTCGCACAATCAAACTGATGATTATTTTCACATACCCAACTGTGAGCCCGAAGAGAAAGTGCCTGGTGACATAATGGACATTGATAGGACATAGTAATATTTTTGTATAACCCCTAATAAAATTGAGAGGGATAATAACATACCTCTCTCAATCTTGCGGAAACCTTATTTTATTCTTAAGACTGTTTTTTATGCTCAGTAGCTAAGTAAACATAAATTATCGATTTTTAAGTCCGTTTTAACTTTTCAGTATTGGCAATAAATAATGCGATAACTAGCAGTAAAATTGCGCCTGATTGGATTAAAGTATCCACAGAATCTTTGTGTTCAACAATAATCAAACGCACAATTGCAGTAATACCGATATAGATGAAATATCTAAGCGGGAAATGCCCTCCAGATAAAAAATATTTAACAATAAGCGCAATAAACTCAAAATAAAGAAAGTAGATCAAAATGCCTTCTAGTAATTGATAAGATGACTCTTGTGCACCTAAATTAAATAATAATGAAGCAATTACATAAGTTTCTTTGATAAGAAAACTGACTAATACAATTGCTAAAATAAGCAATCCAATATTAAGCACCCACTGTAATATGGTGGCAATACATTTAAGTAAGTCTTCGCTTGATTTTCTCATATAAACTATAACCTAGTGAGATCATTCCATGGATGTGTAAAAATAATAAAAATAGCGATTAGGCAATTGGCTAAATTTTAAAGGATTTACTCGTTCACCACACCATTTTTTTATCTTTTAGAGCCTAAAAACCCAAAATAATGATGCAATAATCGCAATATTTGCTTTTAAATTTCAACTTGTAAGCTAATTTACTTATACTTACTTTAAGGGCTAATTTATTTAAAAGGTAGACTATGGCTAACAAATACCTTGTTGCAATTGATTTATTAGAAGATAACAGAATTCAACGAATGATTGCTGATATTCACTTCCTTGCCTCAAAACCAGAAAATTATTTCCATTTTATTACAGTTATGCCTAATTTACGCTCTTTAGAAGCTTATGGGCTTAATTGCGATAGCATTTCCGTTGTTGAGAAAAAGCAACAAGCTCTAATTTTACTAACTGAAAAATTAGAGCAATGTGTAAAACAACAATTTAACTTACCTAAAGAGCAATACCAATGCCATGCTGTTATCGGCACACCTAATTATAATATTCTAGAGTTAGCAGAAAAAATTGATGCAGATACTATTATTATAGGTTCAAGCTCACGTAACCAACGCAATATATTGCTGGGTTCAACAGCGGATTATATTGTCAATAACACCTCACGTTCAGTCATGGTTATTCGCAAGTAAAACCATTAACACGCTTTTCTTTTGGCAATAATACTGCATCAGTTATTGCCAAAAGCATTGTTTAATCTTCTGCCTAAATAGCACTAAATGCACCTTAAATTTTTCATTTTAAATAGTTAACTTGCTAGAATGCAGGTCAAAAAACAAAAATTTCATCTCTTTTTTATCGCAACTTCTGCTTTTATCCTAAATGTAATTTCAATAAATTTATTTTCATTTTCTATCTGCCAAAACCTTAAATGAGATATTTATGAATCAAGATCTAAAACAGAAAATCAGTACCTTTGAAGAAGGTTCTCCTGATGAAAATCCATGGGTAAATGGCAAACCAACACCAAGTGTAATAACGATTGAGCCATATAATAAATTATGGGTAACATTATTTAATCAACAAAAAGAACAGATTATCCAAAAATTAAAAGATAAATGCCTAGCTATTGAGCATATAGGATCAACAGCAGTACCTGAGTTAAATGCAAAACCGATCATTGATATTGATTTAATTGTTGCTGATCCTGCTGATGAACCAAGCTATATTCCTTGGTTAAATCAGTTAGGCTATAAACTTACGGTGAGAGAACCTTCATGGTATCAACATCGTATGTTAAAACTAGAAACACCTAATGTGAATCTACATGTATTTGCACCTAATTGCCCTGAGCATCTTAGACATATTTTATTTAGAGATTGGTTAATTAATCATAAAGAAGATAGAGAGTTATATATAGATGCAAAACTCAGTGCAAAAGAAGATGTTGAAAATGTACATCAATATAATCAGAAAAAAGATCACATCGTAAAAATGATTTATCAGCGAATTTTTGATTCCCTTTGAACGACTTATTCTCTTTTTTACTTCATATCCTCACACTATTCTAAAGTGAGGATATAAATTTTGCTGTTTATTTTTATTCAAAAGATAAAGATTGCCCTGCATTAAAATCTTTCGCATTAAGGTATTTTCGCCCTAATACACCAGTGCAATGACATCCATACACATCGATATTTTCATCTATGGCTTTTTTAGCACGTTGTAATGCAGAGGGTGTTGCACAACGTAAATGCAATCCTCCTACAATCGCTTGAATTTGGTTATTTCCGGTTATTTTTTTTGCATGCCCAATGATGGATTCAATCCCCGAATGGCTACAACCGGTGATAATCACTAGACCTTTTTTCCCTTGCCAAACAAGAAAGCTATCATCAAGAACATAATCATCTTCTTCGCCTAATTCATGAATAATAACACCATAGCGTTTACTCACTTGGCGTTGTGTTACTTGTCCTGAATAAATGAAATTCTTCTCAATTGTTAAAGGAACTTCTGTTAATTCAAAAGAAAATTGTGTTTCAAGTTTTTTGCGATCAAAAAAAGGAGCTAATCGTTTAAATTTAATATTTTTATTGCCTAAAAAAAGTGCTGAATAACGAACGGAAAATAGATGAGGATGAGCGATAACTCGTGGCTTATTGGAGAAAAAGCCTACTGGTAAATGCGTAAGTCCACCAAAATGATCATAATGCCCATGAGAGACAACAATTGTTTTCAATGTAGTTAAATCAATCCCCATCTTTTTCGCATTTGAAGCAAAGGTAAAATCTTTTCCCGTATCAAAAAGTATTTTAGCTTGGCACTCATCATCTTCTAATAATAATGATAAGCCAGGATAGTAATGAAGCTCAGGATTGACTGATTTATTTTCTAGTAATGCAGTAATTCTTAACATGATTTTTGATGATTATCGTTATTAGAAGATGGCTTATAGTAATTAAAAAAGGAAGTGTTTCAAATATAAAAACCATTGGTTTGTGCGATCCTCGCAATCTCATTACACAACCGCTGTTATATAAAAATGAAATATAACAGCGGTATTGTTATAAATGGCAGTTACTCTTATGCAATATACAGCCTACTAAGTCTTATCTCACCACCATAACAGAGCGTTTAGCGTAGCGTGTAATATCAGCAGCTGTTGAACCAATATGATAAGAATCATCTTCAGGATTATGAGAGCCAATCACGATTAGATCTGCGTTTACTTCATCTGCAATCTGCAATATGGCATCTCGTGGTGTTCCTATGCAAATATGAGTTTGCATTCTGTCTTCAGGTAAATCAAACCGTTCAATAATTTTTTTTAGCTCTTTTTCAGCTGATGTTTTTAGGCATCCTTGATCTAATTGATCACCATTCATAACAAGTCGATAATAAGAAGATTGTGGAAGTTTCGGGAGTACATACAAAAAATGAACATAAGGATCTTCATTTTTTGCAATATTTTCCACTAACGGAATTGCTTTGTTCATCAGGTTATCTTCATCAATATCAATGGGAACCAAAATATTCTTATACATACCGCCTCCTTTTATTTTAATTGTAGGATAGTGTATTTTTAAAAAATTACCGGATGTAGTTAACATATTTTAAAAATATTTTATTACCCCTAAATAATGCCTGTTTTTCACTCAGTAAATAACAAAATATACATTTATTAAATTAATAACTAAGACTATAAGGCGATTATGGGTATATAAATATAATATCTTTATTTTAGATTATAAATTTTTATAAAATAATTATTTTATCAGTAATAAAAAATTCCAAAAAAAACCTTATTAGATTAAATAAGGCTTTTCTCTTTCATTGCGTGATTAATGTTTTATTTTTGAACATTCTTTTTCTGTTTGTTCTTTTTAACATATTGATAGCCTATAGCCAGTGCAATAAACCACAATGGCGTCACACTTAACGCTTGGCGAGTATCATGTTCAAAAGCTAATAACACCGTCATAAAGACAAAGAAAGTCAGGCATAGCCACGACATCAGAATACCTAATGGCATTTTATAAATAGATTTCTCATGCAACTGAGGGCGTTTTTTACGATACGCTAAATAAGAGCATAAAATCATACTCCAAATAAACATAAATAATAACGCCGACACTGTTGTTACTAAGGTAAATACATGCATAACATCGGGAATAAAGTAAATTAATACGATCCCACATGATAAACATAAACTGGTGAATAACAGCCCATTGGCAGGTACAGCCCGCTTAGATAATTGGCTAAACTGCTTTGGTGCTTCGCCCTCTTTTGATAAACCGAATAACATACGGCTTGTAGAAAATATACCACTATTAGCAGAAGACGCAGCGGCCGTTAATACGACAAAGTTCACCAAACTTGCAGCTGCAGGTATTCCTATCATGACAAATAATTCCACAAAGGGGCTTTTATCCGCCAAAATAGAACGCCATGGTGTGACTGACATAATAATTGCTAATGCCAGCACATAGAAAGTAATAATACGAATAGGAATAGCGTTAATGGCTTTAGGCAATGATTTTTCTGGATCACGAGTTTCAGCAGCTGCGGTTCCTACTAATTCTATTCCGACAAAAGCAAAAATAGCGATTTGGAAGCCTGCAAAAAAACCACTTAGCCCTTTAGGGAACATTCCCCCATCATTCCAAATATTCTCTAATGCCGCGGTATGTCCCGCTGGAGATTCAAATCCAATACTAATGAGAACAATCCCCACAATGATCAAAGAAACAATAGCTGTTATTTTTATCATGGAGAACCAAAACTCCATTTCCCCAAACAGTTTTACTGTTGCTAAGTTCAAAATAAGCAATGTCAGCACACAAATAAACGATGTGCCCCATTCAGGAAAATTAGGCGCCCAATAACTAATATAAGACGTTATAGCAACAATATCGGCAATACCCGTAATAACCCAACAAAACCAGTAGGTCCAACCGACAAAAAAGCCCGCCCAAGGCCCTAATAAATCACCCGCAAAATCACTAAATGATTTATATTCTAAATTTGATAATAACAACTCTCCCATAGCTCTCATAACAAAGAACAGGACAAAGCCAATTATCATATAGACGAAAATAATTGATGGTCCAGCTAATGAAATGGTTTTCCCTGATCCCATAAATAGACCAGTACCAATAGCTCCACCAATAGCAATTAATTGAATATGACGATTTGTTAGCCCGCGTTGTAGAGTGGCATTTTTCACTCTAGCGGGAGGAGAAATTTCTGTTTGCTCTTCCATACCATACCTGAAATGTGTTCATATTTTTGATGTTGTTTTGCCACTATTTTATTTTTTGACGTGGCAATATGTTTGCGAAATTATTGTGACACAAATCTCAGTGTAAGTAATGAAAAGATCACTTTTAGTAAAATGAATGATGCTTTGATAACCAGATAAGATCCTTTCTTTAATTTATCTGGCGATATTTTATCCATTTGAAAAAAAATTAAAATAAGGGCTTGACCATCGCTTTTGAGAGGAGAATAATCTGCGCATCGGGTTGTTAGCTCAGTCGGTAGAGCAGTTGACTCTTAATCAATTGGTCGGGAGTTCGAGCCTCCCACGACCCACCAAATTTAAGCTGATAAATCAGACATTTACGCCACTTAGAGATAAGTGGCTTTTTTGTATCTGGAAGAAAATGGCGACAAAATGGCTCTTTTTTTGCCTTATATTTACGATTAATAAGCAAAGTGTATTATTAACTCAATCTTGGTATAAAGCTTATACAAACAATATCTAATTCCTGATATTTAAAATAAAATATATATCTAATTAATAGAACAATCTAAAAATAAATCACTAAAACCCTACTTCATCTCCTGTTTACTTTGAAATTCACTACCAAAATCATCGATAAGCACATAGCTGATTTGGTTTATTTTTTCATTGGCTAATGTTACTTGCTGTTTTGAAAAGGGCTCTAACATAGGAATAATGATATTAGGATTATGTTCACCAAATGCAGATTTTATCGTGACATAAAACGGCGTAGGATTTTCGATTGTTAATTGTTTATCTGATTTCGCGAAGATAAGCGATTGGCTAACTTCTGAAATATTCATCACTAAATGATCAGGGCGATAAAATACTTTTATTTGCAATCTCACCACAACATTAATTAAGTTTTCATCTTCTTTTTTATTTACTGGCTTGGGTGTTATTTCATATAAATTGAGCCAATAAAGTGCTTCTTTTTCTTTGTCTGTATGCGTAAATTTATTAATTATTCGAATTAATTGTGAGTTATTAGGTTGTAGTTGCAATACAGGAGGTAAAGATAAAGCAGAAACATCAGTTATCGTTTCTGGTGTATTTTCAGGATTTCCATCATCAACCCATGTTTGGATTATAACCGGAAACTCGCCATCATTTTTTATCTTAAATGAAGCCTCTCTATCAGAGTGATAAAGAATAACTCTAGAACCTTCTAATGCTAAATCAGCTTTCACAATATTCGCAAAAATAGAAATACAGAGTAATAAAATAAATAACCTAAATCGCTTCATTATTATTGCACCTGTATAATAACTTGTAATGTGGCACTAAATTTACCCATTGTGATCTGCTCTCTCGGTAATGCTTCCAATGAGGCATACAACGTTTTTGTTAACTCAGAGACACCATTATTATAAGAGAGTGATTGCGCATCCTCTAATACAGAATACCAGCCATAGGCTTCGCCTTGCCCTTCACTCGCCAAAGTCGATAATAAATTTAATGGCATGCCATTAGGTCTATATATTCTTACCCCGACACCTTTTGCCATATTATTATTAGTTCCATACCCATCCGTGACTAAATGCGTGATAGCGCCTCCATTAGGCACTGTTAACCCTAACTCAATAGCTTTATTAACATTAGCAGGACGAGGTAAAAAACCCATTGCAGTTTGACCGGTTCCCGTACCTGTTAACATATTTCCTACTCCATCATTAGCCGGACTCGCTATTTGGCAATAGAAATTAATATCGATAGGTAATGTAACTTTTTTTCCACTTGCCAATTCATTAACGGTAATTAATGGAAATGACACATAAGGTGTAACATTACGCACAAAACAAGTTGCTGCATTTCGAATATAAATACGACGAGACATATTTACAGAAGCCAGCCAATAAGCATAAAAGCCATGATAATTTGAGGCATGATCACTGCCATCTTTTAATAAATATGAATAATTAGAACTCTGAAAGGCAATATAACCGGCAGGTTGGTTAACAAAGGTAATTAATCCGCTACTTGATTGCGCAGGTGGCATATCCCCTGTTCTTTCATAGTTAATTTTAAAAAGCTCAACTTCCATATTTGAGAAATCCTTGGCTTTTACTAAGATCCAATTTTGGCTATCTCGGTCTAAATTAGTTAATGGACGAGATTTCCAGTAACGGCTGTAATATTCACCGGTTATGGTATTTTTAATACGGATGCCTAATCCTCTAGCAAGGCTAATATAAGTTTCATTTAATCCTAATGCTGGATTAACTAATTTTTTACCGCCATAAGCATAATCGCCATTAGTGGAATAGAACTCTCTTAATTTTCCTTCCTCATCTGCTGTACAGCGAAATAGTATTTGCTCAGGATCATACGTTTCATAACCGGCACCTAACATAGAAACAAAACCACTTGCGACTAAAGTACCCAGAGGCTGGAACTGATCATTATTAACATTAATAACTTTAGGAGTTGTACCCATAGATCCAGAATCATCTCGCGCGCCGGCCCAACTTTTTGCCGTCCCTTTACCAGGCTCTGTATAATAATTGCTTCTAGGATTAGTGTTTGTTGTCGTTATTTTATAGCAGGTTGCAGAAACAAAAGTTGGGATCAACATTAACACGGATAAAATAACAGTTTTAAACGAAAAGTAATGGCAATTTAATTTCATAAACATTGACCTGATAATAAAATAAGTTTATCGGCTTCTTTTTCTTCGGGTATTGAGTAAGTTAATTTACAGCTATTTGCTTCTTTCCCAACAATTAATGTATCTTCTCTATTTTCAACCCGAACATAAACTTGGTTACTTTGCCCAACCATACCGACAATATGACCTTCTTTATCGTAAACATTATCACCCAGTGCTAGCTGAGTTTCTGGTTTAACACCAATTAATACAGGATATCCGACTCGCGTTTTAAATACTATTTTAGTGCTAGCCCCAGAATATGGCGCAATTTGTTTCGTATTTTCTAAAAGCTCAATATTATTATTTTGAATATTTTTCCCATCTAAACTGACATTGTTATATTGATAAGGAACCAGAGATGGCACAATAGCGTAACCAAAATAGTCAATTTTAGATCCCATTCCGTTACTTACACTCGCGCCATTCGCACCTTTTGCTTCAATTAATGCAAATGATTCACTAATACGAGGTCCTAATGTTACACCACCACTATGAGCAACCAATGCGCCTTGAACACCAATACTCCCTTGAGTGTAATGTTTACCATTTGAAATACTGCCTGATAGTGTCGTAAATGGCAGTTGTTTAATCACATGTAAACCGCTACCTATTGCTCTGTTTTGCGTGTCATAGTCAGTATTTACACTATAAGATAACGTTTTGTCTTCACCTAACAAACCTGAGAGGTTAGCTTGATAACTAGAGTTATCACTCGCATGACTTGATGATAATGATAACATTGGTGAATAATCAGACATCCCTAATGGCATAGAAACAGAAACCATAATCATATCTTCTGAAATAGAGTCTGTTTTTGTTGATGTGAATGTATTATTGGCAATCATCTGCCCTGTTTTTTGGCGACTATAGGCAATATTGTAAGCGATATCTTTATAAGTATTGGAATATCCGATTTGATATTGTGCATCATGCCCTTTATTACCATAATAATTACTGATGGAACCAGAAATATAAAGCTGTCCCCATTTATCTAAAGCTTGATTCACGCTTAGTGTAAATTGGCTTTCTTGATTATAGCTATTGGAATTCCAAATCATGCCATCATTTGCACTTTTTCTTAAACCTAATACGTCATTATATTCACGAAAATTTTCTGTTGAATATTTATAACCCGCCAATGTAATAACCGTATTTGTTGGACTAAAAGTACGACTATAACTCATACCTAATCGTCCACCTTGATAATTTTTACCATTAATCTCAGCATTAGAAAGTGCACTATTAAATCCAAAAGCCCCTAATTTAGTTGCAATAACAGAACCAGCAAATATTGCCTGATATTGATGCCCAACACGTAATCCCGTATTTAATGTTACGGTATTATTTAAACCGTATTGCAAAGCAAGATCCGAAAAATAGCTATTTTCGGAGCCAAAATTATTCACTTCTCCGGCGGTGAAATTATATTTAAACCGACCCGCCCTGACTGATTCGGGTAATGCGCTAAAAGGCACGGTAAAAGAAGAGATTTTGCCATTTCCTTCATGTATTTCGACAAGCAAATCACCTTCATAACTAGTGGGATAAAGATCATTAATTTCAAATTGACCAGGAGACACTGTCGTTTGATAAATCTCAGTGCCATTTTGTTTTACTACCACTCTCGCCGTAGTGGTGGCAATACCTCTGATAACAGGTGCATACCCTTTTTGTGAATCAGGCAGCATTCTTTCATCAGACATCAATTGGATCCCTTTAAATGCCAAACTAGAAAACTGTGTACCTGCCGTATAAATATCTCCCACCACTAGTGTCGATTTTAATGAGAGTATCGGTTTTTGTAGATAAGTTCTTATCCAATTAAAATCACTATCACTCCCCGCCTTTGAAGAATTATAAGAATAAGAAGCTTGTTGCCGAAATTGCCATGTTCCTAAGTTGACGCCCAGATTAACACTTGCAAATCCATAGTCTGAGGTTTGCCCTCTCGATTTATTTTTATAATAGTTACCAGTGTAGTTGGTAAACAGCATCGTATTTCCTGCATCTAAATCCGCTTCATTAACATAACCTTGCGGTATTCTCTTTAATAAGATTTGTGGTACCGCTATCGTTATTCTGAAGTTTGCAGCGTCAAAAGTATCTACGATATTTTTATTGATCTGGTTTAATGACAAGCATTGCGTATTCTCATTATTCATTATATCGCTCAACAAAATTCCCATTTCATCAATTTGCTTAAGCGTAAAACAAGGCAACACTTTATCGTTATCATTTAACTTAAATTTAATCGTTTTTCTTTCTACAAAACGATTATTAATATAAATATCAACATCGTAATCACCGGGAGAGAGATAATTACTGTCATGAAGTTGATTCATATTAATATTGTTTTTATTGCCTAATAATAAAGCAGGATCAAATTCATACTCATCAGCAATAGCTAAAGGCATTGTATGAATAACAAAAGTAAAGGAGCTAATTAAGAATATTAATCTTAACTTCTTGTTTAATTTAGCCACTCTTTTTTCTGTTAATTTCATTTCAATGCCATTTAAATTAATGAATTAAATATGTTGCGCTATTTTGTCCACCTAAATCATTAAGATATTTATAAGTTATCTTATCGGGTGAGAATGAAAGTTTATTGTTTGTCTCTGATAATAAAGTTTCTGTAGAGAGCGGAGAAATCATAGTAGACTTAAATGCAAATTTTTGTCCTGACGTATTTGTGGCTTCTAACGAAGCAAATGATACAAAGAAAGGTGAGCTATTCTTAACTGTTATATTGCCATTAGTGTCTTTTAAAAAGGTTATTTGTTTTTCAACATTATTGATCTGTGATTCAATTGCGCTAGGACGATAAAATATTTTTAATCTATGATGCACAATAACAGTAAAACTATTACCTTCTTTGATATCTTGATTTAGATTTTTAGGTGGGATCTGGGCGATATTTAAATAAAAAAGGGATTCTTTATCTTGAGGAAGACCTTCTCCTATATAAATCAATCGGGCATCTCGCCCTATTTTAGGATCGATACGAAAAACGGGAGGTTGAATTATAAAAGGAGCATCCGCATTATCCGGCGTTGAATTTGGATTGTTTTTATCCGCCCATATTTGCATGATGTAAGGAATATCATCATTATTCATAAATTTTAAAACTTCAAAACGTGAGTCTGAAGAATAAATAATTCGGGTTTTTAGCATCGTAACACTTGAAAAAGCCGCTGTACTATAACTTAAAAAAAGAACTGCAATGAGCATGATTATTTTTTTTATCATTTTATCTTCCTCTTATATAATCAAAAAATGTCTCCTTTATATAAAGGAGACATAGTAATATTATTGATAAGAGATAGAATACTGCACACTACCTTCTACTTTACCTGCTGTGGCCACATCATCAGCATAATAACGAACCGCATAATCATAAGATGCAGATTCTTCATTGGCTTTTAATACCAGGCCATCATTACCTACACCAGTTAAATCAATTTTTGTTCCTGTGTTTGCAGGATCGATGATTTCTAAACTGACATTGTTATTAGCAGCAGAGTTACCAATACGACCTTCAGTGGTTAGATTATTGGCAACAAAAATCGTTTTAATATTTGTATCAGTTCCTTTAGTACCTGTACAACCACTTACCGCGATAGTAAAAGGTGTTTGTCCTGCTGTTTTGCCTGCTGTGTCTAAAGCAGTCACTGGTACTGTGGGTAATAACACAACTGGTAATGCAGAGTTGCCATTAACGGTGACAGTACATGTTTCATCAGAAACTTCACCTTGGAAACGAATAGTATTATCTGAAGCAGCAAAAGCAGTGGTAGAAAAAATACCTGCGATCATAGTAGCAAGAAGTATTTTATTCATAGTAAAACTCTCCGGTAATATATCTAAATAAGACTGGTTTATGGTGATTGTAATATACAAATAGGACATCGAATAATGTAGTTTATAAAAAACATTATTCTATATTTATTACGTAATAATATGTAAGTAATTATGATTATCTACTTATTTACTCTAAACACGCAACTACTTTACTATTAAAGTAAGTATTTATACCTATATAATTTACAATGTCATTCTTATTTTGATTTTCTTTTTTAGATTAAATTTCAATTAAAATTTAATTAATTAAAAATATTAAGATTATTATTAAAAACAACCTTTCTTTATTTTATTTAATATTTATTATTTTTATTAGAAGTCAATCAACGATCCTTATCTCCATTTAAAGAATAAATTTATTTAATTATTTATAGTTTTATTAACAATAATAAACTATTTATCAATGTAATATTTAAAAATAGTTAATTAGTTAAATTTAATTAATAAAATATAGATTATTTTAAAGTGATATTTATATTTTTATTAATCAATACGTATTATTGTTTTAAATCTATTTTTTTCTAATTTACATGATATTATCGAAATAAAAAGTGAATAACTTTTTTTTCTTAAAGAGACTTCATAATTTCCTTTTGGTAAAAAAATAATCTCTCCTGAACAATATGCCGGATCATTAGGTTCTAGATCCCCTCCTGTCGTATCTTCACCTGCACCTATGAATATTTTTCCAGAAGGGCAATTTATTTTTATTTTTACATCCGGTTTCTCTATTTTTTCACATAGGTTAATCGTGTATAAACCATCTTCACCCAATCCAATAAATGCAATATTTCCTTTATTCATTTCTTTTAATTCGTCATCTGGGATACACCACCAATCTGCTGTATCTAATTTCCGATGTTGGATAGCCTGCAGATCAAAAATGGCTAAAGTGGCGGTATCTGTAATAAAGGAAAAATGTGTGGGCATTAGTGTTTCCATTAAAAAATTAAAATGAGTACTTTATCCATTTTGGTGCATGAGCAAGTAAAGTATTTCATCTATACTATTTGTCAATGTAATTACCTATACTTGCATTATATCTTATACACTGCTTTATCATGGATGGCCTTATGAAATCACGATTACTTCTTACCTTGTCACTGTATGCTGTTTCATCTTTCTCTGTGTTTGCATCTTCAAACCAATGTACTGATGCTGCAAAACAGATCAATATTGCCAATAGTACCATTATGCTGCTCAGCTCTTATAATGGCCCTGTTAAATCAGTCATCATGACAAGCACTATTCCTGATGATGGACGATTTAAGGCATTAAAAGGTGAAATTCAGCTTGATGGATGTGGAAACTTGCTTAAAGACAGTACATCAATGCAAGAATACTTTGAAGGTAATGTAGAAACGAATTTGATAAGAACATCCCCCGATAACCCTTCTGTTACTCGATATCAATTTCAGCTAAAAAATGCCTATGGTTCACATTCTATCTATATGCAAGAAACCTATCTTAAAGATGAACAGAACCGACTCAATAAAAAAATCACTCAATACTATGCCCATGATGGTGCTTTAATGGATACGTTTACCAGTCAATTTGAGTATAAAGAGGGCCGTATCATTAAAGAGATCAGTCAATCTTCAGCAACAACGTCTGATGTTATCACCACATTGTATTCTTATGATCCCCAAGGAAAACTGCAACAAGTGATTGAAGATGGAAAAGTTAATGTGGAATATGAATATGATGTTGAAGGGAAAATAACTAAACAATCAAATTATATCAAAGGTATAAATGGGGAAGACAAGGCATTTATTTCTACTTGCATTGAATGGGATACTTTCAATAACTGCTTAGAAGAACAACTGGAAAGTACCATAAAGTTTGATGAAGAAATTATTAATTATAGCAAAGCGACTATTCATAATAAATTTAGTTACTACGAGTGATTTATATATTTTTTATTATTTTGATAGATAACTAAATAATATTAAAATCAGACTATCTAAAATAGACTGATTTTTTTATTTATATACCTACATATCAATAAGGTAGTAATCAACACTTTCATCAAAAAGCAATTTATGTAAAACTACTTAAATCAATTAATGATAGCGTAATACTTACTAAGAAAATTATCTTCCTTTATACTGCTTAGAAAATAATGATGGACGCTTTCTATTAAACAACATCCTTTTATAAAAATTTTAAAATGGCTCATTACATGAAATTACAGTTATTTTTTATTTTTTCTTTATGCACACCACTCATAAGTTTTTCAGCTTCTGCTAAAGGATCTTTGTGCGATAAAACACACAGACAAAGTAATTCAGCAAAGAATATGGTTAGTATGCTTGATTATTATAATGGTCCAGTGAAATCAGTCATTACAAGCAGTCAATTACCTGACAAAGGTAGATTTAAAGCTTTTAAAGGTGAAGCTCAATTTGATGAATGTGGAAGTTTAATGCTGTATGATTTTTCCACACAAGAATATATTCATGAACATATAGAAACCAACCTTCTAAGAATGTCAGTGCCTTATGATATGAAATTTAAATATCAACTAAAGAATCGCCATAGAACTCATACTTTATATTTACACACCTTATACCATGAAAATGCTCAAAATCAGTTAACACATAAGGTCTCTAATTTTTATGATGAGCATGGCAAATTAATGGGCTCTGAAACAAGCCAATTTTCTTATAGTGATAATAAAATCACTTCAGAAACGGTGATTAAATCTGATACTGAAAATTTAGGAAATACCATCTATTTTCATTATGATAAACAAGATCGTTTATTAAAAACAGTTGAAAACAATGAAATAACATTAGAATTTAATTATGGCTCAGATGGTAAAGTATTACATCAAACACAATTATTCAGTAGCCTCTATGATGATATAAGAGAATATGACCAAACATGTCGAGAATGGGATAAATATAATAATTGTTTAACCTGGGATTTAATTAGTACTATTAAACAAAATGGTGAGCTTATTGATACTAGCAAAGCAACTATTTATAATCGTTTCGAGTATTATGAAGAGGTTAATTTAAATTAATTCTGAATATAAAGTTACCCAGTATAAATAATTATATTTAAAAAGGGCGTTTATTTAATAAATAAACGCCCTTCTCTCTTTAACTTGTTAAATTTTTATTATGTATTACGGTATTGCATTTCAGCTTCATCAAAACGTTGCTGGTTCTCTTTACTTGGTACTTTCCCCATAAGACTTACTGCAATGATGGCGATAGAAGCAAAAACAAAGCCAGGGATAATTTCATATAACCCAAACCACTTGTATTGCATCCACACTAATACCGTTAAAGCACCAATCAACATTCCGGCAAAAGCGCCGTTGCGTGTCATACGTTTCCATATCACAGAGATAAGAATGACAGGGCCAAAAGCGGCACCAAATCCAGCCCATGCGTTACTGACTAAATCGAGGACTTTATTATTAGGATCTCGAGCTAAGAAGATAGCAATAACAGCCACTAATAACACCATCCCACGCCCTACCCAAACCAGTTCTTTTTGACTAGCACTTTTACGAATGAAAGGCTTATATAAGTCTTCTGTTAAGGCACTTGCACACACTAACAACTGACAGCTTAATGTGCTCATTACGGCGGCGAGAATGGCTGATAACAAAATACCTGCAATCCATGGATTAAACAGTAACGATGCCAATTCCATAAAAATACGTTCATTTTTCGCCGTTACAGCCCCTGCTTGTGCCGGATTCATTTCAAAATAAGCAATACCGAAGAAACCAACTGCAACCGTTCCGCCTAAACAAAGGATCATCCACGTCATGCCGATACGACGTGCTTTGCGAATTGTTTGATTCGAATCAGCCGCCATAAAACGCGCTAAGATGTGAGGTTGTCCAAAGTAACCTAATCCCCACGCCAATAAAGAGATAATGGCGATAAAATCAAGACCCTTGAACATATCAAGATAAGACGGATCTTTAGCTTTAATAATTGCAATAGAAGTATCAATGCCACCAATGGAGAAAATCACAATAATCGGTGTCAGGATCAGAGCAAAAATCATGAGTGTTGCCTGAACGGTATCAGTCCAGCTTACTGCAAGAAAACCACCTAAAAAAGTATAGGCAATTGTTGCAAGTGCACCATAAATCATTGCTTCGTGATAAGGAATATGGAAGGTTGATTCAAATAGCATTCCACCAGCGACCACACCAGATGCACAATAGATAGTAAAAAAGGTAAGAATAACTAATGCTGAAATAATGCGTAGCATTTTGCTTTTATCATCAAAACGCGAAGTCAAATAATCAGGCAACGTTAATGCATTATTATTTTTTTCAGTTTGCAAACGTAAACGCCCTGCAACTAAGCGCCAGTTTAGCCATGCACCTAAACAGAGCCCTATAGCTATCCAACTTTCTGAAATACCCGCAAAAAAAACTACACCGGGTAATCCCATTAATAGCCATCCACTCATATCTGAAGCACCCGCTGAAAGCGCAGTCACTACACTGCCTAGCCGTCGCCCCCCTAAAATATAGTCATCAAAGTTTTTTGTTGAGCGATAAGCTAGATAGCCAATAAAAAGCATACCCAGAATATAGATCGTAAATGTAATTAGCATTGGCGAAGTTAGAGCCATAATTGCAGTTCTCCATAAATCTGTTTTCGATCATCGATATGCTTCTGACTTGTACAGGAACGTTGCACTTCGTTGCGCATTAATGATCTTTTCAGTTTTTAATTAAAATAATTTCTTACAGCAACAGATAAAACATTCACATCAATCCTAGAATAGGTTAACTGCATTTAACAAGAAATTAACGTTTAAATGTTTAATTTTTGTATATGACTTCACACTATTTGTCTTAATTTGAACAACATTATAAATATAAACATCAATAAAATAAATATAATTAATTGATTTATATAGATATATAAAGAGATATAAATTGATTCATTTTTAATCACACATAAAACCTGACCACTTTCACATTATTTATAAATAAATTGTTAACAATGTTGCACAAAGTTGCAACATGAATGATATTAATAAAAATAACGGGTAACAGTACTTGTGAATGAGAAATAGAATATGAGGAGCACTGCATGAGTAGCACAACAATGGGTGTTAGACTTGATGAAGATACCCGCAATAGATTAAAAGAGGCTGCACAAAAATTAGATAGAACATCGCATTGGTTAATTAAACAAGCTATCTTCAATTATCTTGAACAAATTGAAAATGATCAGGTGAATATTAGTAATACAACATTTGCTGAACAAGATCTTGAAGGAGAGACTGAAACACCAACAGCTCATTATCAGCCTTTTTTAGAGTTTGCTGAACATATTCACCCGCAATCTGTTTTACGCTCTGCTATTACCTCTGCATATCGTACTCCTGAAATACAGGCTGTTCCTATGCTATTGCAACAAGCGACATTACCTGAAAATGAAGCCCAAGCAACGCATAAATTAGCCTATTCCATTGCCGAAAAATTACGTAAACAAAAAAATGGCATTGGGCGTTCAGGACTTGTACAAGGCTTATTACAAGAATTTTCACTTTCTTCACAAGAAGGTGTAGCTTTAATGTGTTTAGCGGAAGCGTTACTGCGTATTCCCGATAAAGCCACACGTGATGCCCTTATTCGTGACAAAATTAGTCATGGTAATTGGCGCTCACACTTAGGACAAAGCCAATCGATGTTTGTGAATGCAGCGACATGGGGCTTATTATTCACAGGTAAATTAGTTTCTACACATAATGAAGAAAAACTCTCTAACTCTTTGAATCGCATCTTGACCAAAAGTGGTGAGCCATTAGTACGTAAAGGCGTTGATATGGCCATGCGTTTAATGGGGGAGCAATTCGTTACAGGTGAAACTATTTCTCAAGCATTAGCAAATGCTCGTAAGCTTGAAGAGAAAGGCTTTAGCTACTCTTATGACATGTTAGGAGAAGCGGCATTAACAGAAAAAGATGCACAAGATTATTTAGTTTCTTATCAGCAAGCTATCCACGCCATTGGCAAAGCGTCTAATGGTAGAGGTATTTATGAAGGCCCAGGAATATCTATCAAGCTTTCAGCATTACACCCTCGCTATAGCCGTGCACAATATGAACGTGTTATGTCAGAGCTTTACCCTCGCCTACTCTCATTAACATTACAAGCAAAACAATATGATATCGGTATTAATATTGATGCTGAAGAAGCGGATAGACTTGAAATTTCACTCGATCTCCTTGAAAATCTCTGTTTTGAGCCTGAATTAGCAGGTTGGAATGGGATTGGTTTTGTTATTCAAGCCTACCAAAAGCGTTGCCCATTAGTAATTGATTATGTCATCGATTTAGCTCGTCGTAGCCGTCGTCGCTTAATGATCCGTTTAGTTAAAGGCGCATATTGGGATAGCGAAGTAAAACGTGCTCAAATTGATGGTCTTGAAGATTACCCTGTTTATACTCGTAAAGTGTATACCGATGTTTCCTATTTGGCTTGTGCAAAGAAACTACTTGCGTCACCTAACTTTATTTATCCTCAATTTGCAACACATAACGCACACACCCTTTCTGCAATTTATCATTTGGCAGGACAAAACTATTACCCTGGGCAATATGAATTCCAGTGTTTACATGGCATGGGTGAGCCTCTTTATGCACAAGTTGTAGGAAAAATAGCAGACGGGAAGTTGGGTCGTCCTTGTCGCATTTATGCGCCAGTAGGAACACACGAGACGTTACTCGCTTATTTAGTGCGTCGTTTACTTGAAAATGGAGCCAATACCTCATTTGTAAATCGGATCGCGGATACCACTATTTCCCTTGATGAGTTGGTCGCTGATCCGGTCAAAGAAGTCAATAAAATAGCACAAGCTGAGGGGCAAATTGGGCTTTCACACCCTAAAATTCCACTTCCTCATCAGCTTTATGGTGATGAGCGTAAAAACTCACCAGGTATTGATATGTCAAATGAACACCGTTTGGCATCACTCTCTAGTGCATTATTAACCTCAGCCACTGAAAATAGACATTGTGAACCGTTGTTAGGTGATACGTTTAATTCTTCAGAAAAAACACAAGCGCTTCAATCTGTTTTAAACCCAGCAAATCATACTGATATAGTGGGTACAGTAAGAGAAGCCACTGAAGCCGAGGTAGATTTTGCTTTAACCGTTGCTCAAGAAAATGGAGAAATATGGTTTGCAACGCCTCCTACACAAAGAGCCTCTTTTTTAGTTCGCACTGCAGAATTAATGGAACAACAAATGGGTCCATTAATGGGAATTTTAGTGCGTGAAGCGGGCAAAACTTATAGTAATGCCATTGCAGAAGTACGAGAAGCGATTGATTTCCTCTATTACTATGCGGCGCAAGTTGCACAAGATTTTGATAACAATACACATCGCCCTTTAGGGCCTGTGGTTTGTATCAGCCCATGGAACTTCCCATTAGCCATATTCAGCGGACAGATCGCAGCAGCGTTAGCCGCAGGTAATACCGTACTTGCTAAACCTGCAGAGCAAACTCCTTTAATAGCTTCAAAAGCAGTTGAACTCTTCCTTCAAGCTGGTGTTCCTCGCTTTGCACTACAGCTTTTACCGGGTCAAGGCGAAACGATTGGCGCACGTTTAGTGGCTGATGAACGTGTTCGTGGTGTGATGTTTACAGGCTCGACAGATGTTGCACATATTTTACAAAAAACCTTAGCTGGTCGATTAGATAGCGAAGGTCACCCTGTTCCTTTAATTGCAGAAACTGGTGGTTTAAATGCCATGATTGTGGATTCTTCTGCATTAACCGAACAGGTTGTTACGGATGTTATGGCTTCAGCTTATGATAGTGCGGGTCAACGTTGTTCTGCGTTACGTCTTTTATGTATTCAAGAAGAAGTAGCAGATCACACCATTGAGATGCTAAAAGGAGCAATGGCACAAGCGGTAATAGGTGATCCGAGTTTATTATCCACCGATATTGGCCCTGTTATTGATAAAGAAGCGAAAATAGGTATTGAGAAACATATTCAAGTTATGCGCACAGCGGGTTACGACATTTATCAAGCCTCACACAATAACCTGCCAAAACAAATTGAAAATAACAGTACTTTTGTTCAACCTACTTTAATTGAATTAGATAAAGTCAGTTCTCTAAAAAGGGAAATTTTTGGCCCTGTATTACATGTTGTACGTTATGCAAGCCAAGATTTACCTGCATTACTCGAAGAGATTAATGCGACAGGATATGGCTTAACAATGGGCGTTCATACGCGAATTGATGAGACTATCGCTTATGTTGCATCAAATGCCAAAGTGGGGAATTTATATGTAAACCGTAATATGGTTGGTGCGGTTGTTGGTGTTCAACCCTTTGGTGGTGAAGGATTATCTGGTACAGGCCCGAAGGCGGGTGGCCCTGTTTATCTGTATCGCTTATTATCCAAACGCCCTGAAAATGCAGCAACGCAAACACTGGCGCGTCAAGATGAAACATTCCCGCTTGATACTTCTATGCGTAATTTACAAACTTACAATAAATATATGGAATGGTTATCAAACAAAGCAGATAAATCACACTATGAAGCCTTAGAAAAATATGCACTTGCATCCCAAGCAGGAACATTACGTATATTACCTGGCCCTACTGGCGAACGTAATACTTACCAATTAGTTCCTTGCGGTAATGTGCTTTGTATTTCAGATAATGAGCAAGATGTTCTAACCCAAATAGCAGGTGTTCTCGCCTCAGGTTGCCATGCCATTATCGTCAATAGCTCGTTCTCACAAAAAACATACCGTGAATTACCTGATATTGTCAGAAAAGCAATTACACTCACTGAAAACTGGGCTGAGGAACCATCAAAAATAAATGCTGTTATTTATCATGGTGATGGTGATCAATTACGTGAAACTTGCCAGAAAATTGCTCAACGCAAAGGGGCAATAATCTCTGTTCAAGGATTTTCACGAGGTGAAACGGGCTTATTGTTAGAGCGTTTATTACATGAAAGAGCATTAAGCATTAATACTGCGGCCGCCGGTGGTAATGCAAGTTTAATGACCATTAGTTAATTAGCTCTCCTCTTTTTCTCTTTTTATTTTGAGACCACCTTTAAAAAAGCTTTGATTAAAGGTGGTTTTTTCTTTTATTAATCTAATGCTTATAAAAAATAGCCCAGATAGATATTTATCTTAATGCTGTGACTATTCTCACTCTTTTTATATTTATCCATCGCCGACTATTGAATTAGTAAATATACTTGTCGCCAAGTCAACCAAAACCTAGAAGTTGATTGAATTATATCGTTATGTATACCTTAAAAGTTACGCCCTCCGGGGCGTTTTTTTTTTACTTACAAATGTCATGTTAATGGCATTTATAAACACAATATTGTATTTAATCATCGATAAATAAAGAAATTGAAAAACAACAAAGAGATTAAGTAAGAAGAAACAGAAAGGAACTTGAATTAAGTCAAAAGAAAAAGGAGTAGGCTAGGCTACTCCTTTTAAGGTCTCTCTTGAGCGCAATTAGTGACTGCTATTCATCGATGGTGGCTCTTGACACCAATCGAGATATTGCTCGTACTTACGTAGCGCAATATTGTAGTTACTAAATGCAGAGGGAGTGAGCTTTTTACTCAGGTCTGACTGAATTTTCTCTGTCGTAAATTCTTGACGAGGAAAATTAGTTGAAGTCAGTAATTCATCGAGCCGACGTAAACGAACCACATACTCACGAACAGTACTGTGGCTCATCTCCGTTTGTTCAAACAAATACTGCTTAAAAGACATAATGTCAAAGTAGTCAGTTTCACTATTACAGTAAATCTCACTACAAAAACGGCATAGCGCAGAAAACTTCTCTTGTAACGTTTCCCACGTTTCATCATCAATTAAATCCGTCATTTCAGAAATGGCTTCTTTATTGATAACTTGGCGATTGAATACGAGAGAGATCCGATCAAGCGCCTTGTGGCAATGTAGACAATGAGTCTGGCTGTGTTTATAGTCTTTAATGTAACGGCTTAGCGGCCGTTTCTTTTGTGTTGAAACAGACATAAGAGATAAAGCCCTGTGTTGTAGTCTTAATAAACAAAAACAAAAATAAGCAAAACTTCTATTTCTCTGGGTTTAAGCGTGCTCGCAGCCTTTTTATGGCTTGGCTGTGTAGCTGGCTTACGCGGGATTCCCCGACATTAAGCACTGCGCCTATTTCTTTCAAATTAAGTTCTTCCTGATAATACAGAGTAAGAACCATTTTTTCCCTTTCGGGAAGCAATTCTATCGCGTCTATGACTCTTTGGCGAATATCACTTTCTAATAACATCTGTAATGGATTGTCATCATGATCTTCGTCTTGAGACGGTTCACAGCTTTCACCGTAAATTTCATGCCATTCGTCATAAGAGAACAATTGGCTGTTATTTGTATCCAATAGGATCTGCCGGTATTCTGCTAATTCAATCTGCAAATGATCAGCAACTTCCTGTTCTAATGGGGGTCGTCCTAGATCCTGCTCTAATTGATGAATAGAATGAGTCACTTCTCTTGCATTGCGACGCACACTACGTGGCGCCCAGTCTCGACTACGTAGCTCATCTAACATAGAGCCACGGATACGTTGAACAGCATAAGTGGTAAAGGCAGCACCTTGCATTGAGTCATAACGCTCAACAGCGTTTAATAACCCAATCCCACCCGCTTGCAAAAGATCATCCAATTCAACACTCGCAGGTAACTTGACCTGTAATCGTAATGCTTCATGGCGAACCAACGGGACATATCGCTCCCAGAGGCTATTTTTGTCCATCACGCCTTCGGCGGTATACAAATCACTCACAACAAAAGACACCTTTGGATAAAAGACCGGAAACCATTATCTGGCGAAATAAATTTAGCAATCGGCTGAACAGTGAAACAAAAGCGCCTCTTTTTCACCTATGCCAAATTTTCGGCAAAAATTGGGTTTTCATTGATAAATTAATTTGTCATTGCATTACGAGAACTACTTTACCTTAAAACATACACAGCTAATCCTTAGAAAAACCGTTAATTAAATTGATAATTTATCTCATTAAAAGAAATTAGCGCATCAAATACGCATTCTGTTCATAAAAAAATAACATATAAATCAGAGCATTTTCTTTTATGCGATTTTAGCGTCTTAATAGCGAGTTGAAATACTCACAAATGATTAATTAAAAAAACTATTACATTGATGATAAAACACACAGGAAATTATCGAATGACTTATCTGTTTTATCAGAAGGATGAAGAGGATTAACGCAACAGTGATAATACATTTTGAGGTAACTGGTTTGCTTGCGCTAATACCGAGGTTCCCGCTTGTTGCAAAATTTGTCCTTTACTCATATGAGAGACTTCCATGGCATAATCGGCATCTAAAATACGACTGTTAGCCGCCGTTAAATGAGTCACCGTATTATTCAGGTTATTGACCGCCGAATCTAAACGATTTTGAACAGCCCCTAATGCAGAACGAGCGTTATCTACTTTACTAATTGCAAAATCTAACGCTGCAAGAGCACCATCATTAACACTGAAAGCTTCAACCAGACGCCCTGCACTAGGGGTAAAGTTATTAGCAGGACCCATTGCACTCGCTTTTATGACAAGTTTAGTTTTATCTGTTGCATCAGCTTCAAAAGCTCCCGCAGACACTAAGTACCATCGGTTACCTGATACCGCAATATATTTATCTTTTACCACTTTACCATCAAGAATATATTCACCGACTAAATAACCTGTTTTATAATCTGTAATACCGCTAATACCGAGTGTGCTTGGATCAATAATTGCTCCTATTTTTGTTTCACCCTTTCTTACTGTTGATGTTGTTAATAACTTATTGTTTGCAATATCTAAAGTATCACTATTGATTTTATCTAACTTAAATTTAATCACTTCATTATCATTTGTTCCTATCTGAATGGTCATTTCATTATCATCATTCAAAACATGAACACCATTAAATTGGGTTTGTTCAGAGATACGATTAATTTCAGCAGTACGTTGTTTGATTTCTTCTTTGATCGATTTGAGATCTGTAATGGAATTTGAACCATTCTTTGCTTGTACGATTAACTCACGAACACGCTGTAAGTTGTCATTAATTTCATTTAATCCGCCTTCGGCAGTTTGTACAATCGAAATACCGTCATTCGCATTACGTACGGCTTGGGTTAAACCTCGAGTATTGGCGGTAAAGCGGTTTGAAATTGCCTGACCTGCAGCATCATCTTTCGCACTATTAATGCGTAAACCCGAAGATAAACGTTGAATGGCATTGCTCAATGCACTTTGAGAACGATTTAAATTATTTTGCGTTGTGAGTGATAAGATATTTGTTTTAATAACTTGTGCCATTGTTATTACTCTACATTTATTAATAGCTAAAATAAAAATACGCTATTTAAAAATATAGGCTGAATTAACTTTTAAATAGCAAAGGATCTGGATCCTCTATCTAAAAATTAATCAGCCTAATTGTTCTTTATTATTTTATTATCTTAATAGTGATAATACATTTTGTGGTAATTGGTTTGCTTGCGCTAATACCGAAGTACCGGCTTGTTGTAAGATTTGACCTTTACTCATATTAGACACTTCTGTGGCATAATCGGCATCTAAAATACGGCTGTTTGCTGCAGTTAAATTAGTCACAGTATTGTTTAGATTATTCACAGTCGATTCTAAACGGTTTTGAACAGCCCCCATTGAGCTACGTAAGCTATCCACTTGCGCTAATGCATCGTCTAATCCTTTTAACGGTGCATCATTAATGGTTGGTGGTGTTGAAGATGCTTTAATTTCAGCGCCTTGTGATAAAACCACTTTACCACCAACTGTAAATTTATGCGTTGATGTATCGACAGCACCCGTTGTATCCAGCGTTGCTTTATACGTTTTAACATCCCCATTTTTATCTTTTATTTCGATTGCCAATTGGGTTTTATCTTCTTTACCATTGGCATCCAACGCATAGTAAACACCTTCTAAAGATTCACCTGCTGCTAAACCTGTTTTAAGTGATGCTGTATCGATATCAACATCTTGATATTTAGGAGGAGTATCGCCATCGGAGACAGAAACTGTCGTAGTTGAACTCCCATGTAAACTGCTTGGTTTAGCGGTCAAATCTAATTTATCAATCCCTAAAGTAGTGGCATCCATCTTTTTCAGATTAACACTAATTTGTTCTTTATCATTTGCCCCAATTTGTAAGTCTAATGAACTATCGCCACTTAATACTTTCACACCATTAAATTGGGTCTGTTCAGAGATACGATTAATTTCAGCAGTACGTTGTTTAACTTCTTCTTGAATAGATTTAACGTCTGACTCTGAATTAGAACCATTTTTTGCTTGAACGGTTAATTCACGAATACGTTGTAAGTTATTGTTGATTTCGTTTAATGCACCTTCTGTCGTTTGTGCAATCGAAATACCGTCATTTGCATTACGTGCGGCTTGGGTTAAACCTCGGGTATTAGCGGTAAAACGGTTAGAAATTGCCTGACCTGCTGCATCATCTTTTGCACTATTAATGCGTAAACCAGAAGATAAACGTTGAATTGCGTTACCCAGTGCACTTTGAGAACGGTTTAAATTATTTTGAGTTGTTAGAGACAGTACATTGGTATTAATAACTTGTGCCATAAAATATTCCTTCGACTTGATTTTAAAATATTTTTAAATGAATAGGTTGGTTATTACGTCTCTGTAATAACGTTGCCTAAACACTATCGTCATCAATATCGAGGGTTTTACGATTTTTGGCGTCGCGAAAATAGCAATAAAAGCCAGTTGGCTAATTTGTAAGGAATAATTGATTGCAAAAAAAAAGAGTAAATGATCGAAAGAAAAAATAAAACTAAAAAAGAGTGGGTTTAAATATAAAAAACAAAAAAGACCCTCAGATGAGGGCCTTTGATATAGAAAGGTATCTTTTGTGTCAGAGTACGAATTAACGTAACAGAGACAGAACAGTTTGTGGTACTTGGTTTGCTTGAGCAAGTACTGAAGTACCAGCTTGTTGCAGAATTTGACCACGGCTCATGTTAGAAACTTCTGTTGCGTAGTCAGCATCTAAGATACGGCTACGTGAAGCAGATAAGTTGTTAACAGTGTTGTTCAGGTTGTTGATAGTAGATTCGAAACGGTTTTGAATCGCACCTAATTTAGAACGGCTTTCATCAATTGTGTTGATAGCTTTGTCTAATGTTGCTAAAGCGTCATCTTTAACGTCTAATTTAGCTTTACCATCAGTTGCTTTGAATGCTTCTTCAGCACCATCAATTGCAACTTTACCAGCACCATCACCCTTCAAGCCAGCAACAACTTCTGTACCATCATCTTTAGTGATTACATATTTATCAGCAACTTCAGCACCTGCTTCTACGTATTTAGTCGCAGATTTAATACCGTCAAATGCTGCACCAGCTTCGATATCAGCGGCTGCAACTGCATCACCTTTAGCTTTCGCAGTACCTGCTGGAGTTGTTTCAAACAGTTTATCTGTTGAAACACCTAAAGTATCGTTATCAACTTTATCTAAGTTAAATTTGATAGTTTCGTTATCGTTAGTACCGACTTGGATAACCATCTCAGCTTTTTCACCGCTCAGTACTTTAACGCCGTTGAACTGAGTTTGTTCAGAAATACGAGTGATTTCATCTAAACGTTCTTTAACTTCGTTTTGGATTGAAGTGATATCTGATGCAGAGTTAGTACCGTTTTTAGCTTGAACTGTTAACTCACGGATACGTTGTAAGTTGTTGTTGATTTCGTTCAGAGCACCTTCAGTAGTTTGAGCGATAGAGATACCATCGTTCGCATTACGTGAAGCTTGAGTTAAACCATTTACGTTTGAAGTGAAACGGTTAGCAATCGCTTGACCCGCTGCATCGTCTTTAGCGCTGTTGATACGCAGACCAGAAGACAGACGCTCGATTGCACTTCCTAAAGCTCCCTGAGATTTGTTCAGGTTGTTTTGAGTTACCAGAGATAGATAGTTGGTATTAATGACTTGTGCCATAGCTAGATTCCTTTAAAATCAAGTCGATAAAATAAAAGTTTGCCTATTCATTTTCGGTGTTAATCACCGGCAACAAGTTTATCGGCACCCCACATACAACCTTTAACTTTTCCTACAAATATTTCTGCGTTTTTTTATAGAATTAATGTCAAGCCAATGATAAACAAAGAAATTAATTTATTATTTTTTTATTAAATTTTTATCAATTTTCGTCTCAACCCTTTTTCTACCCTTCTAAATTCGACTTTGGTCACCAATGGCAATAAAAGGCTTCTATATGTCAGCCTGTTTCACTCATCAAAAATACCAAATAGACGTAAACTTTTCGCCGATTCTACCGATAACGCTTTTTGAGGATTATTTTACGAACACAGAAAGGAGACCAGTATGGCTGGTATTACTTCGTTAGGCGTAGGCTCAGGGATGCCTCTAAGTCAAACATTGGCACAGTTAGAGGCGGCGGAAAATAAACGCCTTGAACCCCTTGATAAACAGATGAAAAGCTATGAAGCGCAAATTACCGCTTACGGTAAAATTCGTGGGCAGCTCGATAAGCTACAAAAAGCGTCAGAAAATTTAAAAAAATTCGACGAAATTATTGCAACAAAAGTCGATGATGAATTTGATGCTTTTAAAGTGACTACAGATGGCAAAGCCAGTGTGGGTAACTACACTATTTCTGTTGAACAATTAGCTAAGTCACAATCTTTGAAAACACAACCTGTCGATGATATTAAAAAATCATTAGGTAAAACATTAGGTGAAGGTAATAAGCGCACTCTTATCATCACACAAGAAGGTGAAAAAGAGCCATTACGTATTGAATTAAACGATGATCAAACGTCTATTCTTGAATTACGTGATGCGATTAATAAAAAAGAAGGTAATGTTTCAGCAAGTATTGTTAAAGCGAAAGATGGTGAAAACTATTTAACACTAACTTCTCGCAAAGAAGGTACAAAATCTGAAATGAAAATTGAGGTAATTGGTGACGATGATCTCGCTTCATACCTTAATTATGATCCTAAAAATACTGAACTGTCGGACCCATCCAATCCTGATTCTAACTTGGTTGATAAATCATCCAAAATGACACAGGTTGTTAAGGCTCAAAACTCTATTGTCAATATTAATGGTATTGATATTGAGCGCCAGACGAATGAGATTAAAGATGCACCAGAAGGGATCACTTTAAATCTAAAGAAAACAACCTTTGATAATAAAGACAAAGCAGATAAGCCTGAAATTGTAAACGTTGCTCGTGATATTGAGCCAATGAAAAAAGCGATCCAAGCTTGGACAGAGGCTTATAACGAGTTAAACAGCACTTATAAATCTCTAACTAAATATACCCAAGTAGAGAAAGGCGAAGCAGCATCAAAAGATAATGGTGTATTACTGGGTGATACCACCAGTCGTATGATTATGTCTGAACTAAAGAGTTTTGTTACAAGCTCACAAAATACATCAGACCTAGATACCCTGAATAAAATGGGTATTAAATTTAAGGTTGATGGCTCTTTAGATATTGATAGTAAAAAACTGGATGAAGCGTTAAAAGAAAAACCTGCTAACGTGAAAGAGTTTTTTATGGGTGACGGTAAAGAAACAGGTTTTGGTACTCAAACCTATAATTACCTAAAGAAAACCCTACAATCTAATGATGGTACGTTAGATATCGCCACTGATGGCGTGAAAAAACGTAAGAAAACATTAGATAGCCAAATTAAAAACACGGAACGTAATATTGCGGCCACGATGGAACGTTATAAAAACCAGTTCCAACAGTTAGATAAAATGGTCAACTCCATGACTAACTCCAGTGCCTCAATCGGCCGTTTATTAATGTAATTTTTAAAAGTAGGACACTATGTATCAACAATCAGCCAGTAAAATGTATGCTCAAATCGACGTTGAAAGCGAGATTTTAAATGCCACGCCTTACCAGCTGATCCAGATCCTATTTAATGGGGCGCTTAGCGCCCTTCGCCGTGCCTTAATATTAATGGAACAAGGAAATATCGCTGGTAAAGGCGAGAATATTTCTAAAGCGATTAATATTATTGGTAATGGATTAAAACAAGGTCTGGATAAAGAAAAAGGTGGCGAGCTTGCAGAGAATCTGGAGCTCCTTTATGACTATATGGTTAATCAGCTACTCGATGCCAACTTAAAAAATAACCCAGAAAAAATTCATGAAGTCATCAAGCTCTTAACTGAAATTTCTGATGCTTGGCAACAAATCGGCACACAGATTAATTCTTATTAAATTAGAGTGGACAACAATATGGATATTATGGTGGCTTACGAGCAGGTTTTAAAATCAAGTGAGCAAATGTTAACGCTTGCCAAAGATCAGCAATGGGACAAGCTGATAGAAATGGAAATGGATTATTTAAAAAGCGTAGAGAATATCACTAAGATGATAAAGCCTGCAGATGGTGAGCTGAGACTACAACAACGCCTCACAGATATGCTAAAGAAAATCTTAGAAAACGAAAATGAGACGCGAAATTTATTACGAGCTCGTCTAGATGAGCTCGGCGTGTTAATTAGACAGACTGAACAAGAGCAGAGGGTACAAAATAGCTATGGTCAGTTTACAGAACATAGTTATTATCCTGATCTCAATCTTAAATAACTCTCCTCTGCGCCAAAAGCGGTTTTATTAGCTAATGGCGTCTTTACTTAGAAAAAATCACTCTTATTATTCAGCTTAATTTGTTATCGGTAACGTCAGGATCAACCTTTACCTTGTTTATTATTTGTTTTTTGATTACACCGATTAAACAGACTGTACTAACACCATATCAATATGTGGAATGTTATCTTCAAGATACGTTTTTGAATCAATAACAAAACCATGTAATTGATAAAATGACACTAAATAAGCCTGTGCCATTATTTTAATTGTATGGGTATTAAATTGACGGCACGTAGTTGTAATTGCCTCTTTTATTAATTGATGAGCAATACCATTCCCTCGCTGATTTTGAGCAACAATCACTCGCCCTATTGAGGCTTCTTTAAACGCGATACCTTGAGGTAATAAGCGTGCATAGGCGATAAATTGCTGGCTCTCTTCCTCTTTTGTAAACAGGTGCAAGGCATTTTGATCTACCCCATCCAGATCTTGATAAGCACATTGCTGTTCACAAATAAAAACCTGATTTCTTAAGGCTAAAATAGCATACAGCTCATCAGTCGTTAGTTGTGTAAATGATTTTAAAATCCAATTCATGCGCTTTATCCCGTGATTTAAAGTAATAAAAAAACAATCAATGATAATTGCAATATCATCGACAAGATATTTGTTTAATATAAAGAGTAAAATAGTGATGTGAATAGTGCGTTTTTATTGTAAAAAACGCAGAAGAATAGATATCCAATACTGAAGAATAGGCAATAAAACCTTTAATTTTAATACGTTCAGACTCCCCTCGAGCCTTTATTACTTTGCTTATCTATTTCTATAAAAATAATCTTAGAGTCGTTCTAACCCTTTCCAAGCTCTGTTTTTTACTTCAGTCACTAAAATGGCTGGATTTAAGGTTATTTTTTCTGCAATTGAAAAAGCCAACTCGATAACTTCTTTATGATCTTTAGTTTCAGTATGGTAATTAAACTCAGCAAGAGGCAGAATATATTTACCTTTTAAACCATGGATCTCTTTTTTAAATCCTTCTTTTTCCATCTTTTGTGTTAATAACACATAATCTGCATTTTCAGGATCGGATAACTCAACTCTAACAGTAAATTCAGGCATAGAAACCTCCTACAGTCTGTCTATGTCTAATGAAATTCTGCTAGCTCTCGAAAGGAAGTATATTAAATCAACAATCATTTTCCTAGTAAGAAACAATGATAAATAATGTGATCATGATTGAAATAGAAATCGCCCACTTAATGTGGGCGACATATTAGATCATAATAAATTGATAAATAATAATTTATTTAATCACGTCATAGAGTTGCTGATCTGATAAATAATCTGCAGTTAAACCTGCTGATGGATTATATTGTACGCCGAAGATCTCAGAGAATGCTTTACCTTCTTTACCTAATGAAACCTTACGTTCATCTTTACCTGTGCTTTCATAGATAGAATAGGTTTTACGACGCATTGCTGTATATTTATCTGCATCATTAGCAATATCGGTGTGATAGCTCATAATTTGTGTATCCGTTAAGGCTAATTTATTCGCTAAGTCACAACCCCAGCGAGTTAAACAAATTTCTGCAAAATGGCGTACTACTAAACCTGGTGCATATAATGCATTTTCACCTTCACTTCCATCAATAGACGCATTACCCACCAATGTAGCGTGACGTCCTGATATAGGGAAGATATGCATTTTAGTCTCAGATGAAACCGTTGGGATCACACATGTAAATCCTTTTGAACGTTCATCTTTTGCATAAAATCCGACATATTCTTTGACGTTTTTACCTAAGGTTACTTTTTCAGGTTGAAAATTCAGAGGACCTGGAACAGGATCAATAGCAAAGATATTGACTGGAATATCTTTTAATTGAGGATCTGCCAACATCGCATTTGCTAGCATATGGCAAGTAATACCACCACGACTCCAACCCACTAAGTTAACTTGTGTTGGAATAATGCCATCTTTGCGAAAAATACGAATAATTTGTTGCTGGAGTTGCTGTTGAGTGACATGACGATCGCCATAGTCATATTTGCGCCATAAAAAAGAACCTGTTACCTTAACATCTTCAATAGGAATGCCGGCTTTTTTCAGCTGATTATACTGCTCTTCTGTCAATTTTTCACGTTGCCAATCAAAGTTACCTTTCATTAAACAAAGCGCATGGTTTACGTTTTCTTCCCAACCACTACCAAAAAGAGAACCTTTAATATCAGAGTAATTAGGACTTTCAACCCATAAATCATCTTCTTGCAGATTACCACTACCAGGGCCATCAACAATAAACCACTGTGCAAACTCTCGTCCTTGGTTATTTTGCGCTAAAGTGGCAACTAATTCCCCTTGCCAGAAGGTAGGGTTATTATTATCAAATGAGTTAGAGCCAGTACCACATAAATAAACGGTTAATACTGTCATAGTGTAAATTTCCTTTTAATAATGACCAAAAAATCAAACTAATGATTTTTATTTCCTTGTATTGAGCTATTCCTTAGCCCACCAGCACATTACCCATAAGCCTTTTTTTATTCAATTATAAAAAATGAATTAGCAGAGTCGAGATCACATAATTGAATTTTATTTAAGTAAAAGAAATGAAAAAACTCTATCAGATCAATGTAATTAAATAATATAAATGAACCTCTTATTTTTTATTATTTCTATTAGTAAATCGGCTTATAAAAAAGTACATTATATAACCAGCCTTTAAATTTAAATAAAAAAAATCCCACATAACTAAAATGCAGGATTTTCTATTAGGTAGAATGTCTTATAAACGATTAAAAGCAACTACTCTCACCGCAGGAATATCAGCTTGTGCCCCTTCAGCAACTTCCTGACATGCTTTATCTAACGCAATATGGGGTGTGATCCCACTTTCTGTTTCTACAATTTTATGTCCGGCGTAGGTATCACCATTTCTGGAACGCACTTTATACGCAATAAACCAATATTCCATATCATCACCGTTTACGTTATTAATCATGTAATTACCATAGCGGTTTATGACTCGCTTTAATGTGATAATAATCAATAATTTTTAGTTTAATAAAATTGTTTTATAAAAAAATGAACCGTATTGCAGGAAAATCAGGCGTGATATTCCATTTCTGATTGTACTAATTTTTTTATTTTTACTGCTTTTTCAAAGTGATCCAATTTATGCGTCATTATCCACCATGTTGCGACTTCCATTAATAATTCAGGGTTGTCATTTTTATTTGTAAAAAAAGCATAAAAGGATAATCCCACGCCCTCTCCTTTAGCTGAAATCTTGTCATTACATATTTGAATTATTTTTTGTTGTAGTAATTTTCTCATATTCTCTCTACTTTTATTTTTCAACATGGGAATAAATAGGAAAGAACAAATGCGCTATCCATGAAATTTATTCCATAGTTGAATAAGTAACCAAGCAGCAATAACCCAGCAGATCACCGCCGTAGCCAGTGCTGTAAATAATTTCACATAGTTAATCATCACATAAAGTGAAATTAGATAAACCATATAAGGAATAACCGCCCATAGACTAAAAATAATGGTGGTACGTAACGCTTCAATAGAGCGTTCGGAACCAACAATATAGTGTGCAATAAGCGCGAAAGTTGGAAATAATGGAACTAGTCCCGCAATATAATAATGGCGAGATTTCGATAAAACAGCGATTAATACCACGACAAATGCACCTATCAGTGCTTTAACCAGTAATCCCATTATTCTTTCATCACGTTATAAAAACCTTAGTACTATCATACCTATTCATATTTGTATGTGAGCTGATTTTATTTTTTGTGGTTTAAGATAATATGATCCTTTGACGATAATAAAACCCACAATGCTGTATATTTCACCATCAAATGAAATAAAGATAAACATAATCGAACTTTATAAAAAATAATCCAACAAGAAAAAACACGTCACAAAAGCACCCATCGAAAAAATACAAATGTACTTATTCAACTTTTACATAATGAGTTTATAGAACTTTGTCGCTCTGGTGTTTGCGTTAATAAAACAGACACAGTTAATAGCTTTATAAACGACAATAGCAATATAGAGGTTTATTCAGAAAATTATCAAGGTTCACAACTCAGTGATGATGTGGTGCTGTTAACTTATATCAGTTATCAATTAGAAGATAACAAAAGAATAAAGCAAACTTACCACTCATCTATTTGGATAAGAAATTCCCATGGTGATTGGCAACTACGATTTCATCAAGGTACAGCTCAATCAGAAAGTTAATCTATTTTTCAATAAATAGGATTGAGCTAAATCTAATTATTTAGCCCAATAGCAATATAAAGTAACCGATTTAAGCATCCAAATGTGTTTTCTTTTTGTCTATTGTCGCTGTTTCATCTTTATTTTTACAGCAATCATGTGAACTGTTTTCACCATGATGTTTATGCATAAAGAGATGCATTAACGGACAAAGTAATAACATAAGAATAAACCAATTATCTCTTAAAAGTTCCCACATAATCATCTCCTTAAATCACGTTTAAAAAGATGATAGGGCTTACTCTAAGAGGAAGGTCTAGTATGGATTTGTTATTTAATCCCTATATTTGTCAATGATTTTTATTTATTTGGCATATACATTGTGTCTTCAAAAATATTGGGATAATTTTCACCATGGCTAATAATAGGGTTACCATAAAATTTAGTTTTTTGTTGATTATATAAATCATGCCCTTGAGATAAGGCTTCAGATATAAAAAATGTCTCAACCTTATCTAAATAATCATCCACATAACAATTAGCATGCATATCAAGCTCAGCATAGGAGAGAATTTTTTTCCCACGTTTAGCGCCTTTAACATGCTCAATAAGCCCACGTGCATTTAACTGCGTTCTTATTCTAGATCTTAAGTTTGTTGTCTTACCTATATATAAACATTCATGCTTATCACCATATTGACGCCAAAAAATATAGATACCGTATGCTTCAGGAATTTCTTTTATAACCTCATGGTTTTTGCTGTAATCAATATTATTTAGATCTATAAATTCAGACCAATGTAAATTGATCGTTGTTCCTGTTACTTCAAAAGAAATCATTATGTTAATTCCCAAAAAGGCAAGATACTTTAAATAGTATTCTATTTTTATAAGCAACTTTTAATAACCTAACACTTTGATAATCTTTAAATATTATCGTTAGCGCTAGATATAAAGTTTCAAATTCATATTTCATGGAAAATGAATATCTCTGAATATGAAACGCCAACACAAATCGGGGCTCTCATTATCATAATGAGCAAGCTTATATCATCTATACAATGACGTTGAGCGAGATGCCCCATTCTGTTTTGAATAGGTATTTCTTATACAGCTATATATTAGCTATATAAAAGAAAAATCACCTTTATCAAATGATAAGGCACTACACCTGCATACTCATAATTTCTTGATAAGCGGCGACCAGCTTATTACGCACTTGCACGCCCATTTGTAATGAGATGCTAGATTTTTGCATATCTACCATCACATCGTTTAATTCAACACCCGGTGTACCTAAGGTAAACGCTTGCACTTTGTTGGTTGCATTCATTCGAGTTTCATTAATTTTACCCACGGCTTGAACAAGCTGAGTAGCAAACCCTGCTTGTACTGGCTGGGGTTTTGCAATATTGGATGCTTGTAAAGTCTGGATTTGCATTTTATCCAGAACACTTTCAATAGCTGGAATTGACATATAAACCTCTGCGTTAATCATCTAATTCAATTACTGAATCAATGTCATAGTAAGGAAGTGAACCAACACGCTTACCGAGTTATACCCTAACACAGGGGCTTCATTCCAAAGCGAGTAATTGACGCAAAAGTTAAGGGCTAATTACGCCATTAAATGAAACGCAAAAGGCCAATAATGAGACACCTGAGAGTAGGTTTATTTATTTGCGTAAGGGGAGTCTGTTTTGTTACGCCACGCTTTTAGTATTCATCCCGAACTACAAGGCAAGGATTGTCTATGAATGCCGAAAAAACCGACGTTGTGAACCAGAAAAAGGGTTTTAACGCCATTATTAACCGGATAAAAGCCGATCCGAAAATTCCGCTAATTATTGCGGGCTCGGCGGCAATTGCCATTTTTGTTGCTGCATTTTTATGGTTACAAAGCCCTGATTATAAGGTGCTTTATAGTAATCTTAGCGATAAAGACGGTGGCGAAATTGTCACACAGTTAACACAAATGAACGTACCTTATCGCTTGTCACAAAATGGCGCAGCGATCATGGTACCAGACAATCAGGTTCATGAATTACGCCTGAAACTCGCGCAAGCGGGACTTCCTAAAGGCGGTGCTGCCGGTTTTGAACTGTTAGATAAAGAAAAGTTCGGGATCAGCCAATTTAGTGAACAGATTAACTATCAACGTGCACTTGAAGGTGAGCTTGCTCGCACTATCGAGACATTAGGTCCTGTACAAAATGCTCGTGTTCATTTAGCACTACCAAAACCATCCCTTTTTGTTCGTGAACAGAAATCCCCTTCTGCATCCGTTACGGTGGGTCTTTTACAGGGTAGAGCGCTGGATGAAGGTCAAATTAATGCCATCGTGCATATCGTTGCAAGCAGTGTTGCGGGGATGCCTGATAGCAGTGTGACCATCGTTGACCAAAGTGGAAAATTATTGACACAACCTGATGCGTTAGGTCGTGACCTTAACTCTATTCAACTAAAATATGTTCAAGAGCTAGAAAGCCGCTACCAACAACGCATTGAAACATTACTGGGTCCAATTGTGGGTCGTGGAAATGTTCATGCTCAGGTAACAGCTCAAGTTGATTTCTCTCATACCGAAGAAACCGCTGAAGAGTACAAACCGAATCAGCCACCTAATCAAGCTGCTGTGCGTTCAAAACAATTGAGCCAAAGTGAGCAAAATGGCGGCATGTTAGCGGGCGGTGTTCCAGGGGCATTGTCTAATCAACCTGTTGCTCCACCTCAAGCGCCAATTGAAGCACCAAAAGCGCAAGAAGATGAGAAAACAGATGAAGCCAATACAACGGGCACTAATCGTACATTAACGCGTAATCCAAACAGTAATAGCCGTTTAGATGAAACAACCAACTATGAAGTTGACCGCCGAATTCGTCATATAAAACGCCCTGTGGGTAATGTCGAACGTCTTTCTGTTGCTGTCATCGTGAACTATAAAACGATTGAAGATACGAAAGAAGCGGCTGAAGGTGAAGAGCCTGTTGTTGAAACCAAACAAATTCCGCTTACTGATGAACAAATTCAGCAAATTGAAGGCCTTGTTCGTGAAGCGATGGGCTATTCCCAAGAACGTGGTGACTCATTAAGTGTCGTGAACTCACAGTTCAATGATATTGAAGAGAAAGTCATTACTGTTCCTGTATGGGAAAACCCAGAAATTCTTGCGAAAGCATTAGATTTAGGTCGCTGGTTATTACTTGTCATCATCGCATGGATCTTATGGCGCAAACTGGTGAAACCACAGCTTGAAAAACGCCGTGAAGCTGAAATTGCCGCACAGAAAGCCGTGCTGAAAACGAAGCTACAAGTTAAAGATGATGTTGATGAAACAGAATTAGATGACGAAGCAAGACGTAAACAAGCACGTAAACGTGTCAGTGCCGAATTGCAGAGCCAACGTATCCGTGAAATGGCAGAGAAAGATCCTCGTGTCGTCGCAATGGTAATTCGTCAATGGATGAGTAAAGAACAATGAGTAATAACTTAACTGGAACCGAAAAAAGCGCCGTTATGTTACTAACACTCGGTGAAGACCGGGCGGCGGAAGTATTTAAACATCTAAGTACACGCGAAGTTCAACAGCTGAGTATTGCAATGTCATCAATGCGCCATATCTCAAATCAGCAATTGATTGATGTTATGGCAAGCTTTGAAGAAGACGCTGTTCAATATGCAGCGTTGAATGTGAATGCGAACGATTACTTACGCTCTGTTCTGGTCAAAGCACTGGGTGAAGAACGCGCAAATAATCTATTAGATGAGATCTCTGAGACTCGTGAAACAACAACGGGTATTGAGACGCTTAACTTTATGGAACCACAAATGGCTGCCGATATTATCCGCGACGAACATCCGCAGATTATTGCAACCATCTTGGTTCATCTCAAACGGGGTCAAGCGGCCGATATTCTTGCTCTGTTTGATGAGAAATTACGTAATGACGTGATGCTACGTATCGCAACATTTGGTGGTGTTCAGCCGTCAGCATTAGCAGAGTTAACTGAAGTACTGAATAACCTGCTTGATGGCCAAAACCTCAAACGCAGCAAAATGGGTGGTGTTCGTACTGCTGCTGAGATCATCAACCTGATGAAAAGCCAGCAGGAAGAAAATGTCATTACTGCGGTACGCGATTACGACGGCGAATTGGCACAAAAGATTATCGACGAAATGTTCCTGTTCGAAAACCTTATCGATATCGACAACCGTTCTATCCAGCGCATTCTACAGGAAGTGGAATCCGACTCCTTGGTTGTGGCATTGAAAGGATGCGATCAAGAGCTGCGCGATCACTTCCTCAACAATATGTCGCAACGTGCTGCTGAAATCATGCGTGATGATTTGAATTCTCGTGGCCCTGTTCGTATGTCTCAAGTGGAAGCAGAGCAGAAAGCAATTCTGCTTGTGGTACGCAAATTAGCAGAGACTGGAGAGGTTGTTCTTCATGGAGGAGACGATACCTATGTCTGATAAACATACTGATACTAACTGGAAGCCTTGGGTTCCCAAAGAACTCACTGATTGGGCATTAACTGTCGAGGAAACGACAGAAGACGAAAAGGAAGTCGAAAAACAGGAAAAAGAAGTTGTTCAGCAACAGAAAGTCCTTGAGCAAATTAATATGCTTGATGACATGAAAGACAAGGCCCAGAAATTGGGCCACGCTGAAGGCTTTGAGGCAGGGAAAAACCAGGGTTATCAGGAAGGCTATCAGGCTGGATTACAATCAGGTATTGAAGAAGGTATTCGCCAAGGCATTGCTCAACAATCACCATTAATTAATGAGTGGCAAGGGTTGTTAGCTGAATTTAGACATTCACTGAATGGACTAGACAGTGTGATTGCATCACGCTTAATGCAAATTGCCCTTACAGCAGCCAAAGAAGTTCTGGGTCAACCGGCTGTCTGTGATGGTTCTGCATTGCTTGCACAAATAACCTTAATGTTGCAACAAGAACAAATGTTCTCAAGCAATCCACAGTTACGAGTGAATCCAAAACATATTCCACAAATTGAAAAAGAGCTGGGTGATTCCCTTTCTGCTCATGGTTGGAAAGTTGTTGCCGATAACAGTATTCATGTGGGTGGATGCCGTGTTGTAACAAATGATGGCGATCTTGATGCCACGATTGCAACTCGTTGGCATGAGCTTTGTCGTCTTGCTGCACCGGAGGCGTTGTAATGACAGCAAGATTGGGGCGTTGGTTAGAAAAACTCAGTGAAGCAGAAGCACGTTTAAATAAAATTCCACGTGTGCGTCAATATGGCCGTTTAACCAGAGCAACTGGTCTAGTCATGGAAGCTAAGGGGCTAGTTATGCCTCTTGGCTCGACATGTTTAATAGAACGTACCATTGGCAAAACGGTTGAAGAAGTCGAAAGTGAAGTGGTTGGGTTTAATGGTAGCCAGATGTTGTTAATGCCTTTACAGGAAGTCGAGGGATTAACACCTGGAGCTCGTGTTTATGCCCAAGCCACCCCCGGCGGTGAAAATGAAGGTCGCCAATTACCACTAGGTGATGCGTTGTTAGGACGAGTTTTAGATGGTTCTGGTTATCCTTTAGATGGTTTACCACCACCAGATACTGGTTATCGTGCCCCACTCATTACACCACCGATCAACCCATTACAACGAACACCGATTACAGATGTTCTTGATGTGGGTGTACGTGCAATTAATGCATTATTAACGGTTGGTCGCGGTCAGCGCATGGGGCTTTTTGCCGGCTCGGGTGTGGGTAAAAGTGTGCTATTAGGCATGATGGCGCGTTTTACTCAAGCGGATGTCATTGTTGTTGGCTTAATAGGTGAACGTGGTCGTGAAGTTAAAGACTTTATTGAGAATATTCTTGGTACTGAAGGCCTAGCTCGTTCTGTTGTTGTTGCCGCGCCCGCTGATGTATCACCCTTGCTTCGTATGCAAGGTGCTTCTTATGCCACACGTATTGCTGAAGATTTTCGCGATAGAGGTAAGCATGTCCTGTTAATTATGGACTCACTTACCCGTTATAGTATGGCACAACGTGAAATTGCCCTTGCTGTCGGTGAGCCACCAGCAACCAAAGGCTACCCGCCTTCTGTCTTTGCTAAATTACCTGCATTGGTCGAACGTGCAGGTAATGGCGTTGATGGTGGTGGTTCTATCACGGCTTTCTATACCGTTTTAACGGAAGGTGATGACCAGCAAGATCCCATTGCAGACTCCGCACGCGCCATTTTAGATGGTCATATTGTGCTTTCTCGCTCACTTGCTGAATCAGGGCACTACCCTGCTATTGATATTGAAGCCTCTATTAGCCGAGCAATGACGTCGTTAATTGATAAAACACATTACCGTCGTGTACAAGTGTTTAAACAGCTTTTATCAAGTTATCAACGTAACCGAGACTTAATTAATGTAGGCGCTTACGCCGCGGGTAGTGATCCTATGCTGGATAAAGCCATTGCTCTTTATCCGTCTCTCGCGAAGTTCTTACAACAAGATATCCAAGAGCAATGCAGTTATCAAAGTGCATGTGAGCAACTTAATCAACTGATCACAGTAAACTAATTCTGAACATAATCAGAGAAAGTAAAGAGGGTTCCAATGCGGGAGCAGTCACCTTTAGTGACACTGAGAGAACTGGCACAGACAGCGGCTGAACAAGCCGCTATTCAACTGGCTCAGGTCCGGCAGAGTCATCAACAAATGGAACAGCAACTCAATATGTTGATTGGGTATCAGGATGAATACCGTGTACGTCTAAACGAAACGTTGAATTTAGGGGGGATGTCGTCAGCATCGTGGCAAAACTACCAACAATTTCTCAAAACGCTCGAATTGACTATCGAACAACATAAACAACAACTTCAACATTGGCAGGCGCAACTTGATCTTGCAACTGAACAATGGCGAGAAAAACAGCAACGACTCAATGCATTTGAGACTTTGGAGCAACGTGCTGAAGATAGCCGTAAGCGACATCTCGATCGTATTGAACAGAAACAAATGGACGAGTACGCACAGCGTAGTACTTTACGGAGAACAACTTGATGGAGATAACGCTTCTGACCATGGATGTCGCTGCAACCTCCCCGGGAACGGCATCTGCAACACAGAGTCAACCCGGTGATAATGCCCCGACTTTCGCACAGCTTTTGGGTTCTCAACCCCAGCAAGCACAGGGTGATAAAAAGACAGCCAATATCGCAAACCATTCTACCAAAGAGAATAAAACACACTCAGATGAGGACAAAACAAAAGAAGACGATAGTCAGCTTGTGTCTGCTTCCACCGAGTTAAACGTGACAAAAGAGCCTTCTCTAGATACATCTCAACTCTCGCTTACATTACCTGATAATGAACAATTTGCAGCGATTGTTGAAAATAGAACCGCCTCTTCATTAATGTCAGCTGAAGAACTTGCCGCAGAACTTCCTGTTCAACTAGCAGGATTACCGGGCTTAAAACGTCTTAACTTACCTTCTGAAATGCGGGTTCACGCATTGCAACAGCCGCAATCTGTTAAGCACAATGAAGATTTAGCCATGTTGACACGCACACTTTCAAAAGATGTAGATATGTCGGACTTCAACCTTACCGACAAGCTCAATCTATCGAAATCAGATGAAAAGTCACTGTTAGCACAGTTACGTCCTGAAACTGCAACATTGGCAACAGAGAGTACGCTGGTCAGCGCGAATCAAACAGACAAGCCCTCAACTAAAAAAGTAGACAGCATCGCAACACTTTTAACGCCAACAGCAGAAAAAGTGAATACATTGCTAAATGGCGATAAGCAAGCTGCAAATACAAAATTAGCAGACAATGCTGTGCAGCAAATGGTAGCGGGTAACCGTGTTGCAGAAAGCGATCTTCACAACACGCTCACTAACTCACCTTCTTTAGCTTCACAAGGCATTACAGGTCATGCTCACTCATCAACACAACCACAAATGCAATTTTCACCAATGGCAACACAGGTTTTAAATGCACAAGTGGGTACCCCTGAGTGGCAACAACAACTTAATCAGCAAATTGTCATGTTTAGCCGTAATGGTTTACAGAAAGCTGAATTACGTTTACATCCTGAAGAGCTAGGTTCATTGCATATTCGCATGAAAATAGAAGATGGACAGGCACAGTTGCACCTTGCGTCACAAAATGGCCAAGTTCGTTCTGTATTAGAAAATGCCATGCATCAATTGCGTCAAGCACTCTCTGAAAACGGGATCCAGCTCACGCAAAGTCAGGTGTCTAGCGACACTAATGACGGTTGGCAACAACAAAATATGTCAGATTCCTCTCAATTTAGTGGAGATGGTGCCGATAATCATCAAGGAAGAGAGGGTAATTCAATGCAATTAGCCTCTGAACCGGCACTACAAAAGATAACCCTTACGCCTCAAGAATTAGCATCTGCTCGTGGTGGTGTTGATATTTTTGCCTAATACAAATGTATTGGGAGGACACACTATGTCAATAAACGTAAGAATTAATGGTTTTTTCCCTATCTGTTTCTGCCATTAAAAAACAGAAATAGCGGGATAATTAAGGTTGATTTAGATGGATATGGAAGTCCACAACAGTGAACACGTATCCACTACAAAACAGGAATTTAACTGTCCATGTCTAATTACAGCAATGAACGTAAAAGCTATAGCTTAATTCTGATCATCGTATTATTGGTGATCGCCATTATTGCAGCGGCATTCGGTGGATATAGTTGGTGGGCATTGAAGCATGCTAAATCAGGTTCAGCGGGCACTAGTCAGCAAAAAGTTATACCGGCACCCGTTTTTATGTCATTAGAGCCCTTTACGGTAAATCTAATTGATGACGAAGAACACTTAGACAGAGTGCTCTACATAGGGATCACACTAAGATTGCATAATGAAGACACTCGTAAGCGTCTACATGATTATTTACCTGAAGTTCGTAGCCGCTTGTTATTACTGCTTTCTCGTCAACAAGCTAACAAGCTTGCGACAGACAATGGAAAACTCCAGCTAATGACGGATGTAAAAGAAACGCTGAGACCGACTCTCGTACCGGGAGAATCTGAACAGATCCTCTCCGATGTACTGTTTACCACGTTTATTCTGCGATAATCATTATGAGCGATAATATCCTTTCACAGGCAGAGATTGATGCTCTGCTGAATGATGACACATCAGGTGACGACGCCAAAAGCGCGAACAGGGAACCTGCGATAGCGAAGGATCCGAATGAACCGGATATTCAGCCTTATGACCCAAACACGCAACGTCGTGTGGTTCGGGAACGTTTACAGTCGTTAGAAATTATTAACGAACGCTTTGCGCGTCAATTCCGTATGGGGCTGTTTAATATGCTCCGTCGGAGTCCTGATATTACTGTTGGTGGCGTTAAAATCCACCCTTATCACGACTTTGCTCGTAATTTACCTGTACCAACGAATCTTAACTTGGTGCATTTAAAACCATTACGAGGAACCGCGTTATTTACCTTTGAACCGAACCTGGTTTATATCGCGGTAGATAACCTGTTTGGTGGTGATGGCCGTTTTCCAATCCCTGTGGAAGGACGTGAATTTACCAACACAGAGCAACGGATCATCAACAAAATGTTGAAATTGGCACTTGATGCCTACCGTGATGCTTGGGATTCCATTTTCAAAATTCAAGTTGAATATGTTCGTTCTGAGATGCAGGTAAAATTTACCAATATCACCTCATCACCGAATGACATTGTTGTTACGACACCTTTTCAGGTAGAGATCGGTTCTATGGTCGGGGAATTTAGCATTTGTATTCCATTTGCCATGATTGAACCGTTACGTGAACGACTGATCAACCCACCAATTGAAAATGTTCGTCAAGAAGATGGGGTTTGGTTAGATAGTTTAGTCAACCAGGTTCAGCATTCAGAACTTGAACTGGTCGCAAACTTTACTGACATCCCACTGCGTTTATCAAAAGTGCTCACACTTAAAAAAGGGGATGTTATCCCTATTGATAAACCAGAAAGATTGATTGCACATGTTGATGGTGTGCCCGTATTAACAAGCCAATACGGTACAGTAAATGGGCAATATGCCCTTCGTGTTGAACACCTAATTAACCCTGTTTTAAACGCTCTGGATGAGGAACAAACCAATGAGTGATGCAAATCGCCCAACTGATAATTCACAATCGGCTGAGGATATGTGGGCTGATGCAATGGAACAGCAAACTGGGAAAAGCCAGGATAATAGTTCCGATTTATTTGAACATCTTTTACCTGAAGACGATACGCTTAATCATCTATCCGATATTAATTTGATCATGGATATTCCTGTCAAATTAACGGTAGAGTTAGGTCGCACCAAAATGACCATTAAAAAATTACTCAGCCTGTCTCAAGGTTCTGTCGTTTCACTGGATGGTTTAGCTGGTGAGCCTCTTGATATTCTTATCAATGGCTATTTAATTGCTCAAGGCGAGGTTGTTGTTGTTTCTGATAAATACGGTATTCGTATTACCGATATTATTACGCCATCAGAACGTATGCGTCGTCTGAGTCGTTAATTTATGGAACAGCTTCCTTCCTTTTCCAGCCAAGGTGCGGTAAATACTACCGCGCCCGCTACAACACAAACAGTTCAAACACCTACACAACCCTTGCCTGTAGGCCAAAGCCTTGCTCAAGTTAGCACAGCGCTTGCGGGCATTATTGTTCTTATTATTGTTGCTATGTGGCTATTTCGCCGTTTTGGCTTTGCCCGTGGCTCACTAAGAGGAGCAACAACCCAACTTAACGTTAAGGCAAGTTGTTCATTAGGTGCAAAAGAACGTGTAGTTGTTGTTGAAATTGAACAGGAATGGCTTGTATTAGGGGTAACATCGTCGCAGATAAACCTATTGCATAAGTTACCTATCCCTGAAAAAGCCTCGCAGGAAGCGACAACATCATCTACATCGCCATTGTTTACTCAATTATTACAAAAAACGCTAAAGCGAGATAAAGGCAACTCATAATGCATCAGTGTGTCACTTTTTTTAACGCATTAACGCGTTGGCGTCTCTTCGCTAGTGTACTGGTTTTAGTCTTGTTCCCAACCAGTGCGTTTGCTCAGTTTCCGAGTGTTATTACACAATCATTACCGGGAGGTGGTCAAAGTTGGTCACTGCCAGTACAAACCTTAATCTTCATTACAGCATTAGGCTTTATTCCTGCTGTTTTGCTGATGATGACCAGTTTTACACGGATTATCATCGTACTAGGATTATTACGTAATGCGTTAGGAACACCATCAGCACCACCAAACCAAGTTGTTCTTGGTTTAGCGTTGTTTATGACCTTTTTCATTATGGCACCTGTTTTTGATAGAATTTATCAAGATGCCTATATGCCTTTTAGTGAAGATAAAATCTCCTTTGAACAAGCGTTAGATAATGGTTCAAAACCCCTGCGTGAATTTATGATGCAACAAACGCGCGAAACAGATCTAGCTCTATTTGCACGCCTTGCAGATGCCCCAGCATTTGAAACACGAGAAAGCGTACCTATGCGTATTCTAGTTCCTGCCTATATCACCAGTGAACTAAAAACCGCGTTTCAAATTGGTTTTATGATTTTTATTCCTTTTCTTATCATCGACTTAGTCGTTGCCAGTGTATTAATGGCGCTCGGTATGATGATGGTGCCCCCTGCAACAGTGTCATTGCCTTTTAAACTTATGCTTTTTGTTTTAGTTGATGGTTGGCAATTAATACTGGGCTCGCTTGCACAAAGCTTTTTTAATTAGCGCTGAGGTAAATCCATGACACCAGAATCCGTCTTAGCACTGGGCACAGAAGCGATGAAAATCGCTTTATCACTCGCAGGCCCTCTTTTATTGTCAGCGCTTGTGACCGGTCTTGTGATCAGTATGCTTCAAGCAGCAACACAGATAAACGAAATGACATTATCGTTTATCCCTAAAATTCTTGCGGTATTAGTGGCTATTTTAGTAGCTGGCCCGTGGATGCTAAGTTTGCTTATCGATTATATGCATAACTTATTTACAGGCATTCCTGGAATGATTGGTTAATTGTAATGATAACCCTGACCAGTGAAATGCTTAACGGCTACATTAGTGATTTTTTCTGGCCATTTGTGCGTATTCTTGCACTGTTTAGCACTGCACCACTATTTAGTGAAAAGCAGACCCCGAAGAAATTCCGTATTGCACTCGCCTTTTTGATAACCGCATTAGTCGCACCCGGTTTACCACAAAGCAACGTGCCTCTATTTTCGATTATTGCCTTTTGGGTATTATTACAACAAATTCTGATTGGCACGATTTTAGGGTTATCAATGCAATTAGCCTTTGCGTCTGTTCGTCATGCTGGTGAAGTGATTGGTTTACAGATGGGGCTTTCATTCGCCACTTTCGTCGATCCATCAGGTGGCCCCAACATGCCTATTTTGGCACGTATTTTCAACATGCTAACAATGTTGCTATTTTTGGTATTTGATGGCCATTTATGGTTAATATCAATATTAGTTGATACGTTCTATGTAGTTCCTATAGAAAATCAAACATTTAATTCTTTAGCCATTCTAACTTTAGTCCAAAGTGGCGGGACTATATTCATTAACGGTATGATGCTAGCCATGCCATTAATCACCCTACTCCTCGTTCTTAACCTTTCATTAGGTATTCTAAACCGTATGACACCACAGCTTTCTGTCTTTGTGGTTGGTTTCCCTCTAACACTGACTATCGGTATGTTAGCATTATCAATGATTATGCCTGCATTGCCTGTATTTACAGAGCGCGTCTTTAGCGATACGTTTAATCGCATCACTTTAATATTACATCAGTTGGTTTCTTGAGATTTAAATCGACTGATTTTTAATCGCAGTCCTCGAATTAAAATTTATCTGCTTTTTTGTAGCTAATATTGTTTGTTTATTCCACAATCAATGTATATCAATTGCTATACAAGGAGGCGTGATATGAAAGCTGATGTACAACTCAATATTCGCGCTAAAGAATCACAACGTGCACTTATTGATACTGCTGCTGAAATTCTCCATAAATCTCGTACTGACTTTATTCTTGAGACAGCATGCCAAGCTGCTGAAGACGTCATTTTAGACCGTAGAACCTTTAATTTAAATGATGCTCAATATGCAGAGTTTATAGAAATTATTGATGCGCCGGTTGATATTGACCCTGCTCTTGAAAAGTTATTAATGAGAAAACCATTATGGGAAAAATAACAGCACCTGAGCCGTTATCAAATTCACATGAAGTGGCTGATTTTTATAGTAGTGAAAATGTATTAGATAACTGGATAAAACAAAGAGGTTTAAAAAACCAATTTTTAGGTGCATCCCGTACGTTTGTGGTCTGTGAAAAAAATAAAAAACGTGTTGTTGGGTACTATTCTTTAGCAACAGGTAGTGTTAACCATACTGAAGCAATTAGTCATATTCGTCGCAATATGCCAGACCCAATACCCGTGATCGTTTTAGCTAGATTTGCTGTTGATAAAACTTTTCATGGAAAAGATCTTGGTGCCGATTTGTTAAGAGATGCTGTTTTGCGTTGTCATCATGTAGCTGAAAACATTGGTGTTAGAGCGATTATGGTTCATGCTTTAACTGAAAACGCAAAACATTTTTACCTTCATCATGGTTTCAACGCTTCTTCGATTCAAGATAAAATCTTATTCTTAGCATTAAAAAAGAAAATATAGTTTGTTGCTTTTAATAAATAAAAAAATCCCCTGATAAATAAATACCAGGGGTGATATCAAAATGTCGCGAGACAGTACTATAAAAATTATCGATACATCTTGAACATCGACATCTCTTTCATGTCGTTAAAGACTTTATAAGAAGCCTGTAATACAGACTCTTCTTGGTAATAATCAGAAATTGCTTGTGTCCAATCTAAATCGCGCAGCTCACTTAAACGTTTTGCATTTCTTAACGACGTATCCGCGCCTAAATCATCCAAGTTATCAAGCTCTTGAAGTTGTAAGCCTAACTTCGCTTCAACACTAGAAATATTATTTAAGGTTGCGCGGTTAACGCGATTCGCTGTATCAATTTTTGCTAATGCGGCATCACGATCAGCTTGTGGTTTACCTATTAGTGGTTCTTGTAACGCAGTAATAGCGCCATCTAATGCTTCAAAAATATCAGGTGCAGTTCCTTTACTCCCTGAAGATTGTAATGTTTCAATCCCAGTGAAGTTAGTGACCATTTCAATATTGCTATCTACTTTTTGGGTAATTTGCTTATCACCACCTTGGTAGGTGATTTTACCTGTTGCATCAGCGACAAAAGGAGGTTTATCTGTTTGGAAACCTGCAAAAATATAACGGCCAACACCATCTTTTGTGTTGCCAATACCCACTAATTGATCTTTTAAACCTTGTAATTGGTCAGCTAAAGATGAACGGTCTTCATCACTTAATGTTCCATCATTACCTGCTGCAACCAGTGTCTCTTGAATTTTCGTTGTAATATTAACCATTTGACTGGCTAAGCTCATTTGCAAAGACATGCTGTTTTTTGCAAATCCACGCGCAGTTGCATACTGTTGGTTACGAGATTCAGATTGTTTCACCATAACCGCTTGGGATGCTGCCATTGGATCATCTGATGGTTTTTCAACACGACGACCGCTGGAGATTTTATTTCCTTCAGTCATCCATTTGCTTTGTGAACTGGTAATATTGTCCACTCGCTGGCTAAAAATTTGATTTGAACTTAAACGCACAGTGATATTCCTTATTCTGATGAAGGGTTACTTAGAAAACTTGCATAATCGCATCAAACATGCTGTTTGCAGTTTGAATAACTTTTGCATTTGCCATGTAGTATTCTTGAATGCGATACATCTCACCGTACTCTTCATCCAAGTTCACACCAGAAACAGACTGTTGTTGTTCGACAATACTTTTAGTAATAGAAACCTGGGCATCAAAGTCAACTTGAGCCGTATTCACTTTATTACCAACCATACTGATCAGTGAACCATAGCCACCTGCAATTGTTGTTTTGCCGTCAATGATTTTTTCATCGGGTAACTCAAACAGTTTTTTCATGTTTTCGTTATCACTTGGTGCAGTTTCACCATCTGCATTTAATGAACCCGCAGCAGCAATTTTACTTGGATCAGTGACTGCAACATTCATACCTGCAATCACATTACCTACAGATTGAACAATAATAGAATCGTCTTTTTGTGCAGTACCATTGATTTTGATACTCATACCTTCAAATTCTAATTCGCCCGTCGCGTTTACTTTAGCATCAACTTTACGACCGCCCGGCTCTACCGTAACATTCCACTTACTACCATCATATTTAACAGTATAATCAGCCGCTTTCACTGCTTTGGTATCGGTATATTTCACATCAAAGGTTGCGTCACCTTTATTCTTACCATTAGGCATTACATGGGCGCCACCAAGGTCGAAGAATTTCTCGCCTTTTTTACCATCTAAATCAAAACCTTGTTCGTGTTGTTTATTAAATTGATCACCTAACACTAACGCTAATTGATTTAATTGGTTACGGCTTGGATCTAACACTTCTTCACGGCTACGGTAAGCACCGCCAAGTTCGCCACCGTTAATACGTTTTGCATCCACTTCACGAACGTCATCAATACCGTTGCTATAACCAATAACAAGGCGTTCGCTATTTTTACTTGATGGAATAGCAGAAACTTCATAAGAGCGAGTACCAGATACTAATGGCAAACCATTAGCAAATGTGACGTTAACAAAACCACCATCCTGTTGAGTGACTTGAACATCAACCAGTGTGTTTAGCTCTTGAATTAAACGATCACGTTGGTCTAATAAGTCGTTAGGATCAGTGCCATTGAAGCCTTTAGAACGACTAATTTCGTTATTTAATTTTGCGATCTGTTTTGTATATTCATTGATATTTTTAGAGGTATTTGTCACCTGACTATTAATATCTTTTTCTAGATCACGCAATGATTGGTCTGCTTTAGCAAACATATTGACCATTGCTTCCGCTTTACCAATTACCGTTGTACGCGCAGGGTTGTCTTCTGCGTTATTGGTTACGTTTGGTAAGCTTGTAAAAAATTCGTCAATAGCGCTCGAAACATCATTTCCTTTATCTGCTAACAAATCATTAATTTGTGAGATATTTTGGGTATAACTATTAAGTGCGCTTTGTTTTGACATTGCACGGTTCATTTGACCGGCAAGAAATTCGTTATACTCACGATGAATACGGCTAACATTAACACCATTACCGATATAACCATTACCGGTCATTGTGCCGCTGTTTTCATTAAAAACAGTCATTTGACGGTTGTACCATTTTACATTTTGGTTAGCGATGTTATTACTTACAGTGCTCATCGCAGCTTGTGCCGCATTAAGTCCGCTCATCGCTGTATTAATTAAACTGTTGGACATTTGTCTATCCTTTTACGTTTAGTCATCACCCGTATGCACGGAGCATAGCTGGCAAATTGGAATGAATGCTCTGGTCTTTATTATCGGTACTTCCCCTCCAAACTTGAGGGGAAAGCATTAAAATAGATCGCTTAAATCGTGAGTATAGGTTTTAGCAACTTGCTCACCACTTCCTTTCAATTGACCAATAATTGAAACCAGTTTTTTCGCATAACCAGGATCGGTGGCATAACCCGCTTCTTGGATGCGATAAGCAGCTTGTTCTGGAGTTTGAGCTTGAGGCACTTTAGCGTAACGAGGGCTTTCAGTAATCAATCGGAGATAATCTTGAATAGCTTCAACATAAGAGCCATAAACGCGGAAATTATCTCGCATTTTAATTGACTTACCGTCAATCACTTCGGTTGTCATAATATTTGTGACAGGTCCTTTCCAACTATTTCCTGCTTTAATACCAAACAGATTATAACTTGGCTTACCTTCACCCGTTAGAATTTCACGTTTGCCCCAACCCGATTCCAACGCCGCTTGAGCAACAACTAAAAGATGGTGTACACCTGTGCCTTCTGTCGCTTGTTTAGCAGGCCCTAACAATTTAGATGCAAAAGAAGCACTGCTTTCAGATAACCCCTTAAGTTTACCAATCGTACTTTCAATTGCATTTTGGTAAGGCTGCATTGCTCGGTACATTTGCCCCAAGGCTTGCGTTGGCATGGATTGAAAAATATCACTGCCATCTAATGGCATTGGCGTTTTTCCAGCCATCTCGCTCGGTTCCATCGTCACTTTTGCAGAAAGCTGCTTTTCTATCATGTCAGCAAAGCCCAAGCCTTTTTGTGATAAGTCTTGAGCGATTTGTTGATCATAAAGTGATGTGTACATTTTGGTACTTTCTGAATTAAACATGCTCTCTTGAGGTATTGCATCGCGCATGCTCTTTAACATCATTTGAACAAAAACACCTTCAAGTTGCTGCGCCACTTGGCGCAGTCCTTGTTGATCAGTATTTTGCCCGACCTGATATTTAAGTTTATTCAATGCATTACTGTCATATGCCGGCGTTGACATCGTCGGCATTGAAGAAAGCAGAGATAAATCTTTCATCAGATAATCTCCAATCTCGCACGTAAGCAACCCGCGCTTTCCATTGCCTGCAATATCGACATTAAATCAGTCGGTGTTGCACCTAATGCATTTAATGTACGGATCACTTCGTTTAGACTTGCGCTTGCATTCACTTGCTGTAATGAGCCACCTTGTTCACTCATATTCACACTTGTATTACGTGTTACAACAGTGCTACCACCCGCAAATGGAGTATTAGGCTGACTTACATTCACTTGGCTATCAACCGTGACAGAAAGGTTGCCTTGTGCAATCGCACAGCTTCCTAATGTCACATCACGATTCATAACAACAGAACCCGTTCTTGCATTAATGATCACTTTTGCATCTGCAATAACTCGTTTAATTTCGAGATTTTGAACTTCAGCCAAGAAACGTACTTGTTCACTTTTACCAACAGGAACACGTAGTTGAACTGTACGAGCATCTAAAGGGATCGCGGTACCCACACCTCTTAATTTATTAACGGTATCAGAGATATGTTGTGCCAATGTGAAGTTTTCTTCATTCAGTTGCAAGTTCAACAGACCTGTTTGACCAAATTGTGATGGTAGTTCGCGTTCAATAATCGCTCCGCTACTAATACGCCCACCCGCCAATTGGTTAACTTTAACGCTATTACCGCCTGCGGATGCACCTGCTCCCCCAACCACAATATTACCTTGAGCCAAAGCATAAATCTGATTATCAACACCTTTGAGTGGCGTCATCAGCAACGTACCACCACGTAAGCTTTTTGCATTACCTAATGATGAAACAACGACGTCGATTGATTGCCCTGTACGACCAAAAGGCGGTAATTTTGCTGTTACCATCACCGCAGCAACGTTTTTCAATTGCATATTGGTGCCGGGTGGTACTGTGATCCCCAATTGTGAGAGCATGTTATTCAGACTTTGTGTGGTAAACGGGGTTTGCATTGTTTGGTCGCCCGTCCCATCTAATCCCACCACTAAACCATAACCAATCAGCGCATTTTCTCTTACCCCTTCAACAGAGGTGAGATCTCTGATCCGTTCGGCATGGGCGGAAAAACCGACACATGTCATCACGATAAAGAAAAGGCTCATCGCTATTTTTTTCATCTGGACCCTACTCATTAAAAAGGTGATACATTTAAGAAGAAGCGTTGTAGCCATCCCATAGACTGTGCTTCATTGATATAACCATCTCCGATATATTCAATACGAGCATCAGCAACTTGGGTTGAATTTACGGTATTGGCACCACTGATAGTTCTTGGATTCACAACACCTGAAAAACGAATAAATTCAGTACCTTGATTGATAGCAATTTGCTTTTCACCAATAACGTGCAGGTTTCCATTGGCGAGAAGTTGATCGACAGTCACAGTAATGGTGCCTTTAAAGGTATTGTTCGCATTTGCGCCACCTTTACCGCCAAAATCACTGTTTCCTTCCATACCCATATCAGCACGGCTATTACCAAACAATCCTTCCAAGAACCTTGGCGTAATCGAGGCAAGGAACCCAGCTTTGCCATTACGACTTGCATTCGCAGATGAGTTTTTGCTTGCACTGACATTTTCTTGCAATGTGATAGTCAACGTGTCACCGATATTTCGAGGGCGTCTATCTTCAAATAGAGGCTGATAGCCAAAATAAACAGGCTGAGCTGACTGAAAAATAGAGCCATTAGGTGCAGGTGCCGTTGGTGCCGTTGGAACCGCAGTTGTGTTACCTTCTACTAACGGTTTTTTGGGTATATATGCGCATCCCGACAGTGTCAGTACCAACAGGGCGGTACCTAAACGTTGATGACGACGCCATCTGACACTAAGCTTTCTTGCCCCAGAATTGTCAGTAATGACCTTTGTATCCATCTTCGATACTCTTTTAGTAATACGCCTGACAGGAAATCCTGTCAGGCTAATGAACAAACAAAATTAGAGTTGCGTTAGTTTCTGTAACATCTGATCTGATGTTGAAATCGCTTTACTGTTAATTTCATAAGCACGTTGAGTTTGGATCATATTGACCAACTCTTCAGCCACGTTAACGTTAGAGGTTTCAACATATCCCTGATACAACAAGCCTGCGCCATTGATACCCGGGGCATTTTCAGTTGGTGCGCCAGAACTTGCGGTTTCTAAGTACAAGTTTTCACCCACACTTTCTAATCCGCTGTCATTAATAAAGGTAGTTAGTGTCAATTGGCCTACTTGTTGTGGCGCAGGATCACCTTCCATCTCAACGCTGACTGTACCATCACGACCAATCATCACTTTCTTTGCGGTATCAGGCAAAATAATAGCGGGTACAACTTGGAAACCACTGGTTGTCACTAATTGGCCATTCTGGTCCATTTGGAATGCACCATCACGGGTATAAGCGTCTGTGCCATCAGGTAACTGAACATGGAAAAAACCCTGTCCTTTGATAGCCACATCACGTGTTCCATTTGTTGGCGCTAAGTTACCTTGGCTATGTAAACGTTCGGTCGCAACCGGACGAACACCCGTACCAATTTGTAAACCTGAAGGTGCGTTAGTCTGTTCAGAAGTCATCGCACCCGGTTGACGAATTGTTTGATACAGTAAATCTTCGAAAACCGCACGTTGACGTTTAAAGCCATTGGTGCTGACGTTTGCGAGGTTGTTGGAAATCACATCCATGTTTGTCTGTTGTGCATCCAACCCAGTTTTAGCAATCCATAAAGAACGGATCATGGTTTTCCCCTTACACTATTTAACTCAGTGATAGCAGTTGGTTAGCCTTTTGCGCATTTTCATCAGCGCTATGAATAACCTTCATTTGCATTTCGAAACGTCTTGCGTTTGCTATCATATCGACCATGGCTTCTGCTGGATTAACATTACTGCCTTCTAACACACCAGCTAACACCTTCACGCTATCATCCGCAGGTAATTCCTCACCAGCACGCGCTGCTCCTTTCGGTGATAAATGGAATAATCCATCATCACCACGAACTAAGTCGTTTTGCTCTGGTTTTACCATTTTTAAACGACCAATCTGACCCAACATTTTTGGCGGATCAGTGGGAACATGCGCAGTCACAATACCGTTATTAGCAATACTGACATTTGCCTGAGGAGGTACTTCAATCGCACCGTTATCCCCCATTAACAAACGTCCTTGCACCATCAACATGCCATCTGCATTACGTTGGATGTTTCCGTTTCGGGTATAGGCTTCGGTGCCGTCATCAAGCTGAACAGCCAAATAACCGTTATCACTTAATGCAACATCCATTGATCTGCCGGTATAGTTCATCGTTCCTTGACTCTGATCGCTACCAGGCGTTGAAGCTACCGTTAATGTACGAGTTGGTAAGGTATCGCCATTGACAGGTACGGCTCGCATTGCACTAAGCTGCGCTTTGAATCCAGGCGTTGATGCGTTTGCTAAGTTGTTCGCCACGACAGCTTGATTTTCCATCGAGTGTCTGGCGCCGCCCATCGCGGTATAAATCACATGATCCATAACAGATTATTTCCGGCGTTATTAGCGCAAGCTAACCAGAGTCTGCAGGATTTGATCCTGAGTCTTGATGGTTTGTGCATTTGATTGATAGTTACGTTGAGCAACGATCATGTTGACTAACTCTTGGCTCATATCAACGTTAGACGCTTCTAATGCGTTATTGGTTAATTTGCCGAATACACCAGAGCCTGCAACACCGACGATCGGTGAACCTGAACCGTTAGTTTCAGACCACATATTGTCGCCTTGTGAACTTAAGCCACCTGCATTTGCAAAGTTAGCTAATGCGATTTGACCAACAACTTGGCTTTGTTGGTTTGAGTAGGTCGCCATGATTGAGCCATCTTGCTCAATACGGAAGTTGGTGAATTCACCCGCTTGATAACCGTTTTGCGCTAATTTAGATACGCTTGATTCAGCAACTTTCTGTTGGGTACTACCTGTAAAGTTCATTGCCATACTCATGGTTTCTGAACCTTTATAAGATACGGTAGTGAAATTATTAATGCTGGTTGCCGCTTCGTCTAATACACCGTTATTTTTATAAACTAACTTGCCTAGATTTTGAGCTGGCTCACCTGTTGTGGAGTCTTGAGCATGAACTTCCCATTCATTATCTTTTGTTTTTACAAAGAATAAGTTCAGGTTATGTTCATTACCTAAGCTATCGTAAGTCGTTACGTTAGTACTGAAGTTATAAGAATCATTATCTTTAGGATCAAACGCATGAGTTGTTTGATCAATGACTTCTTCAGCTGAGTTCAAGTTAACCGTCATATCTACTTTATCGGTTGCACTTGCATTCATCATATCAGTAGGAATAACAATAGGTGTTGGCGTTGCCCCTTTTTGAACCACGTTTTTACCATCAACGCTTTGTACTGGATAACCTGTTACACGCATACCTTGCATGTTAGTCAGGAAACCATTTTTATCTTTACCGAATTCACCATTACGTGAATAAAAAACACCGCCGTTTTGATCTTCAATACGGAAAAAACCACCGCCAGAAATCGCCACGTCTGTTGGACGGTTAGTCGTTGTGATACTACCATCTTTAAAGTTTTGGCTAATACCTGCAACTTTAACACCTAGACCTGCACCAGATCCTGCAAAAACATCTGCAAAAGAAACACTTGCACCTTTAAAACCGTAGGTTGCGGAGTTAGAAATATTGTTACCGATAGTATCTAAGTTTGCGGCTGCTGCGTTTAAACCACTTACTGCTTGTGAAAAGGACATGCGCCCTCCAAGTTGAATATGTGTTAGTTAAAGAACCTGACGAATTTCATCCAATGAAACGGTATTACCTAAGCCAACATCAAGGCGGGCACCACCATCCACCATGGACACACTATTCACCAGCGCATAATTCAGTGTCTTAACAGGGACCTGAGCATCATTAAGCGTGGCGTTAACGGTAAATTTATAGCTTCCTGTTGGAACAGGATTGTCATCTTCATCTGTACAATCCCAAGAGAAGTTATAAACATCCGGTAGCATCTTTTTGTCCATATTGATCGTACGAACAGTCACACCACTCGCATTGGTGATGTTTATCGTAAGAGAATCGGTTGGACTGAGTAATTCAAAACCAAAAGGTGTTGAAAAAAGGTGTTCACTATCAGGGGTATTTGGGTCCGTATCATCTGCTTTATACGTTCCCATTTGCTGACGTGTTTTTTCATTTTGAGTATCAGGTGTTGGAATTGTGTCATCCCCGTCACCGGGTTTTTCAGTCTCATCTTTACCATCGGTTGGCTGAAAGACAACAATTTTATTCCCAGCGACCATGACACCACGGCCAACTAAGGAAGATGCTCGCAATGCCTGACTTTGATCAATTTGCCCAACAATGTTATTCACTGTTTTATTCAGTGTTTCTATACCTTCAACGGTTGAAATTTGAGCTAACTGAGATGTTAACTCATTATTTTGCATTGGGTTTGTTGGGTCTTGATTTTTCATCTGGGTGATGAGAAGTGTCAGGAAATTCCCTTTAATATCATCACTACCACTTTTTTTCGTATGGTATGAAGAAGGTGCATCCCCGATAATGGTATTATCATAAGGTTCATTCATTGAGGAGGAAATACCCACAATTTATTCTCCCTATTGACCTATCATCAGTGTTTTTTGCATCAGTGATTTTGCCGTATTCATGACTTCAACGTTAGCTTGATAGCTACGAGAAGCAGAGATGGTATTAATCATTTCACCCACGACATCAACATTCGGCATACGTACATATCCTTTTTCATCGGCAAAAGGATGCCCTGGCTGATATTCCATACGAAATGGGGCTGGATCATCCACTACTTCGGTGACACGCACACCACCAATTTCTTGGCCGGCTGGTGCATTTACCTGAAAAACAACCTGCTTTGCACGATAAGGGTCGCCATCTGGCCCCGCAACACTGTCGGCGTTTGCCATATTGCTGGCACTCACGTTTAAACGTTGTGATTGCGCTGAAAGTGCTGAACTTGAAATATCAAAAATACTAAATAAAGACATGCTCTTTACCTTACTGTTGCAATACAGACATCATGCTTTTAACTTGTGAATTAATAAATGTCACATCAGCCTGATACTTAAGGCTATTGTCAGCAAAATTACTACGTTCCATGTCCATATCCACAGTATTACCATCCATCGCAGTTTGATGAGGCACGCGATAGAGTAAGTCTGCCTCTAAGCGATAACCAGGTTTGATTGGGATATGGCGCTCTGATGTCATCGCTAATTGCATGCCATGACTACCAGTACGTCCGTTTTCAATGGTTTTTTTCAATTCAGAAGCAAAATCAATATCACGAGCCTGAAAGCCTGGGGTATCTGCGTTCGCGATATTCGCAGCGAGGATTTCTTGGCGTTTATTGCGTATTGAGAGCGCTTCTTGTTGAAAATGAAACGTATTTTCTAATTTATCGAGCATCTTCTATCCTTGGTGGCTAAGCCACTTACCTCAGCTGATAAAACAATTTCAGTTGACAGAATAAACGCTCAAAAAAAAGATGATTGGAGGAATAGGCGTAAATTGGATTGCTATTTATGCGTTTAAGGCGTGTAGAGACGATGTACACTGTGCTGGCTAAATAAGTACAAATGCACAATTAGCATCAACTCTGTAAGGTGATACAAACTATGTTAGTTAAAACTCTTATCGGTCTGTTTTCTTTTTTCTTTATGGTGAATGTAAGTATCGCTAAATCACTCCCTGAAGAACTACAAGATTTCTTTGTCGCGCTTCATCAACAAGGCGATAAAGTGACAGTCACTGTTTTAACACCTGAAGAGAAATGGCCAGTGTGTCAAACGCAAGAGATCCAACGCCACGCAGGTTCTCGCAATTGGGGACGTCTTTCAATTCCCATTCAATGTGATAAACAACGTCGTTTTATTCAAGTTGATGTTAGCGTTAAAGGTAAATACTTAATCGCAAAAAAAGATATTAATCGTGATGACATCATTGAAATATCTACTGTCAGCATGGCAACAGGCGAGTTAGAAAAACAGCCTTATGATGTATTGCGCGATCCCGCATTAATTAAAAATGCGATTGCGATGAGACAAATATCCGCAGGTAAACCCTTAACATCAACCATGGTTCGTCGCCCTTGGGCAATTTTAGCAGGACAAACAGTAACGGTATTTGCACAAGGTCCTCACTTTCAGATCCGTTATGAGGGCAAAGCGGTAAACAACGCCGTGGCCAATGAAACGATCCGAGTAAGAGTAAAATCAGGACAAATCGTCACTGGTGAAGCACTTGAAAATGGCTCTGTTCGCATCCCACTTTAATAAATTAAAAAGCTGATAAGCAGAATAAGCCTATATTGAATTGCTTGTTACTCGTTTCAGTTATGGCAAGCCAAGGTAAACTCTCTTACGTTACATTTTTTACTCTAAATAATTGCGACAATTTAAAGCATCAATATAGATACTCTAAATAATTCAAGCTGTAGCTAGACAACAATTTAAAGCATCTAATATAGATACTCTAAATAATTCAAGCTGTAGTTAGACAACAATTTAAAGCATCTAATATAGATACTCTAAATAATTCAAGCTGTAGCTAGGCGCAAATTTAAAGCATCGCCAGTAGATACTCTAAATAATTCAAGCTGTAGCTAGGCGACAAATGAACGAATCGCTAGGAGCATACATAAGTATGTGACTAGTGTGAGTGAATGCAGTCAACAACGCTACGGCTTGAAGTATGACGAGTATGACAAGTAACATTAAAGTTTTTGATTCTATAGCCGATATAAAGAACCAAGATGATAGGCGAAAACACATAGGTTGTTTTACAATGGCTTCATCTGACTATTAATTGATGCCTAACAAAGGATTTTCCTATGAGTATTGAACGCGCAAATCCACTGCTTCCGATTAACGCAATTGCACAACGTAACCCAGGTGAAGTTACACAGGGCTCACGTAAATCGGGAACAACTGAACAAAAAACTGCAACAGGTGACACTTCGGTTAAATTAAGTGAAGCACAGAAAAAACTTGTTCAGCCTGGAAATAAAGACATAAACGTTGAGAAAGTTGCTCGTTTAAAAGAAGCAATTGCCAACGGAACCTTAACCATGGACAGCGGTAAAATCGCGGATGCTCTTTTCCGTGAAGCTGCTGAAAGCATAACTCAATAATATTTTAATGATTATGATGGAAGAACTCCGCCAGACTTTAGATCTTCAATTATCACAGCTCAATACTATTGCCAGTATTCTACGTGCTGAACAACAGTTATTGTGTGCAGGTAACATTGATATCAATGCACTTCACGAAGTTACTGAACAGAAGAATTTTGTCTTGTCGGCTTTAGGTCATACAGACCAACAGCGTCATACGCTAAGCTTACAAGCTGGTGTAGAAAAACCTTACACCGGATTACCATTCTTATCTGATTTATGGATACAGATAATGGATATTACGGCGGAGCTAAAACATCTTAATCAACATAACGGATTACTATTAGAGCAACATATTTCTCGTAATAGTGATGCTATCCGTTTTTTGCAGAAGAACCACAGCCCAACCCTTTATGGTTCTGATGGTCAAGCACAGCGCTCTACATTAGCTGGGCGAAAAATTCAGGTTTAGGTTTTCTCGATAATTATTAGAATTCACATGATACGCCATCAATCTTGATGGCGTTTTTCTTTATTGATAAAACGTTATTAACTTTAAGCCACTATACATCACTATTATCTATCTTCTTCTCGTAACACTTTATTTCTCTTATCTACATTTTCACTATTAATTGAGCCTTTATTTCTTTATTATTCAAATTATTACTACACTTTTCATAACATCATCAAACCACCTATTTATTGATGTACCAGCTTTACCCTTTATCATAAATAAAAGCGCGAACACATCCCTCTTCATGTCTATCAATATAAAAAAGGCCACTTAATAAAGTGGCCTTAGCGGTAGATAACGGTATATCAACGAAAATGATTAATGTGGTTGCCCACCAATCATTGATGTCATACGGATCCGACGACCTTCACTAATTTCCATATTCGATAACACCGCCAATTGTGGCAAACTACGCCGTAAGAAGCGTGAAAGTAATGAACGCAATGTGTGATTCACTAATAATACTGGAGCACCACCAGACATCTCTTGATGGCGTACAGCATCTGCCGCTTGTTGTTCAATATTTTCAGCAAGACCCGGCTCTAATCCACCACCACTTTGCATTGCTTGAACCAAAATACGTTCTAAGCTTGCATCTAAACCAATCACCTGGATTTCATCTTGATCACCAAACCAGTGTTGTGTAATCGCACGGCGAAGTGCAACACGAACCACTGCCGTTAATTCGGCCGGATCTTTTTGTTCTGGTGCATGCTCTGCTAAGGCTTCTAATATGGTTCTCATATCACGAATAGGCACTTGCTCAGAAAGCAGATTTTGCAATACCTTATGCAACACCGTGAGTGAAAGCATATCTGGGATCATATTTTCTGTCATTTTAGGGAGCTCTTTACTGACCCTATCAAATAACATTTGTGCTTCTTGGCGACCAAATAGTTCTGATGCGTATTTCGTTAATGCATGGTTAAAGTGCGTTGCAATAACAGTACTTGCCGCAACAACGGTATAGCCTTGAACCTGTGCTTGCTCTCTTAAACTGTCATCAATCCAAACCGCGGGTAAACCAAAAGCTGGCTCTTGAGTGATATCACCGTCTAAAGAGCCGACTGCATTACCCGGATTAATTGCTAACCAACGCCCCGGATGCGCTTCTCCATGACCAATTTCAACCCCTTTCATCAAAATACGGTAAGAAGAAGGTCTTAACTCCATATTGTCACGAATATGAACAACAGGAGGAAGGTAGCCTGTCTCTTGAGCAAACTTTTTACGAATACCGCTAATTCGTCCTAATAACTCACCATTTTGGCGGTTATCTACCATTGGAATTAAGCGATATCCCACTTCCATCGCTAATGGATCTTCCAGTTGCACATCTTCCCATGACGCTTCAACAACACGGTTTTGCTTCTCAACTTCTTCCATCTCTTTTTGTTGTTGCACTTCAGGGTTAGCGTTACGACGTAAAATATACCAACCCAATCCACCTAATGCTGCTGTGAAGAAGAGGAAAACAAAGTTAGGCATTCCCGGGACTAAACCTAACAAGCCTAACACCCCAGCTGTTAACATCAGTACACGAGGATTATCAAATAGTTGAGTCACCATTTGTTGCCCAACATCTTCATCTGTTGCAACACGAGTAACAATAACACCCGCTGCTGTTGAGATAATCAATGCTGGGATTTGAGCAACCAGACCATCACCGATGGTTAAAAGAGTATAAGTCGTTGCTGCATCGTTTAACGCCATTCCGTGTTGAGCGACACCGACGATAAGGCCCCCCACCACGTTAATCACAAGGATCATTAAGCCTGCGATGGCGTCACCACGAACGAATTTACTCGCACCATCCATTGAGCCGTAAAAGTCAGATTCTAATGAAACTTCTTTACGACGTTTTTTAGCTTCATCTTCGTTAATAATGCCCGCATTCAGATCAGCATCGATTGCCATCTGTTTACCCGGCATTCCATCTAATACAAAACGAGCACCCACTTCAGCAATACGTCCCGCACCCTTGGTGATAACCATAAAGTTAATCAAAATAAGGATGATAAAGACCACAATACCGATAGCAAAGTTACCGCCAACAAGGAAATGGCCAAAGGCCTCAACAACGCGCCCTGCAGCTTCTGGCCCTGTATGTCCTTCCATTAAGATGATACGTGTTGAAGCAACGTTTAATGATAAACGTAACAACGTGGTAAACAGCAAAATAGTCGGGAAAGCAGCAAAGTCTAAAGTACGTTTTGTAAACATTGCCACTAACAGCACCATGATCGAAAGTGCGATATTAAAGGTAAATAATAAATCCAATAGAAAAGGTGGCAATGGCAATACCATCATTGACAGTATCAACAAGATAAGCACTGGCCCTGCCAGTATCTGCCACTGAGAACTTTTCCAATTTCCCGGCAAGCGGAGTAATGAGGCCAAATTAGCCATGACGATTATCTTCTCCAGCAAAGTCCAGTGCGGGAGGCACTGGCAAGTTCATAGGTTGTTTAGGTTTTAAACCACCTTCGGTTTTCCATCGTTTCAGTTGATAAACCCATGCAAGCACCTCTGCAACCGCGGCATAAAGGGTTGAAGGTATTGCATGGCCTATTTCACTGTGACGATATAACGCCCTAGCAAGCGGTGGCGCTTCTAGAAGCGGAATTCGATTTTCTGCACCAATCTCTTTAATTTTTAACGCAATAGCCCCTGCACCTTTCGCTAACACTTTAGGTGCGGTCATTTTGTCGTTATATTGCAATGCGACAGCATAGTGTGTTGGGTTCGTAACAATAACGTCAGCCTTCGGTACATCAGCCATCATTCGACGGCGAGACATAGCATGTTGTTGCTGACGAATACGCGCTTTAAGTTGAGGATCACCCTCTTGCTGTTTAAATTCATCTTTAATTTCTTGGCGCGTCATACGTAGCTTTTTCAGATGGCTACGGATTTGGAAAATAATGTCGAATGCCACCATCGGGATCAGCATAAAAACCGTAATGTAGACAGCAAAAATCAGCAATTGCATCGCATTGGCTAATGCACTAAGCGGAGGAAGTGTGATCAGATGAAGAATATCGTTCCAGTTGTGCCATAAAAAAACGGTTGCCGCGATCCCCACAAAGGTTGATTTTAGTATCGCTTTAAATAACTCTGCTAACGCATTCATTGAAAATATACGTTTTAACCCAGAAATAGGGTTCCATTTTTTCGGATCAAACTTAATAGATTTACTACTAAAGTTAATCCCACCTAATAAAGCAGAGCCACCAATTGCCACAAGCACTAAACCAAAAAACACAGGTGATAACGCAAAAACAGCTTGTTTAATCAAGCTACCAAATCGAGGGATCAACAAATTCTCATTACCAATAAGGTGATGATTAAATGTAAATCCTTCCGTTAACATGGCATGTAGCCCACGAGTGATAAATCCACCACTCATCCACAGCAAACTCACACCACCCAAGATCATTAAAACGGATGAAAGCTCTTTAGAACGGACAATTTGTCCATCCTTTTTAGCTTTTTCCCGTTTATGGGGTGTGGGGTCTTCTGTTTTTTCGAGATCGCTATCTTCAGCCACAGTCTGTCCGATTTAGATAATGAGATTAAAAGCATGAATGAAATGACTCTAAGCATGACAAATTCAGAGGAAATTGATGGGCTGAACAATCGCAAATTTACGGGGCTTTTTGGGCTATGGCGGTAGGCGCTTAGAAAGCAATCTAATGATAAAAATAACAATAAAGGTAGTATTGTCGCTAATTATAAGGAAATCAGCGAAATTCACAGAAAATAATGTACTTTCTTATATTGATCCTGATTTAAGCAACATCGAAAGCCGCTTAAAAAAAGCGGCTTACATTTTCTTCAATAGCGTGGGCTATCAAAGCGTTATTACGTGATTTTTTATCCATAAAGTACACCATCCTAAAAGAGCAGAGCATAGAGCGAATGCGTCCTGCATATCTCAACGTCCTTATCGCCCTAAAACTCATCACAGGTTAAAAACCTAGACTTTCTAGCAAATCATCAACTTGATCTTGGTTTTTGATCACACCAGCATTGTTTTTATTAACCTGTGGACCATTTAATAAAGAATCAGTCTCTTTTTTCACATTAGACTTTTCAAGTTGCTCTGGTGGCAGGTTTTCCATTAATACCATCACGAGTTGCTTTTCAATTTCTTGAACGACACTCATCATGCGCTTAATCACCTGACCTGTCAGATCTTGGAAATCCTGTGCCATCATAATTTCCAGTAACTGACTGTTAGTAAAAGCCGTACTCTCAGGGATATCCCGCAAATAATTGCGGGTATCTGTTACAAGAGAGCGTACATCTTTCAGCTCTTCTGGCTGTTCAAACCATTGGTCCCAACGTTCAGTAAGCTTAGTCGCATCGGCACTTAACGCATCCTGTTTAGGCTGCGCAGCTTCGACACAATTCAATGTACGCTCAGCTGCCTGAGCGGTCATTTGAGCAACATAATCCAATCGTTCCCTAGCGTCAGGGATGGCTTCTGCTGCTTCGGCTATTGCTTTATCCAATCCTAATTCTCGCAAACTGTCGCGCAACATCCGCGTCAATTGTCCGATCCGGCTGATAATATCAGATGTCATTTCAATATTATCTTTCGGCATAATTGGATTCCCACTCATTGCGACTCCTTAGATGCCCAGTTTTTCAAAAATTTTATTTAGTTTTTCTTCAAGAATTGCTGCTGTAAAAGGTTTAACAACATACCCACTTGCACCGGCTTGCGCTGCTGCAATGATATTTTCTTTTTTAGCTTCAGCGGTCACCATTAATACTGGTGTTGCTGCAAGTCCCGCATCACTACGAATATTTTTAAGAAGCTCTAGACCATCCATATTTGGCATGTTCCAGTCTGTTATCACAAAATCAATTGCCGAATTGCGTAATTTAGCTAACGCGTCAGCACCATCTTCTGCTTCTTCTACATTCGTAAATCCTAATTCCTTTAGCAAATTACGAACTATGCGGCGCATTGTTGAAAAATCATCAACCACTAAAAATTTCAGATCCTTACTTGCCATTGAAAACTCCTTCAAAATATATCGGCAAATTACTGTGTTGCTTTTTAAACTGAACTTAATCAGATACGCAATGATTGCGTGCTACTGATTTTCATCAGTACCGCTTTACTCATTGAGCTTATACTTTTCACCTCATCAACTGCGCCTATTTCAACCGCAGCTCGAGGCATACCAAAGACGACACAACTCGCTTCATCTTGTGCAAAGGTATAACTTCCTGCTTGACGCATTTCTAATAACCCAGCAGCACCATCACTTCCCATTCCAGTTAAAATAACGCCAATGGCATTACGCCCCGCATATTTTGCAACTGAACGAAATAGTACATCGACTGAAGGACGATGGCGGTTTACTGCAGGTTCTTTATTAATGTGGATCTGGTAGTTAGCACCATTGCGACGAAGCTCCATGTGATAATCACCCGGCGCAACATACGCATGCCCTGGTAATACACGTTCTCCATCTTCAGCTTCTTTTACACTGATTTGACATAAACGATTTAATCGTTCTGCAAATGAGTGTGTAAACCCTGCTGGCATATGTTGTGTAATCAACACCGCTGGGCTGGTAACGGGTAATGGTTCTAGAAAATTACGAATAGCCTCTGTGCCACCAGTTGATGCACCTACAGCAATCAACTTTTCACTCGAAATCATCGGTGTAAATGACAATGATTTAGAAGGCACTACTTGAACTTCGCGCCGACTAATTCGTGCAAGAGCGGCTGCACGAATTTTCTCTGCAATCAGTTCACTATAAGCGAGCATACCTTCACGTAAACCAAGCTGTGGTTTAGTCACAAAATCAACAGCACCCAGTTCTAACGCTTTTAGCGTTACTTCTGAGCCTTTAGCTGTTAATGATGAAACCATAACGACAGGCATCGGTCTTAATCGCATCAGTTTTTCCAAGAAATCAATACCATCCATACGTGGCATTTCAACGTCTAACGTTAATACCTGTGGGTTGTACTTTTTTATTAAGTCACGAGCCACTATAGGATCTGGTGCACAATCAACAACTTCCATATCGCTATGACTGTTGATGATTTCTCGCATGATTTGGCGCATTAGCGCCGAATCATCAACACAGAGTACCGTTATTTTATTCATAACCTCTCCTTGCTGGTGTCAGCCCGTAAACGGTATGCCCATGCAAGTAGAAATCCTTGCTAAGCTGGCTTACATTTTCAGAATGCCCAACAAACAGCATTCCGTCTGGTTTAAGTAATGAGGTAAAGCGGTTAAGTAAGGTTTGTTGTGTCGTTTTATCAAAATAAATCATGACATTACGACAAAAAATCGCATCAAAACTGCCTTCTAAATCCCATTGCTTGTCGAGTAGATTCAAATACTGAAAAGAGACCATTTCACTGATTTGTGGTCTAATTTTTACGTATCCTTCAAAATCGCCGACACCTTTGAGAAAATATTTTTTCAAATATTCATCATTTAATGTTTTAAGCTCTTCTTGTCGGTAAACACCTTTTCGTGCTTTATCCAACACATTTGTATCGATATCGCTGGCAATAATTTTGGTTTTATAAGGGTTATTCCCAAAAACATCGCGTAAAGTCATCGCAATTGAATAAGGCTCTTCTCCAGTAGATGCAGCTGCACACCATACTCGGTAGACGCCCCCTGCTCCTGCTCTTTTTCTGGCATGTTTCGCCAAAATAGGAAAATGATGTGCTTCCCTGAAAAATGCAGTGAGATTCGTAGTTAAAGCATTAACAAACTCTTGCCATTCAGGGTTGCGTACATCACTTTTAAGAAACGCAAGATAGTCACCAAAGTTATTCATCCGTAATTCACGTAACCTCCTAGTGAGACGGTTATAAACCATCTCCCTTTTGTTGTTAGTCAGCACAATACCTGCCTTTTGATAAATCAATTGGCATATAGATTGGAACTGATCATCGGACAACATGAACCGTTGAGTAAAAATATCCAACGGTTGAGCAGCGATATCTGATAAGACTTCAGTAACATTACGTTTCATTGTTTTTTAATGGGTCTTTTTAAAAAATGATTTTTTATCTGCTTTTTTCAACCCATTACCTTCTAGGGATGAAGAGGTATTACTCTCATCCGTGTCAGGCAACTCGAATGCCGATACAGCATCAACAAGGTTATTAGCCTGATCTTCCAATGCTGCGGCAGCAGATGCTGATTGCTCCACCAAAGCAGCGTTTTGCTGTGTCACCTGATCCATCTGACTGACTGCATCAGCGACTTGGTGAATACCTCTACTTTGTTCATCAGAAGCTGAGGCGATTTCTGCCATTAATTCAGTGACTTTATTTACTGATGTGACGAGTTCCTCCATTGTCTGCCCTGCATTATTAACGAGTTGAGAACCTTGAGAGACTCGTAAAACAGATTCATCAATCAATAATTTGATTTCTTTTGCAGCATCAGCACTACGTTGAGCAAGGTTACGAACTTCTCCAGCAACAACCGAGAATCCTCGTCCTTGTTCGCCTGCGCGTGCAGCTTCAACGGCCGCATTAAGTGCTAATATATTGGTTTGGAACGCAATACCATCAATCACACTGATAATAGCTCCTATCTTTTGAGAACTTTGTGTAATCGCATCCATGGTTTCAACAACACTATGCGTAATTTGACCACCACGCATGGCTGTCTCAGAAGCAGATTCTGCGAGCTTACTTGCTTGTAGGGCGTTATCAGCATTTTGTTTTACCGTCGCTGTTAACTCTTCCATGCTTGCCGCAGTTTCTTCTAATGAAGCAGCTTGTTGTTCAGTTCTTGAGGATAAATCCGTATTTCCTTTAGAAATTTCTTGAATGCCAGAATGCATAGCGTGGCTGTTATCTCGAACAATACGAATAGAACGCGCTAGCTCACCACGCATATCTCGTAATTGTCTAAACACATCCCCTATTTCATCATCCGTAAATACAAGAATTTCACGATTTAATTTACCAGTCGCAACATCATTAAAATAACGGCTTAAACTTGCGAAAGGTTTAATGATATTAAAACTTAGCCAACGGTGAGCCGCGATTGACACAACAATAACCATCGCTATTGCGCCGATAAACATTAAGATAGCGATAGTATAAGAACGATGTCCTTGCTCTATCGATTCTGTAATTTCTGTCTGCACATAATTCATATAAGTGTTAAATGAATTTTCCATTGCCGTTTGATAACGTTCCGTTGGTTGGTCTAAAAAACCTTGGAAATTATCGTTTTTTAACATGTTATGTAATTCAGTTAATGCACCATATAAAACGTGGTAATCATTTTTCACCGCTTCAACGATTTCTTTTTCTTCTGTCGGTATTGCCTCTTTATTTATTTCAGCAAGGAAATTTTGAAAATGAGTATTCGCCGTTTCCAAGCGTGAAAGTGCTATTGATTCAATAGATTGAATATAATCCGTTGACTGTTCAGTTTTCACTGCGATAGCAACACGATTAATCGCATTACGTGTTTGTATTAAAGATGCCCAACTTAATCCTAACTCATCTCGCTTAGATGTATCTAAATCAACTCTGGTGATCTGTTCGTTATTCAAATGGACAATCCCTAGCGAAATGCCACTAGAAATCACCTGCATAACGCAAAACATCATCAGTAATAAATATAGACTGGTGGATATCTTTAATTTGCGAAACCTAAACATGCCTTCACCTCGTTTAAAGCGGTGGTAAAAAGCCACCGCTTGTCAGCCACTTGTTGTTGTTAGAAAGTTTCCCAGTTAGCGGGATCTTCAACACTGCTGCTCTTTTTCTTTTCTGAGGTTCCTGGTTTTATAAGTGGAGCAGCGGCTTTAACTACAGGGGTTGCATCCGATTCCTTTCTTTCTAGCGTTTTTTCTTCCTGACCCGGTAATTTGAAGATTGAAACTAAGCGGGTTAATGCAACTGCTTGATCTTCAAGACCAGCAGCAGCGGCTGCAGATTGTTCTACTAAAGAGGCATTTTGCTGAGTGACACGATCCATTTCAGACACCGCAAGGCCAACTTGTGAAATCCCTCGACTTTGTTCATCTGATGCAGAAGCGATTTCGCCCATGATGTCAGTAACACGAGTTACGGAGTCCACAATACGCGTCATCGTCTCACCCGCACTTTCAACGAGCACAGAGCCAGTTTCAGTACGACTTACAGAATCTTCAATCAGTGTTTTTATTTCTTTAGCAGCTTCTGCACTTCTCTGTGCAAGGTTACGAACTTCACCGGCAACTACCGCAAATCCGCGACCATGCTCACCGGCTCTTGCTGCTTCAACGGCCGCATTCAGTGCCAAAATATTGGTCTGGAATGCAATACCATCGATAACTGCAGTAATATCGGTGATTTTCTGAGAACTTCCGGCTATGTCGTGCATTGTTTGCACCACATTAGCAACAACTTTTCCGCCTTGACGAGCGATATCTGAGGCATCATTAGCAAGGTTACTTGCTTGACGAGCGTTATCTGCATTCTGTTTTACGGTTGCCGTTAACTGTTCCATGCTAGCAGCGGTTTCTTCTAATGAAGCCACTTGCTCTTCGGTACGTGCAGATAGATCATTATTTCCAGCCGCAATTTCACTCGTGCTGTTATAAATATTTTCTGTACTCTGATAGACTCCACGAACGGTTTGAATAAGCTCTTGTTGCATATGCTTTAAGCCATTTGCTAACAAGCTCATTTCATTACGGCCATTCACTTCAATATTTGGACGTAAATCGCCTTCAGAGAAGGTTTTAATACTTAATAGAAGTGAATTTAATGGTCTAATCAAGGCATTACGTAACGCAAACCAGCATAAAATTAATGCAGAGATAACGATAATGGCTAAAACAACCATTGTGATAACTGTACGTTGGTGAGAGGCTTCTAATGCCACGTTTAATTCATCATTAAACTTCTCATTACGCATAACGTAGGCAAGATATTCTTTATAAAAAGCATCTTGATAACCTGTCGTTGGTTGCTCAAAAAAATCTTTTAAATTCTTATCTTGAAGTAAAATTTCCAATTGATTTAATGCAGAGAAATATTCGATAAAACGCCCTTTTAGGCTACGAACATCATCTTCTGAGTGAACTTGATAAGCGGTAATGTTTTTTTCAAATTCTTTAAATTTCTCATCTGCACGAGACATATTTTTACGAGCAAGACCCGTAAGATAGTCAACAGAAAGAGAATCATCCACATTCAGGTTTTTATCTTGTAATAAAAAGCTAATCGCAGCGCGATTAATATTATTACGAGCTTGGAGTAAGTTAGCCCAACTTTCGTCTAGGCGCTCACGTTGATCCTGTATTGTTAGTGTTTTATTCAGGTCATTTCTTGTCTCAATAATATTTGAGTAAAAAACTCCCCCGGAGATAAATTGCAAAACACCAAACAACAGAAGAATGGATAATAATCCAGTCACTATTTTCATTCGGCTAAACATAGTTTCCCTTTTTTATAATAAATGGTAATGAGCAAGTTATCGGCAGACTTAAGAGAAACTTTATAGGTTTCATTTCGTCTTAGTCACGTTTTTGCCCCATTAAAAAGCGATGGTAATACTTGTTTTTAATTAAAATTATAAGTATAAAAAACTTTATATTTATTTCCGTCAGTAGAAAAATATTACAACTTGGTGATAGCTACTTATAAATTAATAAATAATAAAATAGAACTTAACTCAAATTAACAGTTCTTTTTTATCTTTAAATTTACCTTAAAGTTAATTTAATGCTTTAGCACTCGCTAATAAAATAAAAAAGACAGAAATAGCTATTCCGGCAAGCTTACCGGAACAGTATTTAGATTATTTTTTAAAAAATAAAAACTTATTTAGCTTGAATTGTTGCGCTATCAACTAATTCCATTTCTTCACTATTGAGTAATTTCTCAATATCAACAAGAATAAGCATTCTTTCATCTAAAGTACCTAAGCCTGTTAAATACTCTGTAGACATTGTGACCGCAAACTCCGGCGCAGGGCAGATTTGCTCTGGCTTCAGCGTAAGAACATCAGAAACACCATCAACAACAATTCCTACAATTCGATTTAATAAGTTAACCACAATAACAACAGTATTGTCATTATAAGTTACACTTTCTTGTGAAAATTTAATACGCAGATCAACAATCGGAACAATAACGCCCCGTAAATTTGTTACCCCTTTAATAAAGCTAGGTGAATTAGCAATACGAGTAACTTGATCATATCCACGAATTTCTTGAACCTTTAAAATATCAATTCCATATTCTTCGTCGCCCAGCGTAAAAATTAGAAATCCTTGTCCAACAGTTTCACCGGATAATTTCTCGAAATGTTCCGAAGCCATAATCTTATTTTATCCTCACTATTAAATGACTGCGCTTGCAGTTGTATTCTTTTTCTTATTTGTCATTTGTGTATGACTTAAGCGTTGTAATTCTGGTACATCAAGAATTAAAGCCACACTACCATCGCCCATAATTGTTGCGGCAGAAATACCCGGTACTTTTCGGTAATTGCTTTCTATATTTTTAACGACAACTTGATGCTGACCAACTAATTTATCTACCAATAAAGCATAACGGCGTCCGGCACTTTGTACGATAACCGCAATCGCTTGAGTAATATCTGTTTGAGCACCTTCAATATTAAAAGTACGATGCAATTCAATAAGAGGTAAATATTCTCCTCTTACTTGCAATAACTTCTCATCACCAGCTAATGGATAAATATCATCCTCTTCAGGTTGTAAAGAACTGACTACTGTACCTAATGGCAGAATAAAGACTTCGTCTTGTACTTTAACTGACATACCATCCAAAATAGCTAATGTAAGTGGCAGTAAAATACGAATACGAGTTCCTTTGCCCACTTCAAAACTAATTTGAATTTGACCACCCATCTCTTGGATATTTCGTTTCACAACATCCATACCCACACCGCGACCAGAAACATCAGTCACAACTTCTGCGGTTGAGAACCCAGGTGCAAAAATAAGCATAGCAACTTCTTCGTTGCTCATATTTTCAGAAACTGAAAGCCCTGAAGAAATGGCTTTTTTCAAAATTCGTTCGCGATTTAATCCTGCACCATCATCAGTCACTTCAATACAAATATTGCCGCCTTGATGCTCCGCAGACAATGTTAATTGTCCTGCTTCTGGCTTACCAACAGCAACGCGATCTGCTGGCATTTCAATACCATGATCGAGGCTATTTCGGACTAAGTGAGTCAGTGGATCGATAATTTTTTCAATTAAACTTTTATCAAGTTCGGTCGAGCTACCAATCATGTTTAGCTCAACTTTTTTATTCATTTTTCCTGCTAAATCACGGACAACTCGCGGGAATCGGCTAAATACATATTCCATTGGCATCATACGAATCGACATCACAGATTCTTGCAGATCACGAGAATTGCGTTGCAGTTGTGCAATACAACTTAACAAATCGCTGTATATAGACGGTTCAAGGCTATCGCTATGCTGAGCCAACATTGATTGTGTGATAACCAATTCACCAACTAAGTTGATAAGTTGATCAACTTTTTCAACCGCAACACGAATACTGGTTGATTCTGTTTTAGGTGTTGGTGCAGTGGCTGGCCTTTTTGCAGGTGCAGATACTGTCGCAGTTGGTGTTTTAACTGGTTCTGATGGTGTTACTTTCTCAGCAATAACAGATTGAACGGGCGCTGGTTGCTCAACTTGTTCTTCAATATGAGCATCATCAGCAGATATTTCACACTCTTCTGATGTCGCAATATGCTCTACCGTTTTTTCTGTCGTAGTATTTTGTCTAAACGAGATTTGTTCGGGCTCAATCACAAAACAGAGTACCGCACTAATATCTTCTTCGGTTGCGGTTGTTTTTAATATTGCCTCAAGGCCATGATGTTGTTTTTCAACTTGGCTGACTTCCCCAAGATGTTTTAATTCATCAAGCATTAAATCAATATCGGTCTCTTTAAGATCAGACAAAATGATGTGATGGTAATAATGTCCATCAGCAGCCATTTTCGATGTTTCTGCTACTATGGCGTCATTTTGTACACTATCCACATCCGATGATGAGGCAGAAGTTTCAGTCTCAGTGACATGTAAAACTGAAGTTTCAGATCCAGCAACGGCCTCAACATGAGGAGCTGATTGTTCTTCTTTTACATCGAGAGCCAGCTGACGCAACTTCTCACAAATATAGTTAAATGTTTCCTCATCAGGTTCTTGTGAGTTTTTATGTGCATCCAATTGCTGTTGCATAATATCTTTCGCTTCCAGAAACAGGTTAATAATGTCGTCGGTGAGCGCCATCTCATGACGTCTTGCACTATCGAGCAAGTTTTCAAGCACATGAGTGGTCTGTTGAAGTTTAACGAAGCCAAATGTTGCAGCTCCTCCTTTTATGGAGTGTGCACTACGGAAAATCGCATTCATCTGTTCTTGATCTGGATTTTCTGGATCAAGTAACAGTAAATGCTGTTCCATATCAGCTAACAACTCATCTGCTTCATCAAAAAATGTTTGATAAAACTCAGTAATATCCATCGTTACTCATTCACCTTTACGCGATTACCAACAAATTAGGGGGCTGTTCCCTGTTTTGTAGTAATATTTGTCGATTGTGATGGCAAACTTTCCCCAGAAACTCCTGTTTCAACATTTTCCTTTTTTGATTCGGGAAGCTCAGATGCAGAAGACACAGACGACCCCGTCTGTGTATTTGCTGCTTTTTCTTGTGGGGTTTCTTGCCCTGAAAGTAGAGGCTCAATTTCAATAGCCTCTGTTACTGTCGGTGCAACCCGCTCATTTTCTTGTACAATTTTTTGTTCTGCTTGCTTCGTTAAGACCAAAATACTGATCCGTCGGTTAGCTGGAGCAAAACCATCCTCTTTAACTAAATGAACTGTTGATGCCATACCTACAACACGCAACACTTTCCACTCACCTAATCCTGCACCAATTAATTCCCGGCGAGAGGCATTAGCGCGATCGGTTGACAATTCCCAGTTACTATATTTAAAAGCGCCACTTGCATAAGGAATATCATCGGTATGACCTGATAAACTGATTTTATATGGTGTGTCATTTAAAATAGGGGCAATTGCCGTCAAAATATCCTTCATATAAGGTTCGACGGTGGCGCTACCAACTCTAAACATTGGGCGATTTGCTTTATCGATAATTTGAATTCGTAATCCTTCATCCATCATGTCTATTAATAAATGAGGCTTCAGATCTTTTAATCTAGGATCATTTAAAATGACTTGTTCTAAATTATCTTTTAGTCGGCGGAATTGTTGCTTTTCATTGAGCTGTTTATCTTCCTCGCCTTTTGGCAAGACATCACCTTCGTTATAGACAGGATCACGCCCTCCTCCAGGAATAGGATTTGTTGCATCTCCACTAAATCGTCCTTTTTCAATCGCGACTTTTAACGGTGTACGAAAATATTCTGCTACACGAGTTAATTCTTGTGGGCTAGAGATTGAAAGTAACCACATCACAAGAAAGAAAGCCATCATTGCAGTCATAAAGTCAGCATAAGCTATCTTCCATGCACCACCGTGAGCGTGATGTTGCTTTCTCCCTCGCTTTTTAACTCGAATGATTTGTGAATTACTCTTCATAATTACTCTTCTTTCATTGCATCAGGATTTGCCTGCATCGGTGTCCGTACCTGACGTACATGTTCTTCCAATTCAATAAAAGAAGGTCTGTCTGCCAGAAAGAGGGTTTTACGTCCAAACTCAACCGCTATCTGTGGCGCATATCCATTCATGCTAGATAACAGTGTAGTTTTGATACACTCCATCATTTTCATTTGTTGACTAGAGCGCTGTCTGAGTCGAGAAGCTAATGGTGAAATAAAACCATATGCTAATAAAATACCTAAGAAAGTTCCGACCATTGCATGACCAATGAGAACGCCCATTTCACCAGCAGGTCTATCAGCTGCGCCTAACGCATTAACGACACCCATCACAGCAGCAACAATACCAAATGCAGGTAGTGAATCACCCATAGCAGATAATCCCGTTGCAGGAACTTCACTCTCTTCCTCAAAAGTTGCAATCTCTTCATCCATCAGAGATTCAATTTCATAAGGATTCATATTTCCTGTCACCATGAGACGCATATAATCCGTAATAAAACTGAGCATATAGACATCTTTCATAATGCGAGGATATTGGGAAAAAATATCACTTTGCTGTGGGTTTTCGATATCTCTCTCTAATGCCAACATGCCGTTTTGACGCGCTTTTGACAACAAACGAAACATGAGTGCCATTAAATCCATGTACATCGCTTTATTGTAATTGGTACTGCGAAGTAATTTCGGTAGGATCTTCATTGTCGATACAATTGCTCTACCATTATTACCTACAATAAAAGCACCGATACCGGCACCAAAAATAATTATAAATTCGGCTGGCTGGTATAAGGCGCCTAAACTACCACCGACGAGAAGATATCCCCCGATGACGGCGCTCATAACCACGATATATCCTAAGAGTACTAACACGCGATATCCCTTTAGCTAATTTCGTTATAGAGAGAATGGCGAACATAGCAGCAAGAGATAGGAGTGGGAGAGGAAACGGCTCAGGTTATAGATAACTAAGCTCTATAACCTGATATTTAACTTTCAATCTCGAATCACATTGCAAACTGTTCAAGACCATCCAACAGTTGTAAGTTAATATCGGCAGGATTGGCGGAAAGTTTACGTTTTTTTATTGCGCGAGAAGGAGGCTGGCAAAGACTACAAACATAATTGCTAGCAGGTTGGTGTGCGTGTGTAATAAATGAACCATTACATTTGGTACAAACTGAAAGTTGTAACATACCACTTTCAACAAAGCGTACTAATGTCCATGCTCTTGTTAGTGCTAAAATAGGTTCTTGATCTTTAACAGGTGGACATTGTTCTAAGTATAAACGATAAGCTTTAACAACTGCCTCAACACCTACACATCCCCCATTTTTCAATAAAAAACGGTAAGCATTGTAGAACATAGAGGAATGGATATTTTGTTCCCATGTCATAAACCAATCCGTTGAAAAAGGTAACATTCCTTTTGGAGGGGGGCTCCCTCTTAATTCTTTGTATAATTTAATTAAACGCCCCCGACTTAATTGAGTTTCACTTTCAAGCATTTGTAAGCGGGCACCCAAGGTGATTAATTCCATTGCTAAGCGAATGTCTTTCGCTTCTCGGACGATACTTTTCTCACTCATTGTTATGCCCGTTTCTTTGTTGCAGAAGTATCTTGTTCCGCTAACTGACGAAACAAGTTTGAAGAAAGAAGAATTCCAGTATGGATCTGTTGTAAATCATCCACTCTAGATTCTTTGGTGAGTTGTTCTATTGTTTCGCTGTCTTCAAACCGGAAATTACAGATTAGTTGGTTTGTTTCAGCCAACTTAACCAATTGAGGCAATGTAAGCTCTGCAAGAGCATCAGCCATGGAATCACTAATACCAAGCCTAAACATTGCTGAAGCCTTTTCTTGGTTAATTAACCTTTGCGCCAAAAGCAAATACGATAAATTTATGTCATAAATATGCTTAAGCAATTCAACCGTACTCATCTCTTTACATCCCGTCCGATTATATTGAACAAAGAGGATCTCCCTAATGAAAGATCCCAAGGAAATTAATATAAATGTAATATTAAATTTCCAGGCCCCATTTTATGAACATGACTCGTAGTAACACTACCTTGTATTACTTAGTTACGGTCATTTTCAAAAGTAGCGAAAAAAACATTTAAATTAAAAGTAAACTTTAAATGCTCGCCAATATAGCTCGTTAAGAATAATCCTAACGCGACAACTTTACTCCTTAACGATTAAGTTATTCAACGGATAAAGTAGTCCAATTTAAATACTATGTGAGTCACATCACAAAAAGATAATCATTATTATGGAATTAGTTCATTAACTATTCAAGTGATAAAAGTAATAAAACTCTGTGTAAATTAATAAGCTTATCTACCCAAATTAAAATATTAATGATAATTTTTTATTTTATACGATCTATTAAACTTATAAACCTAAAAATACAGCATAAAAATTTGACAAATCCACAATTGAAGATTTTTTTGATCACAGTAACATATATTGCAATATCTACTCCTCATCTTTATCTAAACAAGCTCTTCCGGTTTAATAAATATTTCTACAGATATTATTTTTTTCATCATTTACTTAAACCCTCAGAAATGATCACTTTTTATTTACAATTTGTTTAAAAAACAAGCTATCATAATTATTTCTAGTTATTCTTTTTTTTATCTTAATTTAACTAATTATTTTTTTCTTTTAAATCATAGCGATACGCCCATGCTTTTATGATTCAGAAGGATAAGTCATATAAAATTAAATTCTTAGTTATGCATCATCACCCTCAAATCATTGAATATTTATTTCCACACCATTAAAGTTTCATACGTAATAGTATAAATATATTTATATTTAAAGATAAGCTTTTAACACTTAAATTACAGAACTCTTAATAAGAGTTTTATTGACTGTAAATTAATCACAGTTAAATAATATCCTCACATAAGTAAGTTTTATTTATGATTTGAAGTCTATTTTATAAACAGGGAATATTTATATTAGTGAGGTTTTTAATATTAAAAATAGAAAAAAATAAAAAATGAATTTAATAAAAAACAATCTCAAACCAACCAAACTAATAAAATAGCATATACATATAATACAATATTTGGCTTAAGAAAAATGTAAAAAAAAGAAAGTTAATTTATAAAAATAAGCCCTATTTAATTAGTGTGTAAAATGATAATTTAAAAAAACATTTGAAATGTGTGGTTACGTATATTGGTAAAATAAATATAAATAAATTATAGACATTATATTTAATGAAGAAAAAATAAAATATTAAGGTCATTTGAATCCTTTTATATTATAAAATCCCCTCTTTTTATTATAAAAAAATAGACTAAATTTGAAATATTAATTTCAGTTTTATAAAAAAAAGATTTGGAGATCCCTAATATAAAGTAATTAATCCATAAAGGGAGAAAATCGAATATAAATTTTGTTTCTTTTATTTGAGATTACAGCTAAATGTTGAAAACGTCTGTGCAGACAAACACACCACGCCATGCTTAACACTTGTATAGCCATACCTTTTCAATGTAAACAAAACAAAATAAATACGATCAAAATAACATCTTATTGATTACTCCATTATCATCAATACAAACGATAAAATATCAAATGTTACTTTTTATCGCTGAAACTAACTTTTATCGTAATTTGTTTTGCTCCTAAAAATGATGAGTATTGTTTCACTTTCCCTTCCCTTCTGTGTTCAGAACCTTCATTTCAACCTAGCTAGCACAAGTCTTAATGCATTACAGAGCCAAAAGTGCTGATATTAAGTAACACCATTGCTTAACAAAAGTTGATGTTGACAGAGTTAGGCGCAGACTGACATTTAAATATCGTTATATTTTTATTTAGATAACTAAAATACATATCTAAATATTCAGCTCCACTTATCACTAATTTAGCCCTTATTATTACCCTTTTTTGAGTAATTTTAGGTTTAAAAAGGCATTTCCTCTTCATAAAAAGGTAATAAAAATATTGATATATCTAAGTAATCTAGATCTATATCTCATTTATTAGATCAAGCTTAAAAAGCAATAACAAGGTTCCATCATTTACGCCACAAAAGTGTTCTGTTTTTCGTGAAAAGAAAAATCAGTAAAATATTGTAACTTTATTTTTCAAATCGAAAATAATTGAGATTATTCATGCCGTGAATACAAATACTTTGTGTATTGCTTTCAGTTCTATTGAAATGAGCCTATCTTTTTGAGATAGCTATCGTGAAATGTTTATCAACTTTTTTTTGATGACATACTTTTTTAATTAATGGTAGTTCGAACTTGTTTTTATCTTTTTAAGTAAATCAAAAAAGGTCAATATCTAATAATCCTTTATATTTATTTTCGGAATAAATGACAATGGCATAGCTATTTCACTCTAAGATAATTCTCTTTCTGTAATAAGTAAGATTTACATCCTTGACAAAGTTACAAATAATAAACTCATGAAATTATTATTTTACACTAAGAAATGCTTGGTATGCCTTTTCTATTCTCATTATAAGATTACTTATTGGTATCATTTTTTCTACATGCTTTTTACAAAAAAAATTACATTCTTTCAAAAAAATTTGTACATCACTGATGAGCAATTATAAACAACATTACTCGGCCATTCATCAGCTTTGCTGTAGCGGGTAAAACTAGCCATTTAACACCTCTTGGCCTACTTTCTCTTAACACTAATTTGGTTAAATTAAAAATATTACTCAAAAATTGAAACTTAAATCAAACCTGATAAAAAACATTGATATATATTTCGCCAAATACATTGAAATAATTTGAGAGTATTATTTAGGTATTAAAAAAATTCCTAGTATAATCAATAGAAAACACGCTTTTCGATCCGAAATTCTATACTGCACTAAGCCCCTTAATAACGATTTTTTGTCCTACAATACACCTAAGTGCCTCATTTAATAAGTAAATAACTAGTGGCAAACGCTTACTTGATTTTGATGATCATCGTTTATTCAAAATAAAATAAAGAGTGATAAATCAAACCAATCTGAAATCAATAATTAATAAAAAAGAGAAACCATATCAAATACGCTTAAACTCTATTCAGTCATTTTCGCTTAAAATTCACAATATACGGGTTAACCACAATATAAATAATTGCATATTAATCAAATTACATAAAAATGAGTGTTTAAAATAAAACGAAAATAATTCCCTTATCTTACTGTGTCTTCTTAATTAACCAGTTATGAATAAAAAAGTTCTATTTTTTTATCCCATAGAGTAATAGTTACATTGATAATAATTACATTAATAAAATACTTTATTTTTATATATCAGTAATAATACTTAATACATGATACAGATCTCACTATTCTTCAATAAGGTGCTTAGTTTTAAAATTAACCATTACGTCTATTTGCTCACAAGAAATATGGTTATATGCTTATAACTTTCTATAACATTTATATTCTCTTTAAATTATTTTTTAATATCTTCCCTATATTAAGGGAACAAAAAACTCCCTATATAGAATATAGAGAGTCATCATAAGAGATACATTTACTCAAACTATTGTCAGTTAAGCAGGGTGTTCAGCTGCAATTTTCCAATTAATCGCACTTACACTTTTTTCTAAGCTAACACGACAAACAATGGCTTCTATCTCTTTTTGTTCAACTGGAGTTGCCAGCAACTCTGCACAAACTTCTAGCTGGCTAGGCATCAATGTATCTGCACTACTCAAAGATTGTAATCGAACATGTAAACCATTTATTGCTTGTAGAATAAGGGTTCTAACCAAAACTTCATCTTCTTCATGACAAATAATTCGAATTGAGTAACGTTGCTCAATATCTATTGCTTGGTGTTGTGGTTGAGCATTAATACGTTGAGCGGCTTCCCGTAATAAAATATTGGCACAAAGTATAAGAAGTGTTGCTATAGTCGCCAATTGATACAAACCTAAACCGCATAACACACCTATTCCCGCAGAACACCAAAGTGTTGCCGCTGTGTTTAATCCTCGAATATTCATTCCTTCACGCATAATTACACCTGCGCCCAAAAAGCCTATTCCCGAAACTACTTGAGCCGCTATTCGGCCTGGACTATCAGGTGAAGTCTCGATTGAACTTAAGATAAAAACAGCCGCTCCGGTGGCAACGAGTGCATTCGTTCTTAAACCAGCCATTCTTTGTCGCCATTGACGCTCAGCCCCAATCAAAGCACCAAGACACATGGCAATCACCAAATTTAAAATATAAGGTGTCATCGTCATGTTTATTTCCTCTACATGATGATTAAAAAATAAGTATGAAAATTTATCTCTAAATGTTCAGAGTATTAGAATTAATGTATCAACCTAGGTGGAGGAAATAGAGAGAAAAAAATGTAGCACATGCCTTTACCTTGTTTATTAGTAATATAAAGGAAATTTTTTGGGTAAGTGCAAACACAGAAATATGTAAGAAAGGAATATTGCAATGCACTGCCCACCAAAAATGGTAAGCAGTTTTAATGAAGAAAACAGCCTACCTATCGATTTGAATAAATTTATTTTGAGTTAACTGAGTTACTGTTAACCTACAACTTTGCGTATCCAAGGTGACTTCTCCTCACTAAAATTTAGCAAAAGTATAAGTAGCTGATTTAAAATTGTAAATGAACCGAACCTAAACACAAATCACTTTTCTTGTATTGGCCTAACAAATGTCCCTTCACCACCCTCTTTTTCATTAAAAAACCAAATTCCTTTTGGATATTCAGGGAGTGATACTAAATACATAATACCTTCGTTAAATTCTTCAATAAGTAGGATGATCCCTTCACGATCGTCAACACCATCCGTTTTCACAACAACCTTATCATTAATCTGCATTTTCTCTCCTGATAAATATTATCATTCTCTTTTTGTTTATTTTACCCATAAAGAAAAAGCCTGCCACCATAAGGTGACAGGCTTGAAGAAAATTTTTAAAAGGCTTTAAATTACAGAGCTGTTACGTTAGCAGCTGCTGGACCTTTTGCACCGTTTTCAATTGTGAATTCTACGTTCTGACCTTCAGCCAGAGTTTTGAAACCGTTACCTTGAATGGCAGAAAAGTGAACGAATACGTCTTTGCTTCCGTCTGCTGGAGTAATAAAACCAAAGCCTTTAGACTCGTTGAACCACTTAACTTGACCTTTCATTTTGTCAGACATGTGACTTTCCTATATATCAATAAAACGTTGCCTTCTCGGCATCTACTGGCCTGAACTACCTATAACTTATGGGCACACATGAAGAAAACGGTCAAAAAGCGATGCTGTTTAAAACTCATTAACTTAGAATGTCAATCATAAATCAGGTCTGTATTGAGGCCTTACTCATTAACGCATGAGACAAGTTTAATAGCAATAGTTTTATGCGTCTAAAGATTAAAAAAATGCGAATTGCACATTAAAAATACAATTCTTCCTCTATTTTTATCACTGTGTATAAAATTTATTTGATATTTTATCTCTATTATTAACAACAACTAAGAATAATCTTAATGGCATTACAATAACAGTTAATCTCAGAATTTAAAAAAACTGTTCTACCTGCTTATCTTGTCTCCGTGATAATCTAGCAACAAGAAACAAGTTTGCAACATTCATCTCTTAAGGTGTTTACAATGAATGTATTAAAAGAAATCTTAGAGCGTGATTTAGACCGGATCAATAAAGCTGAAAAAAGAGACGGAAAACCACACTTTAATAGTCAATTTTTGAAAAACCATATCTGGTTATGTATCAGCATGGTTCTCTCTTATATATTACTTGCCGCATTACTTATCTACTCTCCTTATTTTGGCATTATTTCACTGGTGCTTTTTACTTTAATGTTCCTAGTGATGGCCGGAGTATTGCTATTTGATATTAAGCCTATCTATAAATTTGAAGATATTGGCGTACTTGATTTAAGAGTTTGCTATAACGGTGAATGGTATACCTTTGAGAAACTGTCTGATGAAGCAGTAAATGAAATTCAGCAACATCCCGCAATTTCACCAAAGATAAAAGAAGACATTCTAGAGATTATTAGTAAAAAACAAGAAATTCATTTTTATGATGTCTATTTGATGGCATTCGATCCTGTCCAACAATCTATTTCGGCATCACAATTATCACCCCAATCTTGATCCATTCTCCGTGTTAACCGTAAAGACACGGAGAATAACTTCTATTATTTAACCACTTTGTCGATAAACCAACCAAACAGATATTTAATCTACTTTTAGCGTTGACACCCTGATATATCATCGTTATTATGCGCCTCGTTCTCAAGAAGAACACGCTTCCTCCATAGTTCAGTCGGTAGAACGGCGGACTGTTAATCCGTATGTCACTGGTTCGAGTCCAGTTGGAGGAGCCAAATTTAGAAAAGCCCGCACTGTCATAGCGCGGGCTTTTTGCTATTAGCTATCCCATCAATATTTTCTATTAAAGTCAGCCACGTTTCCTCATCTTTTAATTTATCTTTTTCATTTCTACCGCATGTGGCTGTTTAGACCTCTTGTAAATAAGAAATAGCCAATAAATACACTTGGCTAAGTTTAATGATACAAACCAATAATTTCTTGTTCTAAGTGCTTTTTATACGCCTGAATATCTTTTTCAATTTGTGGTTGTTTTACCACATCAAACATTCCGAAGGTTTTCAATCCTTCCATGCCTAAAAACTGATTTGCTTTGTGGAATGGAAAATACACAGCATCAATACCTTTTCCTTCAAAGAATTGTTCTTGTTCTTCAAAAGATTCAAATGGCGCATTCCAAGTCACAGAAAGTAAGTATTTTTTACCTTGTAGCAACCCTCCCGAACCATATTTCTTTGAAGGATCTTTTCGTGTGCGACCATCATCAATAAATAGTTTATCGCCACCGGCACTAAATACATCATCAATATATTTTTTTAAGATCCAAGGACCTTCCATCCACCATGCTGGCATTTGATAAATAATAACGTCAGCCCATAAATATTTATCAACTTCTTCATCATTATCGTAGCCATCATCAATACGTGTTGATTGCACATTTATCTGATGTGAAGATAGCAATGTCGTCGCAACTTGCGTTAAATGATCGTTGAGTTTTCCTTCAGAACCATCAAATTCTTTTGATGCATTAATAATAAATACGTTAGCCACTTCAAACTCCTTTATATACCAATATCTAATAGCATGACTGTAACGCAATCATTCATTATTGCTTTAACTCATTTCTCCATTATTCTTGCCTAATAATCCAAAGATACCCTTTCAGTGTCAGATTCTTTTAATCGTTGGATATCTTTTAAAGGAGCTAGACCAAATAATCGATGATATTCACGACTAAATTGTGATGGGCTTTCATATCCCACTCTAAATGCGGCTTCAGAGACGTCTGCCATTTCAATTAACATAATGCGTCGGGCTTCATTAAGGCGTAGCCATTTTTGATATTGTAATGGTGTCATACCCGTTCGGTTTTTAAAGTGGAAATGAAATGAAGAGGTACTCATTCCTACTAATGTGGTCAAATCTTCAATGCGAATAGTGTCTTGATAATGCAACTTAACCCAATCAAGCGCATGATTAATTTGACGGCATTGAGGGTGTTGCGATGCTAATAACTGCTGCCTAGCCCCACCATTTGATCGTAATAAGTAATAAAGGATCTCTTTTTGGATCAAAGGAGCAATGAAAGGCACATCCTCTGGTGTATCAATCAGTTTAATAAGCCTAGTGACTGCTTGTAATATTGGTGCTGTGACGGGAACGACTTGTTGAGCTCTATGTTGATTGCTTTCTTGCAATAATTCAAATCGATTTTCAGCTAACAATTCAGGCAATAAAGAGAGATCTAATTTAAGTAAAATAGCTAAAAATGGTGCCTCTTTAGAGGCTTCACAAACTTTAGCAAAAGTAGGTATATCAGATGATGTCAAAAGCATATTCATAGGGCGATAACAATTTGTTTCTAAGCCTATTGTTATTTGTTTTGCACCTTGAGCAGCAATAGCCAAACTTGGCTCATACATCCACCCTTCTGATTCTGTCGTTGCTGTATAATGACACAACGCTAATCCAGAAACAGCCGTATCCCAACCTCCTTCCTTATCTTTCGTATGGGAAAGGAGTGCTTTTTTAAATTCCTCGAACTCAATTAAAATTGGCGTTGATAAATCGGTGATGTTCATTATCTCTGGATCTTCTCTTTAACCTCAGCATTCCTTACATTGTATTCTTAAACAGTATGAAAAACTTTCTTTTGAAAAGACCTCTTTGTGCTTCTTATCGACTTTAGAATTACACCTCATAATAGAAATATCTTATTGTACATGGCATCTACTGATAACCATTTATTTTTTATACATTTTTATCAAAAAAGAAACAACTTGATGCAGTCTTGAGCAAACGGTATTTTTTTTCATTTTTTTACTTTACAAGGTGACAAAGGATAGCTATTATTCGCCTCGTTCTCACGAGAACACGCTTCCTCCATAGTTCAGTCGGTAGAACGGCGGACTGTTAATCCGTATGTCACTGGTTCGAGTCCAGTTGGAGGAGCCAAATTTAGAAAAGCCCACACTGTGATAGTGTGGGCTTTTTGCTTTCTAGCCTTTTATTTTCTTCTTTGGTTTTACTGGCCTCTTTTTCTCTAAGTTTTATCAATAGTTTTCTATAACTTAATGACTAATAAAAACACTCGTTTTCATGTTTTCCATTTTACCTAGTGTGATTTATTGAATATTTTTATCTTAAAGTAGCCTTATTTGATTTAAAACCTATAAATTAGTTATTTTTTAACCACTTAAACTGTTATTTCACTTTTTTTACTTTACAAAGCTCATCACCCTCGCTATCATCCTTCTCGTTCTCAAGAGAACACGCTTCCTCCATAGTTCAGTCGGTAGAACGGCGGACTGTTAATCCGTATGTCACTGGTTCAAGTCCAGTTGGAGGAGCCAAATTTAGAAAGGCCCGTGCTATTATAGTGCGGGCTTTTTGCTTTCTATCATCCGCATGATCCAATTCCCTCTCTTTTCCGTTAATGTATTTTTTTAAGATCTCCATTTTTTACTGTTAAACACTTCATCTCCTTATTTTTATTCGTTATTGCAAAAAACCACACCTCTTTATAAGAGCATCCGTTTTAGAAACGTACGAAATGTTGCTTATCTACGCACTTAAACAAATATCGAGGATTGTCCTTTGACATATCAAAACTACCGCTATATGATACACGCCACTTAGTGTTATTCCTCCATAGTTCAGTTGGTAGAACGGCGGACTGTTAATCCGTATGTCACTGGTTCGAGTCCAGTTGGAGGAGCCATTTCTATTTGTGTCACCCTCGTAACCTTTTGATTTTATTCTCTGTTTTCCCTTACAATATTCTATAATACATAATAAAAAATACGATTAAATGGTAGCTATTTAATCGTTTTCGTATTAGCATTCGTTTCCGGCTTGACTACTTAGTCCAATCCAATCCTTGATCTTTCGATTTTCCTAAGACACACGGAGCCGGTATATGACCACTGCACAACCTATCACCCTCACTATTCGCCGTCCTGATGATTGGCATGTTCACTTTCGTGATGATGACATGCTAAAAACCGTTGTTCCTTATACCAGTCATTATTTTGGCAGAGCTATTGTCATGCCAAACCTCGTTCCACCAGTTACAACTATTGAAGCAGCTCGCGCTTATCGTGATCGAATTAAAGCAGCTATTCCTGCTGGTGATAACTTCGAACCTTTAATGACTTGCTATTTAACAGATAGCACACTGCCTTCAGAAGTTGAACAAGGTTTTTTACAAGGTGTTTTCACTGCCTGTAAGCTTTACCCAGCAAATGCAACAACGAACTCAAGCCATGGTGTATCTGATATTACAAAGATTTATCCAATCTTAAGTGTGATGGAAAAAATCGGTATGCCATTGTTGATCCACGGCGAAGTTACTGCTTCACATATTGATATTTTTGATAGAGAAGCGCGTTTCATTGATAACGTCATGTCCCCTGTACGCAAACAATTTCCTGAGCTAAAAATAGTTTTTGAACATATCACAACCAAAGAAGCGGCTCAGTATGTGCTAGAAGGAAATGAATTTCTCGGTGCCACCATTACTCCGCAACATTTGATGTTTAACCGTAATCATATGTTGGTTGGCGGTATTAAGCCTCATCTCTATTGTCTACCAATTCTTAAACGTAATGTTCACCAAGAAGCATTAAGACAAGCAGTAGCATCTGGAAATTCTCGCTTTTTCTTAGGAACAGACTCTGCACCTCATTTGCAACATCGAAAAGAGTCCTCTTGTGGCTGTGCGGGTGTATTTAACGCCCCTACTGCATTAGCCGCCTATGCAACCGTGTTTAAAGAACTTGATGCATTAGCGCACTTTGAAGCATTCTGTTCACTTAATGGTCCACGTTTTTATGGGTTACCTGTAAATGAAGGCACCATTACGCTAACAGAAAAAAACATTGAAGCACCTGCGCAAATTCTTTGTGGTAATGAAGCACTTATCCCATTCCTAGCGAATGAAAATGTTCACTGGGATATTAGTGTCAATTAATCTCACCCCTTGATATTCTTCTAAAATGCACCATATAACATTTGTTCGGCTGTTAATGGTGCATTACTCTTTTATCAGAGCCAGCACACATTTTTTTGTTACAACAAAAATTTATCTTTTTAATCATGATAAATCTCGTATACTGAAAAGTAACCACATTGCGTGGGAGCTTCTCTCTTAGTCAAAACCGGCTGTATGATTAGGAGGTATTATGAGTAGAAAAAATGAAGTTATACAGACACATCCTGTTGTAGGCTGGGATATCAGTACCGTTGACATCTACGATGCCATGATGTTGCGTTTACATTATCTTCCTGAAAACGAACATCATCCAGAAAATGCAGTTGTAGATAAGACACTTTGGCTCACAACAGACATAGCTAAACAGTTGATTCATATTCTTCAAGCAGGTATTGATAAAATTGAGTCATCTGAAGATTCTGTTTCAGACAACACCAAGCATTAATAAAAAGATCGACAAAAAGATAGCGAACGCAAAGCAGGAGTACAATGTACTCCTGTTCTCGTTTTTATCATTCCGCATAATAATTTCTTATATATTATCTATTCATAATTTTCATATTATGAGAAATAACTAACAACATTAATAAATAAATCATCATTTAATACGAGAGTAATAATAATTATTTTATTCGATATATCTTAAAAAAAATAACATATAAGCCGAATTGACATAAAATGAAGTTATCTTTATTTTAATAAATTAATAGAATAGCAACAAACAAGGAAGTTATTTGTGAAAGTATTAATTATTGATGAATGTTTCTTTACTCGTAACGGTATAAAGCATTATTTCTCCAAAAGAAATATAAGACATGAAATTATTGACGCATCATCTATACAAGAAGCTAATAATTATATTAATCATTCTATGCCTGATATTATATTCATTGACCTTACCCGATATTGCCGAGAAATAGCACACTGCCAACATTTGCAACTCTTTTTCATTTTAACAAGAAATTGCCGACTTTATCTCTACATTGATGCAAACTATCCTGATAAGGAAAGACCTATCGCATTGACAAATAACTGTTTTATCCTTCCCAAAAGAGTACTTCCTTGGGTGCTTGAAAAAACGTCTTTATTCACATCGCGATGCCAAGTATTTTTTCCAACATATAAACACTCTATGTGTTCTATTTTCAGCACACAAGAGCAAAAAATTATTAATTATTGGATGAACGAATTGCCTAATCACCAAATAGCTAAAAAGCTACGTATTAGCAATAGCACAGTATATTCACACAAGAGACATATTACTGAAAAAATTAACGTAAAAAATAGAATTGAGCTATTTTTCATATATAACATTTTAAAATACATATATGAAAAGTAGTCTTATTCCTTTAAATTATAAAATAAAGAAAAGAAAAAAGGAGTCCGATTCCTATTATTACTCTCTGTAAACATGGTGACGAATAAGCGTGTTGGCCACCTTAAATTCATTATAATACTATGTATGTAGGGTACATATGATATTAAAACAATTAAACTAATATTATGTATATTTTATAATATAAAAAACTATTCACTTTGTTATCACTTCACTCTCCATCTTAAAGAGTGAAGTGATAGATTAAAGTTCAAGGCAAATAATTAAGCGATACGTTCAATTTTAGCAGGTAAACCTTGACGAACAGAGGCACCAGATACCCAGTCTAACCAAGTATTGGTTATCTCTCTTGTTGGATCAGCAAACCCTAAATCATTAAGATTGATACCATTACCAATATCTTTATCCATCGGTAAAGGTTGTTCATCTAAGTAATGTTGACGAGAGCCTAATTCTTGATGCCCATAACCATGTTCAATCGCTAAAACACCTGGCATCACACCATCGAGTAAACTAATCTCAGCTTCAACTTGCCCACCAGGTGTTACAATACGAACCTTATCACCATGATTAACTCCCCATTTTTTACCATCTTGAGGATTAATTGCGACCAAATTACTCGGTTTCACCATTCGTAAACGTTGTATCATACCCGTAGAGCTACTCACGACATGAGACTTAAAGGACATTAGTTTTAATGGCCATTGATTTTCAGGATAGTGCTGGTGAATATCACTACCATCTGAAAGACGTGGTGGATAATAAGTTGGGCAACCACTATAACGCTCACCCGTTATTGCATGATGATTTTTCGCAACTTCCTCATTCCAAATTTGTAATGGTTTCTTCCACTGAGGTCCAGTTTCATCACCATTCCATGCTTTGTCATAAGGAGCAAAACGACCGCCACGGGTGTAAATATATGCAACACGCAATACTTCTTCATTTTTTAATGTGGAAGTTATTGCTGGCAAAATTCGATCAACACCACTCAGTAAAATATCTTCATTAGTTGCAGGTGCAACCGGTTTTTCACCCATAAAAGCCATATTAGCCGCAACACGTAAATAGTAATCTTCTGCACTGTTGATTGGATAGAAATTTCCATCCATATCTTCAATAGCTTTATCACCAAAACCGGGTAAATCTAAGGCTTTGGCAACAGCAATACAGAATGTTTCCATTGAGATTGGTTGGCCTTCCGCTGTTTTAGCAACTCGAGGTTCAATAATCGGCCAACGTGCGGTACTTGCTTTCACTTGAACACCAGACCAAGGCGCACTAAATCCCCAACTTTCAAAATTGTGAGTATCAGGCACGATATAGTCTGCCAGCGCGGTTGTTTCATTCATAAAGGCATCAATGCCGATAATTAAAGGCAAATGCTTCGGATCTTTAAGACGCTCTTCCATTACTTGACGAATACCAGCGATCCCATAAACAGGATTGGTCATATTCGTGATCCATGCTTTTAATGAATAAGGATAACCCGCTAATGCAGAACCTAGTTGCTCAGTTAATTGCCCTGCTGCAAACGGATACCAAGGCGCTTTTGCCGGATATGGAGATTCCCCTTTCTCTACACGCTCACGATATTCATCGGATTTTTCATAGGCTGCTTTACTACGCGATAACACCATACCTTTTGGCTTCACTTTACCCTTAAAGCTATCCATTTTGTAACAAGGGCCATCTGTTGCACCATTAAATTTACCGCCACCAACAGATACCCCACCTTTAAGGTTTAAGTTACCTATTAGTGCATTGAGCATGATCACGCTCCAAGCAGTATAAAAACCATTTCCTCCCATCATACCGCCATGAGAGATAACAGCAGCTTTTCGTCCATAAGCGGTGAATTCACGGCCTAATGCAGCAATGGTCGTTTCTGGTACTTTACAACGCTCGCTATATTCAGCCAGTGTCATACGTTTAGCCGCTTCATCAAGTAATTGGAAACTTGATTTTACCGTCACTTCAGCGCCTGTTTTTAAAGTGACTTTATGCGTAGCAAATAATTGTGCTTTATCGACTTGTGTCGCAGGAACTAATTCACCATCTAGTGATAACACTAAGTTTTGCTCTTCCCCCTCAGCAATATCATTAAAATGTGCCGTGGTGAGCATTTGTCCTGAAAGTGGATGTTTTTCATCACTGATCACAAGGTGAGTCGCATTTGTCCAGCTCTTCTCACCCACATTTTTCATTGAAACTTCGCTTGGCACTGACAGATAGTCTGCATTGTAGCGCTTATTTTCAATGATCCAGCGGATCATTCCCATCACTAAAGCGGCATCCGTTCCTGGTTGAACAGGAACCCAATGCCCATGATCGTTAGCTAATGTTGTTGTTAACGGTAAAGCAGGTGCAACAACCACATAATTAAACGAGTCACGAATACGTGCATTAGCTAATTGGCGACCTTGGCGCTTAAATGGGTTACCTGATTGTGCTGGTGATGTTCCTAAGAACAGTGCAAATTCAACGTAATCCCAATCTGGTTTAACGTGGGCGTTTTTATCTAAATCGTTCATTAACGCACCAGAACCAGCACGATACGCTAATCCACAATAAGAGCCATGAGCACCAAAGTTTTTACTACCAAATGAGTTTTGAGCAAAGCGACGAATAAACGTATCACGCCCATCATCACCCGCATTTGTCATTAATAATTGGTTAGCTTTAGGGCCTAATGAGGGTTGTTTGGGATCAATAAGAGTATCTAAATCACGGATCGCACGTAAACCATCAACATGACCTTCTCCAAACAAATCACCGCCTTCAACAATTTCTTGGATCAATTGTTCAAAGCTAATGCGTTTCCATTTACCTTCACCCCGTTTACCGACTCGTTTCATCGGCTCAAGAATGCGAGTTGGGCTATCAAGGCTTTCCATCATGGTTGCACCACGCGCACAAGCCGTAGAGCGATTTTCTAACCCACTTTCACCCCCCATTTTTTCAAATGCTTCTTTAATTGGCATGTTGTAGCCAAAATGATGATCATGAGAAAGTGGATGATAAGGGTTACCAGCAATACGTAATACTTTATTGTTTGCTCGATCAACACGAGCACGAACACCGCATTGCGTCCAACAACCAAAACATTGGGTCATACAAACAGATTGATCAGTATTCGCTTGCCAATTGCTCTCTTTAACAACCTTACCTTCAGGTAATAACGAGTTACCATTGATCCTATCAAGTGTCACTTTACCCGATGTGCCATCAACTAAACCATCTACGGCACGTTTAGCAACATCACGGTAGCTGGCAGCAAATGCGGCAATACCACCGATAACTAATCCACCTTTAAGCCATTGACGTCTTGTAAATTTAGCCATGCTGCACTCTCCTGACAACCCAACGAATACTTTCTCTAAAGATGATGGTTAACGCTATCCACAATCCAAATGTTCCAACGATTGCCATCAGTCCATCATTGCCTAGCGTAAACTCATAAGGATTTGTAATAATGTTATATTTTGGAAGATACTGCGCACCCATCAACATTAACCAGCGTAATACCCACGCAAGCCCCATTGATACAAATGCCATCATGGTAATAAATGCAACCGAACGGGCTTGTTTTGCCATCAAAAGTCCCATCGCAACAGAGATAACCCATAGTACGATAACGCCCATAGCACTCCACCAGCCAAGACTTCCCATTGCTAATTGTTGTCTAATGGCTTGACCTGAAATAGTATCGCCAGCAACCCAAAAACCCGTACATACTGCTAATAACATTAATGAACTTACAAACCACATCGCTAATTCACGTTGATGTATAGGTTCACGGCGCGTTCCTAATGCCAACAATGTTGGTAGTACTTGCATTGCACTAAAGAACAGAAGGATCGGTAACCAATAGGTATACAGCACAGGTCTTGCTTTTAAGATAGAGGCTTCGCGCCCTGTATATAACAGCAAACCAATTGCAGTTAATGAGCAAGCTAATGCAACCCAACGTGTTAATTTATATTCACGTTTCCACACTAAGCGAACAACCATTGCCGCAAAGTAAAGCATGCTAAACGCCGAGAATAATGGCAGTAATATTGAACCCCATGCCATCCACGACCACGGTGTTGGATAAGCATAAAAGTGCCATACACGCGCGGTCTGGTGTAAATCTGCAGTTAAAGCAAGCGGTGCTGTAATACCCGCGGTTACTGCAATAAATACCGCAACAGCTTCTAAACGTTGATTACCGGCTCGGCCTTTCCAACACTGCCAACAGGCGTAAAGTGTTGCACTGCAAGCAATACCAATAAAAAAGAAATACTGCACAGCCCAAGGCAACCAAAAATATTCTTGCGGGATCGCCATGACTTCTTGAATTTGAGAGACTTGCGAGATCATGAGTGAACCTCCTGCTGCCATAATGCTGGTTGTCCTTGACCTGCTAACGGTTGTACAAATGCATCATCGAGGCCGAGATAGAAAACTTGTGGCAATGTGCCACTTTCTGGTTTTAATACTTTCAGCTCTTTTTCATGTGTACGCAGCATTTTGCTGATAGTGCTATTAGGATCTTTCATATCACCAATAATACGTGCGCCACCAACACAAGATTCGACACAGGCTGGCAATAAACCGACTTCAAGGCGATGCGCACAGAAAGTGCATTTATCCGCAGTTTGTGTTGAGTGATTAATAAAACGTGCATCGTAAGGACATGCTTGAACACAATAAGCACAACCAACACAACGTTCATTATCAACAACAACAATGCCATCTTTACGTTGGAAAGTTGCTTGGACAGGGCAAACTGGGACACAAGGCGGTTCATCACAATGATTACATAATCTAGGTAGCAAGACGTTAGTTATCCCTTCTTGCCCCTTGATAGCAACCTGATATTGGTTTACTGTCGTCCTAAATTGCCCTTGGGGTGTTTGATTTTCAATATTACAGCTCACAGTACAGGACTGGCATCCTACACAACGGCGTAAATCAATCAGCATGCCATAGCGTTTATCTTCCGAGCCTTCACGACGCTCAGGTGATAATTTAATGCCGGCTTCAGCTAAAGGAACCAGTGAAGCACCCGCAGTAAGGACCCCTAATTGTTGTAGAAATTTTCGTTTTCCAAGATCCATATTTGTCTCCAGCATCACTCAACAACACAATCTCACAATGAGTGAAGGAAATAGAAAGTAAAAAGTATGTGTTTTGTTATAAGAGCATTGTAAAAATTACTGAAGACAACACCTATTGTGGTTTACCACATACTGGGTATGAACTTGATCCAAAACAATATTTAACATTAGATATTTATGACGATAAAACAGACAATTGGGATAAGAAAAGCAGTAAGTATCGGATTATTGCTACTCTTTTTTGTACTACCTCTACATGCCATTGCAAAAGAGTGGAGCATTGGCGTCTTAGCTTTACGGGGTGATGCTTCAACACAAAGACACTGGTTGCCTCTTGTTCAAACATTAAATGAACAATTTCCTTCAGAAAATTTTGTGTTAGTTCCCTTAAATCTGGAAGAAATGAAGCTAGCAGTAGCGAAAAAAAATGTTGATTTCTTGCTAACAAACCCTGCGCAATTTATCCAATTAGATAATGCTTTTCCATTACGCTGGTTGCTCTCTTTACGCTCTGGTTATGAGCCTGATAACACAACACGAAATGTGATTGGTAGCCTGATTTTAGTTCGTAATGACAGCCCAATTACGTCTGTTCACGAGCTAATAGGAAAGCGTGTGGGTGCCATTGCTCCTGATGCTTTTGGTGGTTATCTTTTAGGTTATAAAGCACTACGCGAAGAAGGTATTGATCCCGATAAAGATTTCACATTACGTTTCACCGGTTTTCCTGCTGATGCCTTGCTTTATCTCTTACGAGATGAAGATATTAACGCGGCAATTATTCCCGTCTGCCTACTAGAAAATATGGATAATGAGGGGTTGATTCGAAAAAGTGATTATCGTCCAGTGATTTCCTATCAAACTAATACGCCGTGTTTAACCAGTACCCCCCTATATCCTAATTGGTCATTCGCCGCATTAGACACTGTGCCTGATGAGTTAGTTGATAAAGTAACTCGCATTTTACTCACAGATGACAGTAAACCCATGAAATGGGGAGCCCCTGCGTCACATACACAAGTTGAAAACTTACTCAGAGAAGTCAACCAACATCCTCGACAACGACAACTTTGGCAAGATGCAAAAAGCTGGGCAATCCAACACCAATTTATTATTGGTCTTTCGTTGGCGGCTATTCTTTTTCTTATTTTAAACCAAGTGTGGATTAGTTATTTAGTAAGACGTCGCAGTCAACAATTAGAGCATGCACATAATCGATTAAGGCAGCAAAAAGAAGAATTAGAACATGCTCAACGCTTAAATATATTGGGGGAGATGGCTTCAGGATTTGCCCACGAACTTAATCAGCCTCTTTCTGCCATAAAAAGTTATGCACAAGGTAGTGTTATTCGTCTTAAAAAAGAAAATGAGTCACACCCGCTATTACCTGCATTGCAACAAATAGACAAACAAGCACAACGCGGTGCTGATATCATTAGAAATCTACGTTTATGGGTTGGAAAACAGACACCTAACACAGATACAATTACGCTTTCTCATCAGAATATCGCTGAGTGTATCCACCATATTTGGAAACTTTTACGTGTAGAAGAAAAATACCCACAAGTTTCACTGAAAACCAATGTTGATGAGCATGATACTCTGTGTTTACCTGAAACCTTATTAGAGCAAATTTTATCTAATTTAATCACCAATAGCCTGCAAGCAGGTGCGAAACACTTGAAGATAAGTACACACAAAGCACCGGATAGATTGCTTGTCGTTATTGAAGATGATGCAGGCGGAATGAGTCATAGTCAGCTTGAACAACCTTTTTCTCCATTCCAAACAACAAAAACGGAAGGGCTTGGATTAGGTTTAGTGATTTGCCAACGATTACTACTTTCTCAAGGTGCGGATATTCACATTGAAAATCAACAAAATGAGCAAAATAATATCGGATTAAAAATCACACTTATTTTCCCTAATAAAAATAAATAACGGAGAAAAAATGCCCACTATTCACCTTGTGGATGATGATCTTGCAGTCACTGATGCTTGTCAGTTTTTATTAGAAAGCTTAGGTTATTCAGCCCATGTTTGGAATGATAGCGAATTTTTTATCAACAATGTCAATCTCTATCAACAAGGGGTTGTGCTATTAGATATGCGGATGCCAAAACCTGACGGTAGACAAGTCCACCAGCATTTAATTGATAAGCACAGCACACTTTCTGTGATTTTTTTAACGGGCCATGGTGATATTCCTATGGCTGTGGAGGAGATCAAAAAGGGAGCTATTGATTTTTTACAAAAACCCGTTGATAGCAATGCACTGCTATCTGCCTTAGATGCCGCATTTCTTGAAACAAATATCCGTTTTACAGCACATGATATTCGTCGTCGCTATGCATCATTAACCCCAAGAGAAAAAGACATTGCTTATTATGTTATTCAAGGTTTAATGAACCGAGAAATCGCTGAAGTTGCTTGTGTTTCAATAAGAACTGTTGAAGTTCATCGAGCCAAAGTGATGGATAAAATGGCCGCAAAAAATATTGCTGAATTGGTGACTGCATTACAAGGCATTGAAATAATTTCACCTAATTTATGACAAAATTTCTTATCTGCGCCAAAAAGTGTCACAATATAAGATATTCATTGGAAAAATAGTAAATAGATAGGCTTATGATAAAGTCACCTCCATTTAAAAAATCATTTTTGCAGCCTAAGTATTGGCTGACTTGGTTTGGGATCGGATTACTCTATATTCTGGTTCTGCTTCCTTATCCTGTCATTTATTGGCTAGGTACACGCCTAGGCCGTTTCTCTAAAGTTTTTTTAAAAAAACGACTCCAAATAGCGGAACGAAATCTTGAACTTTGTTTTCCACAAATGCCAAAAAGTGAGCGAGAAGCCCTAGTTAATAAAAATTTCGAATCCGTTGGTATGGGATTATTCGAAACTGGTATGGCGTGGTTTTGGCCAGATTGGCGAGTTAAGCGCTGGTTTAAAGTCAGCGGGATTGAAAATATTTCCAAAGTGCATGAAACTGGGAAAGGCATCTTACTTATTGGGATACATTTTCTTACTCTTGAACTGGGTGCTCGTATTTTTGGTATCTATAACCCAGGAATTGGTGTTTACCGCCCTAACGATAACCCTGTTATGGACTGGCTACAAACATGGGGTCGATTACGCTCAAATAAATCGATGATCGACAGAAAAGATGTCAAAGGCATGATACGTAGTTTAAAAGCGGGTGAAATTGTTTGGTATGCACCTGACCATGATTATGGTCCACGGAAAAGCGTTTTTGTACCTTTGTTTGCTGTTGATAAAGCGGCAACAACAACAGGAACTTATATTCTGGCAAGAACCAGCAAACCTGCATTAATTCCATTTACACCCAAACGCTTACCTGAAGGTAAGGGTTATGAGCTAATTATTTCTCCGGCTGTTGCTGATTTCCCCGTTGATAATGAGGAAAATACTGCTAAAGCGATGAATAAAGTGGTTGAACAAGAGATTTTACGTGCGCCAGACCAATATATGTGGCTGCATCGCCGCTTTAAAACCCGCCCAGAAGGTGATGCTTCTTTATATAACGAAATAAAGAAAGTACATTAATTACAAAGTGGCTGTTTTATTCCAAAGCAGCCACTTTGTAATATGACAACACGCTGATACAACAATAATAAAATCAACAACAGCACACGCTGTAAACTCCTGCAAAAAACATTATAAGAGCAAGACCTATCGCACTTATTCTGTATCATGGCTATATTCTTATTCACTATAAATAAGAAAACCGATGCGTTGTCATAATATTCAACGTCACTACGGTTATGTTCAGCCTATTTTCTTGGTTTACTCTCTCGTTCTCGGCTAAAGGAGTAACATGGATCTCAAGCCCCGAAATAATTCTTGGAAACGTAATCTTTATATTGTCTGGTTTGGTTGTTTTCTAACTGGCGCAGGTTTTAGTTTGATTATGCCTTTTCTTCCTTTATATGTTGAAGAATTAGGTATAACCGATCATGAAGAACTTAACCTTTGGACGGGTGTAGCATTTAGTATTACTTTTCTTTTTTCTGCTATCGCCGCCCCTTTCTGGGGAAAATTATCTGATAGGAAAGGTCGAAAATTAATGCTATTACGCTCTGCCCTTGGCATGGCCATCGTCATGGTATTAATTGGTTTTGCACAAAATATATGGCAATTATTGGTATTACGTGCCTTGCTAGGTGTATTAGGTGGCTTTGTTCCTAATGCTAACGCATTAATTGCAACTCAAGTTCCTGTCAAAAAAAGTGGTTGGGCATTAGGGACCCTTTCAACAGGTGCCGTAAGTGGCGCTTTAATTGGTCCTTTAATTGGAGGGATGCTTGCTGACCTCTATGGTTTGCGCCCTGTATTCTTTATTACTTCAGCGGTTTTATTTATTTGTTTTTTAGTCACCCTCTTTTTTGTGAGTGAAAACTTCACGCCTGTTTCTAAAAAAGACGCATTAACCACAAAACAAGTTTTTTCATCACTTAAAAACAAAAGACTCGTTGTATGTCTATTTTTCACCACAATGATCATACAAGTGGCAACGGGCTCTGTTACGCCTATTTTGACACTTTATATCCGTGAATTAACAGGATCGGTCAGTAACCTTGCCTTTATCAGTGGCGTTGTTGCCTCTGTACCTGGTATTGCTGCACTTATTAGCGCCCCTCGCTTTGGTAAGCTAGGCGACCGAATTGGCCCTGATAAAGTCCTTATTTTTACCCTCGGGCTCTCTATTTTTATGTTAATTCCAATGGCGCTGGTCAGTAATTATTGGGAACTTGGTGCGTTACGATTTTTACTTGGCGCAGTTAATGCGGCCATGTTACCTGCAGTACAAACGCTTATTCTCTATAACATTACCCCTGCTATTGCTGGTCGAATTTTTAGTTATAACCAAGCACTAAGAGATGTTGGAAATGTTACAGGACCGTTAATGGGTGCTTTTGTTGCTGCAAGCTATGGATTTAGAGCTGTTTTTTATTTCACCGCAGCTGTTGTCTTTTTTAATCTAATTTATTCTTGGTTAAGCTTTAGAACGCCACAAGAAAAGTAGTCAAAAAATCCACAAATAAGATCAGTTAATAGTTTTTTTTCTTCAAAAAATTACACTTTTACATTTAAAGGCCTAATTGTTACTTTTTTTATTCTATTTTTTGTAATTTATTGTTTATTAAGAACATTCTTAACACCCATTTGTTAAGACCTCTAAAACTTTCTTGTCCTCTTTTTTCAAAAAATTGCAAGGTTAACTATTGCAAAATGAGATTTTTATCGACTTTTGCACCAAAAAATGGTTTATAAAGTATTAAATATACTTTTAGTCACTAAATTCTGACAAAAGTATGTTAAAAATATATTAATTAAATGCAGTGAATACTGATAACAGAATGAAATAGTTTTGTTTCATCACTTGCTAATATTTTGTTCTTTTTACTTGCAAACGACCTGTAGAGGTTTTTTTTGGGAATTTAAGATGCAATCTACTCACTCAAAATCTAGCCGAACTTTCTTTGGCCACCCATATCCATTAAGCTCCCTTTTCTTCACTGAAATGTGGGAACGCTTTTCTTTCTATGGTATTCGCCCATTATTAATTCTATTTATGGCGGCAACCGTTTATGAGGGTGGCATGGAAATCCCCAGAGAGCAGGCTTCTGCTATTGTGGGTATTTTCGCCGGTGGTGTTTATTTAACATCGCTACCTGGAGGTTGGCTCGCTGATAACTGGTTAGGTCAACGCCTAGCTGTATGGTATGGCTCTATCTTTATCGCATTAGGGCACCTATCCATCGCACTTTCTGCGTTTTGGTCACAAGATCTGTTCTTTATCGGTTTATTACTGATTGTATTAGGTACAGGGTTATTTAAAACCTGTGTCACAGTGATGGTAGGAACCTTATATAAAAGGGATGATACTCGCCGTGATGGTGGATTTTCCTTATTTTATATGGGTATCAATATGGGCTCATTTATTGCACCACTCATCACGGGTTTCTTAGTACGTGATTATGGCTGGCATTGGGGCTTTGGTATCGGTGGGATTGGTATGCTTGTTGCGTTACTGATTTTCCGCTTTTACGCCGTACCGACCATGCGTCGTTTTGATAGCGAAGTTGGTTTAGATTCAAGCTGGGATCGCCCAACGGTTGTTCGTCGTAATGTCGGTCAATGGGTTTTAGCGTTATCTGTCGTTCTTATGGCAATTGTTGGCCTTATTATTTCTGGTGTTATTCCTTTTAACCCAGTTGCTGTGGCTAACTTTATGGTCTACGTGATTTCTGGTAGTGTTATCGCCTATTTTATCTATTTATTCCTATTCGCTGGATTAAGTAGTAGTGATCGTTCTCGCTTATTTGTTTGTTTCCTTTTATTGGTTTCAGCCGCCCTTTTCTGGTCTGCATTCGAACAAAAGCCAACATCATTTAACTTATTTGCCAATGACTATACAGACTTAAACTTTATGGGCTTTGAGATCCCAGCAGTTTGGTTCCAGTCTGTAAACGCGCTGTTTATTATTGTTCTTGCTCCTGTCTTTAGTTGGTTATGGCCAATGATGGCACGTAAGAATATGAATTTAAGCAGCATCACTAAATTCGTGATTGGTATTTTATTTGCAGCAGGTGGCTTTACCGTCATGATGTTTGCATCTGAGAGCGTTATCGCAACAGGACAAGGCGTTTCACCACTTTGGTTGATTGGTAGCATCTTATTGCTGACATTAGGTGAATTATGTCTAAGCCCAATTGGCCTTGCCACAATGACTATTTTAGCCCCAGCAAGAATGCGTGGGCAGGTCATGGGATTATGGTTCTGTGCAAGCGCATTAGGTAATTTAGCTGCTGGTTTAATGGGTGGGAATATTCGTCCAGACAAATTGGATGTTATGCCTGATTTCTTCTCTCATGTTTCTATCGCACTGGTTATTTGTGCCATTGTTCTTGCTGCACTGATTATTCCAGTTCGTAAGATTTTACAAAGCGCAGATAGCAAAGAGAAAGCACAAGCTTAATTTCACTTGCTCGTTACTGAAGCCATGCCTCATCTACTTTTAGGCATGGCTTTTTACTTTTATACCCTGTTATTTAAAGGTGATTTTTATATATTGCACCTAGTATTTAAAACACTTAATCTCATTATCTTCTATTTATTGATAGTTTATCACTAAGGTAATGCGATGACTGTTCTTCCTATTTATTATGTTAATGCCTTTTCCTCTACACCTTTTTCAGGAAACCCCGCAGCTGTCATTTTGTTGGAAGAATGGTTGCCTGATGCCACCTTAATTGCACTTGCCAGTGAGATTAATTTACCTGAAACCGCCTTTTTAGTAGATAATCACATTCGCTGGTTTACACCCAAAATAGAAGTACCATTATGTGGGCATGCCACATTAGCCACCGCATTTGTATTAAAGACGATTAAACACGTTCCAGATAATTTATTTAAATTTCATTCACTTTCAGGTGAGCTCACCGTCTCTTGCCAAGACTCATTTTTTACGCTTGATTTTCCAACCATTCCTGCGACGTTAAATAACAGCATAAAATCACAACTAGAAACACAACTTAATTTAACCATCAATGAAGTTTGGCAAGCGCGTGATAGATATGTTTGCTTTTTGTCTGAACCAGATCAAGTGATTAATTATCAACCTGATTTTTCTCAAATAGCACAGTTAGATTTACCTGGCGTTATTATTACTGCAAAAGGAGATAAACCTTTTGATTTTATTTCTCGTTTCTTTGCACCGGTAAAAGGAGTAAATGAAGATCCCGTTACTGGCACGTCTCACTGTGTCTTAGTTCCTATTTGGAGCGATAAGCTCAATAAAAAACAATTACATGCAAGACAAGTCTCAAAGCGAGGTGGAAATATCGACTGTGAATTAAAAAATGGCCGTATTCTACTTACAGGTGATGCTACTCTTTTTCTAGCAGGCGAAATTACCTTTTAATTACTGACGACATTATCAGCCATTCATCTACTTTGCTTTCAATTTACTCTATTTTATACTGTGGGGAATATTTCCCTACAGTATCAAAAAGAAGAAGGCTTTATTGTTATGTCTATCTCTGACTTATCTCCTGAACTGCAAGATAAAATCAAAAATTCAGTTACTCGTGTTTCTAAAGTTATCTTTCCCACCACTACTAATCATCACTCTACACTCTTTGGTGGTACTGCATTAGCTTGGATGGACGAAGTCTCATTTATTACCGCCACACGCTTTAGTCGTAAACGCCTAGTGACTGTTTCAACCGAAAAGATTAACTTTAATCACCCGATCCCATCAGGTACGATTATTGAACTTGTAGGTGAAGTTATTCGTGTTGGACGTACTAGCTTAACTGTTAATGTCTCTATTTTTCTGGAAGATATGTACGCAGAAGGACGAGAAGAAGTGATCCATGGCCAATTTAATTTTGTCGCTGTCGATAATGCCGGTAAACCCACACCATTATTCGACAAATAGCTTCGTATAAAGAGTAAAATACCTCTTTTTACCTGCCTTAATTAAAAAGTACATGATTTTATTATGTCGTAAATTATTCTTAATAATAACAAGATATTAAAATAATTAATTCAAATGGATATTTTTCAATCAAAAGAAAATTTTCAATAAAATCAACAACAAATAAGATTAATAACATGTAAGACAAGAGTTATCCACAGTTAATGTGGATAACTACATTAAGTCAAAACCTAGAGAACACAGATTTTAACTACCGCGAATTCAATCTGACAAACAGTTAATTTTTTTCCTTTATCAGAACTCTCTGCAATCACAATATCGATAAACTGTGAATATTTACGCCCTACTTCCTGAGCAAATTCAATTGAAGGCTCTATCAACAATATTGCACCTATAGCATCAAGTTTATTTGGAAAATCAACAGGTGAGGCTATTTCTGCTACAGATTTCATTTTAGTTTCTGCTATTTCTTGCGCTTTATCTGTTGCAGCCTGATTAACTCTTATCTGCTTTTCACAAACACCACCGCCAGAATGAAGATAGATCATAATTTACTCGTAATATAAAAAAGGTTGTCATCTTTATTATTCAAAGCTACAGCATAAAAGCCAGCTTATAAATAGAAAAATAACAACCCTATTTCAGCTTCACGCCTAAACGGCACGATATAACATAAAGTTACCAACCATAAGAAATACCACCACCCACAACGCCGCGATCTTCTGTATTCCATGAAGCTGAAACACGAATAATGGCACTTTCTGTTATTTGATACTGGGCGCCTGTTGCAAGTGCATTAGCATCTCGATAATTACCAACCCCCACACCTAAGCTAAAAGTGTGAGCCGTCACATAGGGAATATTCGCCATAGCTGCAACGGAAGCAATACCAGCACTTGCTCTCTTATCTGCCTTATCAATTTTATTATCCATATTTTTCAGTGCAATATCGTTATCAATAAAGATGTTCTTAATTTTATTATTGGTATACTCATTCGCAATAGAAATAGAGTCATGTTTTGATCTTTCGATATATTCCTTCAACGATTCATCTCTCTCACTAATAATGTTGTTAGTGATATTAATATACTCATTTCCCTTTTGAGTAATATACTTCTCACGCTCCTTTGTTATTTTTTCATTATTTTTACCAATAAGTCCCTCCATTCCTGATGCTATTTTACTAATTTCTATATCCGTATAACTATTAGCACTTTTTTCTGATGCTTTAACTTTCCCTTCTGTTGATATCGTAATTTCATCTCTAACATTACCAATGTGCTCAACTATTTTTACATCATGCTCATTAACTTTAAAATCAGTATACTCTTTACCACTATTTTCAATTTCAATAAATCTATCATTTGTGTAATTTTTAATATTACTTTCAGATTCACTAATTTTTTTATTAGTATGCTTTTCTATTCCTTCTTTTATATCATTGACTTTATCATCAGTATAAGATTCCACACCAGCTTTCATTTCTGAAAGCTTATCTTCAGTATAAAGATAAAATTCATTTTTTTCTTCATTAAGATAATTAATAATAGTATCTTGATGTTCTTTTATTTTACTATCGGTATATTGATTTGATTTTTTATTTGCATCATCAGCTAATACCTTTGCTTTAGATTCACTTTGTTTTAATACAGCTTCACTTGCTTTAGAAATATCATTTTGTATTACTTTATTATTTTCATTTATTTGAGTTGTGGTTGCTTTGAGTAACGCATTTTTTTCTTGCTCAATTTTATCATTAATAACAATATTATTGTCATTAATGCGCTTATCAGCTTCAATTAGAATATTATTTTTCTCTTCTTTCAGCTGAGAAACATTCACAGCATCTGTATCTTGTGTTCCTGCTGCAACATTAATAATTTGTCGTTGATTTGTATCACTCCCTATCGATAGCGTATTATCTCGATTATTACTGCTTTTATCGCCTAATATAATTGCGTTATTCGCTGTTCCTGTTGACTTACTTCCAATAATCACAGAATTATCTGCACTATTAGAAAGACGGCTACCACTTCCTAAAATAACACCATTTTCAGCATTATTTATTGCACCTTTTCCTATACTAATGGCGTCTTTATTTTCACTATATGCCTGAGAGCCAATAGAAAGAGATCCTTCACCAATTGCCATAGCTCCACTTCCTAATGACAATGCATTATCACCAATTGCTGTACTTTTATGTCCAATTGCAGTTGCATTGATCCCTTCAGCACCCGCATTAGCACCAATTGCCGTTGATTGGTCTGAATGTGCCCACGTATTATATCCAACTGCTGTCGATTCATTACCATCTGCTTTACTATTTCCACCTAATAAAGTGGTATTATTGGCATAAGAATATGTAGATGAAAATAATATAATAGCCAATAATTTTATTTTGAAACTGATATTACAAATCATATTTATATCACTCCATAATTAATAAACTCATATATAGAGTAATATGTATTTTATTTTTTACACATTATATATTTTATAAAAAAATTAATTTACCAAGGAAACTCCATTGCAAATGAATAATAACTTCATCATATAATTATAATATAAATAAAAAAGAAAATTACTAATTTTGTATTTTCAAAACAAAATCAATCACTAAAGAAAAAAGATAAATAATAAGAACACAAGAAATAATCAGCATATTAAAAATAAGAACAAATTTTATAAAATAAAAATATTTTAATTTTGAGATAAAGGTCAAATAATAATAACGTTATTTTTTCATATTTTATATAGTATTATAAATCTATATTACAAAAATAACTAAGTAAAAACCCCTAAATATTTTTATATTTAGGGGTCTATGTTTATTCAATAAAATTTGCTTCTGCGATTAATAATTTATCAATTGAGGATTGACATAAATAAGGCCTAAGCGCTTCAAATTTCGTCTCTGACCATTGATAAATATTTAACAATAAAAGTTGCTCAATCACATTTGGATCAAAACGATATTTAAGATGTTTTGCTGGTGTTCCACCTACAATGCTATAAGGTTCCACATCTTTGGAAACAACACTATTAGCAGCGACAATAGCCCCTTCACCAACAGTGACCCCGGGCATTATCATTGCACGCATTCCTATCCATGCACCATCCTGAATATGAGTATCACCTTTACCTATATAAGCTTCTTCAATTTTATCCATAAAAGGATAAAGTGAGAACCAATCGAGGCGATGGGTATGATTTCCGCCCATTAATATAACGGCTTGTGCACCAATACAAACATAATCACCGATATATAATTTATCAATTTCCCATAATGGTTTCCATTGCAAGCTAATTTCATCACCATAAAGATAGCGCACAACCGAAGCTTCAAAACCCTCATCCCAACAATCACTGTAATAGCTATGTTGTCCTTTAATGATAATGTTTTTATTTTTTACTGTTTCATGCAGATATTCTACACGTGACCAATGCTTATTTTTCATAATATGACTCGCTATAAATTAATGAGTCATCAAAGAATGCTTAATTCTCTGATGATGTGTTCGCATTCAAAACACATCGTCTTAAGCAATCCTAGGTTGAAGCAATAAAGGATTTATTTTCATTTTACTTTATGATCCGATCTCATTATTCAATAAGCTTACACCACTATTATTCTCTATCATGAGAAGCTTTATTGACGAAAAAACCACGGATAATCACATAACATTTATGACTATCCATGGCTTAAAAAATAACTATTTAAAAAAATCTTTACTACCATGAGGCGCACAACGTAAATATTGAGGTGCAACTTTTATGGTTTGTTTCAGTTTTTCTGCCGCATGCCAAGGCCAACGAGGATCGTATAAAATACCTCGACCTAATGCAATAAAGTCAGCTTGCTCTGTTAATAAAATAGCTTCAGCTTGTTCTGGCTCAGTAATAAGTCCAACCGCAATAACTGGCAATTGTGTTTCATTATAAATAGCCTGAGCAAATGGCACTTGATAATTAGGGCCTAGTTTAATATTTTGCTTATCAGATAAACCACCAGAAGAAACATGAATATAATGGCAACCTAATTCTTCAAGGTGTTGTGTTAAAGCAACTGCACTTTCAAGATCCCAGCCACCGTCAACCCAATCTGTTGCAGAAATCCTCACACCAACACAAACATTGTCAGAAACAGCATTTTTCACACCAACAAAAACATCTGCTAATAACCGACTACGATTATTAAAATCGCCACCATACTGATCTGTTCTATCATTTGATAATGGGGATAAGAATTCATGCAATAAATATCCATGAGCGCCATGAATTTCAATAACATCAAAACCCGCTGATTCTGCTCTTTTCGCCGCATCAATAAAGGATTGTTTTATCTCTTCAATTTCTTCAATCGTCAGGGCATGAGGCTGATGATTTTTTCCAAAAGGAATTGCTGAAGGTGCAACTTTTTGCCAACCATGAGGAGAATCTGGTGCTAATGATACACCGCCATTCCAAGGTAAATCGGTTGATGCTTTACGTCCTGCATGGGCGATTTGTATACCAATTTTAGCAGAGGAATATTGCTTAATATTATCAACCAATTTTTTTAATTCACTGCCATGCTGATCAGACCAAATACCTAAATCTTTATAGCTAATACGACCTCTCGGCTCAACGGCAGTTGCTTCCACAATCACAAGCGAAGCACCTGATAATGCAAGCTGCCCATAATGCATAGTGTGCCATGTCGTCGGATAACCATCTTGTGCCGAATATTGGCACATAGGTGCAACAATAATACGATTATCTAACTGATGGGGGCCTAATTTTTTAGGGGAGAACAACAAACTCATATAAAGCCTCCTGCTACCAATAAGAATTTATGCAAAGAAAACTACTTCGCTTATAAATAAATGGATTTAATATACAAGTTTAAGGCTATCGGATCTTATCCATCAAGGCGATGCTCTACTTCACATTGTGATGATAAATAATCTATTTCTTAGTTATTATTTATTCTGACTTAAACCTTATAGTTATTAAAAAATGTAAGAGTTACTCAATAAACTATTACGTTATTTTAATCTTCTACAATGTCATAAGATATTATTTGAAAAAATAAAACAAGAAATGAGTGGAATGAAAAAGATCAGCACCGAACACTGATCTTTTTTCTAATTAGTTATTCGATTTTGCAGGCTTAACCAGTAACAGAGAGAAACGTCTTGCGATAGGCAATACAAATAAGACTGTTGGAAAAGCAATCATCCAAGAGATCCCCCAAGAGCTTAACCATGGGGAGATAACATACATACCCATTCCTAACGATTTGATGGTGCTAATAAAAGCAACAATACCTGACATAATAAAAGAAAGGAAAAAAGGAACAAGAAAAACCATTGCTCGGGTAGGTAGTTTAGGAATACCTAAAAAGTAATTTTTGTCATGAAAAGACATAATGAAAGACTCCAATAATACGATTGTACAACGGCACATAACTGCCAATACAACAGGCTAAAAATAAGTTATATGCGTTGATTAACGTAAACGCTTACGAGTCTTATCGACCAAACTGTAGGCTAGTTTATTAATAAATATTTTTTTGTCAACTAAATTATTCTATTCTCGCCTAGATAGTAAATAGCTTAAGATAAATATACGTTGCTTTTATTTTATATAAATTTTATTTATATAATTAGATAATTAAAAATAATAAAAATGAGAAAACATTATCTTGTTTTCTCATCCTTTTTTACCAATCTCTTGTTGCAATTAATTCTTCTATATCAGCATCTTTAAAACCATATTCATCAGCAATAATACCAAAATCTTCGGCAATACACTCTCTTGCAACAGTTTCAATATCACTACCTTCTTCACAAAAAGCCTCAGCAAGATCATTAAATTGATCTGTTGTTTCTTGAGTTAAAACATAAAGTTCTGATAACTTTTTAGGTGAAGTTGCTTCAATTTTCAAACACAATATTTTAAGTAAATCTTGTCCTTTTTTTACAAGGTGAGCAGGATAATATTCATCATTTTCCATCTCTTTTAAAAAAGGGTATGAAGCTAAAACTGAATTTTTAATCATGGTGAAATCCTATTTAAGTATATTTACCTTAATGACATAAAACACATGTCCTTTTTCTGGTAAAAGTATATTACCTTCTTTAATTAAATGATTCATTTCTGTTACACTAAATTTATACAACTTTAAGAGTAAATAGAAAATAGGCAATAAAGTAAAATGACTATAAAAACACGACTGATTTTTCTTTTTTTGACTATTGCTTTACTTTCTTTTTTTATTTTTAATGCCTATTTTAAGCACACCCCCTTAGCAACATGGAAATTTTATGGCAGTAATGATGAATACATTACAGGCCATTACTATCCATCAGCCAAAGACAGTGCAACAGACCTCATAATTTCAATTCCAGAAGTTCCAGAAAAAAACGGTTTGAAAATAACAAAATGGGATGGTTGTCATTTAAAATTAAACAACAATAACAAAATATTGGATATCTCCTATTTTACAAATGGACTCGTTCAAGCCTCATTTTCCACAGATAATCCAATTTATATACCTCTAATAGAACTTAATTTTTATCAGCCTGATGATATGCATTGGTCGATAACACGTTTAACTGATAGCACTTATAAAGGCTGGATCTGGGATAATGTCGCTAATCAATTAATTCCCGTGCATTACCAATCTGATAGAAAAACATTAATTAAAGGCACTAATTATACACTGGTGCCTGGTAGTTATTGGCTATTTCAGCGTTGGGACGATGAAGTATTAGTGGAAGAATACAACTTAGATGACTTACCAGCAAAAGATAACTTTATTCCTGAAAGTGATAAACAACGTCTAGAACACGCAAAATCAGAATTTCAAAATATAGCGAGTGAACTAGCAAAACCGTTAAATTTACCATTTGATTTAAAATTATGGGATGACTCATTATGTGAGTAATAACGGCCATGTGAAATGCTCCCAGAGGGATGGGAGCATTTCTGACACAGAATGATTTAATTTATACTAAATAACACCATCTAATTTCATATAAATTCCTTTTAATAAAATTTAAATTCCTTTTAAAATACGGAGTTCAACTGTAAGAGTATAGATGAATAGAGTAAATAATCTAAATCTAATAAAATGTTGCACAACAGGGATATAATAATTCTATTATTTTATTTCAATAAAACAATAAAGCATCATTTTAACAGACATATCAATCAATGAAATTATTTTTTTATATTTACATTATCTCAAACACACTACCAAATTTAATTATTTTTAATTAAAGTTATATTTTATTCAAAAATAACAAGCATCTTAGATAAATCATTTAAATTAACTTAGCATAATAACGTGGAAACATACTGGCTATAAAAAATCAAAAACAACGATTCAAATCTTAATTCATTTTTGAAAATTAACATTAAATGCCTTGGAGTAACGAAATATAAAACAAGATTATCTAGACACTCCATTTATAATAATATTTTCTTTTTAAAGTTTCTTATTTTTAGTAAAAAAGCATATTAAATAAATTTTTATCTTACATTAAGAGTTCATTAATCAAACCTGATTTTACATTTTATTATATTGCTCAATTTTTATTTGGCTCCTATACTTTCTTTAGACGATTTTAGATAGGTATTATTATGAATATTTTATTGGTTGAAGACGATTTACAACTCGGTAAAGCGCTTTGTCGTGGGCTTGAAATTGCCGGTTTTCACCCATGTTGGGTTAGGTTACTTGCTGATGCTCGTGTTCAGCTGAGTCAGCGCCCTTTTGATTTAATGCTATTAGATTTGGGTCTACCTGATGGTGATGGGCAAGATGAACTTATTGCACTTAGAAAGAACGGTGAAAAAATTCCGATCATCATTTTAACGGCCCGAACTCAAATCGACAATTTAGTACAAACATTAGATTCAGGGGCTGATGATTTTTTACCAAAGCCTTTTGCTATGCCTGAACTTATTTCCCGTGTAAAAGCAGTTAGCCGTAGAATGGCGGGTTTTTCATCACAAATATGGTCTATTGGGGATTTACAGCTTAATCCAGCAAACCATCAAGTCACCTTAAATGACGAACTACTTTTATTATCAGGTAAAGAATATCAGTTGCTATACGAATTAATGCGTAATACTGACAATGTAGTGCGTAAATCCGAGTTAGAACAACGCTTATTTGGTCTAGATGATAAAATTGAAAGTAATTCACTTGAAGTCCATATGCATAATTTACGTAGAAAAATAGGTAAAGAGCGAATTATCACGGTGCGTGGTGTGGGTTATTTATTAAAAAAAGAAGCTAACTAAATGAAGATCCGTTCTTTCTTTATTTACACCATTGTTCTTCAAATTATCTCTATTGTTATGCTTTGGGGCGTATGGTTAGCTTGGATACAATTTGATTATCTTGCTGAATTTGAAAAAATTTATAATAAACAGCAAGAAATTATTGCTGAGGGTTTTGCTAATACTCTAGAGAGTGTTGCTGACCAACCTGAAGTACTCAAAGAAATTGCACATAACTTACAAGGTATGTACATCGACGCTATGCTTAATGGTGAAGATGATGAATTACAATATTTACCTTGGTTTATCGCCTTAGATGAAAATAATACCCTAATTTATACTAATCGCCCTGAATTACCTATTCCAACCAGAGTGCTTTCATTAGCGTCAGAAAAAGTCTCAGTTGCGGGAGAAAAATGGATACTCTCTTTTAGTTGGGGAGAAAAACACAAAATAAAAGTGTTTATTGGTGAATCCGTTGAAGATAGGGGCCATGTTATAGGTAACCCTGTTGAAGGAACATTTGTGCCCTTTTTGTTTATTCTAGCAACGGTTATTTTTGCTATTTTAATTACAGCTTATTTTAGTTTACGCCCGTTAAGACAAGCTGCAGAACTTATTTCTAATCGTAAACCTCGTAACTTAACGCCCATTAATGTCGGTCAACAATTTAAAGAGATACGTCCAATCTTTAAAGAATTAAACCAGTTAATGGCAAGAATTGATGCAGCGAATATTCGTGAGAAACAATTTATGGCAGATGCTGCCCATGAATTAAGAACACCTATTGCAGCGGTTATTGCTCAATTACATTTACTCTCTTTAGTCGATGATCAACATGAACGCGAAGAAATTATTGATGATATGAAGCAATCGCTTGATAGAGCCGCGGCTCTTTCTCATCAATTAATTGATTTAGCCCGATTAGAATGTGATGATTTTCCACTTAAAATAGAAACTCTTGATATCTATAACATCATTGGTAATGCAATAGCACAACGTGTTCCATATGCAATTAGTAAAAATATCGAATTATCACTAAATGAAGGGCATCCATTACCTCTTAAAACTGATAAACAGGCATTACTCTCTATATTTAATAATCTACTTGATAATGCTATTAAATATTGCCCTAGAGGTAGCCAAGTAGAAGTCACTATTGAGAATAGGTATGCAGAAGGGATTAATATTTTTGTGCGTGACGACGGACCTGGGGTGGCAAAAGAACATATTAATGCCCTTTTTTCACGTTTTTATCGTGTTCCTGGTTCAAATGAAACTGGTAGTGGCTTGGGGTTATCCATTGCACAAAATCTTGCTAATAAAATTCAAGCCTCATTAATTGTGACTGAAGGACTTAATAATAGAGGTATTGGTTTTATTATCACACTACCATTAGAAATCAAATTATCAGAAAATGATTAATCGTCTGTTAATTAAAAAACTATTAGAAAGGAGGCATTAACGCCTCCTTTCTCTTTTATCATCGTAACGTTAATTGTTGGTTTATTCCCAAAGCTTTATTAGCCAACGTAACCCAGCAGTCACTATTGCTGCACTAAGCACAATCATAATAAATGGCTTTTTTTTCCAAGTTAAAACTCCAGCTACCCCAACTCCAATAATTTTTGATATATCAGCAAGCTGATCGCCATCAAAAAATGTTGAGGTCGTTGCCACTGAAAATAAAATAACAATTGCTGATAATGAAAGTATCTCTTTTACACGAGGCGAAACACCGGACCTATTATTAAGTAATATTCCGGAAAGACGCATAGCATATGTGCCAACAGCAAGAATAACAATTCCTGTAATAATAGATACTGTGGACATTATATTCTCCTTAACACAAATAACACGCCAACTAATGACAATAAAACAGGTATCCCTACAGGTAAAAATAACGTTGTTATAAGAGCAATGGCACTACCAATAATCGCAGCATTACGTGTTAGTTTATTTTTTAATGCTGGCAAACTTAATGCCAAGATAATAGCGGGGAACATCGCATCTAACCCTAACATCTTAATATCAACAATAAATGATCCTAAATAAACGCCTATCATGGTTCCTAAAGGCCAAACAAGTAAAATGCTCAACCCACATGCCCAAAATGCAAGTTTATTCTGTTCAGCTGTGCGTTGAGATAAGCCAAATACAACACTTTCATCATTTAATATATGAAAGCCTAATAATGATTTAAGTCCTTTTCCGGGTAAATCTTTTACAGCCATACTGAAGGGAATATGTCGTGCATTAACCATTAATCCAGCAAGCGCTGCATAAATTGCACTTCCTCCCATTGCCACTACACCAATAAAAAGAAACTCAGAAGCACCCGCCAAAACGAAAATGGATAACACTAATGGCACCCAAAAATCAAACCCTTGTGTATGAGCTAAAGCGCCATAAGAGATACCAACAATACCATCTGCTAATGAAACAAGCAGAATGTCTCTAAGTACGTTATTATCAAGCCGACTGTTAATTTTCATAAAATGTCGTATTTTTTATTGAACATATCGTTCATTATGTTGAACGATCTATTTTTTTGCAAGATGATTTTAAAGGAAGCTATGATGTCATCGCCTTGTGCGCCTATTGAAATTATTTCTCAGGCCCTTGCCCGAGAAAGAAAAAAAGCAGGCCTTTCGCTTGCTGAAATTGCAAGACGAGCAGGTGTTGCAAAATCCACATTATCTCAATTAGAAGCAGGCCAAGGAAACCCGAGTATTGAAACACTTTGGGCGATTTGTGTTGCATTAAACATTCCGTTTTCTCAACTTATTTCAGCACCACAACCTGAAGTCAAAGTTATTCGCAAAGGTGATGGTTTTAAAATTAGTGCAGAAAAAGCGTATTACCATGCTTTTTTACTTTCATCCTGCCCTATGGGGGCAAAGCGCGATATATACACCGTAATTGCTCAACCGGGAAAAGATAGGGTGTCAGATCCTCACAGTAAAAATGTGACTGAACACATTATTATTATTAGTGGTAGTGCAATGGTGGGAACGATAGATAATCAACAAGAATTGCAACCCGGTGATTATATTTGCTATCCCGGTGATGTTACTCATATATTCCGGGCTTTAGAACCAGATACAACCGCTGTAATGATTATTGAACATCATAATTAATACAATGAATAATAAATTTACCGCACTGTTATATTGCAATAAAAATCTAAAAACAGTGCGATAAATTTTATTAAGTATATTTGTCTATTCAATTATTTTTTAAGTGCTTTATCAAGGTAGATCTCTCGTAGACGTTGAGACAAATGTCCAACTTCCCCCTGATTTATCTCTTCATTATCTATTGAAATTACAGGCCAAATTAACGTGGTAGCCGAGCTAATAAAAGCTTCTTTTGCTTTTTTAGCTTCATCAAGCGTAAATAAACGCTCAATGACTTTAAGCTCTTCTTCTTGCGCTAATTGAATAATTGCTTGGCGCGTAATCCCCGGTAAAATATCCTGACTCAGAGGTCGTGTAATAATTTCATTATCATGATTTATAATAAAAAAATTACTTGAACTACCTTCCGTTATATAGCCATTTTTTATTAAAATAGCATCATCAGCACCTTGTTGATGTGCATAATGTTTCGCTAAACACGCGGCTAATAATGCAACGGTTTTAATATCACAACGCTGCCAGCGAATATCGTCAACACTAACTACTGAAATACCTTTTTTGGCATTGGGGTGATTAATTACGGTGGAGTGTTGAACGAAAGCAACAATTGTGGGAGAAATAGATGAAGACGGAAAATCAAAAAAGCGAGATGAATCAGTACCTCGGGTTATTTGTAAATAAATAAGCCCTTCATGAAGATGATTGCTTTCAATAAGCTTCTGATGAATATCGATTAATTGCAATTTCGTGATAGGAAGGGATAATCCTAATTCTTTGCACGAACGCTGTAAACGTTGGAAATGCTCGTCAAAGTCAATGAGTTGACTATCAATAACTGCGGTAACTTCATAAACCGCATCTGCAAATAAAAAACCACGGTCAAAAACAGATATTTTAGCCTGCTCTTTAGGTACAAACTGATTATTTAAATACACAACATCAGACATTTTACCTCCGCTATAACTTTTATTAACATTTTACCTTAGCCACTACCTTACTCCTTCAATTTTATATTTCAAAGGTGATTTATCACCTTCTCTACCTCTTTTTAATTATAGTTTTATTTAAAGAAGTCATGTTATATAAGCAAAAATTGCTATAATTTAACTTATGTCCAAAATATAAGCATAAAGAGGTTGCTATGTTAGATATTAATAAAAATAATTTATCTCAGCTAACAGAGAAACTGGTTAAAAGACAATGTACCTTAATGAATATTATCGCTACATTGGGCTTTATTGCAGGTTTTATCTGTATTATTAACCCTCTCTCTTCAGGTGTTGTTATCAGTGTATTACTCGGCATCGTTTTCTTTGCCTGTGCAATATCCAGTATTATTGGTGGTTTCAATTCTCAAGTCTCTTCAGGCTGGTCAATGCTCATCACTTTATTAGCGGGTTTTATTTATCTTTTACTTGGTTATATTTTTATTACCGATCCGCTAAACGGTATGCTTAGCCTAGCTTTTTTTATCGGCTTTCTCTTTATTTTTGCAGGGATATTGCGTCTAAATATCGGCTTCAAACAAATTAAAGATAACTTTTATGGCTGGTTTAATATCTTGGTAGGTTTTTTAGATCTCGTTATCGCCTATTTTCTACTTGCGTTTGGGCCTGAAACATCCGTAGCTCTAGTAATGGCATTGATTGGTATACAGCTTATTTTAAGCTCACTCACCATTTTATCGATAACTAGTGCAATAAAAAGAATGACTCGTTAATAGCCGATAAAATAATAATATTCCTATTAGTTTTTGCTAAGTAAAGAGCCACATGATGTGGCTCTTGAGTAGAAACTAGAATGGAGTTGTATTAAGCACAAGGTAAACGCAGAGATACCGTATACATATTTTCTCCACAGAGGTAACAATTTCCTGTTTTTTCAAAGACCATTACCTGAATACCGAGTTGCCCTACTTCAATATTAGGCAATGCATCAGCCAAAATACTCTCTAATGCAGGCTCAACGATTTCAACCATATTAATAGGCTCATTATTAGGAGTTGTATCGTGCAAGAAATTCCCTAAACGAGGATCATCGGCGTAGATTTCTAATGTTGAGCGATATACCAACGTTCTTTCACTACTATTTACCTTAGAATAACCATTAAAGATGATAACCATTTTTTGGATATTCATTTTCGCTACACGGTTTTTAATTTGTAAACATAAGGAAGGAACAAGCCTAATATTGACGGAATTAAAGTAGCGATCACAAATCTGTGGAATAGTGACACTAATGCAAGGTTTTGGCGCAATATTTTTAATTTGCTTACTACATTCCCCCGTTAAAGAGTTATCAACAATAATACGCTCACGTCGAGAAAAACAGATATTATCGAAGATATCAACCGTAAAGAAAGAAATATAATGAATGCCATTTGTTAATAACTGATTTTCTAATCTCACAGAAACTGCTGATTTATCAGTACATGGCAACATCTTAAGTTGATCATTAAAATAAAATCCAACTTGAGTGCTTTCACTAATGTCACGACCTAAAATTAGATTTGCGTTAACGCAATAATTTTCACTATGGTAGCTGAGAATACCATTTAATGTTGCAGGCACTTTAGGAGAAGGTAATTTCTCCGTTGTCATTTCAACATAATAATCTCTTGATTTAATTGGCTTCGTTGGTTCTTCGCTATTTTCAGTTTCAGCATAGAATATAGCGACTTGTTTAGGTTCACTATTTTTAAATTTGACTTTAAAGTTTGCAATACCGTATTTGTTAGTTTTGCCAATATTGATTTTCTCGCCATCGGAATTATAAATTTCAGGCTCAACAGTTAATGTACTATTATCTACATCGTAAGCTAATTTGATCTCTTTATTTTGAACATCCTCACCTTCTTTATCTTGAAGATGTACTACAAAACTTTTAGATATACTTTCCCACTGACTTGGCCATTGCATAGATTCTGAACGTATTGTCAACAAGTCATCAAATTTTTCACAATGAGTCGATGAACAGTCGGTATTAGGATTGGGTTTAGGTGGGGTAACACGAATTTGTATCGGCGTTGCGTAATAAACAATATTTTCATCATCTTCATCTTTTAAAATTAATTGTAATGACGCCACACCACTTCGATTGCCCGTTAACGAGATCTCTGTTTTGCTGTCATCTACTATCGTAATGTAGACATCTTTGTTATTTGGCAAAATTAAAATGCCTTTTGGGCTTGTACGCCATTCAGCCAAACGTAGATTAATTCCCGTGACAACCACTTCATATTTGATAACTCGATTCATTTTGACTTCGTTATCAGGATCATCAGGAGATGATTTTATCTGATTGAATTTAATTTCCACATCAGAATCAATAACGGCTTGAGCATGAGCACCATATACAGGAGGTGTCAGTGCTATTGCACCTTTCTCACCTTGTAAGATTTTTTGTAAACGTTCTTCTTTTGTTTCGATATTCATTGAGTGATTTCCTTTCTTTTTTCGATTCCATTTTTAGCTTAAAGCAAAAAAAACAAGTGAAAATCACAATAGAAAAAAGTCAACTGAGCATTGTTAACAAAAAGAAATAAAAAACTTAATAAACAATAAGATAAAAAACTTACCAATAAGACACCACTGATTAAATAAGCAAAAAATGCCTTTTGCATAAAAAATAATTTAAAATTTAAAATATTTTTGCATAAAGCTATTGACTGTTATGAGAATGTGATTAAAATCAATCTTAGAAAATATTTGTGACGTAAATCACATTTTATTAATAGGATACTTAATATGAAATCAATGACTTCTTTTATTACTCACTTGCACCAAGTTGTTGTACAATTATCATCAACTAGATTACTGTAATTATTTGATTTAAAATAATAAACAGCTCAAAGCCAGAAATAGCCCCCTCATCGCAAAAAAGACTATTTCTGGCTTTTATTCTATCTATTTTCTTTTTCCTCACCTTATTTACTCGCGCACCTTTCGTAACAAAAAATTCACCTCCTTGAACTAAGATCTCTTTTCTGTACTCTTAATACACAATACATATTAACTATGAGGATATTTTATGCAGCAGCAACTGCTTACATGGATACGTCAATTCAATGAAGAATACGCTCAAGTCGCTTCTTTATTACTCGTTTTAGCCATTATTTTTCTTGTTGCCCTTGTTCTTCATTTTATTTTACACAAATTAGTCCTACCTCGAATTTCGAGTGCCATCAATCAATATGACCAAAAGTGGCAAGTTTCATTAGAAATAAACAAACTATTTAGTCGTTTTGCTTTTTTAATCCAAGGTGTCGTTGTTAATATCCAAGCACTTGTTTGGATGGGTTCAGGTAAAACACAAGAAATCCTCACCACCAGCGCACAAGCTTGGTGTTTAATTTTCGGCTTATTGATGCTTTTCTCTATTATGGATCTCTGTATGCAGATCATGAGAAATTCATCCTCCTTTGGCCGATTACCATTAAAAGGTATTTTTCAAAGCTTAAAACTCGCCGCCTCTGTACTGATTGGGATAATGATTATTTCCCTACTTATTGGCAAATCGCCTCTTATTTTACTCAGTGGTTTAGGCGCCATGACGGCTGTATTAATGTTGGTGTTTAAAGATCCTATTATGGGATTAGTCGCCGGCATTCAATTATCTGCAAACAACATGATAAGCCTTGGTGACTGGCTAGAAATGCCTAAATATGGTGCTGATGGTGCCGTCATTGATATCAGTTTAACAACCGTGAAAGTGCGTAATTGGGATAATACGGTTACGACCATTCCAACTTATTCTCTAATTTCAGATTCCTTTAAAAACTGGCAAGCAATGACAAAATCAGGAGGACGTCGTATTAAACGAAGCCTTGCTCTTGATATTAATAGCATCCATTTTTTAGATAAAAAACAACTTGATGATCTAGAAAAGGCCCATTTATTAGCTCCTTATATCAAAAATAAGGAAAGTGAAATTAATCAATTCAATGCAACTTTAGGCAATGAATGTCAAACACCATTAAATCAACGGGGCATGACCAATATCGGAACCTTCCGCGCATATGTTGAAGCTTATTTAAAAAATCACCCTAATGTTCATAAGCAAATGACAATTATGGTAAGACAATTAGCACCAACCTCTGATGGGCTTCCTATTGAAATTTATGCGTTTACCAACACTACTATTTGGGTACAATACGAGGCGATTCAATCTGATATTTTTGATCATATTTTTGCTATTTTGCCCCAATTTGGTTTAAGGGTGCACCAATCCCCAACGGGAAATGATGTAAGAGCACTGAGATTTCCTGTAGAGAATAATCAGCAATAAATCATTTTTTATCGAAAATCAGAAAGGAGATAAACTCTCCTTTTTGATTTTTTGTATTAACAAATATTTTTAATTTTTTATTTTGTTATCATGTTAACAATCTTGTTTTATTATAATGTACTAAAAATCGATATATTATTTTTTATATATTGATTGATTGTTAAATCCTATTTATTTGATATTTTATTTACCACTAAAGTGGTATTTATCAAAAAATGTAACCATTTGTTTAATAATTATTTTTTTAGATAACGTTATTAACATTTTTTATATTGATATAAATCATTATAGGTAGAAGGGTTATAACTTAACATATATATACAACTTTACTTGTTGTGAAAAATGTTAGGGTAATGTCAATGTCAAAAATTAAAAATAATACTTCTATTACTGAAATGAGTCGGCGTGGATTCATTCAGTCAGCAGCAGTTATTTCTGGTGCTGCCGCTGTTGCAGGAACGGTTTCATTACCATTCGCTGCTAATGCTCAAACCCCCCAGGGTATTCGTCCTGATGAGACTTCAGAAACTATCAAATACAGTGCATGCTTAGTGAACTGTGGTAGCCGTTGTCCATTAAAAGTTCATGTGAAAGATGGCGTTATTCGTCGTATTTCTAATGAAACTATGTATGACGATTCAACATTCGGTCTTCACCAAATTCGTCCTTGTCTGCGTGGTCGTTCTGTTCGTTGGAAAACCTACAATCCAGACCGTTTAAAATATCCAATGAAGCGTGTTGGTAAACGTGGTGAAGGTAAATTTGAACGCATTTCTTGGGATGAAGCGACATCAATCATCGCCGAAAAATTAAAATACACCATTGAAAAGTATGGTAATGAAGCAATTTATTATCAATACGGTACAGGCTCTACTGGCGCAAACTTACACGGTAGAACCGCATGTAAACGTTTATTAAGCACTGTAGGTGGCTTTTTAAGTGACTACGGTACTTATTCTTACTCTCAATTAACAGGTATCGTTCCTTATGTTTATGGCGATATGTTGGAATCTCTGTTAACAGAAATTGAGAATTCAGATCTCGTTGTAATGTTTGGTCATAACCTTGCAGAAACACGTATGTCAGGTGGTGGTCAGTTCTATGAAACGCTGAATGCGTTAGATAAGAGCAAAAGTAAAGTTATCATTATCGACCCTCGTCGTACTGACAGTGTGACAACACTGGGTGCAGAGTGGATACCGATTTATCCAGGTACCGATGCCGCATTAGTTGCAGCATTAGGTTATGTGATGATCCAAGAAGGTATCACCGATGAAGATTTCTTACGTGAATATTGCGTCGGTTGGGATAAACAAACACTTCCAGCATCAGCACCTGAAAATGGCTCTTATAAAGATTATATTTTAGGTAATGGTCCTGATGGTATTGCTAAAACCCCTGAATGGGCAAGCAAACTAACCGGCATTTCTGTTGCGCGTATTATTCAATTAGCACGTGAAATTGGTAATGCAAAAGCCGCATGGATCTCTCAAGGTTGGGGTATTCAACGTACTACCAATGGCGAACAAGCCTGCCGTTCTATTATGATGTTGCCATTAATGTCTGGTCATATTGGCCGTCCAGGTACAAATACTGGCTGTTGGGGCGGTAACGTTGCTTATCCTGTAGCAAGCTTTGCACTTCCTAACCCAGTAAAAACGCTGATCCCAACATTTATGTGGTCTGAAGCGATTGCACGTGGCGAGGAATTAACGAGTAAAAATGCAGGTGTTAGAAATAAAGATAAACTCGATACTAGCATTAAATTTATGTGGTGTTATTCCAGTAACGTGATTGGTAACCAACATGCTGATCTAAATAAAACCCATGATTTACTGCAAGATGAATCAAAATGTGAGTTTATTTTAGTGTGGGATAACCACATGACACCTTCTGCAAAATACGCAGATATTCTACTACCAGATGTGACAACAGTCGAAACAAACGATCTTATCAATAACTCTTACGCAAGTGGTGCTTACCACTATGTTGTCCGCTTACAAAATGCGATTAAACCGCTTTGGGAAAACCGCCCTTGCTATGATGTCTTAACCGATATTGCAGAAAAAATGGGTACTAAAGCGCAATTTACAGAAGGCCGGACTTACGAAGAGTGGATTGAGTATTGCTATAACCAAATGCGTGAGAAAAACCCTGCATTGCCTACTTTTGCAGAAACCAATGATATGGGAATTATCGATCGTAAATTACCTAATCGTAATCAATACGTCGCACTTGAAGCATTCCGTCAAGATCCTATCGCTAATCCATTAAAAACAGCGTCAGGTAAGATTGAAATTTATTCTGAAAAATTAATGCAAGATACTGAAGGCTGGGTTTTACCTGAAGGCGACCGTATTCCTGCTATTCCAGAATATTGTAAGAATGAAGAAGGTGTTGAGAACGTTAAGCTTAAAGAGAAATTCCCTCTGCAAATGACGGGTTTCCACGATAAAGGTCACGTCCATTCGAGCTATTATAACGTTGCCATGTTACGTGAAGCTATCCCACATCAATTCTGGTTAAACCCAATTGATGCGCAAGAACGCGGATTAAAATCAGGCGATATCGCTGAAATTTATAACGGACGTGGTCGCTTAAATATTCTTGTCAAAGTTACTGATCGTGTATTACCTGGTGTGATTGCAGTACCACAAGGTGCATGGCGTTCACTTGATACAACAGGTGTAGATACTGGTGGATGTATTAATACATTAACAAGCTGGCACCCATCGCCGTTTGCTAAAGGAAATCCGCAACATACAAACCTTGTTGAAGTGAAACGTGCATAAGGAGTTAACTCATGAAGCAATATGGTTTTTATTTTGACTCCACTAAATGCACTGGCTGTAAAACATGTCAAGTCAGTTGCAAGGATGAAAAAGATTTAGATTTAGGCCCTAAATTCCGCCGTGTTTATGAATATGGCGGTGGTAGCTGGGCAAAACAAGACGGGATCTGGACACAAAATATCTATAGTTATTATTTATCCATTTCTTGTAACCATTGTTCAAACCCTACTTGCGTTGCAGGTTGCCCAACTGGCGCTATGCATAAACGTGAAGAAGATGGTTTAGTGGTTGTTAACCAAGATATTTGTGTTGGTTGCCGTTATTGCGAATTGCGTTGCCCTTATGGTGCGCCACAATTCGATGAGAAGAAAAAACTCATGTCTAAGTGTGATGGTTGCTATGAACGTGTAGCACAAGGCATGAAACCGGTTTGTGTTGAGTCTTGTCCTCAACGCGCACTTGATTTTGATGATATTGAAGTGATCAGAGCGAAACATGGCACAGAGTGCGGTATTGCACCAATGCCAGATCCAAGCCTGACTAATCCAAATATCGTTATCAAAGCACACAAAGAAGCAAAACCTTCTGGTGATAAAACCGGCTCAGTTCAAAATGCGGCGGAGGTATAAACCATGCATGAACTTCCTCTAGTCTTTTTTACTGTTTTAGGTTCTTCAGCAGCAGGCCTGTTTCTTATTGCTTATATCAGTAAAAAATTAGGTCAGATTGATGATAACCAACTGCGTAATGCCAATATTTTAGCCTTAGTCTTAACATTAATTGGCTTAGGTATTGGTGGGTTACACGTTGGTCAACCACTGCGTTTTTTCAATATGCTCTTAGGTGTTGGCCGTTCTCCAATGAGTAACGAAGCCTTTCTAAGTGGTGTGTTTACGGGATTTGCTTTTGCAACTGTCGCACTCACTATAATGAAAAAATGGAAAGGATTACGTGAAATTTGTAATCTGCTTACCGTTGTTTTTGGTTTAGCTTTTGTTTGGTCAATCCCTCAGGTTTACCACATTCCAACTATTGCTAACTGGAATACAGATTACACCACCTTGCAATTTTGGATGACCCTCTTAGTGGGTGGCGGTGTACTGGCAATGGCAACAGGCGCAAGACGTTTAGGCGCATTGTCCTTTATTATCGGTGCTATTATCACTTTTGCTACACGCTCAGGTTATGTGAGCTTCCTAGGCTTTACAGGCCCTCAACTGAGTGCTGACCAATCTCTTTTCTGGGGATTCCAATTAGCGGTATTAGCATTGGGTATTGTTATCGTAGGATTTACTGCCCTAAAAGCACAGGCATCAAAAATGACACTAGTCACTTGTGCTGTTGCGGTAATTATTGCTGAATTATCAGGCCGTATCGCTTTCTATAACTTATGGCATATTACAATGTGACCTCGATTTTATGGCTGATTAATCAACCATAAAAAAGAAACAAAAATGCATACCTTTTCTAGGTATGCATTTTTTTTAGAATGAAGAGCCAGGTTGCTGTAAAAATTCTAATTCTTCAGGTGTCGATGTACGGCCTAAGATTTGATTACGGTGAGGATAACGGCCATATTTATCGATAATCTCTTTATGTCGTAGTTCATATTGATACGTATTTTCGTCATTAAGTTGAGAAAATAATACGACGGCATCTTGGTGTATTTTAGGTGATTCTGAATGCATAAATGGCATTATCATAAATTTACGCTTAACGGGGGTTAGCGTTAGATATTCAGGTAAACGAACAGCTTCTTGCGCTAAAATTAAAGCCATATTATCTTGTGCAAAGGCTTTTGGCGTATCACGCCAAATATTACGTGAAAATTGGTCAAGGATAATTATTTCAGCTAAACGCCCTTCTATAGTTTCACGCCATGACGCAAGTTCACCACGACTTGCGCTTAAACATAATTCACCAAACCTACGGTTAATTTCTTTATCAAACAGCAGATCTTTTTTAAACCATTGCTCTGGTGTGCACTCTTCAAACCAAAACGTCAAAGTTGATTGATAAGGGATCATAAAAACCACCACGCTAATTGTTTATTAATCAAAACAGCGTTTATTTTCATCAAAATAAACGTCATTGACGGGTTACTACTTTGGTAAGTTACCATTTTAATGTAGTGACGGCTATTAATCCCTATCCAAAACAGACATAAAAATAAATCCCCTTTAAAGATTGAAAAGGGGATTTAAAATGCTTCCTAGCTAACGCTTAAATCCATTAAGTCGCGCCATCCATAAGCTAATTTATCTACAAGTATGTATAAAATGGTATTCATTCCATTTGTTACATTCTGTTGATATTATGATGCAATATAATTAACCTGCGTATTTTACAAACATATAGTTTACCTCTGCATCACTACCGTGCCTTAAAAATCATCATTTGCAAATTTCAATTTTTATAGTGAAGTCGCTAAAAAAGATCTATGCCTTCTTGTTTTATTTTTTAGTAAGCATCAGTTCAAGACAATAAAGATTGTTATAAATAACGAATTAAATCAATTCACTATATTTCATTATTTTGATTTTTCGGATGTAACCTTGTTATTATCTTGTGTGATCACCCCCAAAAGAAACTAGCGATCAAAAGTGAGATGAATGTTTAAAATTTGCACATTAGTAATGACATTTATCGAAAAGTTTGCCCTATTCCCCTGTTTCTTTAACAATTTTGGAGTACAATTACCACAGTCTATTTACTGAATGATTCGTTATGTCTGCTATCTCTGTTATTGGAATAAGCTACCTTATTGGCGCTGTGTTCTCGTTTATTATTACTTTCTTTTTAACTAAAGATCCCAGCGTTGCTATGCGCCTTTTAAGTGCATTATTAATCGCTTTAACTTGGCCTCTTAGTTTTCCGATGGCTCTTATTTTCTCTATTTTTAGTTGATTTTTTTAAATTAAGCTTAATAACAGTAGTTATATTCTATTCAATTAGTCTTTTAACTATTTATTATTCTATTTTTAAATAAATAGATTAATAGTTTTATAAAAATAACATTTTTAGCTTAGATTTTTGCTCAAAAAGACTATCTAATTACTCGTTCATCCTTTCTAAATAAAAACACTTCTCCTTAAATATCAATAAGTTAAAATTAATCATTTATTTTATTAACGATGACGTCTTATTTTAAACCTAGATAATGATAAATATTTTTATAAATTTACAATCACCAATGAATTCATTACAGTATCTTATGTAAATTTATCAAATACCCGTATTGTTTTATATCACCAATTATAATTTTTTAATTAGAGTTAAAATATGTTTAGCGAAAATGTCATTACAGATATTATCTATTGGATTGAAGAAAATTTAGAGAAAGATCTAAAACTTGAAAATGTTTCACAAAAATCAGGATATTCTAAATGGCATCTTCAACGCATGTTTAAAGAACAAACAGGGCTTACATTAGCCTCTTATATTCGAGCTAGACGCCTTTCTTGCGCGGCGGTTGAATTACGCTTACAAAGAACCCCCCTTCTTGATATTGCATTAAAATATCAGTTTGATTCTCAACAAACATTCTCAAGAGCGTTTAAAAAGCTGTTCAATATGACGCCTTATAATTATCGTAGAAAAGAAAATTGGTTAGCACACGGCTTTACCTTGCCATTAAGAAAATTTAAGGGTTTTAACTTAGATATTGAAATCGTTACAATTAATTCCCTTTCACTAATAGGAATAGACCATATTTATAAAGCTAATGTTATTGACTGGAATTTCATTACTGAAAAACCACGTGAATTCTATTGGAAAATTTTTTTTAAAACAGCAAATTACAAATATGATCGTGTTTTTGCTACACATAATATTTTATCAAAAAACAATAATGAATTAACGGTAAAATATGCCACGATGATAGAAAATAAATCTGATTTTTATAATCCAAATTTTACTAATCAAGCTAAAATTGAGAATGTAAAATATTTAAAATTTAGTATTCCTGAAGAATTATTAAAACTCGATTATAAAGACATTATTTATAATATTTATGGTATTTTACTTAAAAAATTAAATGTACCAAGAAAGAAAGGATTAGCTGATATTGAGGAATATATTTTTAAAGATAAGTATGTAATTGAACACCTTATAGCTCAACCAAGCGCTCTGCTAAAAGACGTTAATTATTACATTCCGGTTGAGATTACAGAACAATGCGAATGCAAAACACAAGCATAGTTTTTATATTTTAATAATAAGCCATCTACTTAAGATGGCTTTTATTGTATAAAACAAAAAATAACTTCAGGATCGTCTTCATCAAGATTTTCAATACAACCACTTTTAATAAATCCTAGCTGAAGCAGTAAATTCTTCATTTTAGTATTGGATTGATTCGTTGACGTAAACAATTTTTCTGTTGTTAGTTGTTCTTGAAAAAATAAGATCAATGCTTTGCCATAGCCTTTTCCGCGCTGATCGTGAGCTATCATCACAAGTTCAATAAAAGGATAACCAAAAAAGTGAGAATGGATCACCCCATAACCCACTACCTCTGCGTTAACTTCAATAAGATAAATAGCTTGGCTAGATAGCCAAGCTTTAATTTCTTCAATACGCGAAGAATTTTGTTGAGCATAAGAGTCTAACTCAATAAGCACAGAAAGGTGATGGTGTGTGGCAAGGGTGATTTTCATGGTGTTTTTAATAGTGACGTTGGATAGCGTTATATTACTAAGTCTGTTGATATAATGTAAGCACTCATAATCATGACATATAGCTGACACTTCGTCATAACTATGTCTATAAAAAAACACCTGTACATACAATAAGATCACCCATTATTAATACACTCTTGGCGAATATAATCCTGTAAACCTAAAATGATCTGCTCTGACTGCGCAACTCGTTCTCTGAGTAACCAATAATTTCGGATAGCGGAGTCAGTAGGTCTGGCGGCGTTTGCATCATCCAAGCCGGTGGTGGAAGTGGCAGAGGCTTTTGGACATTCGGCATTGACGTACACCCGCTTAGGATTGTGTTCACTAAGATCACGCAGCTGAGCAATTTCTTTTTTTGCATGAGTAAGTTCCTGTAAATGGCGACTATCCAGTTGATTAAGTCGATTAATTCTTAATTGATATTCTTTATTCTCTGCAATTTGTTGAATAAGAGATTGATAAATATCATCGTATTCATTTTTCAAAGATTTATTTTTATCAATCAACCAAACCAATCCTGTGCCTAGGCATAAAATAACTATTACCATTATTCTAGATGAAGAAATCATAATAATAACCAAGCATCTTCAAAGACTTTTTCAGAATAGGGTTGGTAGCCAAGTTCAATATTAACAATCGCTATTGCTAAAGGAATAATGATATTTTTTAATTGTGTATTAATAGGTATGTCAATTTCGATACCTATTTCTTTTGAAATACGATTAATATAGCCTATTGTATTATTTTCGTTAGGCGGAGCATAACGATTGATAATGGTTTTAATCGTATTTAAACCATATTTTTTTTGGTACGTTTGTAATAATTTGTAGATGGCTCGTATTCCATACTCAGGTGAAATAAATTGGCAAAAGTCTTTATCTGTTTGTTCAGCAGATAACCCTTGCCATTTCGAACCATGCCGGATATTACCAGGGTTATTATTACGCTCACCTCGCGCTATTTTAGCCATTTTTAACTCCTGCTCTTCCTTTTAGAAGTTTACTCACGGAATCTACTCCGATATAACCAATAAATACACTGGCTAAATAAGCAAACTCATGATTAATATTAAATAAAATTAGAATATCTTTAATGAACCAAGCAAACATTGCACACATCAGCCCATCTATAGAGGTTTGTTTCCATCCTCCGCCGTTATATAAACCTCGAAGAATAGCCATTCCTCCAGCTAGAGAGGCTGATATTCCTTGTTCTTTCATTGAAGAAATAGCAATAAATATCTGTTCCCATAAATCTGGATTTTCTTTCATTGTTTCTCATGGCTTACCTCCAATAGGAGGAAATGTAATAAATAAGATACTCATCTGCCGTACTTAAATTTAAACGCGGTTTTAACATGAGTATGTTTATGTTTTATTTATCTAATTAGATAAATGGCGGATATAAAAAAAGACCACATTGTGGTCTTCAATTGACAATAAGCGTTAACAAATATTGTTACATTATATTCGTTAAGAAAATGCAGATACAAAAAAGCCTCACTTTAATAAACTGGGGTCAATTCATTAAGTGAGGCTTTTTATATTCTGTTGTGAGGTCTTTAGATACAAATCTCTCACTGTGGGGATATAGTATGTTTATTTTTTCCAAAAGTCAATAATTAAATTCTATAAAAATGAATAAGTATAGAAAATCATTACCTAATAGTCACTTCTTGAAGAATTTTTTCTGATAAAGACTCTTCTTTAAAGCATTCTTCCACTAAATGTTCAAATAATGCCTTATAGTTACTGTATGCAACTGTTTTAGAAACACTCACCACCGTTTGTACTTGCGCTAATACTTCACTGAATTTTAAGCGAGGATATCCGCGCCCTGCGCATTTACTACAAGGTTTAAAAACTGATATCCCCTGCTTTTCACTCTCTTTTTTATCTAAAACTTGCCCACGCCCATGACAACGGCAGGCCAAGCGAATTTCAGCTTTCCCTTTACAAGTAGGGCAAACAATTCGAGTTGTCTCTCTCACTTCTCGGTAAGAAGTGTTACCTGTAGGTTTGGCTTTAAGTTCATTTTTAAGATTTCGCTCAAAGCCTTTAACTGGTTTTGATGTATAGCTTTTGGTAGTAAAAACGTCAACTTCAATAAATCCATTACTGCAATCAGGGCAAACCTTTTTGCTTGCTGCACTTCTTGCATAATCTTGAAAGGCATAATTGGCAATAATATGTAAAACCTTGGCTTTATCATTTTCAATTAGTTTATCAATGGCTTTATATTGGTATACCTGAGTTAACGCATATTGATAAAGACTTTCTATCGCTTCATCTGGGTAACTAATATTATGTTTAGCTAAAAACAACTCTATGCCCATACGCCCTTTTCGCGTAACTAGGCTAATTGATGTCATCACATCAGTCACAGAAAGCGAATCTACTGGTTTAACAGTTCCTACATCACTGAATACAATGCTTTTTGGTGAAAAATATTTAGGCAAGTCTGCTAGTCTCATTTAATGCTCCTTTTGATTTCCTATCATTACTAACTTGGTCATCCATTTACCACGACAAGGCATGGCATTTATGCATCTAAATCACCCGCATTTTACGGCGTTATCTCAACGTGATTTTTACTTACCACTCTTGTATTGGTTTATTTAGTTACTATTTTGTACTTTTCGCACTTTTATTAACTAGTGGTTAATGTTATATTTTAACCAACGTGGCGTCAAGCGGCAAAGGAAATTAACCAATGGTTAAAAACGATAATAAAACGGAGTTCACAAAACGGCTTCAAGAAGCTTGTTTAGATTCAGGGATTGCTGGTCGTGGTCTGGGCAAAAGAATTGCAGACGCGTTAGCTCAACAAGGCATAAAAGTCAGTGCACCCGCAGTCTGGAAATGGTTAAACAGTGAATCAATTCCTGATCCAACAAACATCTTAGCATTAAGTCAATGGTTAGATATTCGACCGGAATGGTTAGAATATGGGCGAGGAGCAAAAAGAAATGACGGCATTTCAGTAAATGAAATGACTCCAGTTGATGATTGGGATAATAGTACACCAATAGAACGAGATGAAGTTGAAATTCCCTTCTATACTACTATTGAATTAGCTGCTGGTTTCGGAAGTTGTACCACTGATAATCAAAAGGTGGAATTGTTGAGATTTTCTCGTTCTACATTTAATCGCTACGGTGTACAACCTAGTGATGCCGTTGCTTTTAAAGTACATGGCGACAGTATGTCTCCTGTTATTCCTGATGGCTCTATAGTGACTATCAGCACAGGACATACAAAAATTGTTGATGGTGGTATTTATGCTATTCAACAAGGTGATCTTTTAAGAGTTAAAATTTTACATCGGCTCCCTAATAACACTATTATCATTCGTAGTTATAATACGGTTGATTATCCTGATGAACGTTCCACATTAGAAGAAGTGAAAATCTTGGGGCGAGTATTTAACTGGTCGGTTATGGGCTGGTAATCATTATAATCTCTAAAAACACCACTATCTTTTTATTAATGTGGTGTTTTTTTAGTACATACATGCTTTAGCATTAAGATTTAATCAAAGAAAAAACCCGCTATCTCTTACGAGATAACGGGTTCTTATATGGTGCCGGCTACCGGAGTCGAACTGGTGACCTACTGATTACAAGTCAGTTGCTCTACCAACTGAGCTAAGCCGGCTAATTCTGGCGGAAGGATAGAGATTCGAACTCTAGGATGGTTTCCCATCGGCGGTTTTCAAGACCGCTGCCTTCAGCCACTCGGCCATCCTTCCATAGCGCGGAATTATGCCTATCTCTGACCCCGCTGTCTAGTCCTGATTGTAAAAAAAATGACTTTTTTATCCGTTTGCTCAATTCTCAGTCTTTTTTTGCTTAAAAAATGCTAACCCATTAATATGGTGGTTAAATTTTGATAATTAGAAATAATAAACAAGAGGGTATTGTGAGATATGTGGAACAACAGAGAAGGCAAAAGACTTAAAAAGATGATGGTGAAAATATGACAGTAAATAAAATAGAGATAAGAAAAGACCCGTTATCTCTTACAAGATAACGGGTTCTTATATGGTGCCGGCTACCGGAGTCGAACTGGTGACCTACTGATTACAAGTCAGTTGCTCTACCAACTGAGCTAAGCCGGCTAATTCTGGCGGAAGGATAGAGATTCGAACTCTAGGATGGTTTCCCATCGGCGGTTTTCAAGACCGCTGCCTTCAGCCACTCGGCCATCCTTCCATAGCGCCGAATTATGCCTATCTCTGACCCCGCTGTCTAGCTTCTATTGTGAAAAAATCTGTTTTTTTTGTTTGTTTGCTCAAAGTTCATCCGAATATCCCTTTTAAAGCGATAACCTGTTAATATAATGGCTGAATAATGGTGATTGTTTATTCAACTTTTCTTTTTTAACTACATTGTCTCTTAAAGGCTCGCAAACTGAATGCGTACATTGAACCAACTCAAGCCAAATACACTAACTCGCTTATATGTCCTGTTTCTTCTTTTTATGGTCATATCACTTTTTCTATACGCTTACAGCTATTTTGATACTTGGCTCGATAGTAAAAAGAATGCTATTAACAACACGACTCATAAATTTGCTTTGCAGGTTGAAGATTACCGTTATCACTCTAATCAGCTTTTTCAGTTATCAAATAAAATATCAGACACGACCCTCTTTCCATCTTTACCACTAACTCCAATAAAACTACGCTCTGATGTCTTTTGGCTTGAAGGTCGAGATCAAACTGTAGATGCCATTATATTTGGTAAACCTAACGAACAAACGTTCCAGCTAGCACAACGCTTTGCTAATTCACTCGAAATTATCTGGGGTGTACGTAATGATTACAGTTCACTTTATTATCTAAATGGTAAAGGAAATGATCTTATCTTAATTACGACTCACTCTGTCCTTAAACCAGAAATTCGTTACAAAGAAAGCTACCTAACGCTAACCGCTGAGAACAAACGCTCTGAGCTGTTGATGCAATCAACCGCTTTAGATGAAAAAGAGAGTCTTTCCCCTATTAGAAAGATGTCTACAGAAAATATCTATTACTATACCTACCGCATTATGTTTAATGTGCCAGGGCAACTTACTAGCGTGGTCGCTTTTGATTTACCTATCAATAATTTTTTACCTTCAGAACTATCGCCGCACTACTTAAGATTACTGCCAACAGGCCAACAGTCGGTTTACGATAAAAATAGCATTGAAATTTCAACCGACGGCTCTTCTTTGATTTTTTCTCAACCTATTGTGGGCATTCCCTATTCACTTTCTTATGAATATCCGTTGAAATTAATTATCAAAGAGATTGCTTATAAAAACATCTGGTTATTAATTAGCCTACTTGCTTTTATTTCAGTTTCTGTTTTCGGACACATCTATATACGTAACAAGTATGTTTTCCCGTACATCTCAATGACTCGTAATCTACGCATCAAAGAAGAGATGACTAACGACATCATTTCTAATCTTCCAATCGGGTTATTGGTATACAATTTTTCTTCTAACCATAAAATTATTAGCAACAGCCATGCTGAAAAACTATTACCTCATATCGATTTATCAAAGATCCGACAGATGGCGATTGAACATAACGGCTTAATCCAAACAGCGATCAATAATGAGATTTATGAGATTAGAACCAGCAATAACAGCAATATTGATAATACGTCATTATTCATATTTCTGAATAAAGACAACGAAGCACTTATCAATAAAAAATTACAACTTGCACAGCAAGAATATGAAAAAAATACCATCGCACGACGTAAGATCTTATCTAATATGTCATTAGAATTAATGCGTCCTATCAAAGATATAAATGAGATGGTTTATCAATTCAAAGAATTATTGCCCGAAAGTACCCATCAGCAATTGCTTAGCTTATTATTAGAAAAAACAAATTACATTTCCGAATGGATAGAAAATATTACGTTAATTAATAAGTTAGAAAATCAAGAATGGAAAATTCACAAGGATGAATTTGAGCTTTCAACATTAGTTGAATCTATTTTGATAACTGCATCACCATTTATGATAAGAAAAGGTTTAACCCTTTATTTCCATAATAATATAAGGCCTGGTTTACTTTTAATTAATGATGGCCCCGCATTAAGTAAGATTATTTTATCATTGATTAATTATGCCATTAGTACGACTAACTATGGAAAAATAACTGTTAATCTAAATTTAGTTAAAAATAAAGATAAAGAAGAAATACTTATTGATATTATTGATAGTGGAAGTGGGCTAACACCACAAGATATCGCTAATATAAAATACCCATTCCTAGGGCAAGCAATGGGAGATAAATATTATTCCAATTCTGGGATTATTTTTTATTTATGCCATTTGTTGTGTAATAAAATTCAGGGTGAGCTAACAATTAAGAGCCAAGAAAGTATTGGTTCTCATTTCCGAATTGCACTCCCATACCAGCATATAGATACGGAAGAACGAGCTTTTAACGTATTATTGGAAGGAATAAGCGCAAAACTCGCCATAAAAAACCCTGAAATAGAAAAAATCATCTGCCGACAACTTGATAAATACGGCGCGACATACTTTGATAAAAATAGAGAGAATCTTTATCCCGAATACGATATCATACTTAAAGATACTCCGGATGATAGCCCTGAGTCCCCAACAATATTATTAATGAGCTCTATTGTTGGATTTGAAAAAATATCAAAAGATTTAATAAAGTGTAACTATAACTTCGGTGATCCTTTAATAGAAGCTGTTACTTATTTAATTGAAGAAAATGAGTCATTTTCTCTAGATACAACTGAAGAGAGTATTTTGGATGAAAATAATAACCTTGATAATTACGAAGTAATTCTTAATAATTATAGGAAGAAGTTGAATGGTAGTGATTATAAGGAACTATTTATCAGTACTGTTCCTATTGATGTTGAGAAACTACACTTAGAGGCAACAAATAAAGACTTTCATTCTCTAGCCCAAACAGCTCATCGTCTAAAAGGGGTTTTTGCCATGTTAGATTTAGAATATCTCAGAGAAAGCTGTGAATATTTAGAACATGACATAAAAAATCATAATGAATTAGAGATCAAAGAACGTATCACTCAACTGGATAAATGGATTCAACAGTTGCTGCAGCAAGGTAACAATTAAACATGAATAACCTTAATATTATTATTGCCGATGATCACCCAATCGTTTTATTCGGTATTCGTAAATCTTTAGAACAAATTGAATGGGTCAATGTTGTCGGTGAATTTGAAGATTCAACGTCACTTATCAACAACTTACCTAAGTTAAATGCAGATGCATTAATTACTGACTTATCTATGCCTGGTGATAAGTATGGTGATGGTATTACACTAATTAAGTACATCAAAAGACATTACCCGAATTTGTCGATTATTGTACTTACCATGAATAACAACCCAGCTATTTTAAGTGCCGTCCTTGATCTTGAAATTGAAGGTATTGTACTTAAACAAGGTGCTCCAACGGATCTACCTAAAGCATTGGCAGCGTTGCAAAAAGGCAAGAAATTTATGCCTGAAAGTGTCGCGAAGCTACTTGAGAAAGTCAATGCAAATGGTTATGGCGATAAACGTTTGTCACCTAAAGAAAGTGAAGTACTGAGATTATTTGCTGAAGGCTTTCTCGTCACTGAGATCGCAAAAAAACTTAATCGTAGTATTAAAACTATTAGTAGCCAGAAAAAATCAGCAATGATGAAACTGGGTGTTGATAACGATATTGCATTACTTAATTACTTATCATCAGTAACTATTGATAAAGAAATTAACGGCCCAGATTGATCTTTTCAAGCGACCGTTTGCAGTACCGATAAAATCAGGAAGCTCAACCTATTTTGGGAGCTTCTCTGCTTTTTTGTCTTTATTCTTCGCAGTATCCCACCCAGTAAGCATTAAACCGATGTAATATCTTATAACTCATCCTTTATCTGATAATGCCCTAAAAGCCATAGAATGTGTTATTTACGGTATCATTCTTTATGTCTACCTTATCCGTACAATTAAACTTAATAAATAGAGAAGAGATTAATCTCTTCTCTATTTATTAAGTTTATGATGACACATAAGCTACTTTTTCTGTATATGTCCTACCAGAACTTCTCTTAAAATAGAAAGCGATACAGGCTTAGACACACAATCATTCATTCCGGCATCAATACAACGTTGCTTTTCTTCTGCTATTGCATTCGCTGTTACGCCAATGACTGGCATATCGCTCCCCATTTCTCGTATGTGAGTTGCAAGCTGATAACCATTCATATTCGGCATGTTGACATCAGTCAGAATAATATCGATATGATTTTTCGCTAAATAGGCTAATGCATCACACCCATCTTCTGCAGTTGCTGTATTAAAACCAATTTTTTTCAGCTGATCGGTCAGTAATAAGCGATTTATTGGATGATCATCAACAATCAAAATGGTCAACGCTTGTAAACCACAATCTGTATTCAGCTCAGCCATATCAACACAATTTGCTTCAATTTTGCTTTGCGGTAATTGTAGTATTATTTTTGTTAATTCATTTAACTTATAAGTACTACATACCCATATGTTCTCTGCTATCTTTTTGGATGGCTCGAGGTAGTGTTCATTGAGCCTAATAAATTGGCAATGATGCTTTCTCGGATAATCAAAGTCTGTGATAATAAAATCCGTTGAAGACAGTGTTGTTTCTTCTGTTAATAATTCACAGTTCAACCCAAAGTAATTGAGATATCGCCCAATAAACCCTTCTAAATAAAGGTTTTTGATATTAATAAAACAACGAACAGTGCTCTCTTTATACATATCCTTTTCAGTAGCAAGTTCTCTCTCTTCTAACGCACCATAAAGTGGTATTCGAACTGTAAATCGACTACCAATATTTTCTTGTGATACAACACTGATATCACCATCCATTAAGTTAATGAGTTTTTCACAAATAGCTAAACCTAATCCTGTCCCTTCAGATGCACTTTCTGTATTTTGTGAAACTTGGAAGAATGGTTCAAAAAGCTCATGTAATGCCTTCTCACCGATCCCTCGTCCTGTATCATGAATATCAAAATACAGGTAATACTCATCTTTATAAAGATGTAAAGTAATACATCCTGTCGTAGTGAATTTAATACTATTATTCAATAAATTAGAAATAACCTGTTGTACACGAACAGGATCACTATTTACAATTTTAGGTACATCTGGTTCGATAAAGCAGTAGATAGCTAAATCTTTTTTCGCAATTAAAGGTAAATAGTTAGAAATAACAAAAGAGAGTACTTGGCGACAATTAAACGGTTTAATCTCAATTTTTAATTGTTTAGATTCAATTTTTGAGAAATCGAGAATATCACTAATAATTTTTAGCAGTAATGATGAGGAGTTATCCATCGTTTTTAATAATCGACTTGTATCATCATTTTGCGCAAAGGATTGTAATAACTCTAAATTACCAATAATGCCGTAAAGTGGTGTACGTAATTCATGACTCACCGTAGCTAAGAACATTGATTTTGCTTGGTTAGCTTGTTCTGCCGCTGTTGCCATATTTTGTAGCGAACGTTCCATTTTAACACGAGCACTAATGTCCACTAAAACACAGATAGCCACATCTTCATTTTGATAGCGTGAATTAACAAAACTAATTTGTAAGTGATTGCGGTTATTCGTTACCACATCAACCATATTGCTACTTTTCTCAGCAATAATAGATAAAATATTTTGCTTATCACTGTGACTAAGTAACCGAAAATAGTTATGTGCTAATTCGTTACTTAAAATGATCATACCATCGCGTATTCTCAGAATACTAATTCCGACAGGCGCCGATGCCACAATTTTATGGTTAAACTGTTCATGCTCTTCTAATCGGGAAGCGTTATTTTCTGCTGGTGAGAATATTTTTCTTTCGAAGATCCACACAAAAATAAAAATAAAAATGGCAGAAATAATATTTAAAATCAGAGCATTAAAAATAGTGAATTTAAATTCATTTAGAATTTGCTTTAGTGGTAATGAGTACACCACACTAAAAGAAGATGGCAATAGTTTTCGTTTTGCAACTAACTCACTGAAATCTTCATCAAAACCAAAATAAGGAGCACTCACATCAGCAACTTGCTTAACAGAACGATAAGTATTTTCTGCAGGATAGCTTAATACTGTAGTATTTCGGCTATTTAGAAGATGGATAGAAATTACTCTATCTTTGGCTGGAGAGAAATATTCAAGACGAATTGCTCTTTCAATACCAATTAATCCAATAAATTTGCCCGAAGCATAAACTGGTGACATAACATATAAAATGCCACTATCCCCTTTTGCATCAGGAACTATCCAGTATTGATTAACTTCTTTGCCTTGCGCCCGTTGATTAATGTAATTACGTGTATTTTCGTAAACCATCTTTTTCAACATTTCAGTATCTACTGGTGATGCGCGCAAAGGGAAATTAATCATGCACATACTGTGCGAGCCTACCATGAAAACTTGGTTTATCCCTTGTAATGCAGGAGTATTATCTTTCCAATAATATAAGATACTGTTAAACGAACGAAAATAGTTATTGGTTTGTCCCTTAAATAATTCACAGTTCGCCGTTTCATTGAGTTTATGAAGTGAAAATGGCCCTTCATAAAATAATGAATTTTTTATACCTGGATTTAAATTAATTTGCTCTTGATGACGTTCTGCAAGGTATTGTAAATCACGGATGGTGCCAGAAGTTTGTCGAAAAAAACTGAGGAGATTAGTGTAGTTATTACTATACTCTTGCCTAATATCTGACTTTGTATCATTAAATATATTGATGAGGTAAAACATTGTTAATAATGCCCCCATCGCCCACAACATGATACCTAATACGCGAAAAAGGTAGCGGGAAATTTTTAACGATGTTTTAAAGGACGAGAGATATCTCAAACAACCACCCTAATCAATATTCCTACCGCTTAAGAAACTTATTCTATTCTAGCAGAAGTTACTGTATGTCTGAATAATATGATCTTTATCATCAGGATAATTATTTCTGATGATGCACTGATCCTACCACCATAAAAAAAGCAGGCAATTATGCCTGCTTTCTTTTATTTATACATCACAATAATGATAAATATTATTCTTCGTCTGCATCATTAGCTAAATCTGATCCAGGCTCTTCAGATGATGTTTCGTTAATAACCTCATTAACCTCATCATCATCTAATGCGTCATCTTCATCTTCAACACGCTGTAAGCCAACGACCAACTCATCTTCTGTTGTACGAATTAAGGTAACACCTTGTGTATTACGTCCAACAATGCTGACCTCTGAAACACGAGTACGAACTAATGTACCTGCATTAGTGATCATCATAATTTGGTCAGTTTCTTCAACTTGAATTGCACCTACCACTTTACCGTTACGCTCACTCACTTTAATAGAGATAACGCCTTGTGTAGCACGATTCTTCGTTGGGTATTCGCTTTGTGCAGTTCGTTTACCGTAACCATTTTCAGTGACAGTTAAAATATCGCCGTCACCACGAGGAATGATCAGAGAAACGACTTTGTCGTCATCAATCAGTTTCATACCACGAACACCTGTCGCAGTACGGCCCATTGGACGAACACAATCTTCTGCAAAGCGAACCACTTTACCATCAGCAGAGAACAGCATAACTTCGTTCGTGCTATCGGTTAAGTCAACACCAATTAGCTCATCGCCTTCATTTAAGTTGACTGCGATAATACCTGCGCTACGAGGACGGCTAAAATCTTGCAGAGGTGTTTTCTTCACTGTACCGCTTGCCGTTGCCATAAAGACAAACTTACCTTCTTCATACTCTCTCACTGGCAAAATAGCCGTAATACGTTCATTTTGCTCAAGAGGTAATAAGTTGATAATCGGACGACCACGAGCACCACGACTTGCTTCTGGTAACTGGTAAACTTTCATCCAATAGAGACGACCACGACTTGAGAAGCATAAAATGGTGTCATGGGTGTTAGCCACCAGCAGACGATCAATAAAGTCTTCTTCTTTAATTCTTGCTGCAGACTTACCTTTACCGCCACGACGTTGCGCTTCATAATCGGTAAGTGGCTGATATTTAACGTAACCCTGATGAGAAAGTGTAACAACCACATTTTCTTCATTAATCAGGTCTTCAATATTAATATCTGCTGTATTTTCAGTGATCTCAGTACGACGTGGATCGTTATATTGATCTTTAATCGCATTTAGCTCTTCTCGAATGACTTCCATCAAGCGCTCAGGGCTTCTTAAGATATGTAGTAATTCAGCAATTTGAAGCAATAAGTCACGGTATTCATCTAACAGTTTTTCATGTTCAAGACCGGTTAGTTTCTGCAAACGCAGATCCAAAATAGCTTGAGCTTGTTGTTCTGTAAGATAGTATTTACCATCATGCACACCATATTGTGGCTCTAACCATTCAGGACGAGCAACATTGCTGTCACCAGCACGTTCTAACATGGTTGAAACACTACCTAAATCCCAAGGTTGTGCGATTAACGCTGCTTTTGCTTCTGCTGGGTTTGGTGCTTGGCGGATCATTTCAATAACAGGGTCAATGTTCGCCAATGCAACAGCCAGTGCTTCTAAGATATGAGCACGATCACGCGCCTTGCGTAATTCGTAGATAGTACGACGAGTAACGACTTCACGACGGTGACGAATAAAAGCAGAAATAATTTCTTTTAGATTTAATAGCTTTGGCTGACCTTGGTGAAGTGCAACCATATTAATACCAAAAGAAACCTGCATTTGTGTTTGTGAGAACAAGTGATTTAATACTACTTCACCCACAGCATCACGTTTGATTTCAACAACAATACGCATGCCATCTTTATCAGACTCATCACGTAATCCGCTAATACCTTCAATGCGTTTGTCTTTAACAAGCTCTGCTATTTTTTCAATTAAACGCGCTTTATTCACCTGATAAGGAATTTCCGTTACGATAATTGTTTCGCGACCGGTTTTCTCATCAGTTTCAATATCAGCCTGAGCACGGATATAAATTTTTCCGCGACCAGTACGGTAAGCATCTAAAATTCCTCTGCGACCATTAATAATAGCGGCAGTCGGGAAATCAGGCCCCGTGATATGTTCCATCAACTCTTCAATAGTGATGTCTTCGTTATCAACATAAGCAAGACAGCCGTTGATAACTTCGCCTAGGTTATGTGGAGGAATGTTTGTTGCCATCCCCACCGCAATCCCTGATGAACCATTGACTAGCAAGTTTGGAACACGGGTTGGCATAACTGCTGGAATATGTTCTGTTCCATCATAGTTAGGAACAAAATCAACCGTTTCTTTTTCCAAATCCGCCAGCAGTTCATGGGCGATTTTCGCCATACGAACTTCGGTATAACGCATTGCAGCCGCCGAGTCACCATCAACTGACCCGAAGTTACCCTGCCCGTCAACCAACATGTAGCGCATAGAAAAAGGCTGTGCTAAACGAACAATCGTTTCATAGACAGCAATGTCACCGTGCGGGTGATATTTACCGATAACATCCCCAACAACACGGGCTGATTTTTTATAAGGTTTATTCCAATCGTTTCCTAGTACATTCATCGCGAAAAGAACTCGGCGGTGTACTGGCTTCAGTCCGTCTCGAACATCGGGTAATGCGCGTCCTACAATAACTGACATCGCATAATCCAAATATGAGCTTTTCAGCTCTTCTTCGATATTAACTGGTGTGATTTCTCTGGCAATGTCGCTCATGGAGCCACTGTCCCTCATACTACGGATTCAAAGGTTTAGAACTATACCACAAATCGCCAATTTTTGGAAAAAGGAAACAACTAAATTAATGATCCTTTCGCTATTCTCTTCGATTTCACCGTCTAACGTTGGTAGAATCATGGCAATATAAAAATAGGAGTAATACTTTCTGATGAATGATAAAACAACCTCTTTACATGCTAACGTGGATCAGCATGAAATCGACAAGTTTGAAAGCGTCGCATCACGCTGGTGGGATCTTGAAGGTGAATTTAAACCATTACACCGTATAAACCCACTAAGACTTAACTATATCCAAGAACGTGCTGACGGCTTATTTGGAAAAAAAGTCCTCGATGTTGGCTGTGGTGGCGGTATTTTATCTGAAAGTATGGCGTGTGTCGGTGCCGAAGTTACAGGCCTTGATATGGGCACAGAGCCATTACAAGTTGCACGCTTGCACTCACTAGAGTCAGGTATTCCTGTGACTTATATTCAAGATACCGTTGAAAACCATGCGAATGATAACCCACATGCTTACGATGTTGTCACCTGTATGGAGATGTTAGAACACGTTCCAGACCCTTCTTCCGTCGTAAGAGCCTGTGCAAAATTGGTAAAACCCGGTGGACATGTTTTCTTCTCAACCATCAATCGCAATAAAAAAGCATGGCTAATGCTGGTGGTAGGTGCGGAGTATATTCTAAATATGGTACCTAAGGGCACACATGATGCTAATAAGTTTATTCGTCCATCAGAACTGCTCAGTTGGGTTGATGAAACCGACTTACGTAGCAAAAATATGATTGGCTTACATTATAACCCAATCACTGACAAATTCCGATTAGCGCCAAATGTCGATGTGAATTATATGGTGCACACACAATCGACACATAACTCGAATTCGTGAAACTGAAAGTTTGATTTGGTTTAATAAAACATCAAACGATCACATTTTTTAAAATTGACTTTACATCATTGTCACTTGAATTTGAGTTTCTTACTGCCTGTATTTATGCAGGGTACGGGCAGTTATTAAAAAATTTATCCCCTATTTATCCACAGAAACAATCAGATTTGTACACTTGATCAATCTCTCAATTACCTTTATCTTGTTATCACCATTTGAACTAACCCCTATATATTGTGTTTCCTTAAATTTCACACCACAAGACTCCTTGACACACATTGTCATCGGGAGCGTTTTTTTGCGGTATAAAATTTCAGGTAGCACTAATGCAAGAAAGGTGCATCGCTCATGAATCACAGCCTGCTCGTCACAAAACGTGATGGTCATAAAGAACGCATTGACTTAGACAAAATTCACCGTGTAATCGCCTGGGCTGCTGAAGGCCTAGAAAATGTCTCTGTATCACAAGTTGAATTACGTTCTCAGATTCAGTTTTATGATGGTATCAAAACTGCTGATATCCATGAAACACTGGTAAAAGCTGCTGCAGACTTAATTTCAGGTGAAACTCCTGATTATCAATATCTTGCTGCCCGTCTTGCCGTATTTAACTTACGTAAAAAAGCCTATGGCCAATTTGAGCCACCAACGCTCTATGAGCACGTTAAAAAATTAGTTGATTTAGGTAAATACGACCGTCATCTTCTTGAAGATTACACCCAAGAAGAATTTGAACAGATGAATAATTTTATTGTTCATCAACGTGATATGAACTTCTCTTATGCTGCAGTTAAACAGTTAGAAGGTAAATATTTCGTTCAAAACCGCATTACTGGCGAAATTTACGAAAGTGCACAATTTTTATATGTTTTAGTTGCGGCTTGCTTGTTTTCCCGTTATCCACAAGCAACACGTATGGACTATATCGAACGCTTTTATAATGCGATTTCTACTTTTAAAATCTCATTACCAACGCCAATTATGGCTGGTGTCAGAACACCAACTCGTCAATTTAGCTCTTGTGTATTGATTGAATGTGACGATAGCCTTGATTCTATCAATGCTACATCAAGCGCTATTGTAAAATACGTTTCTCAACGTGCAGGTATTGGTATCAATGCGGGACGTATTCGTGCATTAGGCAGTGCTATTCGTAATGGCGAAGCGTTCCATACAGGTTGTATTCCTTTCTATAAACACTTTCAAACTGCGGTGAAATCTTGCTCGCAAGGTGGTGTTCGTGGTGGAGCTGCCACACTGTTCTACCCATTGTGGCATTTAGAAGTTGAAAGCCTACTAGTACTGAAAAACAACCGTGGTGTTGATGATAACCGTGTTCGTCATTTAGATTACGGTGTGCAATTAAACAAATTAATGTATGAACGTTTAATCAAAGGTCAGGATATTACCTTATTCAGTCCTTCTGATGTTCCAGGTTTATATGATGCTTTCTTTGCCAACCAAGATGAATTTGAACGCCTATATGTACAATATGAGAAAGATAAGAGCATCCGCCAAAAACAAGTTAAAGCGGTTGAGCTATTCTCATTAATGATGCAAGAACGTGCATCTACAGGTCGTATTTACATTCAAAACGTTGACCACTGTAATACGCACAGCCCATTTGATCCGGCCATTGCACCTATCCGCCAATCAAACCTGTGTTTAGAAATTGCACTACCGACTAAACCATTAAATGATATTAAAGATCCTAATGGTGAAATTGCACTTTGTACCTTGTCGGCCTTTAACTTAGGCGCAATTGAAAATCTTGATGATTTAGAAGAGCTAGCTCGTTTAGCTGTTCGCTCACTGGATGCGCTATTAGATTACCAAGATTATCCGATCTTAGCCGCTAAACAAGGTGCTATGGGCCGTCGTACCTTAGGTATTGGTGTTATTAACTTTGCTTATTACTTAGCAAAACACGGTGTTCGCTACTCTGATGGTAGTGCAAATAACTTAACTCATCGTGCATTTGAAGCAATTCAATACTATTTATTAAAAGCATCTAATGAATTAGCGAAAGAACAAGGCGCATGCCCATGGTTTAATGAAACCACTTACGCTGAAGGTATTCTACCTATTGATACCTATAAAAAATCATTAGATGTTCTGACAAAAGAACCTCTACATTACGACTGGGAAGGCTTACGCAAAGATATTAAAGAGCACGGTTTACGTAACTCAACATTGTCTGCACTGATGCCATCAGAAACCTCTTCTCAGATTTCGAATGCAACCAATGGTATCGAGCCACCTCGTGGTTATATCAGCATTAAAGCCTCTAAAGACGGTATTTTACGTCAAGTGGTTCCTGAGTATGAGCGTTTGAAAGGCGCTTATGAATTACTGTGGCAAATGCCAAGTATTGAAGGTTATTTGCAGTTAGTGGGCATTATGCAAAAATTTGTTGACCAAGCGATTTCAGCGAACACTAACTACGATCCTACTCGTTTCCCTAGCGGTAAGGTTCCAATGAACCAACTGCTGAAAGATTTGCTGCTCGCTTACAAATATGGTGTGAAAACACTTTATTATCACAATACCCGTGATGGTGCAGATGATGTACAGGGTGATCTGGAAGAAGTCGTTGAGACGGAAGATTCAGATTGTGAAGGCGGCGCGTGTAAAATTTAATTGAGGAAGCTATGTCTTATACTACTTTTTCACAAGTTAAAAATGATCAAATGAAGGAGCCCATGTTTTTTGGGCAACCTGTTAACGTAGCGCGTTATGATCAGCAAAAATATCCTATTTTTGAAAAGCTAATTGAAAAACAACTCTCCTTCTTCTGGCGTCCAGAAGAAGTGGACGTTTCTCGTGACCGTATTGACTACAATGCGTTACCCGATCATGAAAAACACATTTTTATTAGTAATTTAAAATATCAAACACTATTGGATTCGATTCAAGGTAGAAGCCCTAACGTAGCATTCTTGCCTTTAATCTCGATCCCTGAGTTAGAAACATGGGTTGAAACATGGTCATTCTCTGAAACCATTCACTCGCGCTCTTATACTCATATTATCCGTAATATCGTTAACGATCCTTCTGTCGTATTTGATGATATCGTTGAAAATGAAGAAATTTTAAAACGTGCGCGTGATATTTCTTCTTACTACGATGAGTTAATCAGATTAACTAACCTTTATCATATGTATGGTGAAGGTGATCATCATGTTCAAGGCAAAACCGTTAATGTGACTTTACGCAAATTAAAGAAACAACTTTATTTGTGTATCATGAGTGTTAATGCGTTAGAAGCAATTCGTTTCTATGTGAGCTTTGCGTGTTCATTCGCCTTTGCTGAACGTGAATTAATGGAAGGTAATGCAAAAATCATTAAATTGATTGCACGTGATGAAGCATTGCACTTAACTGGCACACAACACATGCTGAATCTACTGCGCTCAGGTCAAGACGATCCTGAAATGGCAGAAATAGCCACAGAATGTGAACAAGAATGTTATGACTTGTTTGTTGAAGCCGCAGAGCAAGAAAAAGAGTGGGCTGAATACCTATTCTCAGAAGGCTCTATGATTGGTTTAAATAAAGAAATCCTCTGCCAATATGTTGAATACATTACAAATATTCGTATGCAAGCAGTAGGTCTTAAATTACCATTTAAAGCACGCTCAAATCCTATTCCATGGATCAATGCATGGTTAGTGTCTGACAACGTTCAAGTAGCACCTCAAGAAGTTGAAGTCAGTTCTTATCTTGTGGGTCAAATTGATTCACAAGTTGATACTGATGACTTGAGTAATTTTGAACTGTAATACCGAGAAATAACACTGATACGTTATGGCATCTCATAAAGTGACCCTGCATCAGCAGGGTCTTTCAACACCGCTAGAGTTTCATACTGACACCCATCCTTCATTGCTTGATGCTTTAGAGCATGGAAAAGTCCAAGTCGAATACCAATGCCGTGAAGGTTATTGTGGCTCTTGTCGTCTACGTTTAGTGAAAGGCAAGGTTTGCTATCGCAATGAACCTTTAGCATTTATCCAACCCGATGAAATCTTACCTTGTAGCTGTCATCCTATTAGTGACATTGAAATAGAAATTTGCTCTGAATGATTTGAATTATCTTATTTTTCCTTTTTTTCTAACACTGTTATCCATCATTGACTAGAATTAAATTACATTGATGAAAAAAGGAAAAATACTATGAAATTAAATTCTATTTTCTCAGTTGTTGCTATCTCTACATCACTTTTATTAGTTGCGGGTTGTTCAACTCCACAAAAAATAGAAACAGTAAATGGGGAAACGATTTTAACAACAGATAAACCCCAAGAAGATGAAAAAACTGGATTAATTACCTATAAAGACGCAGAAACTGGGCAATTGAAACAAATTAATCGCGATCAGATAAGACGAATGGTAGAGCTTGACGATTAATATCCTTAATTAATCCCTCTTTTAAGCGCCAATTGATATTTATTAATTGGCGTTTTTTTATTCACACTTTATTTTCTGTAAAGATATGGTTACAGCATACGTAATTAAAATTTGACAGATATTTACCATTCTTATACTCTGCATTTTATATAAATAAAATAGCAAGCAAGCAGAGGACTTAGTGAAAAATCGCACTATAGGTAGTGTTTTTATTGTTGCAGGAACAACAATTGGGGCAGGCATGTTGGCAATGCCACTGGCTGCGGTGGGTATTGGCTTTGGTACTATTATGCTATTACTCGTAGGACTGTGGTTATTAATGAGTTATACCGCACTCTTGCTAGTGGAAGTTTATCAATACAACGATCCTCATACTGGTCTTGGTTCAATTGCTAAGCGTTATCTTGGTGTTGGTGGTCAAGTGATCACTGGACTTGCTCTACTCTTATTGATGTATGCATTGACGACAGCTTATATTAGCGGTGCTGGTGAATTGCTTTCATCTACCCTATCTTCATGGATTGGTCATGAACTCTCTGTCACACAAGGTATTATTATCTTTACAGTGATTGGCGGTGCTGTGGTGGGTATTGGTACCACATCAGTTGATATGATCAATCGACTGCTATTTACAGCAAAAGTTTTCTTCTTAATCTTTATGCTGGTTGTGATGTTACCTCACGTTGAAAGCGTCAATTTAACGTCAATGCCTGTCGCTCAAGGGCTTATTCTTTCTGCTATTCCTGTTATTTTTACTTCATTTGGTTTTCACGGTAGCGTGCCAAGTATTGTAAGTTATATGAATGGTGATATTAGAAAGTTACGTATTATCTTTATTACTGGTAGTGCGATCCCTCTTGTTGCCTATATTTTATGGCAAATTGCCACATTAGGAGCCATTCCTACAAATACCTTTATGGGAATTATGGCGCAACAATCAGGTTTAAATGGCCTACTTACCGCTATCCGCGATGTCGTTGCAACGCCTCGCGTCAATATTGCGGTAAACCTATTTGCCGCATTGGCATTAGCTACATCCTTCCTTGGTGTTGCACTAGGCTTATTTGATTATCTTGCTGACCTATTTAAACGCAGTAATCGTGCAACAGGTCGTATGCAGTCAAGCTTATTAACATTCGTTCCACCTTTACTTTGTGCTCTTTATTTTCCTAACTTTGTACAAGCATTAGCTTATGCTGCCATTGCATTATCTATTTTGGCACTGCTACTACCTGCTTTATTAGTTTGGAAAGTAAGACAAGAGCAACACAGCACTGATAAATACAAAGTCAAGGGTGGAAAAGGTGCATTAGCCGTTGTCTTTACTTGTGGCTTAGTTGTGATCGGTATTCAAGTCGCCATCACTTTTGGTTTATTGCCTCAAGTCGGTTAATCATTTTTTTATACAGACAACAAAAAAGCAGGTGTTGATTGTTTCAACACCTGCTTTTTATTTAACGTTACTGCAAGTTTTGCTTAGAAACTTAAACCTGCACCAACATAGAAACCATCAGCTAATTTATTATTACTTCTATTATGTGAGTTTTCGATTTCAATCACACGATAACCTGCATTGACATGCAATGGTTTAAACACTGTTAATTGTGCGCCCACATCGGCTTCATAATAAGATTTGCTACCAGACGTTAATCCTTCAGGAGAGCCATAAGCCTCACCATAAACACTTAAAGAGGGTAAAACATCCCAGTTAAGTCCAACACCGCCTGCTAAAGCAGCGCCATCATCACCATTTTTTGGTGATAAATAGAGTGCTTTACCACCAACACTTGCTGAAAAAGGACCTAAAGGGAGTGCAAATTTTGCACCAAGGCTACCTAATTGACCATCATGATCGCTACGTGCCCAGTTACCATTAAACGAAAGGCCCGCATTAGGATCACCTAGTCCTGCACGAACATCAGTGTAGTGTTTGCCTGCTTGAATATTCATTGAGACTGCATTGGCATTTGCCGCCATAAATAGTGTACTTATAGCGCCGACCAATAAATATTTTTTCATTGTTATTACCCCAGCAAATAATTGTCCTAACTTATAATTATACAACAAATTTATTAAACAATTTGAGTCAAAATTGAAAGCTAATCTGTAGAATTTTCAATCTATGTAAATAAGTTACGACTATCAATATTATTGGTCTAATTGGTTTTATTAATGAGGTCAATATTGTTAAAGTGGAATTGCAGTCAATATTAACCATAATAAGTATAAGGCTGTTTGCTTCGTTTTATTCACACATGCTATTTTTTTAGAACGTTTACTATTTCATAAACTGGAGATATGTGATGGAAAAGAAAAAGCTAACAACGGCGTCTGGTGCACCTGTTGTAGACAATAATAACTCAATGACCGCAGGCCCTCGTGGCCCAATGTTGCTTCAAGATGTCTGGTTTCTAGAGAAACTTGCTCACTTTGATCGTGAAGTTATTCCTGAAAGACGTATGCACGCAAAAGGCTCAGGCGCTTTTGGCACATTTAAAGTTACTCACGATATTACACAATATACTCGCGCTAAAATTTTCTCTAAAGTGGGCAAAAAAACAGAAATGTTTGCTCGCTTTTCAACAGTTGCTGGTGAAAGAGGTGCCGCAGATGCAGAACGTGACATTCGTGGTTTTGCATTAAAATTTTACACTGAAGAAGGTAACTGGGATATGGTGGGTAACAATACCCCTGTTTTCTATCTTCGTGATGCGCTGAAATTCCCTGACTTAAACCACGTTGTAAAACGCGACCCTAAAACTAACCTACGCAATATGGCATATAAATGGGACTTCTTCTCTCATTTACCTGAAGCATTACATCAATTAACCATTGATATGAGTGACCGTGGTTTACCACAAAGCTACCGCTTTATTCACGGCTTTGGTAGCCATACCTACAGCTTTATTAATAAAGATAATGAGCGTTTTTGGGTTAAATTCCACTTCCGTTGCCAACAAGGCATTAAAAACCTTATGGACGATGAAGCACAAACCCTCGTAGGTCAAGACAGAGAAAGTTCACAGCGTGACTTATTTGATGCTATTGAGCGCGGTGATTTCCCACGTTGGAATTTACAAATTCAAGTGATGCCAGAAAAAGAAGCATCAACTGTACCTTATAATCCTTTTGATTTAACCAAAGTTTGGCCTCATGCGGATTATCCATTAATTGATGTGGGTTACTTTGAGTTAAACCGTAATCCTGAGAACTATTTTTCTGATGTTGAACAAGCAGCATTTAGTCCTGCTAACATTGTTCCTGGTATCGGATTCTCTCCAGATAAAATGCTACAAGGCCGCCTATTCTCTTACGGTGATGCTCATCGTTATCGTTTAGGTGTTAACCATCATCAGATCCCAGTTAATGCACCCAAATGTCCATTCCATAATTATCATCGTGATGGTGCAATGCGTGTTGATGGCAATAGTGGTAGCGGTATTACTTATGAGCCAAATAATGGTGGTATGTTCCAAGAACAGCCTAATTTTAAAGAGCCACCATTATCGATTGAAGGTGCAGCAGATCACTGGAACCATCGTGAAGACGAAGATTATTTCAGCCAACCTCGTGCACTGTATGAATTACTGAGTGATGAAGAGCATCAACGTATGTTTGCTCGCATCGCGGGTGAATTAATCCAAGCAAGTAAAGATACACAAAAACGCCAAATTGCCTTATTTAAGAAAGTCCATCCTGAATATGGCGCTGGTGTTGAAAAAGCAATGAAAGCTTTAGCAAAAGCAGAAGCTAAGTAACTGCATAATAAGAAGCCTTGTGAGCAACTCGGCAAAACAATAAGGCGCCTTCGGGCGCCTTTCTCATAAGAAACCTGTTCACTATCCCCCCTCTTTATCGACGCTTTACATTAACAATATAGATTTTGAGAGAAAATGTGAAAAATAAATATCAACTTAACAATTGCCCTTTCACCCATTCTTGCACTTGTTTACGGGAGATTTTTATTCCCCCATTTTTAAGACTTTCAGGAAGTTGTAAGCAAGCAACAGGTCGTTGAAATCCGGCTAATTGGGAGTGATACCACTGTGGTAATTGATTGATTATTTCAATATCAGCATCCACAACTGCGACTGGGCGTTGTCCAAATTCAGCATCATCGATAGGAACAACAAAAGATTGGCTAACACTTGGATGTGTATTAAGGATTTTTTCAATATCTTCTGGCTGAATTCCTTCACCCGCACTGAAAAAAAGATTGTCTAAACGGCCTAAAACACACCACTCGCCTGCACTAAAACAGCCTTTATCTCGTGTTGAATACCAGCCATCAGCCGTAAGCGATAGCGGTTTTAATTTACTGTCAAACCAATACCCCAGCGCAACACTGTCAGACATTATCTGGAGTTCATCATCCACTAACCTAACTTCTTTGCCTTTTAGTGGAAGTCCTACTCCTGCTTTACCATCTGCACGCTTTGCACAAATAGTAGAAGCCATTTCTGTCATTCCATAACCACACCAACACTGAATTCCACGATGTTCTGCATCTTGTGTTAACTCAATAGGGATCATCGCTCCACCTAATAAAACAGATCTTAAGGTAGTAGGCTGCTGATTATCTTGTTGAGTACTATTTTGCAAGAAACGCCAAAGTTGAGTAGGTACTAAAGAAGCATGAGTGCAACCTTGTAGCGCTTTTTTAAAAGGATGCATATCACGTACCACTAGCGTTGCACCACGTAACAACCAACGCCAAAGAATACCTTGCCCAGATACATGAAATAGAGGTAAAGAGAGCAACCAGCTATCATTTTTTTCAAAAGGTATTAATGATAGAACACCCTCAGCGCTACAAAGATGTGCTTCAAATGTATGTACAGCAGCTTTAGGTAAGCCAGATGATCCAGAGGTCAAGATCAGTGTCGCCATACGAGAAGGCGCCCATGATATATCCCAAATTTCATTTTTATGCTGGCGTGATCTGTTATCAAACTCAACACCATTAAGATCAAGCAAGGTAGCCTCTAGATCCTGTATTGATTCACTCAGATCAGCATAAAAATCAATGTTTAAATGGGGCAGTAAATCATCTAATAAGGACTTAGGAAGTTGTGGATTTAGAGGTAAAACCTTCGCACCACATTGAAAAATAGCGAGTAGTGTAAAAACAAGATTGATATGATTTTTGCCACGTAACAATACTGTGCTTTGGGTATTAACACCCTGCTTAATAAAATGTTTTGCTAATTGATTAATATGACAACTTAATTGTTGCCATGTAATAGGTAAATCACCTGAAATGATGGCCGTTTCATTTGGGCTTAATTGTGCCCAGTGATGCCACGGCCATTGTTTAAATGGAGCTACTGTTGCCATACAGTCTCTAGCTGTTCAAGAGAGATAAGCGGAATATCCACATCTGGCCAAGGACGAATAAGCTGCTGCTTAATTAAATCAACGGTATCCAGTCCTGGAATACTATTTGGCGTTAACCATTGTGCAATTCTTGCTAATTGAGTAAGCCCAAAGCTACTTTCAATGCTTGAACTAATAATAGCATCAAGCCCTAAAGCATGTGCTTGCTCAACTAAAGAGCGACAACGTTCAAGGCTTCCCACCAGTGTGGGTTTTATCACAATGGTAGTAACACCAGGTTGTGGTTTTATTTCAAACCCGTCATCTCGTACTGTTTCATCCCAAGCAATATTAATTCCTGTTGCTTGCGAAAAAGCCAGCGACTCTTCTGGTGTTTTACAAGGCTCTTCTAAGAATGCAATGCGATCGCGCCATGCAGGGTTTACATACTTCGCAAATCCTTCTGCTTTAGCTGGTGTCCAGCTTCTGTTCGCATCCAATCTTAATTTTAAGTCTGGAATGGCTTCTAATAGCAGGTTAACAACTATTCCATCACGTACCGCTTCATATAATCCCACCTTGATTTTAGCGACTTTCTCACCTTCCATATCATTAAGGCTTAAAATCAAATCATCAGGGTCGCCATTACATAAAGGTGCCGCGCGATAGTTTGCCTCTAGTGGCAATGTGCCTTCAAGCTCTGCTAATGCACAACTTAGGCCAAATGCCACGCTTGGCAGTCCACTGTGCTCTGGGTTTTCCCCCGCACACCACGCAGTTAACCAAGATTGCGCTGATGCTTGTGCTTGCTCTAAAGTTTCACGGCTAAACTCAGGAAGAGGTGAAATTTCACCCCATCCTTGTTTGCCATTTTGCTCTAAACAGACAAGAAAACCATCACGCGTTTTTAGCCTTTGATAGCGCAGAACAACGCCTGCATCTACAGGTAGGCTGAATGAATAGAGTTTGGCGTTTCTCATTATGGGTTACGTTTAAATCGAGAGAAATCAGGTTGACGTTTTTCGTTAAAGGCATTGCGACCTTCTTGACCTTCATCCGTCATATAAAACAGCATAGTTGCATTACCGGCTAATTCTTGCAGGCCTGCTTGACCATCACAATCCGCATTTAATGCTGCTTTCAAGCAACGTAATGCCATTGGACTGTTTTCAAGCATTTCACGACACCAACGAACGGTTTCTTTTTCAAGAGAGGCATAAGGAACAACAGTGTTAACCAAGCCCATCTCTAATGCTTCTTTTGCATCATATTGACGGCATAAGAACCAAATTTCGCGTGCTTTCTTTTGACCAACAATACGGGCCATATAAGAAGCACCCCAACCACCATCAAAAGAACCCACTTTAGGGCCTGTTTGACCAAAGATAGCGTTTTCTGCCGCGATAGTTAAGTCACACATCATATGAAGCACATGGCCACCACCAATAGAATAACCAGCGACCATTGCCACAACCGGTTTCGGACAAGTACGGATTTGGCGTTGGAAATCCAACACGTTTAGGTGATGTGTACCGCTATCATCGCGATATCCACCGTAGTCACCACGAATTTTTTGGTCACCACCCGCACAGAATGCTTTTTCACCCGCACCCGTTAAAATGATAGTACCAATTGTGTCATCATAACGTGCATCAGCTAATGCTTGGATCATCTCTTTCACTGTCAAAGGACGGAAAGCATTACGCACTTGCGGGCGGTTAATCGTAATTTTTGCAATACCATCGACTGATTTATGGTAGAGAATATCTTCAAAACCTTCAGAACAATCTAACCATTCAATCGGTGCATATAACTTTTCTTCGCTCGGGTAAAGCATAATTAGGTTCCTTTAACCAAAGAGGGATAAAACATGATTTATCACCGCAGCATAAGCCGCTGGCTGTGCCTGATGCGCATTATGCCCAGCTTGCGGGATAGTCGTTAATGGTAGCGAATATTGCTGCGCTATCGCTTGAAATTTTCTATCTTTCTCACCACAAAGCCAAATAAATGGCAAAGTGAGTTGCTGCAATTCAGAGACTAACCAAGGCTGATGGCCTAAAGAAAGCATCTCTAAACTTTCTGCAATACAAAACCCCGCATTATGACGACGTTTTTCAACCAATAATCGTCGGTTTTTGTCACTAAGATCAGCAAACACGGGTTGTTGATACCATTGTGTTAATACATCACAAATAGGTTCATTACGAAAACGCTCAGCCCAACGTTTATCATGTGCAATGCGACTTTGCCTTTCTATTGCATCATATAAACCTGGGTTGCCACCTTCTACAATCAATCCCATTAATCCTGTTGTATCACCAAAACATGCATGATACATCGAGATCCTGCCACCTAACGAGTAACCAATTAACCAATAATGATCGATACGTTGTTCTTTTAATGTGTCAGTTAGTAATGTACTAACTTCAACAAAATCCTTCGCACTGATAGATGCAGAACCACCATGACGAGGCAAATCAATCACAAGTGATGGATATTCATGGCAAGCCTGAATGACAGGCTCCCATTCACAACCTTCACCTAATAGCCCATGCAACCAAACTAACCAAGGCCCTTCGTTATGGGTATTATATCGCTGACATGCTAAAGTCATGAGATGTTACCTGTTTTACCAGCTGATTTAATGTTTTTGCACCATCAGTATCATCAACAATTAATTCAATTAATGTCGTTGTTGGCGCCCCTGTCCAGCATTCCTGAACAGTCGTTAACAGTGCATCCCAACTTGTTGGTGATACATAATGCAAGCCAAACATTGCGGCTGCATGTTTGAAATTTAATGAGTGAGGCATACAGTAAAAACGTTCTCGCTCTGCCTCTGGCGTGGGTAACATAGAAAATATTTGTCCACCATTATTATTCACCACGATAATAACATTAGGCGCATAAACTTGTTGATGTAACGCTAAGCTATTCAGATCATACAGTGCCGATAAATCGCCCAAAATTGTTAATGTTGGCTTTTTTGTCGCGCGGTGAACACCCGCAGAGGTTGAAATCAAACCATCAATACCACTTGCACCTCGGTTACTCATTACAGGATAACCTTGTGGTAATTGAGCAAATGCATCGATTAATCTAACAATCAGACTATTGCCAACAAATAACTGTCCATCACTAGGAAGTAATTTATCTAATTGATGTGCAACTTGCGCTTCACCAAAATAATTCGTTATTTCACTTACCTTTTGATAGGTTTGTGTAGCGATACCTGTTAATGCTTTAGTCCAAGGTAAATTATCAACAGCCTGATGCGCCCTTAACCATTGCATGGGTGATAATGTAAATTTTTCACCTTGATGATGCCCGGGATCTAAGCGCCCTGGAATAGAGTCAACAATCCAATAAGCGTTGGGAGAACATCCCACTTGCCATTGCAATAAACGTTTACCTGTTAAGCTTGAGCCAAATTGAATAACAATTTCGGCGTTATTGAGTTCTGATTTTGCTTGCGAGTTATTCAACCATAAATCGACACAAGGTAGCGGTTGTCCAGTTTGGGACAATACATCACCTAATAAAGGCCAACCTAATTGTGATGCCCATTTTGTGACTTCCCTCCCTTCTTCTGGGCTAATACGCCCAGCGATCACAACACCTTTTTTCTGACGTAATTCATTCCATTGAGGATGTGTTGAAACGGCGTTAAAACGAGTTTCTTGTAACCACGGTTTATCATTTTGCCACCAATTTCCTAAAGCCTCAGTCCATGGCGTTGATGTTTCAACATCATCACCATATAACGGTTCAGCAAAAGGACAATTAACGTGTAATGCGCCATGAACCAATGTATTCATCGCATTATCAAGTGTAGAAACTAGCCAACTTGCGGGAATATCCGTTGTCGGTCGTGGTAAAGAGAGTGTTTGTGAAGGATGCGTTGCAAAGATACCTTGCTGACGGATAGCTTGATTTGCACCGCAATCAATTAATTCGGGCGGTCGGTCTGCGGTTAAAAAGATAACACGCTCCCCCGTTAATCCCGCTTCAATTAATGCCGGATACAAATTAGCGACAGCGGTACCTGATGTCACAATCACCGCCACAGGCTCTTTTGACGCTTTTGCTAATCCCAAGGCTAAATGCCCAAGCCCACGTTCATCAAAATGCGTATGACATATTAATTTTTGATTAGCGGCAGCTGCAAGTGTTAAAGGAGTCGAACGAGATCCAGGTGCGATACAGATATGGCGTAAACCATGACGAGTCAAAGTTTCGAGTATAACTTTAGCCCATTGGCGATTAAACGAACTATTAGACATTGATCATCCCAACAACGAAAACCTGCAATTGCTATTATAATATCTGTTCCTAAATACTTTTCCTTAGCCTAGTTCAATGAACAGAAGTTTTCGTTAAATAAATCGTTAAAGAAAACACTCAAAGAGTGCATTATTTAGGCAAATTGTCCGCCTTATTTTCAAAGCGCTCTTTTTTATCATTAAGAATAAGAATAAATAACGCTACAGAGCTAAAGAATAGCATCAATTAATTAACAACTAGCAGTGGTTATTTGAAGAGTAGCACTAAATAACTGGCTTAAAAAATACTCATCAAATTATGATTATTATTGCTGATGCTATTTATTTTAACTCCGATTTTCGGTAGAAAATTAACTCTCTTTTTCCAGCAACGTTCGTAAACCTGCCGCTTTATTTTCAATTTCTACCCACTCTTGCTGTGGATCAGAGTCGGCCACAACACCCGCACCCGCATATAGCGTCAAGGTATCATCATGCAACTCACCGCAACGCAAGCTTACTGCAAATTCTGCATGAGGAAGCGATAAATACCCAGCGGATCCAGCATACCAACGGCGCTCAAAAGGCTCATGTTTACGAATAAAAGCGCGTGCAACACTTCTTGGTAATCCACACACCGCCGCAGTTGGCTGTAATCGTTTTAAACAATCAATATCATTTGAATTAATTAACTTTCCATGAATATAACGACGAAGATGCTGCACTTTCCGTAAGCGGATAACATCAGCTGGAGAGACATCGATACCGTCAACACCACCTTGTAATCGTTGACAAATATCATCAACGACAACCAAATTTTCATGCTGATTTTTTTTGTCATTCATCAGCCAATCTGCAAATGCTATTGCTTGTTGCTCATTATCCGAACTCGCTACGGTTCCTGCTAACGCTTCGGTATACAGCATCAACTCATCACGTTTATATAATCTTTCAGGTGTTGATCCCATAAAGGCATCTGAAGGTGAAAATGCCAACATATAATGATAGCAATGATGATTGACATCACGACTTGCTTTCATAAATTGAATAGCTTTAAGTGGATTATCCAATGTTAAGCACGTAGCCCTTGCTGGCACCACTTTTTCAAATAAGCCTTGGTTAATTTCATCTAATGCAATATTAAGATAATGAGTCCATTGCTCTTGCGTTAAAGAGTGATTAACTTGAGTCACAGAAACAGAGAGAGGCTCAATATCTAGCGATTGATTTAATGTTTGCAGAAAATCTAAGGTGTCTTTTTTATCAGCGTCATCAAGTAAATTTAAATGAACAGAAAGCTCTTGCTGGTGGCGTCTAATTTCAATCCTAGGTAAAAAAAGATAGGCATCATCCCCGTTTATCTCATCTATACGGCCAGGAATAATGGTATCCCACGCATTTAAGCCCCAAATACGCACATCATCAATATTTAGACCAGACTGATGCGTTGCTAAAAATTGGCGAGCGTCTTGAATATGATTAAAGCAACATAATTGCCCACACACTGCCACTTCTTCACTCTCATCGCGGTGCTGCCAATAAAATTGCGGATAATACACCTGAGCAGCAAGCCATGAGAGCAATGAGAACGAAACATCTGACGGCAAGGCGACTTTCAAATGTAAAAGATTACCTTGTGCTGTCAGATTTATTTTTTTAACTTTTTCGTACAGTGTCGAAAACACAGGATTAACCTTTTCCACTCCAAATACCCACAACTAATTAAAAAGGAGATTATACGTCTCTATAAGAATTATCAAAGGACTGATTAATTATAACCTTTGTCATTTATCAAAGTTTTGTATTTTTCATGTTACAAAGTAGGAGCATTAATCTGTAAATTCTAAATAGTAAACAAATCATTCTAAAAACATGCTGTATAGATAAAAAATCATTATACATAAGAGAGGTTATATGGATACAACCATCTTTGAACAGGTTGATCAAATTATTGAATCACCGGATATCCCTAAAGTTGCACTCGGCTTAATATTAGGAAAGGGTATCAAAAATGGTCGATTACCTGGCATAGTTACTTCACATGATTTAATTAAAATAAAATCTTATGTTAATAAAACACTTTCCCTTCCTTTCACACAAGAAGATGTTATCGATTTTGTTGGTTATAATGAAATAAGTGTACCTCAACTCTCTCCGGATAATATCTTATCCCTTTTTGTTAGAATGCGTGAGCATGCTTTTGAGTGGAATAAAATTGAGTACAATATAAAACAGCAAGCAATAGATCTAGAAATTATGGGTAGAGAAATCACGTCTACGGGTGAAAAAATAATATCATTTATTAACCAAATGCCATTATTAGTAAAAATTGGCACTTTAGTTAGCGATCTTTCAGATAAAGAATTAGAACAAATCCAATATAGCGATCAAGATAAACAAGTAACAACTCAGCTTATTCATATATTAGAAAGTATGAAAAAAGATATAACAGCAGAGAAAAAGAAAACATTAAAAATAAAAAAAAGTTTATCAATATTTAGAAATAAAATTGTTGGCGGAGTGGAAAGTAAAGAGACGGTACACCATTCAATATATCATGAAATTCTAAATAAAAAGAAATTTGTGAATGAGTTTTATAATAATGATCGTAGCTCACTTATTGAAGAGAGAGACCTGCTTATTGAAGATATTTCATTACTCAAAGAGGAGTATAAAAACTATGTCGGACTTGCTTTTACAGGGCTTGCGGCAGGTATTATTGGTGTCATTATTACTGGGGGTATTTTTGGAGCAAAAGCAGAGAAAGTACGCAAAAAGAAAAATGAATTAATTGAAAAGGTAAAAAAACTTAATGATAATATAGATAAGTATACCAGTTTATCATTTTGCTTAAGCTCTTTTTATATTGAATTAGAAGAAATTGAACAGCTTATTGAAGATACGAATATGGCTCTTGAACATATTGAATATGTTTGGCAAGCAATATTAACTGAAATAGACGTTTCTCTTGCCAATTTCAATAAAATAAACAACGCATTAGAACTTATTAAATTTAGTATTTACTTTGAAAAAATTATTTCTCCTTGGTATATGGTTATTGGTTACTCTAAAGAAATTCTACTTTCTTTTGATAATGCACTCTCTTCTTTCTACTCATCAAATTAACAAAAGGAATTGTTATGAAAAATAATGATAACTCTTTAGTATTAGATTCGCCCTTTGAACACAATAAATTATTTTATGCTTATCGTAACATCCTTTATTTGGGCAATAACAAGTGTTACACAGAAGATAAAATGAATAGGAATATTACACTTTTCTTAGAAAGAAATAATAAAAACATTGAAAAAATCATTTATTTTTCACTATTATTAAAAAGCAGATTGAGACAGAAATTACTCAATGAAACATTTAGAACGATTAACGAAATTAACAATGAAATTGATAGCAACAAAATCAGTCTTGAGCTAAAAATAAGACTGGAAGAAGAAAAAAAAAGTATATTAAATATCTATTCTAATGAAGTTGATGAAACGGTTAGTATTATTATTGAACACTGTGTATTTATCTCTTCAGAAATTGACTATTTAAATACACAATTTATTCTTGATGAACTCATGCCATCTATCAAAGAGAAAGAAAGATTAATTAACTCACTTACACAAGAGCTTATTAGTTTAGATAACATTTGTAGTGAAACCAAGAAAGAACTCGATATTATACAAAAAAGCGAAATTATTTTACATGAGAAAGGTTTTCTCTATCTTTTCACAAATTCTATCCCCTCTAAAGAGATCATTGAAAATCTCGATATTGAAGTCAATGATAAAAACATACTAAACACATTAATTAATATACTCTCAAAATTATTCTCTATTTTGGATAGTGGTTTTTCTTATACAAATATTGTTGATGCTCGTCATCAATTAACCGATCTTTATCTAAAGCAAATTAAGGAGATTAGTAGGTTAAAAAATAAGAAACAAAATATCCTCTTTGAATTAAAACATTACTACGCTTTAACAGATATTGATCATTTTTTAAAAATATTCATTAATCAAATGCTTTTATTAAACGAGTACTGGCTTGTTATTCAACAGCAACTCATCGAATTAAAAGAAAATATTTCATTAACTGAACACTTTATCATTCCTCTATTCTTATTTTTAGATAACTTCTCCTTATACTATGGTGATAATAAAAAAATAATGAATGATAAATAAATATATCGATAAAAAAACGGCTCTATCACAAGAGCCGTTTTAATATTTGAAGACGCTTTTTATCAATTAGTTTGCTACAGGTGCAATAATCGCAAAATTCGTCAATTCAATTAATGGTTGTGGCCATACACCTAATGCAATCACAACAATCGCACAAATTAATGCAACAAATGTCGCCATATTTTGTGATGTTGTTGCAATAGCAGGCGTATTGTCATTATCTGGTTTACGTAAGAAGACAATTGCAGCAGCGCGTAGGTAGTAGAATAAACCAATTGCACTACCTAACACGACCATACCGGTTAACCACCATAAGCTTGAGTTAATACCTGCAATAATCACATATAGTTTACCAATGAACCCTAAGGTAATTGGCACACCAGCCAGTGATAACATCATCAGAGACATAACCACAGCAACAACAGGGCGGCGCCAGAATAATCCACGGTAATCCTCTAGTGAATCCATTTCGCTTTCGCGATAAGGACTTGAAGCTACCGCGATTGCACCAAATGCACCTAAGCTTGCAAATAAGTAACCCGCTAAATAGATTTCAGCCGTTTCTTGCGCCAGCACAGGACTGTATTGCAATACAATTAATGCTACTAGTAGATAACCAAGATGTGATACCGACGAGTAACCCAGTAAGCGCTTCACGCTTTTTTGCGTTAACGCCATAATGTTACCAAACAGGATAGAGGCAATTGCCATGAAACCTAAGATCATCCGTAAAGTTTCACTATCTGCCGCAGGCGCTTCAAGGAATAAACGCATCACAACCGCAAAAATACCAATCTTACTTGCTGTGGCTAAGAATGCCCCTGTTGGTGCCGGTGCACCTTGGTAAACATCTGGTGTCCATAATTGGAATGGGAATAAAGATAATTTAAATCCAATTCCCACCAGCATCATGCCTAAACCTGCAAGCACTAATGGTTTATGGATATTGCTATCACTTAAACTTTGTCCCATGGCAGTAAAGGAAAGGTTTCCTGCTTCTGCATAGAGAAGTGCCATACCAAACAGTAAAAAAGAAGACGCAGCTGCTGAAAGCAACATGTATTTAATGCCCGCTTCCAGTGATGGACGTTGTTGGAATGCATAACCGATAAGACCAAACAGTGGCAATGTCAGCAATTCAATACCAATAAACATCGATGCGAAATGATGAGCAGATGAGAGTAAAATTCCCCCCACTACTGCAATCGAAATCAGCAAGTAAAACTCTTCTTTGTTATCTTGATAGCCTTCTAACCAAGGATAAGCAAAAGCGATAGTACCAATACCAGAAAGAATAACTAGCGCAGTAAAGAAGCTAGAGTATCCATCAACATGGTAAAGCGTGGTCACGTCAACGACGCCTAATGCATTAACGTAATAGAGTGATCCCAACGCAATAATGAAACCCGTTGCTGTCAAAGTGGCAATGGTGAAATGATCGCGTCGCCACGCAATGGACAGCATCACAACCACCACCGTCAATCCGACGATTAATAGCGGTAGCATTGCGATCAATTGTTCAGGAGTTATTGTCATGGCGAATTACGGCCTTACTGTTGAAATAGAAGCGGAATACCAAGTCTGGAGATTTTCCATCGCTGATGCCGAAGTGTCTAATACTGGTTGTGGGAAGAAGCCCAGAATAACCAGTAAAACCACCAAGGTGATCAGGATAAAGAATTCTCTCAGATCCAACCCTTTATAGGTTCTTTCAGCTGTTTTCGGTGAACCGTAGTAAGCCTGTTGCATCATCCATAGTGCGTAAACAGATGCAAAGACTAAACCAAAGACCGAAATAATCGTGATCAGCTTAAAGTTGCCATAAGTACCAAACAGGATCATAAACTCACCGACGAAGTTACCTGTTCCTGGCATACCTAAAGAGGCGACCGCAAAGAACAGCGAAAACGCTGGTAAGAAACGGATGCTTTTCCACAATCCACCCATTTGATTCATATCACGTGTACCTAAGCGTTCATATAGCATGCCACACATGATAAATAGACCTGCAGCTGACAAGCCGTTAGTGATCATCTGAATGATAGCACCTTGGTAAGCCAATACAGAGCCAGCATAAATCGCAATCACGATAAAGCCCATGTGAGAAATACTACTGTAAGCCGCAAGACGTTTAATATCTGTCTGACGAAATGCCAGTAGTGCTGCATAAAATACGGTAATTAAACCTAACCACATTGCCACAGGAGCAAGCAATGCTGATGCTTCTGGAAATAGTGGTAAGTTAAAACGCAATAAACCGTAAGCTGCTGTTTTTAACAAAATACCGGATAAGTCAACAGAACCCGCTGTTGGTGCTTCTGCGTGCGCATCGGCTAACCAGCCATGAACAGGAACGATTGGCATTTTCACCGCAAATGCAGCGAAGAAACCTAACATCAGGATAAATTGTAGCTCAGTACTTAATACGGTGTGTGCTTGTAATAAGGTGTCATAGCTAAACGTCCAAATACCTGTTTCACGGTAGAAAGCAACCGCTAAACCGATAATAGCCAGCAACATTAACAGGCCACTTGCCTGCGTATAGATAAAGAATTTCGTTGCTGCACTGACGTGTGCTTTATCACTACTTCCTTTGTGTCCCCATAAAGAAATCAGGAAATACATTGGGATCAACATCATTTCCCAAAAGAAGAAGAATAAGAACAAGTCTGTTGCTAAAAATACTCCCATTACACCTGCTAAGATCCACAGCAGGTTAAAATGGAAAGCACCTTGTGATGGTTGGTTTTCACTCCACGAAGAGAGTACCGCTAAAATACCTAAAATTGCGGTTAAAACAGCCATCAGCAATGACATACCATCAAGTGCGAACTGGATGTTTATCCCTAATGCAGGTATCCACGGCACAAAGTAATACTCTGTCCAGCGTGGCGCTCCATCAGCACTGAGTAGTTGATAATCGCCTTGCAACCATAGTTGCACAGAAATAACGAGTGTTAATCCCATCGTCAGCAACGCAACCCAGCGAGGAACTTGCGAGCCGATTCGTTCAGCCTGCCAACTTAGCAGGCCACCGATGAAGGGAATAAGTATTAGCCAGGGTAATAACATGGCGCAATGTGTCCCTTAATTAAACCAGAAGCAGCAGAGCGATAACCAGCACTGCACCTAAACCGAGAGAAGCCGCATACCAACGTGCTAATCCATTTTCACTGAAACTTAGTCCTTTATTGGTGCCTTTAAGCAAGCAACCAAATAAATTAAAGAATTGGTTCACAGGATCATTTTGGATAAGCCACGCCGCCCCTTTATAAGGTTTGACAAACAGCACTTCATACAGTGCATCGAATCCCCAAGCATGGAACCACCATGTTGAGAAGAAACGACCGGTACGAGTATTGGCAACCTTAGAAACGCATTGACGCTGTTTCAGGTATAACCATGCTGCAATGGCAACGCCTACAATCGCTACCACACCAGAAAGTATTTCTAACACATACTTACCATCATGAGATGCATTTACTTCAGGGAAAACAGCACCTAACGGTTGAGTAATTAATGCACCGATAAACGTTGATAACAGTGCTAATACCGCTAATGGGAAAGTATGTGTAAAACCTTTAACTTGGTGTGCTTCGGTTTTGGTTTCACCATGGAATACGATGAAAATCAAACGGAAGGTATAAAGTGACGTAAATAACGCACCAATTAACCCTGCTAGCATTAAATTAAAATGCCCGTTTGAGTACGCACCCCATAAGATTTCATCTTTACTGAAGAACCCTGCTGTTAACAGTGGTAATGCTGCTAATGCGCCACCACCAATTAAGAAACAAGCATAAACAAACGGGATCTTCTTACGTAACCCGCCCATCTTAAAGATATTCTGTTCGTGGTGGCAGGCTACAATTACCGAACCTGCGGATAAGAACAGTAATGCTTTAAAGAAAGCGTGAGTCATTAAGTGAAAAATTGCCGCATCCCATGCTTGAGCGCCTAAAGCCAAGAACATATAACCAATTTGGCTCATGGTTGAATAAGCAAGAATACGTTTGATGTCTGTTTGTACTAAAGCTGCAAAACCCGCTAGCACTAATGTAACTGCACCGATAATGCCGACTAATTCCAGTACTTCTGGTGCCATTAAGAATAGCGCATTGCTACGTGCCACTAAGTACACACCCGCTGTAACCATGGTTGCGGCGTGAATTAATGCAGATACCGGTGTTGGACCTGCCATTGCATCGGCTAGCCAAGTTTGTAATGGAAGCTGTGCAGATTTACCTACGGCACCGCCTAATACCATTAACATTGCCCAGTTAATGACACTTGAACCTACTGCTAATTGCTCAGGAGCAAGCACTGCCATTTCACGGAAGCTCAATGTGCCTAATTGGTCAAACAGGATAAACATACCGATAGCTAAGAACACATCACCGATACGCGTTACAATAAACGCTTTCATCGCTGCTGCGCCATTAGCTGGATTGCTATAATAGAAACCAATTAACAGGTAACTACATAGACCAACCCCTTCCCAACCCATATACATCAGCATCATGTTATCAGCCAGTACTAAAACAACCATACTTGCGATAAATAAGTTGGTATAAGCAAAGAAGCGAGAATACCCTTCTTCGCCACGCATATACCACGATGCATACATATGAATAAGGAAGCCAACACCCGTAATAACACCCAGCATGGTTAATGAAAGACCGTCAAGAACCAGAGTGAACGGAATATTAAAATTCCCTGCTGACATCCAATTCCATAAAGTCAGAACATAAGTTTCTTGCCCATTGGCAAAGAAATCCATACCAGCCCAAAGTGCAACTAAAGCCGATAAACCAACCGAACCTGTACCAATCCATGCTGATACGTTTTCAGACCAACGACCACGTGAGAAAGCGAGCAGTAAAAATCCCAGCAGTGGTAGCAGAATGGTTAAATAGAGTATATTCATCCGCGCATCTCACTGACTGTATCAATATTGATGTTTTGGCGATGTCTATGAAGCTGTAACAACAATGCCAGACCAATACTTGCCTCTGCCGCCGCCAAGCTGATAGCCAGAATATACATTATCTGACCATCTGTTTGACCCCAAAAGCTACCACCGACAACAAATGCCAGTGCAGCCGCATTAATCATAATTTCTAGTCCGATCAACATAAACAACAGGTTGCGGCGAAGTACTAAGCAGGTAAAACCTAACACAAACAGTACCGCAGCCAAGATCAAACCATGTTGAAGAGGTATCATTTTTGCTCCCCTGCATTTTCGTTTTCAACGATGTCGTTTTCGACGAGATCATCATGGCTCTGATCACGACCAATGTGATATGCAACTATTAACCCTGACAATAAGAGAACAGATGCTAACTCAACAGCCAGAATATAAGGCCCAAATAAGCTAATACCGACCTCTTTCGCGCCAATTATTTCTCCAGTAATTTCACCGTGAGTGACACTACTAATTGCATAAATAAGCACGACTAATAGCATCAGAGATAAAAGTGCTGGCCCAATCCAAAACTTCGGTTGCAGCCACTTTCTTTCTTGATCAACGACGGATTTACCTAGGTTGAGCATCATCACCACGAAAACGAACAACACCATAATGGCGCCAGCGTAAACGATGATTTCTAATGCACCTGCAAAATAGGCGCCCAGCGAGAAGAAAACCACAGAGAGTGCAATCAATGAAATCACTAAGTACAACAATGCGTGTACTGGATTGGTATGAGTGATAACTCTCAATGTTGCAAGGATGGCAATCAGTCCCGCGATGTAAAATGCAAATTCCATGAATATCGCTCCTTACGGTAACAGGCTTTTGACATCGATAGGTTTAGCTTCATCATCAGCTTCACCTTTATCTTTGCCGTTAATCGCCATACCTGTTTTACGGTAAAAGTTATATTCAGGATATTTGCCGGGTCCAGAAATCAACAGATCGTCTTTTTCATAAACCAGATCCTGACGCTTAAACTCGCCCATTTCAAAATCAGGCGTCAATTGCAACGCCGTTGTTGGGCAAGCTTCTTCACATAAACCGCAGAAAATACAGCGAGAAAAGTTGATACGGAAAAATTCCGGATACCAACGGCCATCTTCATGTTCTGCTTTCTGTAATGAAATACAGCCAACTGGACAAACTGCTGCACACAAGTTACAAGCAACACAGCGCTCTTCACCATCGGGATCACGCGTCAATACAATACGTCCACGGTAACGTGGTGCAACATTGACAGGTTCTTCCGGGTACATCTGTGTTTCACGTTTGGCGAAGGCGTGTAAGCCAATCATCCAAATGCTTCGTACCTGGGTGCCGAAACCAGTCAATAACTCTTTTAAAGTCATGGTTCAATCACCCCTTATTGAGCGTTGTAAAGTATCACTGCAGCAGTTACCAGCAGATTGATAAGAGTTAACGGTAAGCAAATTTTCCAACCAAAAGACATCACTTGGTCGTAACGCGGGCGCGGTAACGAAGCACGAATAAGGATGAACATCATCATGAAGAATCCTGTTTTCAGTGCAAACCAAATGAATGACGGTAAGAAAGGACCTTGCCAACCACCAAAGAATAACGTCACGATAAGACCTGATACCGCAACGATCCCGATATATTCACCAACAAAGAACAGACCGAATTTCATACCGGAATATTCAATGTGATAACCATCAGCAAGTTCTTGCTCTGCTTCTGGTTGGTCAAATGGATGACGGTGACAAACAGCAACACCGGCAATCGCAAACGTAATAAAGCCGAAGAATTGTGGGATAACATTCCACATATTCGCTTGTGAATTCACAATATCTGTCAAGTTAAAAGAGCCTGCTTGAGCAACAACCCCTAAGATTGAGAGTCCTAAAAACACCTCATAACTTACGGTTTGTGCTGATGCACGCATTGCACCTAACAATGAATATTTATTGTTACTTGACCAACCTGCAAATAACACGGCATAAACCGCGATACCCGCAACCATCAAGAAGAATAAAATACCGATGTTTAAGTCAGCAACAACCCATGTTGAGCTAACAGGTACAATGGCAAATGACAGCAATAAAGATGAAAACGCAATTACTGGTGCTATGGTGAAGATAAAGCGGTCAGCAAATTTTGGGATCCAGTCCTCTTTAAAGAACATTTTGATCATATCCGCAATTAGCTGTGCTGAACCTGCATAACCTACACGATTAGGCCCATAACGATTTTGGAATAATCCCAGTAAACGGCGTTCCCCCATACTCATAAAAGCACCACAGGTGACCACGACAAGCAAGATCACCACGGCTTTTAGAACGGTGAGTAAAATCTCTGTAACTTCAGGAGATAACCAGCTCATTATGCAATACCCCGCAGTTGACGAACCGATACACCCACCAGCGATGGAGAAATACCTGCCATACCTAACGGCAAGCCAATTTGACCTTGAGTCAGGTGAGCACTGATTTTCACAGGTAAGGTGAATTCACGACCTTCGTAAGTAAACATGGCTTGCTGACCTTGAGTTAACGCTAATGCTTGTGCATCAGATTCGCTCAATGTTAAATAAGCCGTTTCCATACGAGATTGGATAACTTCTGCACGTTGTGATAATTCTTCACTACCAAATAAACGGTAGCAAGGTGCAACAGTCCATTGATTTTTCTGTGCATTAAATGGCGCAGGAATATCCGTGAAGTAGCCAAGAGTACTATCACCACATTCAATTAGACGCACACCCGGATCACCAAAGCGTAAGCTGCCACCCACTTCTGCTTGGAATTTATTCCATGCTTGAGGTGAGTTCCAACCCGGCGCCCATGCAAATGGAATTTGCTGACGAGGTGCTGTTGGGCTGTTATTACCTTCCATTGAGAACGCAAATGGGGTGTCGATATCTTTTGGTTGACGCTGTTCATGAACAGACACATTCGCTAACATGGAAGTACGACCACTGTAACGATGTGGTTCACGCGCCAGTTTTTGACCACGAATACGGAATGACGCATTCGGAGCTGCATCAACAATGCCTGCAAACTGAGGAAGGCGTGTCGCACAATGCTCAATCACATTGTCTAACTGTGTCCAATCCAGTGTTCTTTCATGCCATTGTGAATCAACCGCACTTAACCAACGCCAGCTTTCATGCATCACGACTTCTTTGTTATAGAAAGAAGGTTCGAATACTTGGAAATAACGTTGTGCTCTACCCTCTTGGCTAACCATGGTGCCGTCGCTTTCAGCAAACGAAGAAGCAGGGAGAACCAAATGTGCCTTCGCCATAATGTCTGTTTGCTGGTGGTCAATAACAATTAAGTTATCAACTTTCGCAATCGCATCATCAATCATATCGGCGTCAAAATGGCGATATAAATCGTTTTCCATAACAACAACGGTGTCAGCTTGACCACTGCGCATGATTTTTAACGCATCATCAAGAGGTTGCGCATTCATCATGGCAAGACCCATGCTGTTTGCATCATCAGCAACGAAAGAAAGCCCCACTTCATTGCCTTTTGCTTTTAATGCAAACGCAATGTTGGCAGCAGCTTTAATAACGTCTTCACTACCGGCATGACTACCACTGATAATTAATGGTTTTTTTGCTTGAGAAAGTGCTTGAACAACCATCTCGATATGTTTATTCAGCGCATCATCGATACCATCAACCGCAGGTGCTTCACCGTTAATATTATTGGCAATCGCAAAACCTAAGCGTGCTTGATCAACAACAGGCGCGCGATAACTCCACGCAGCAACATCATCAAGGCGAGTTTCATCAACATGAGTTACAAACAGAGGATATTTCGCACGTTGCCCAATATTCATAATCGCAGCAATTTGCCAGTCAGCGACTTTTTGAGCAGCTGCCATTTCACGCGCTTTGCCTTTCACTGCTTGGCGTACAGACAATGCCATACGAGCACCGGTTTGCGTTAAATCTTCACCTAACACTAAAACCGCATCGTAATCTTCAATTTCACGTAGAGATGGAGTATAAACGCCACCTTTTTGTAAAATCTCTAGCATTAATGTCAAACGTTTCTGCTCTGATGTAGAAATACCGCTATAGAAGTTTTCAACACCAACAACTTCACGTAATGCAAAGTTACTTTCGATACTTGCACGCGGTGAGCCAATACCAACGATACGCTGGCTTTTCTTCAGCATATCCGCAGCGGCTTGAGTTGCTTGAACCGCACTGATCTCTAACCAGTTACTACCTAAACGTTTTTTAGGTTGGCGAGGTCTGCTTGCTAAGTTCACATAACCATAGCCAAAACGACCACGGTCACAGAGGAAATAGCGGTTTACAGTTCCGTTATAACGGTTTTCAATACGACGTAATTCACCATAGCGTTCACCCGGGCTTGTGTTACAACCCATGCTACAACCTTGGCAAATACTTGGTGCAAACTGCATATCCCACTTACGGTTATAACGTGATGAGTGAGTTTTATCAGTAAATACACCTGTCGGACAAATTTCTACCAAGTTACCCGAGAATTCGCTCTCTAACGTGCCATCTTCAACACGTCCAAAGAAAACGTTGTTATGTGCACCAAAAACACCTAAATCAGTGCCATCAGCATAGTCTTTGTAGTAACGAACACAGCGGTAACAAGCAATACAACGGTTCATTTCATGAGAAATAAACGGTCCCAGATCTTGATTTCTATGTGTACGCTTCGTAAAGCGATAGCGACGCATAGTATGACCTGTCATTACCGTCATATCTTGAAGGTGGCAGTTACCCCCTTCTTCACAAACTGGACAGTCATGAGGATGGTTTGTCATATACCATTCAACAACGCTTTCGCGGAATTTCTTCGCTTCTTCGTCATCAATAGAAATAAACGTGCCATCAGTCGCTGGCGTCATACAAGACATCACTAAACGACCGCGGGTATCCTCAGCATTTTGATACTGCTTAACCGCACACTGGCGGCAAGCGCCAACGCTTCCCAGCGCTGGGTGCCAGCAAAAATAAGGAATATCTAAGCCTAAATTAAGACAGGCTTCTAACAGGTTATCAGCCCCGTTAACTTCATATTCTTTGCCGTCTACATGAATCGTAGCCATAGTCAGCATGCTTCCCAAAGGCCTGCGCAGCAGGCGTTAAACCTAGAATGTATCGTGAAAAATTACCAGCGGCTTTTCAGCAAGTTAGGCTGAATACCTCTGATTAAGTTGGCATTGGTATAATCTTCTTGAATAATGCCAGCTTCAAATTCTTCACGGAAATATTTAATGGCGCTTTGTAAAGGTTCTACAGCACCCGGTGCGTGAGCACAGAATGTGTGTCCTGGACTTAAAGAACGACATAAATGCTCAAGAGTTTCGATATCACCAGGACGACCTTTACCATTTTCTATCGCACGTAAGATTTCGACACTCCATGGCAGGCCATCACGACAAGGTGTACACCAGCCACAAGATTCACGCGCAAAGAATTCTTCTAAGTTGCGAGTTAATGAAACCATATTAATTTCATTATCTACTGCCATTGCAAGCGCTGTGCCTAAACGGCTACCTGCTTTTGCAATCGTGCCAAAATCCATTGGGAGATCGAGGTGATCTTCAGTGAGAAAGTCAGTGCCAGCACCACCTGGTTGCCACGCTTTCAATTTGAGGCCATCACGCATTCCACCTGCGTAATCTTCAAGGATCTCACGCGCTGTCGTACCAAATGGTAATTCCCATAAGCCCGGATACTTCACGCGACCAGAGAATCCCATTAATTTAGTACCCGCATCTGGGCTTTTGCCTTCACTTAAGCCGATATACCAATCTTTACCATGCTCAATAATCGCGGGCACGTTACACAGTGTTTCAACGTTATTGACACAAGTTGGTTTACCCCATGCACCTGATGTTGCAGGAAATGGCGGTTTAGAACGCGGGTTAGCACGACGCCCTTCTAAAGAGTTGATTAATGCCGTTTCTTCACCACAGATGTAACGACCAGCACCTGTATGAACAAACAGCTCAAAATCAACCCCTGAACCGAAGATATTTTTACCAAGGAAACCTGCTGCTTTTGCTTCCTCAATCGCATGGCGTAAATGCTTAGCCGCTTCAATATATTCGCCACGAAGGAAAATATAACCACGATAAGCTTTTAGTGCGTGAGCACCGATAATCATCCCTTCAATTAACAGATGTGGAAGCTCTTCCATTAAGAGACGGTCTTTATATGTTCCCGGCTCCATTTCATCTGCATTACAAAGGATGTAACGGATATTCATGCTTTCATCTTTTGGCATCAGGCTCCATTTCAAGCCCGTTGAGAATCCAGCACCACCACGACCTTTTAGGCCAGCATCTTTGACTTCCGTTGTGACTTCAGTCGGTGACATGCCTTTTAATGCTTTTTCTGCCGCTTTATAACCGTTTTTAGCACGGTATTCATCCAGCCATACAGGCTGACGATCATCACGTAAGCGCCACGTTAGCGGGTGCGTTTCTGCGCTACGGATAATCGGTTTTGCTCCTGAAATTGCTGTCATGGATACTGCTCCAGTAACGTTTCAATCTCTTCAGGTTTAACAAAGCTGTGAGTATCGTCATCTACCATCATGGTAGGACCTTTATCACAATTACCTAAACAGCAGGTTGGCAGTAATGTAAAGCGACCATCTGGTGTTGTTTGACCAGGGATGATATTAAGATGCTTTTCAATTGCTGCTTGAATGCCTTGATAACCTGTAATATGACAAACCACGCTGTCACAAAAACGAATAATGTGACGACCAACGGGTTGACGGAAAATTTGGCTATAAAACGTAGCAACGCCTTCAACATCGCTAGCTGGTATCCCAAGCACATCCGCAATCGCATAGATCGCGCCGTCTTCCACCCATCCACGGTTCTTTTGCACAATTTTCAGTGCTTCTATAGATGCAGCTCGCGGATCTTCGTAGTGATGTTTTTCTTGTTCAATTTCAGCGCGTTCTTCTTCAGTTAATACAAACGTCGCTTTCTTTGAATGTGTGACATCAACAATTTCAATCTGCACCGCGTCATCTTTTTGGTTTAATTCATTTTGCATGATTAACGATCCACATCCGACATTACAAAATCAATACTTCCCAGATACACAATCAAGTCAGAAACCAAGCTACCGCGGATAACCGCTGGGATTTGTTGCAGGTGAGCAAAACTAGGCGTACGAATACGTGTACGGTAGCTCATTGTGCTGCCATCACTGGTTAAGTAATAGCTGTTGATCCCTTTAGTGGCTTCAACCATCTGGAATGATTCATTAGCAGGCATAACCGGGCCCCATGAAACCTGTAAGAAATGGTTAATCATAGTTTCGATATGCTGTAATGTGCGCTCTTTTGGTGGAGGCGTTGTCAGTGGATGGTCTGCTTTAAATGGCCCTTCTGGCATATTTTTATAGCACTGTTCCAAAATGCGTAAACTCTGGCGTAACTCTTCTACTTTCAGCATTACGCGATCGTAACAGTCACCATTACTTGCGACCGGAATTTCAAATTCAAAGTTTTCATAACCTGAATATGGACGCCATTTACGCACGTCAAACTCAACGCCTGTTGCACGAAGACCCGCACCTGTGACACCCCACTCTAACGCTTCTTTCGAGTTATATGAGGCAACACCGATAGTACGACCTTTCAAAATACTGTTTTGCAACGCTGCTTTTACGTAAGAATCTAGACGTTTTGGCATCCAATCTAAGAATTCACGTAATAAACGTTCCCAACCGCGAGGCAAGTCATGAGCAACACCGCCAATACGGAACCATGCGGGGTGCATACGGAATCCCGTAATCGCTTCAACAATGTTGTAGACTTTTTGACGATCAGTAAAGGCGAAGAACACTGGTGTCATTGCACCAACGTCTTGGATAAAGGTACTGATATACAGTAAGTGGCTATTAATACGAAATAGCTCAGACAGCATGACACGAATGACTTTAACACGTTCAGGCACTTCGATACCCGCAAGTTTTTCGACTGCAAGTACATAAGGCATTTCGTTAACGCATCCGCCAAGGTATTCGATTCGATCTGTATATGGGATATAGCTGTGCCAAGATTGGCGCTCACCCATTTTTTCAGCACCACGGTGGTGATAACCCACATCGGGTACACAGTCGACGATTTCCTCGCCATCAAGCTGAAGAATAATACGGAATGCACCGTGAGAAGATGGATGATTAGGGCCGAGGTTTAAGAACATAAAGTCCTCATTCTCAGTACCGCGTTTCATCCCCCACTCTTCAGGTTTAAATGTCAGCGATTCCATTTCCAGATCCTGTTTCTGCTTTGTCAGCACATAAGGATCGAACTCTGTCGCACGAGCAGGATAATCTTTACGCAGTGGATGACCTTCCCAATCAGGAAGCATCATTATACGGCGTAAGTTCGGGTGCCCATTAAAGACAATCCCAAACATATCCCAGACTTCACGCTCATACCAATTCGAGTTAGGAAAGAGAGATGTGATAGTCGGAACATTAAGATCATTTTCACTTAATGCGACTTTCAACATAATATCTTTATTACGATCGATTGATATCAGATGATAGAAAACGGAAAAGTCTGCTGCTGGCAAGCCTTGACGGTGCGTACGAAGACGCTCATCAAAACCATGCATATCAAACAGCATGACATAAGGTTTTGGTAAAGATTTGAGGTATTGCATTACCTCAATAAGTTGTTCCCGTTTAACCCAAACAACTGGCATGCCAGTACGAGTAGGCTGGAACGTAAACGCATCTGGCCCGAATTTCTGACGCAGTTCATTAACCACCTGATCATCAATATGATCGGTCGTTTCCCACGCTGGCCGAGCGCTTTTTTGCGCTATCTGATCGGTCATTTCTATTCACCACAACTTTGATCAGGGTTACTATGATCGCAACACATTGCTCTGGTTACGTCTTAGGCAAAAGCCTTTAAATTTCGTCAGGAGTACGCAGATTTTTGACTGCGATACGCTCACCGTGTTTTCTTTCTCGTTCTGATTGCATATTGGCACGGTAAACACCTTGGTCGCCGACAACCCACGATAATGGGCGACGTTCTTTACCAATGGACTCTTGTAATAACATTAATGCTTGCATATAAGCTTCAGGGCGTGGCGGACATCCAGGAATATACACATCAACTGGAATGAACTTATCCACACCTTGCACTACGGAATAGATGTCATACATACCACCAGAGTTAGCACATGCACCCATAGAGATAACCCATTTAGGTTCTAACATCTGATCATATAAACGCTGAATAACAGGTGCCATTTTCGTAAAGCACGTACCTGCAACCACCATAAAGTCTGCTTGACGAGGGGATGCACGTAAGACTTCGGAACCAAAACGAGCCACGTCATGTACTGCTGTAAATGACGTCACCATTTCAACGTAACAACAAGAAAGACCAAAGTTATATGGCCATAAAGAGTTTTTCCGTCCCCAGTTCACAACGTCATGCAACGCATGTTCCAGTTTTCCCATATACACGCTGCGATGAACGTGAGCATCTAATGGGTCACTGACAATTTCCTGTGTTTGCAGGGGATAACGGTCATTCTCACCGTTCGGATCTATGCGGGTGAGGGTATAATCCATTTCTAATGCCTCGCTTATTACTGCTGCGGATGTTTGCCGCTGGTTAATCGAACATGGCTTTTACTCGCAGTTTCACGGCGAGAGCGAATAGGCGTCCAATCTAATGCACCTATGCGAACCAAATAGAATAATCCAGCTAATAAAATAGCGATGAAGACTGATGCTTCAATAAAGCCTAACCAGCCGACTTCACGAACGGAAACAGCCCAGGCATAAAGAAACAATGCTTCAACATCGAAAATAACGAAAAACATGGCAACTAAATAGAATTTAGCCGACATGCGCAGACGAGCGCTGCCAACAGAATCAAGACCAGATTCATAAGGAACATGCTTTGCCCTTGCCTGTGCGCGTCCGCCTAAATAGCGGGCGCCCAACAACATGAGCGAACATAACCCCAATGCGCCTATGAGGAAGACAGCAAATGCCCAATGATGGGCGATAACTTCGGTGGTTGTAGACATACTCATTGCTTACTCATCAAAGGTGGTGTCAATTAACCAACTCTTATCCGGCGGTTTACACCACATTTCTAATTACGAAAAAAAAGGCGTATTAAACAGACTTGCTAATTAAACAACTAATAACAGTCTATTTATACCTTTCTTATTTTTTAGAAAACTTTGTAATAAATCACACTGTTTTCTATCGCGATTTAACAAATTTAACACTCATTTTTAACACCCAATTACTGGCTAATGCTAAAACGTGTCAGTCAATCTACAAAATTTTTACTAACACGCTTAGTCTAACCGATAATTCGATTTTACTACACCAGTATCTCAGGAAAAACCTGACTCAACACAGGCAAATGTGCCTTATTTTCTTGATCAAACTCACAAAATAGTCGAAAAAATACTTAATCAGTTTAAAATTTATCCAAATTTTAACAAATTAACTTTCCAATATTGTGGAGGAGGTCAAATATCCGTTTTGATTTGTGTTTTTATTCTCTAAAAACCTAGACAATCTTTTTATTTGTTAACAAATCCTACAAGTGATTAACCAAGGGGGAAGGTAAACATTTTTTTAACAAGCAGTTAAGGCGGTTATAGAATGAAATGTCACAAAGATGAATACATAAATCAACATAAATATTAACACAATGTTACTATATCCAAATATGACAATAAAAAAACGGAAATAAATGCGCTTAATTGCATCTATTCCCGTTTATCATTATTCATCACTATTTAGTCTTATTTGACTATTTTTTTAATCTTTAATTTTTGTGTTTTAACACTCAATATCTACACAACGATTAATGTGATTATTCCAGCTCAGTCGAGCTAATATCTTCAGGTGCAGTGACGGTATAAGGTGTTTTCTTGTTTTCAATTGCATTGAACACTGTTAACACCGCTTCATTTTGTTCATCAAAGTTACGATATAACCAATATTGTGTTTCAGGTAAACGCGGTAAACCTTCACTTTCGCCTAAAATACGTAAATCGGCATTTTGCATTTCAAGTGGACGCGCAGTAATACCCACTTCTGCATTTACGGCCGCACGAACAGCAGATAAAGAAGCAGCTTCATACGCAATACGCCATTGAATGCCTGCATCATCTAGTGTGTTCGTTGCTAATTGACGGAATGGGTTTGTTTCATCCATCACAACTAAAGGAATAGGCTCATTCATTTGTATTTGGAAATCAGGCGCACAGTGCCATAACACAGGTGCGGTGCGTAACGCTGTACGCGGGTGATGACCAATACGGGCTGTTGTTAATGCTAAATCAATTTCATGATTATCTAGCATTGCTTCAATATATTGAGAACGTTTAATACGTACATCAACCGCTAAACGTGGATATACTGACGCGATACGGTTTAATAAAAAAGGCAATAAAGTATCAACAGAGTCGTCAGAGGCACCAATACGTAGCTCCCCTTCTGCATCGCTATACGTTAATGACGCAGTTGCATCATCATTCGCACGTAAAATTTGACGAGCATAACCTAATAATTGAAGGCCATGCTCTGTAAGTAACTTATTACGACCATGACGGGCGAAAAGCTCTCTGCCCACCAATTGCTCTAAACGTTGCATCTGCTGACTAACAGCTGACTGGGTTCGACATACAGCAGCAGCTGCGGCTGCAAACGTGTTTAAATCTGCTACAGCTACAAACGTTCTAAGCAGATCGAGGTCGAGATTCATTATCGGACGATTTGCATTAATCATTGTTTATTCTTCACTTATTTTTGATTTTTAAATTACATATACCTGGTGTTTTTTTATCAAAAGTCTAAAAAAGACTTCTAATTAGACAGTACTCTACTCTGAAAAGGAGAGCAAAGACATACCGAATACTTTACATTTGTTTCTTATCGTTTACACCTCCTAGATAGAAAGGAATTGCATCTTTTTGTAACAAATTAAATTTTATTATCATTTCAAGCATTCACAAGAAAGAACTGCATACCATCATCACAAGTTAGACTTGGATCATACTATATTGTTTTCTCGTACATAAATTTTAACATTTTGAAAATAATTTAAATTATCTTAACTATGCATTCCAATTTAAGTATCTTCCCCTATAAATTAAATTTAAGATTTAAATTTAATTTATACTTAAACCGATTGATTGCTATAGAATAAAGTAGATTTAACCATATTATTTGAAAATTTAATATATTAAGTCAGATAATACAAATCCGATAAAATTATTCAATAATTGATTATGCAACATCCCATCTATCTATGTATCACATCAACTTATTTCTGATCACCACACTAAAAAGCCCTTATTCACTAGAATAATAATCTAGAATTATTATCAAAACTGAAATATAAACCCGCCATAAACCACACAATCAGTCATCAGAATAACATTCTAAGAATAAACTGACCTTTTACACCAAAAATTACCTAGCATCTTCAAAAGTTTGTAACGTAAGAGTAGAGTGATAGAACAGTTATTTGCTGGGGCAGCCTTTTCATTTGTATCTTTCTATATGAATAGCAATTGGCGATAAATGTCGCTAAGTCACCACAGTAGAGATACACGTCAGACCCTATTAGGTAAACGCGCTATGAATCAAATTAAAAAATCAAACAAACTCGAACATGTCTGTTACGACATTAGAGGTCCGGTTTTGCAAGAAGCAAAACGTCTGGAAGAAGAAGGTAATAAAGTTTTAAAACTCAATATTGGTAACCCGGCACCTTTTGGCTTTGAAGCACCTGATGAAATTTTAGTAGATGTTATTCGTAATCTACCAAGCTCACAGGGCTATAGTGATTCAAAAGGACTGTTCTCTGCACGTAAAGCTATCATGCAGCATTATCAAGCTCGTGACATGCGTGACGTCACTGTTGAAGACATCTATATTGGTAATGGTGTTTCTGAGTTAATCGTGCAAGCAATGCAAGCCTTATTAAATAATGGCGATGAAATGCTAGTGCCCGCTCCAGATTATCCTTTATGGACAGCTGCCGTTTCCCTTTCTGGAGGAAACGCAGTTCATTATATGTGTGATGAACAGCAAGGCTGGTTCCCTGATCTCGATGATATTCGTAGCAAAATTACAAAAAATACCCGTGGTATTGTTATTATTAATCCAAACAATCCAACTGGTGCGGTATATAGCAAAGATATTTTGATGGAAATCGTTGAAATAGCTCGTCAACATGACCTAATTATCTTTGCCGACGAAATCTACGATAAAATTCTCTATGATGATGCGGAACACCATTCTATTGCAGCGATGGCACCTGACTTATTAACAGTCACCTTTAATGGCTTATCAAAAACCTATCGCGTTGCGGGTTTCCGCCAAGGTTGGATGGTATTAAACGGCCCTAAAAAGCATGCTAAAAGCTACATTGAAGGCTTAAATATGCTGGCTTCCATGCGATTATGCGCCAACGTTCCGATGCAACACGCTATTCAAACTGCATTAGGTGGTTATCAAAGTATTAGCGAATTTATTCTACCGGGTGGTCGCTTATATGAACAACGCAATCGCGCTTGGGAACTGATCAATCAAATTCCTGGTGTGTCTTGCGTTAAACCTATGGGTGCATTATATATGTTCCCTAAAATAGACCTTAATCGCTACAGTATTAAAGACGATCAGAAGATGATCCTTGATTTATTACTGCAAGAAAAAGTTTTACTGGTACAAGGTACTGCCTTTAACTGGCCATACCCAGACCATTTCCGCATCGTCACCCTTCCCCGTGAAGATGATTTAGATATGGCAATTCAAAAATTTGGACGCTTTATTGTGGGTTATCACCAATAAAATTGTCTTCTATTAGAGAAAACGCAGTATAACAACCCGTTATATTGCGTTTTTTTATTTTCTTTTTTATTGGCGTTTACATCTGTTAATTATCCACTCACAATAATGTCTTCAATCACACAATTGGGAGATATTATGAGTTACTTTTTTGCCCACCTTTCTCGCTTGAAACTCATTACTCGTTGGCCTTTAATGCGTAATATTCGCCAAGAAAATGTTTCTGAGCACAGTTTACAAGTCGCTTTTGTCGCCCATGCTTTAGCGGTGATTAAAAATCGTAAGTTTGATGGTAATGTCAATGCTGAGCGTATCGCATTACAAGCGATGTATCATGATGCCAGCGAAGTGATCACCGGCGATATGCCAACCCCCATTAAATATCACAATCCGCAAATTGCCCATGAATATAAAAAAATAGAAAAATATGCACAGCAAAAATTAATTGAAATGCTACCTGAAGAGTTACAAGATGATTTTCGTCCGCTGATCGATGAACAATTACATAGTGAAGAAGAAACCTTTATTGTTAAGCAAGCAGATAGTCTGTGCGCTTATTTAAAATGTCTTGAAGAGTTAGCCGCAGGCAATAGCGAATTTAATCTGGCTAAAAATCGGTTAGAAAAGACCCTAGCAGAAAGACACAGCCCGGAGATGGACTATTTTATGAAGGTGTTTGTACCAGGGTTTAGTTTATCGCTTGATGAAATTAGTGAGTGATAATAATCACTCACTTTAAAGTTGATACTGTAATTTAATGATATAAATCAATCTTCATTTTTTACATCGTTTTTATCAGGATTAATATCCTTATCATTCATACCTTGTATATTTTCCATTTCCTTTATATTTTCTGCTAAAAACTTCAATGTATTGGATTCAAAACTTACGATCAAACCTTCTGTTAATTTATTTAGCCTATCAATTTTGCTATTATCTTTACCAATAACTAGATTTCTTATTCCTTTCATACCTCTAATAAATACATTACTTCTATTGATACTTTTTGTTTTTCCCATAGCAAGCATTATTATATCATTTTTATTTTCATTAAGTCTTAGTGCTTTCATATAATCTAATGTTTGGTCAATTGCCGAATTAACTGTCTCTAATCGTTTTTCTGCGTTTAATGTAGCAGCAAACTCTAAACCTTGATCTTTGATCATTTTTTCAATAATATTTTCGGCTTGTTCTAAATTAACATGAATATTATTGTCATTAAGATAGTGTTCAGCAATTCCTTGAAAAATATCATGTGTATTTAAATCACTTTTATTTCTAACAATATTTTTATTTTTAAAATCATTAACAAGTTCAAAAAGACCTTCTATTTTTTTATCAAATTTATTTGACTCCATTGTTTTTAATATATTTTTTGCTCTATTAGTGATATTCAACTTATTTTTTTCAGCGTCTATATATTCTTGGTATTTTTCATTTAAATAATCCTTTACATACTCAACAGAATCATTCTTATTATTATTTTCTAATATAGAAAAAATTATTGCCTCATCTGCATTGTTTAATTCTAATGAAATAGAAAAATTAGTCATTGCTTTTGATGCTTTATCATGAAACTCAGGTGCTAATGAAGTAAAATTATTATACTTTGATAATATCTCATTCCCCACACTTTCTTTATTATTCATCAAATTATTCGCGATCAATCCTTTAAAAACAGTACGACGTGTAGAAATAGCCTGTTTTATCTGTTTTAGATCATCGCTAACACTTTGAGTCAAATTTTTATTATGTTCACTAGAAAAAATAATGTTTTTATTATTTACTCTTGCTGTTGATTTACCCTGGCTATTTTTTTCTATTATTATCTTTTTTATTTTATTACTTAATACTTTGTTACTTCCTTTTGATGTATGATTATTGCCATTAGTTTTAAACTCTCTACTATTGTTTGATATAGTGCTTATTCTCTTGTCATCTTGAGTATTTTTATCATTCTGAATCAAAATGTTGTTTGGGGTGCTTATTGAATTTATACACATTATATATCTCTCTTATTAAATTATTTTCAGATCAATAATATGACTATACTTTTTTTTCTAAGAAAGATTTTCAGAAAACACACATTCATAGATATATCGCATACATCAAATAAAAAACATCGCACAATAAATAAAAAACGCTGTCTATTAATTAACAAACAGCGTTTCAGCAAAACAAAAATATTGATAATTAGAATGGGAATAATAGCGGGATCAGGAAGACACTAATCAGCATTACGATTATCGTAAATGGCACACCAATCTTGATAAAATCAGCAAACTTATATCCACCCGGTTCAAGAATAAGCGTATTAACGGGCGAGGAAACCGGTGTCATGAAGGCTGCGGATGCCGCAACACCAATAACCATTGCAAAGGGTAATGGTGAAACATTCATTTGATTCGCAGCAGCAATCGCAATGGGTGCCATTAATACTGCCGTTGCTGTATTTGAGATAAACAACCCAATTGACGCACAGAGTATAAATAAACACACCAACATCACTTGAGGCCCAGCACTACCCGCAACATCCATTAAACCATTCACAATAAGCTCAATACCACCTGTTTTTTGTAATGCAGCGGCAAATGGCATCATACCTACAATCAAAATAATACTTGGCCAATGGATAGAACGATAGGCACTTTCCATATCAATACAACGGAATTTACCCATTAATAAACAAGCAATAAGTGCTGCAATAAAGTTGGGTACTTCATTTGTCACCATTAACGCTACCATTAATGCTAACGAAAATAATGCATGAGGTGCTTGTGATGAGGCTGGCGCAACAGTTTCAATTTCTGCAGCTAAATTTAACACGATGAAATTACGTGGTTTAGTCGATAAAACACGAATAAGTTTCCAATCACCAATAACCAACAGCACATCACCGAGGCGTAATGGTTCATCAACAATTTTACCCGGCAACGCATTACCTTCTCGGCGAATAGCAACAACGTTTAACCCGTAGCGAGTACGGAATTTTATCTCTCTTAATGATTTGCCTAATAACTCTGAATCTGGATTCATGGATACTTCAGCAAGGCCTACATCACGTGACTGTTCAGAGAAATATTCTCCACGTAATACCATCGGCTCTAACATCTGTTCACGGCAAAATTCGCGCAAATCAACATCACTGGCAGACATATCTACCAATAAAACATCACGCTCTCTTAATTCAGTGCCCCCTGTTGCGCTGACCATCACGCGCCGAAACCGCCTCCAGCGTTCAATACCAACAACGTTTGCACCATAACGAGAACGTAGGTGCAATTCATCAAGTGAATGACCTATAAGTGGGGAACCTTTACGAATAGCTAAACGACGAGCACGTCCTGCTAATTGATAATCACGAATAAGATCACGGAAAGTACGACGATAAGCCTCTTTTTGCTTACCATTATCGTTATTTCCTAACCAACGGCGTACCACCAGCATATATAGAATACCGGCAAACAATACAGCAATGCCAATAGGTGTAATGGAGAAAAATTGAAAACTTGGCAATCCTTCTCTGACTAATTCACTGTTAACAACCATATTAGGTGGAGTCGCCACTAAGGTCATTAATCCACTGATAAGGCCCGCAAAACCTAGTGGCATCATTAAACGACCTGGTGATGTTTTCATACGAGCAGCAACGCTCAGCACAACAGGAATAAAGATAGCTACCACCCCTGTTGAGCTCATGAAAGCCCCCAAACTTGCAACACATATCATTAATAGCACAAGCATTTTAACTTCACTGCTACCCGCGACACGTACAAGCCAGTCCCCCATTTGATAAGCCACACCTGTTCTCACTAACCCTTCTCCAATAACAAAAAGGGCAGCAATTAGTAATACGTTAGGATCACTAAATCCTACTGTAGCTTCATTTAATGTAAGTGTACCGCTAAGAACGAATGCGATGATGACAAGTAAAGCGACCACATCCATACGGATTTTATTGGTCGTAAAAAGGACAATAGCTATCAATAGCAGGCTTAAAACCCATAATAATTCGCTATTCAAAATGGCCTCGATCAGCAATAAGTGAAAACAGGTTAAGACATCAATTCACTACATTGATAAGTAGACCATTTTTACATCAATAAGTCTTCTAGTATGATCAAAGAAAAGACTATCTTTTGTGCGTTATTATCACTTTTTCAGCTTGCTTCTCGATTTGAATATCATTTAAAGAATCAATAATTAAATGAATCTCATTACGGCGAGGAAGGGATAAAGGGGCATGTACAGCAACGACTTGACATCCTGCATCTAAACCAGAGTAAATACCGGCTGCTGCGTCTTCAAAAACCACACACTCTTGAGGCAATAAACCTAATTTTTTTGCGCCTAAAAGATAAGGTTCAGGATCAGGCTTACCTTTACTAATACATTCAGCCGTCACCCAATGTTTAGGCTCAGGAATACCCGTGACCGATTGGCGTGTTGATGCGATTGGTACGGTACCAGAAGTCACTATTGCCCAAGGAATATCTAATTCATTAAGGTGATTGATTAACTCAATGGCCCCAGGAAGAGGTGCTAAACCTTCGGTTTGTGTTGATTCTAATTTTTCTAACCAGCGAAAAGTATCTGTTATCTCTTGTTCTGTAGCATTAGGCATAAAATGGCGAATCGACTCAATAGCAGGCTTTCCGTGGATATAGTCATTAATCTCTTGTGTTGATACGCCAACGCGTTCACCAAATAACGCCCAACAATATTCAACAACGGGTAATGAATCAACTAATGTTCCATCTAAATCAAACAGAAAACCTTTACATGTGATCGCCATAATTTATGCCTACCTTAGAATGATGCGTTACGTATTACGCATTAAGAATTTGTTGGATTTCAACGGCGCTAAGGTGATATTGCCGAGGGCAGGCTAACCAAACAGCCAGCATTCTTTGGTATTTTTCCCACATTGGTGTTTGTGAGTTGAAACCATGACTACCACTATCAAAATGCGTATAGCGCCCTTCTGTATTCACCATAAAACGCACATAACTAAGATAGCGGGATTCTGTCGCCGCATCAAAGCCAATAAATGCGACACGACGAGCATCTGGCATTTCTTGATCTTTTAAATTATCGCGAGAAACTTGCAGTGCATGGTACATTTCCATGACGTTAATAATGGTACGGCAAGTCTCCTCAGACATTTCATCAAAATCACGGTCTAGTTCACGTAATTGTAATCCGTAACCGCGTTCAATGATTGTCTGATAGCGACGATAACGTTCAGCGTTATCAGGATCCATCATAGTCATCATTTTATATTGATTAGAGAGGATCAAGCGTTGTGCGTGTGTCATTTCCATCATTAATTCTCCAAAGAAATCATTGAGGAGAGCATGACATTAATCAAAAGTATTGAGTAGTGTTAACTACGCGTTTTTTGATCTCAAGGGGGTAATTCTAAGGACAATAATGACAAATGACGAAGGTAGAACAAATGTTCTACACATCATCAAGAAAAGAGCGATCAAGTTGCTTAAAAGCCCGTTTTAATAAATGTGCTAGAGAAAGGTAAGTTGGCGTTTGTTCAACAGGTGCTAAAGCGATACCGGCTTCTTCAAATTTCTCGCGTATCTCATAAAACCAGCGTAATAATGTGCCAGGAAGAGGTGTTGCAGCACGCTTACCTAACCACCATAACCCTTGCATTGGCAGGCTACAGGCAAATAACGCCGTTGTAATTGCAGGCCCTAAACTCCCCCCTAAAGCAATTTGCCAAGTCATCGTAAAAATGGCGATCGGCGGCATATAGCGAATGCCAAATCGTGTTGCTTTGACAATGCGATTTTCAGGGAATACGGGGGCTAATTGCTTTTCAACCGGCCAGGTTTTTAAATACTCATTACCCAAACGAAGCTTCTTAAAAAAGCCGGGAGGAGTCACTGTCGGTTCGCTCATAATGACCTCAATCAATTTCTTCTGTAACTTTTAAAAAATATCTATAAAGAATAAAAATCTTTTAGTAGAATTAAGTATATTTTGTCTTTGTTGCCTTTACTCTGTATCCTGTGCCCATTCTAAAGGTTTGTGGCAATAAAGCGCTATATTTTGTTTGCCGGCGTGATTTTCAACCCTTTTCGACGATTTTAACGCGAAAAGCTAATGGGTGAATAAAAATCGTCCAATTAATGATTGGCAACTATAATTAGCATCAAGTTTTTACTTTAAGCATGATGCGCGTCATTAATGTCATCATAGTAATGCGATAGGCTTTTATGATTGACGTTTTATTAACCACCGTCTTTATAATATAAAAGACACTACGACAACAAGATAAATAGGTAATTCCATGTCAAGTAAGCTGGTGCTGGTACTGAACTGCGGTAGTTCTTCTCTTAAATTTGCAATTATCAACCCAGAAAATGGTGAAGAATTCCTTTCAGGTTTGGCTGAATGCTTCAACCTTCCTGAAGCCCGCCTGAAGTGGAAAATGGATGGCCAAAAACATGAAGCTGCGTTAGGCGCAGGTGCTGCTCATAGCGAAGCATTAAACTTTATCGTAAATACTATTCTGGCTGAAAAACCAGAACTGTCTGCACAAATTGCTTCAATTGGTCACCGTATTGTTCACGGTGGTGAGAAATTCACTAAATCTGTCGTGATCACTGACGAAGTTATCAAAGGTATTGAAGCTGCTATCCCATTTGCTCCATTACATAACCCAGCTCACCTTATTGGTATTGAAGAAGCGCGTAAAGCATTCCCTCATTTAATTGAAAAAATGGTTGCGGTATTTGACACTGCATTCCACCAAACAATGCCAGAAGAAGCTTATCTGTATGCACTGCCATACAGCTTATATAAAGATCACAGCATCCGTCGTTACGGTGCTCACGGAACTAGCCATTTCTTCGTTTCCCGTGAAGCTGCTAAAATGTTAAACAAACCTGTTGATGAACTGAATGTAATCACTTGCCACTTAGGCAATGGTGGTTCTGTTTCTGCTATCGTTAACGGTAAATGTGTTGATACTTCTATGGGTCTGACTCCATTAGAAGGTTTAGTGATGGGTACACGTAGTGGTGATATCGACCCTGCTATCGTATTCCATTTACATGATACTTTAGGTATGAGTGTTGATGACATTAATAAACTGCTAACTAAAGAATCTGGCTTATTAGGTTTAACTGAAGTCACTAGTGACTGCCGTTATGTTGAAGATAACTACGAAACTAAAGCAGATGCTAAACGTGCCATGGACGTTTATTGCCATCGTTTAGCGAAATACATCGGTTCTTACTGTGCACTGATGGAAGGTCGTTTAGATGCTATTATCTTTACTGGTGGCATCGGTGAAAACGCAGCAATGGTACGTGAATTATCTCTGAAAAAACTGGCTCTATTAGGTTTTGAAGTTGACCATCAGCGTAACCTAGATGCACGTTTCGGTAAATCAGGCACTATCACTACCGATAACAGCCGCCTTGCTGTTGTTATCCCAACTAACGAAGAGTTAGTTATCGCTCAGGACGCAAGTCGCCTGACCGCTTAAGTTCTTTGATGTACTGCCAGTGTCATGCTGGCAGTACTGTTTTACATAACGAGCAACCGATATTTAAAGAGGTTTCCGTGTCCCGTACAATTATGCTAGTCCCAACTGATACACGCGTAGGTTTAACCAGCGTCAGCTTGGGTGTTATCCGTTCTATGGAACAAAAAGGCGTTCGCCTTAGCGTGTTCAAACCTATTGCACAACCTCGTGTAAAAGGCGCATTAGATCAGACAACTGCGATTATCCGCTCTCACTCCACTATTCAATCATCAGAACCTTTAAATATGGATTATGTTGAGTCTCTGCTCAGCTCAAACCAAAAAGATGTTCTGATGGAAGAAATTGTTGCTAGATACCATGAAAACACCGCTGATGCTGAAGTTATTCTCATCGAAGGTCTGGTACCTATGCGTAAGCACCCTTTTGCACAATCATTAAACTATGAAATTGCAAAAACATTAGGTGCTGAAATTGTTTTCGTTACTGCATTAGGTAACAACACGGTTGAACAGCTAAAAGAGCGTATCGAATTTGCGCGTGCTGAATTTGGCGGTGTAAAAAACCAAAATATCACAGGCGTTATTGTTAACAAACTAAATGCACCTGTTGATGATCAAGGTCGTACTCGCCCGGACTTATCTGAAATCTTTGATGATTCAAGTAAAGCGATTATCTCCAATGTCGATTTAAAAACCATTGAAAAAAATAGCCCACTGCCTTTGCTGGGTTGCATTCCATGGAACTTCGATTTAATCGCTACCCGTGCAACAGATATGGCAAAACACTTAAATGCGACTGTCGTCAATAAAGGCGATATTGAAACCCGTCGTATTAAATCTGTCACTTTCTGTGCACGTAGCATTCCCCATATGTTAGAGCACTTCCGCCCTGGCTCACTGTTAGTTACCTCAGCGGATCGCCCTGATGTATTAGTTTCAGCGTGCCTTGCAGCAATGAATGGCGTTGAAATTGGTGCAATCCTACTAACAGGTGGTTACCAAATTGATGCACCAATCAAACAACTTTGTGAACGTGCATTTGAGACTGGCTTACCAATCTTTATGGTTAATGCGAACACTTGGCAGACCTCTTTAAATCTGCAAAGCTTTAGCTTAGAAGTGCCTGCTGATGACCATGAGCGTATTGAAAAAATTCAGAACTACGTTGCTCAACACATCAATACACAATGGATTGATTCACTGACAGCAAACTCTGAGCGTCCTAACCGTCTATCACCACCAGCGTTCCGTTATCAATTAACAGAATTAGCACGTAAAGCGAAAAAACGTATCGTTTTACCTGAAGGTGATGAGCCACGTACCGTTAAAGCGGCAGCAATTTGTGCTGATCGTGGTATCGCAACTTGCGTGCTGTTAGGTGATCCTGAAGAAATTCGTCGTGTAGCTACAGCACAAGGCGTTGAATTAGGCACCGGTATTGAATTAGTCAATCCGAAAGAAGTTCGTGAAATTTACGTACCTCGTTTAGTTGAACTGCGCAAAAATAAAGGTATGACAGAAGTTGTTGCTCGTGAACAGTTAGAAGATAACGTGGTTCTCGGCACATTAATGCTAGAAAAAGGCGAAGTAGACGGTCTTGTTTCTGGTGCTGTTCATACAACTGCTAACACTATTCGCCCACCACTACAGTTAATCAAAACTGCACCTGGTAGCTCATTAGTGTCTTCTGTGTTCTTTATGCTGTTACCTGAGCAAGTTTATGTTTATGGTGACTGTGCAATTAATCCAGATCCAACGGCTGAACAACTGGCTGAAATTGCAATCCAATCCGCTGATTCTGCCATTGCATTCGGTATCGACCCTCGCGTTGCAATGATTTCTTATTCTACGGGTAATTCTGGTGCTGGTAGCGATGTAGAGAAAGTACGCGAAGCGACACGTTTAGCACAAGAAAAACGCCCTGATCTGATAATTGATGGTCCTTTACAATACGACGCGGCTGTTATGGCTGACGTTGCTAAATCTAAAGCGCCAAATTCACCTGTTGCAGGTAAAGCGACTGTGTTTATCTTCCCTGATCTGAACACCGGTAATACCACTTACAAAGCGGTACAACGTTCAGCTGACTTGGTTTCAATCGGACCAATGTTACAAGGTATGCGTAAACCAGTGAATGACCTTTCTCGTGGTGCATTAGTCGATGATATCGTCTACACCGTTGCGTTGACAGCGATTCAAGCAAGCCAACAAGAAAACGCATAATTATTGAACTTCGCTTCAAACTAGACAAACGCCAGATGATTGATTTCATCTGGCGTTTTTTTATTCTGTCAATCTTTTCATTGATTAAAATGAGAAGCTACCTCAACGCTCAACAACTTGACTGCGGTCTTTTTTGACAAGGTCAATCAAGAGATAATACTACATATAACCACCATTATAAAAACAACTAACACATTGATTTTAATTATTTATATGAACCCATTTTATTCAAAAAAAGATAGGAATGAGATGCGTTTCTGTTAGTATGCTGGTGGGTGCTTGGATCATTTTGGTTCAAGCATTTGCGAGCGCCAAAAAGACGAAAGCCCCGAATTCTATTTTATTAAAATTCGAGGCAGTCTCAAGACCTCAACAACTTGATTCTGTCTCCTTTATAAAGGAGTGTCAAGAGAAATGGCTAAATTTGCCCTGATGGGGCTGATTGCTGTCTGTGTGACAGTACTGTGTTTATCATTACTTAGGCATGAAAGATTATGCTCTTTCAATATTCGTAGTGGTCATACAGTAGTTCAAGCGACTTTATCTTGCGATAAATAGCTTTGTGGGGGAATTTTCCCCCACAATTTCTCTCAAAAGTTGTTGAGATTGGTGATCACAAGCACCCTACTTTAATGACTTACAATATACAAATGAGTAATCCACACCTCGCTCCCTCTCTTTTACTTTTGTTTTCACAATAACAAAATCAACTAATGCATTGTTTTAACTAATATATTCATACTATTTTTATTCAAAAAAGATAGGAATGAGATGCGTTTCTGTTAGTATGCTGGTGGGTGCTTGGATCATTTTGGTTCAAGCATTTGCGAGCGCCAAAAAGACGAAAGCCCCGAATTCTATTTTATTAAAATTCGAGGCAGTCTCAAGACCTCAACAACTTGATTCTGTCTCCTTTATAAAGGAGTGTCAAGAGAAATGGCTAAATTTGCCCTGATGGGGCTGATTGCTGTCTGTGTGACAGTACTGTGTTTATCATTACTTAGGCATGAAAGATTATGCTCTTTCAATATTCGTAGTGGTCATACAGTAGTTCAAGCGACTTTATCTTGCGATAAATAGCTTTGTGGGGGAATTTTCCCCCACAATTTCTCATAACAGGTTGTTGCGTTTTGTGGTTACAAGCACCCTACTTTAATCCACTAATACCCGTTGATTGGTCGCACCCCATAAAATCGACATTTCTGTAAACAGTGCGCCACTAATATCTTCAACTTCTTCCGCTGTAATTTCGCTATTGCCTTGCTTACCAAAGAATACAACTTCATCCCCTGAGTTGATATTTTTAAGATCTGTAATATCAACAATCACCGTATTCATTGACGTTTTGCCTAAAACAGGTACACGTTGGCCACCAATTAATGCATGTCCTGCATTACTAAAAACCCGACGATAGCCATCTGCATAACCAACAGGAATATTAGCTAATACCGAGTCACGTTTTAGTGTGTAAGTACGGTCATAACCAACAGTATTACCTTTAGGATAATAATTGATTGAAGCAATATTCGATTTAAACGTCATTACGCGTTTGTAATCTGTACTTGCGATGGTATCGCCATAGAAAATTCCGCCTACACGTACCATATCTAGCCATGATTCAGGTACGGTAATTGTGGCAAACGTATTTGCCATATGCAGAGTGACATCTTTACGATTTAGCCCAGTAACATCCAATACTTTTTGGGATTGCTGTTTAAAACGAGCAAGATCTTCTCTTACTTTATCAGCATCTTCTTCAGGATAATGAGACATAATACCAACCACTTTAAGGTTAGCTAATTGAGCAATTTGCTTCGCCTCTTCAAGCCCCGCATTGTTATTCACTTCTAATCCATTACGAGACATTCCACCTGAATTTAAGGCTAAATGAATAGGGATCACTTTATTTTGCTGTTTAGCAATGGCATCTAATCTCTTAGCCATATCTAAGTTACCAATTAATTCTTCTACGTTATAGCTTGTCGCCTGAGCCATTTCTTGCTCTGTCGCATTACGCACACGCATTAAACGACCTTGAAACCCAAGATCACGTACTGTTTTGAATTCTTGATTATTAGTAACACCGATACATTGCACCTCATTTTCAATCATAACAGGTGCAACTAATGATAAATCATGGCCGTATGCATCCCCTTTTAAAACGGCACAAAGTGAGGATTTATCACCTAACAGTGATTGGACTTTTTTCACATTAAAATTAAGCGCACTTCGTGAGATCTCAATCCATGAATTATTCACGATAGCAGGTTGAACTTGAGCAGTTTGTGTTACTGGTGGGTTGTGATTAACAGGTTGTTGGCAAGCAGTGATAACAAAAAGTGGTAACAACGCAAGATATCGAATACCAAAAGACATCTTCTTTTTCCTTAGTGATTGTGATGTTAAACCTATTTTTATAATTAATTAGGTACGAAAATATACACATCGTGAATATTCACTCAGGATAATAGCATTGTTATTCATAAAATAAACATATAAATTCATATAAAAAAACGCCTCAGTGAATTAATCTCAATGAGGCGTTTATGTATCTTAATTCTTAAAACAATCAACGAACAATAATACCTAACAGAATACCGATAACACCGAAGTCTGCATCACTAAATGTAGTGTTAGCAATACCGATATCACCAAGTACTGGTAATAGGAACACAGGTAAGAATGTGATTAATAAACCTTGAACGAATGCGCCTAAAATCGCACCACGACGCCCACCGGTCGCATTACCAAATACCCCTGCTGTTGCACCCACAAAGAAGTGAGGAACCACACCAGGAATTATTACTGTCCAATCTAAAGCATACAGAATGAACATACCGATAACACCCGCTGCAAAGCTACTTAAAAAACCTACTAATACTGCATTGGGTGCATAAGGGAATACAACTGGGCAGTCTAAAGCAGGTTTTGCATTAGGCACTAACTTATCTGAAATACCTTTAAAGGCAGGAACAATCTCAGCAATAACCATACGCACACCTTGCAGGATAATATAAACACCTGCGGCAAAGGTAATGGATTGCATTAATGAGAACATAAACCAGTTTTTACCACCACTGACTTCACGAACAAATGTATCGCCCGCAAATAAACAGGTAATGATAAAGATAATGCCCATGGTGAAAGCAATGGCAACGGGTGTATCACGTAAAAAGAGTAAACTTTTAGGCACATTCATCTCTTCAGTTGAATGCTCTTTATTACCAAATTTACTTCCGATAAAACCGGCAACGACATAAGAGATAGTTGAGAAATGCCCTAATGCAACGTCATCAGAACCGGTAATTTTTTTCATATAAGGGTGTGCAATGGCTGGGAAAAACACCATTGAAACCCCAACAACGAATGAACCTACCGCAACTAATACAGCGCCTTCTAAGCCTGCTGTTGCCAGAATAACTGCCACCATCATTGACATAAATAATGTATGGTGACCCGTTAAGAAAATAAATTTCCACGGCGTTAAACGAGCAATTAAGATATTAATCAACATGGCAAAGAACATAATCAGAGCCATTTCTTTACCAAAGCTTTTTTGTGCAATAGAGACAATTGCCTCGTTATTAGGCACAACACCTTGAATACCAAATGCATGTTGGAAAATCGTTGAGAAATCACCCAGTGAGTTAATGACAAGACCTGCACCAGCACCTAAAATCACAAAACCCATAATGGTTTTTACCGTGCCTTTAATACATTCTGTAACTGGTTTTTTCTGGGCGATTAAGCCAATCAATGCGATCAAACCCACTAAAATAGAAGGCTCTGAAAGCACATCACTCATTAGAAAGCGGAAAAAGTCCATGATAGGCTCCTTATAACGCGCCTAATTCACGTAATGCGACAGAAAGCTTTTCTTTCATCGCGACTTTATCAATCATATTATCCAGTGAAACGACTCTTCCATTTACAGCTTGAGCACTAAGTTGCTCAGCAATATCACGAGTTCCAACATAGATATCACTTGGCGTACCTTTTGCTGAACCCAAATCAACGTGATCCACTTCTGCATTGACAGCGAGATCTTTTAAAATACTTTTGATACTCATTTCCATCATTAAGCTACTGCCTAAACCATTTCCACACACAACTGTAATTTTCATGGTATTCCCCTTGGTAATTTTAAATTGTCATTAATAGTTGTTGATAACTGCTAATACATCCGCTTTGCTTTTCGCATTAAATAACGTTTGAATATCTTTATCGTTATCAAAAAGTTCGGCTAATTTCATAATGGCATTAATATGGCTATCGTTATCTGTTGCAGCTAAAACAATCAGTAATTTCACCGGATCGTTTTCATCAGCACCAAATTCCACACCTTGCTCAACAATCGTTAATGCAAGAGAAAGTTGATTAACACCATCTTCAGGACGAGCATGAGGCATCGCAATACCAGGGCCCAAAACATAATACGGCCCTATTTTTTCATGTGATTTATAAATAGCATCGATGTAACGAGGTTCAACACACCCTTTATCAACTAATGGCTGACACGCCACTTTAACGGCTTCTCGCCAATCACTAACGCTTGGAACTACTTGCACCACATCAGGTGTTAATAATGTTTTAAGCATCTTTGTAACCTCAATAAGACTCTCTTTGAGCTTTGTTATTAAGGATAGTAATCATTAATGGTAGCGCTATCTAGATAGATCATTCGTAATTGTGATAGCGCTATCATTTTAATAAAATGTTAATTGCAGAAAATGCCAACAATTGACACTGTATTGTTTCAGCATAATGGAAAGATTTCAGGTAGGATCTGCGGTTAATAAAATAGGCTAAGCAAGCATAATCACACATGATCAAAACACGTAAGCGCCGAAATACAGGTCGCGTCACATTACAAGATGTCGCTAAACACGCTGGAGTCGGTTCAATGACTGTTTCGCGTGCATTACGAACCCCTGAGTTGGTCTCTGATAAATTAAGAGAGAAAGTTAATCAAGCCGTAGAAGAACTTGGTTATATTCCTAATGCCTCGGCAGGTGCGTTAGCTTCGGCTCAAAGTCATATTATTGCAGTACTGTTACCCTCTTTTACAGATAAAGCCAGTGCTGATTTTATGCAATCTTTACAGCAAATATTAAATCGCCATCAATATCAAATTCTCGTTGGTTGTTATGAGCATCAACCGCATAAAGCCAGTGATGTGATTAATATGCTATTACAAAGCAATCCTGCCGCATTAGTTGTCTTTGGCTCACAACTCAGTCCCACTCATTTTTTAAATATTAGTAATGCCAACGTGCCTGTTGTCAGTGTTGCAAGTCAATCCGATGAGCAGGCTGCCATTAGTATTGATTGCTCTTATGAACAAGCTGCATATGATTTAACTAGTCATTTAGTCACTCAAGGAAGACGTTGCATTGGCTATATTGGCGCTTTACAAGGACAGCGTTTACACCATCAGCAAATTACAGGTTGGTCACGAGCCCTACTCAAATATTATTTAAATGCCGAACAAAGCGTTACAACCCCCGATCCTGCTTCTATGGCTTATGGTAGACAGGCTTTAACAGAGATTTTATTGCGTCAACCTGAATTAGATGCCGTTATTTGTAGTCATGAGAGCATTGCATTAGGAATGATTTTTGAGTGTCAAAGACGATTAATTAAGATCCCTCAAGATCTGGCCATTGCCTGTTTGGAAGGCTCTGATAATAGTGATCAGATATCCCCATCTCTCACGTCAATTCGCTTTGATTATCACAAAATGGGAAAAGAGGCAGGAAAACACCTTATCGCCCTTTTACAACGCTTAAAAGACGAAGATGATAACGCTATATTCGAAGATACCGTTATCAACTATGCTTATCGCTTTGAAATAGGGCAAAGTACCCCTTAATCGACGGTTTCTCGAGTTTCTAAGCGTGTACTATTATTACGTGTTAGCCAAAGAGAAAGCGCTTTTAGTGAATCCGGCGTAAATTCATCACAACGCTCTGTGATTTCAGAGGGAGTTAACCAGCACACTTCCTCGATTTCTTCTGCTTGCAGAGCAAAAGGCCCATGAGAAACACAACTAAATAGACTTCCCCAGACACGACAGCTTTTATCATCATAATAAAATTGTCCGTGTTCAGCGAAAGGAACCCCCGCAATGCCGAGTTCTTCTTCTGCTTCACGGCGCGCACTTTCCAGTAAATTTTCACCTTGTTGGACAACACCACCTGCTGTGGCATCTAACCAGCCAGGATAAAAATCTTTTGTTTCTGTTCTACGTTGCGCCAAAATTTTGCCCATCCCATCATGAACAACAATATACGTTGCTCTATGTCGTAGGTTTTCAGCTCGCATTTGTTGACGTGTTGCTTGTGCAACGACTTCATTTTTATCATCAACAATATCAACCCACTCAACCAATGCCGTCTTTTCTTGTTCCATCCTCAACAAACCTTTTTTAACCGATACTAAACGATCGTAATTTTTATCCTGAATATACCAAAATCACTATTTTTCACCACTACAATAATCATACGAGACTTGTCTTATCTATCTTGCGCTTTTTTGCTTTTTATGATGTTAGAAGGCAGACTGTGGTTATACTAAACATTTCGTGCCTACTTTACTTTGGAGCTTTCAATGATTGATTTATATTATGCAGATACCCCAAATGGTCAGAAAATAACACTTTTTCTTGAAGAAGCAGGCCTATCTTATCAATTACATCGCATTGACATCAGTAAAGGCGATCAATTTAAGCCTGAGTTTTTAGCAATTTCCCCTAACAACAAAATTCCTGCCATCGTCGATAATTCACCCGCAGATGGGGGCGAACCACTCTCTATTTTTGAGTCTGGTGCTATTCTTATCTATCTAGCTGAAAAAAGTAGCAAATTAATTAGCCAAAATTTACGTGAAAAAACAACACAACTGCAATGGCTGTTTTGGCAAGTGGGAGGTTTTGGCCCCATGTTAGGACAGAATCATCATTTCACTCGCTATGCCACAGAAAAAGTACCTTATGCAATTAAACGTTATACTGAAGAAACACAGCGTCTATATAGCGTGTTGGAAAAAAGGTTAGCGCAATCACCTTACCTTGGTGGACAAGAATACAGCATTGCGGATATTGCCACATATACATGGGCCCGTCTTCACGCTCACCACAATATTGATTTGGCTAATTACCCTGCGATAGAAAAATGGCTAAATAAGATAAACCAGCGCCCAGCAGCTAAAAAGCTCTTTGGTGAATAAAAGCAATTCATAGTGTCAGGATGATATTTATTCTTTATTAGGCAAGATGATCAGGAGGATGGTGATGAAAATACTTATCACAGGTGGTACAGGATTAATTGGTAAAGCATTAGTGTGTGAACTTGCACTGTCTAATAATGATATTACAGTGCTTTCTCGCTCACCTCAAAAAGTCTATTCGCATTTTTGTAATGAAATCACCTGTTGGACTCAACTCAGTGATAAACAAAATCTTAATGAGTTTGATGCGGTCATTAATCTTGCTGGAGAACCCATTGCCGATAACCGTTGGACACCAGCTCAAAAGCAAAAACTCATTAACAGTCGTTGTGATTTAACTCAAAAATTGGTTGAGTTAATTAAAGCCAGCGACTCTCCTCCTTCTGTTTTCATTTCTGGCTCTGCGGTTGGCTTTTATGGTGACCAAGGTGATTTGCAAGTTACTGAACAAACACCAGCAAATCCTGAGTTTACACATGAGCTCTGTGCTAAGTGGGAAAGTATTGCTCTTGAAGCACAAACACCATTAACACGTGTTTGTTTATTACGTACAGGAATTGTGCTTTCAACACTAGGTGGTGCTCTACCTAAAATGAGTAAACCCTTTAAATTAGGATTAGGTGGCAAATTAGGAAGCGGAAAACAGTATATGCCATCGATCCATATTGATGACATGGTCAGCGCGATTATTTTCTTGCTTAAGACTCAAGATGCTAAGGGTGCCTTTAACTTAACAGCGCCTAATCCTGTACAAAATAAAGAATTTACTCGTCTATTAGGAAAAGCGTTTAATCGCCCTGCCTTAATGACAGTTCCTGAAAGTGTATTACGTTTAGTAATGGGAGAAAGCGCCACATTAGTATTAGGTGGGCAACAAGCTATCCCTGAAAAATTACTTAATGCGGGCTTTGAGTTTCGTTACCCACAATTAGAAGAGGCATTAAAAGATATTATTACCACTGGAAAATAATCTCTTTTCTATTCTCAATGATTCAGAATAAATACTCTATTGAATAGATACTTTAAATAATTCGAGGTGTAGCTAGTCGACAACGCTGCACCTTAAAATATGACGAGTAAATACTCTAAATAATTCGAGGTGTAGCTAGGCGACAAGTGAGTGAGTACAGTCAACAACGCTACAACTTGAAGTATGACGAGTAATAAGTATGGCGAATATACTTAGCGAGCTGGCTTATCCCCTTCCCATCTTTGAAATAAATCATCAGGCAAATCAATCTCAAACTGATCGAGTACACGGTTAACCGTTTGATTGACAATATCATCAATGGTTTTAGGCTGAAAATAGAAAGCTGGAACTGGTGGCATAATCACTGCACCTAATTCGGACGCTTGTGTCATTAAGCGCAAATGGCCTAAATGCAAAGGCGTTTCACGTACACATAGCACCAATTTACGCCCTTCTTTCAGCACAACATCTGCAGCACGAGTGACTAAAGTATCGGTATAACTATGAACAATGCCAGATAAACTTTTAATTGAGCAAGGTAAAATCACCATCCCATTGACACGAAACGATCCTGAAGAAATTGACGCACCAATATCGCGATCGTCATAAATCACATCTGCTAAAGCATGGATATCTTTTAACGAATAATCAGTTTCTAATGAAATAGTACGGCGAGCAGCTTGGCTAATCACTAAATGGGTTTCAACTGACGGTACAGATTTCAGAATTTCTAATAAACGTATACCGTAAATTGCACCACTGGCACCGCTTAGCCCAACTATCAGCTTTTTCATTATAATCCTCAGAATATATATCAACATAAATCATTATGATGATTAACTCTCAAAAAACAAGCGCCGATGCAGAACACACTAGCATCGACGCTTTATAAGGGCATTATATTACCGAAAAACTAACCTTCGTTATAGATTTCCAAGTTTTCTATTTCATTTTGATCACGAATTTTATGCTCATCATCACGACGAAGATTTTCTAAATAATCTAGATAATCTTGGTCGATATCTTTCGTTATATAAACACCATCAAAAACAGAACATTCAAACTGACTAATATCAGGATTTTCTTCTTGTACGGCGGCAATTAAATCAGAGAGATCTTGGAAGATAAGACCATCAGCACCAATTAATTTACGAATTTCATCCACTTCACGTCCATGGGCTATAAGCTCATTAGCATTTGGCATATCAATACCATACACATTAGGGAAGCGAACTTCTGGTGCTGCTGAAGCAAAATAGACTTTCTTCGCCCCTGCTTCTCTTGCTAACTCGACGATTTGCTCTGACGTTGTGCCACGAACAATAGAGTCATCAATCAATAAAACATTTTTATCACGAAACTCTGCACGATTTGCATTCAATTTACGTCTTACTGATTTACGACGTTCTTGTTGGCCGGGCATAATAAAAGTACGCCCCACATAGCGATTTTTTACAAAGCCTTGGCGATACGGCTTATTAAGAATATGAGCGATCTCTAATGCGATATCACAAGAAGTTTCAGGAATAGGAATGACGACATCAATCTGTAAATCTTCCCACTCTTTCGCAATTTTAGCGCCTAATTTTTGCCCCATACGCAAACGTGCGTTGTAAACAGAAATTTTATCAATAAAGGAATCTGGGCGAGCAAAATAAACATACTCAAACAGACAAGGCATTAATTGTGGATTTTCAGCACATTGGCGGGTAAAGAGTTGTCCTTGTTCTGTGATATAAACCGCTTCACCAGGTGCAACATCACGCAAGAATTCAAAACCTAAAGTATCTAATGCAACGCTTTCAGATGCGACCATATATTCATGACGACCATCTTCTAATGTACGTTTACCGAGCACTAAAGGACGAATACCAAAGGGATCACGGAAAGCTAATAAACCATGACCGATAATCAACGCAACGCAAGCATAAGCACCACGTAACTTTTTATGCATTGCGGCGACTGCAGCAAAAATATTATCAGGCTCTAGAGGGAAATGGTCAAAACGGTCTAATTCATATGCCAATACATTAAGCAAGATTTCAGAATCAGAAGTGGTATTGATATGGCGACGCGCTGTTTCAAATAATTGGCGACGTAATAAATGCGCATTGGTTAAATTACCATTATGTGCCAACGTAATACCAAAAGGTGAATTCACATAAAAAGGCTGCGCTTCTGATGCACTAGAACTACCCGCTGTTGGATAACGGACATGCCCTATCCCGATAGTACCTTTTAAACGTAGCATATGACGGGTTTCAAACACATCTTTAACCAGTCCGTTAGCTTTGCGAAGACGGAAACCATTGTTACCGTCTATTGTTGCAATGCCAGCTGCATCTTGACCTCGGTGTTGTAACACCGTTAACGCATCATAAATTGATTGGTTTACTGGATTCGCTCCAGCGATACCGACAATACCGCACATGAATAGATCCTCATCAGCCAGACGGAGAGGTTATATTCTCTCCGACACGAAACTTGACGCATTTTGCAGGTAGTCAAAGAACCACCTAATAATATGGTTGAATTGAGGAATAAGTTCAGAACGTTGCCAATCAGCGCTATCTGCCATAGGCGTAAATGCCCCTAAAACAAACAATAATGCTGACACGATCAGCACGCCTCTTAATGCCCCGAAACAGACCCCCAAAACTCGATCTGTACCTGATAACCCTGTGCGTTGAACAAGAGAGCTAATCACATAGTTCACAACAGCACCAACAATCAGTGTCGCAATAAACAAGGTGACTATTGCAATCCCGTTACGAACCAGCTCATCTTCAAACCGGGTAAAATAGACGGCAAGATAAGGATAAAACTGACTAGCAACAAAGAAACCACAACCCCAGGTGATGAGTGACAATGCTTCACGAACAAAGCCACGGATCAGGCTGACTAATGCGGAAAAACCAATAATGGCAATGATGGCGTAATCTATCCAGACCATAAATTCTTTATCCAATAATGATGCTCCGCATTAATACGGAAGCATTCTAACAGAAAACGAAAACGTTTGCGTAATGCTAATTTTCGCTAATTTCAAAATAATTTACGGCGATATGAAAAATCATAATCGCCGCAATAAGTTAACGCTTTGTTACATCACTCATCTGATGACTCGTTTAGAAAAATTAAGGCTTATATGCCCTTACCTCACCTTGTAAGCCAGTAAGCTCTTTTAAATGGGGCAAAATAGCCTGTAACTCTGACTTAGATGCACTTGGCCCGATGTAAATTCGAGTCATTTGACCAGCAACAGGACGCGCAGGTACGGTATATACCGGGTAACCTGAGAAATGCATTTTCGCAATAATTTCTTCTACCTTCGCCGCATTTTTTAATGCACCTAATTGAACAACCCAAGCTTCACCTTTTGGTGGTTTAGTTTCTTGCACTGGTGGTGCAGGTGGTTGTACAGGTGGCGTGACCACTGGTGGTGCAGGTGTTGGCTGTACTGGTGGCGTAACAGGAACAACGGTTGGCGGTTGTGGTGGTGTTGCCGTAGATTGTTCAACACCAGTGACTGCTTCAGAAAGCATTGCTTCAGAAGCACCTTCTGATGGTGTTGAAGGCGTTGTTGTTTGCTCTATTGGCGCGATAGATTCAATTTCTTGTTCATCGCCCGGCTTTGGTACTAAAGGAATAGCGGCAAATTGGTCTTCGTTATATTTCTTATCGCCGTCAAGCAACGCAGGTAAAAAAATAACCCCTACAGCCACTAATACCACGGCTCCGACTAAGCGATTTTGAAATTTACTCGCCACCCACACTCTCCTTTTCTAATAGTTCCATCACATGTGCGACTGTATGAAATGAGCCACAAACCACAACGATATCATTAGGATTAGCATCGGACATAGCTTGTTTCCATGCTGTTTCTACACTATCAAATATCGATGGGTTTTCAAGATGTTGAGCAAGCACATCCGCTGAAGCGCCACGAAATTCATTAAGTGGAGCTACATACCAACTATCCGTCAATGGCATTAAGCACGCTAATGTTCCTGCAATATCTTTATCGCCCAGCATACCAACAACAATACGCACTTTGGTATCAGACTTACGCGGTAATTGTGATAATTTTTCAGCTAAATATCCTGCCGCATGGGGATTATGGGCCACATCAAAGATAACCAGAGGATGTTGTGAAATTACCTGAAAACGCCCCGGTAATTGTGCACGAGACATGCCTTCAATAATACTTTGATGTGTGATTGCTTGACTAACGTTATCATCAGATTTGAGCAAGCAACGAATAACACCCATCGCGGTCGCCGCATTAGCTAACGGAATATTAGGGATTGGCAACGTATCAAATTCACAATCAGCACACTGCCAATGCCAATGACTGCCATCGATAGCAAAAGACCAATCAGCACCTCGGCAAAAGAGCGTAGCGTGTTTTTCATCAGCCACTTGAGCAATGGATTGTGGCATATCAGGCTCACCGACTACCGCATAATGATTAGCGCGAAAAATACCCGCTTTTTCGTGACCAATATGCTCTCTATCTGCACCTAACCAATCTGTATGATCAAGTGCGATACTGGTGATCGCGGCAATATCAGCATCAACGATATTCGTGGCATCTAATCGCCCCCCTAATCCCACTTCAAGGATCACAACATCAAGCTGTGCTTGCTGAAATAACTTCAGCGCAGCCAGAGTGCCATATTCAAAAAAAGTGAGCGATATATCGCCTCTAGCTTGTTCAATTTCTGCAAAAACTTCACAAAAAGCATCTTCGGAAAGTTCTTTGCCTTGAATACGTACACGTTCTGTGTAGCGAACAAGATGAGGAGAGCTATAAACGCCGACTTTCAATCCTGATGCCATCAAGATTGACTCTAGCATATGACAGGTTGTGCCTTTTCCATTTGTACCTGAAACAGTAATGACTTTAGGTGCAGGGCGTAACACATTTAATATTTTTCCTACCTCGCCTACACGTTCTAACCCCATATCAATGGCGCTTGAATGTAAGTGTTCAAGATAAGAAAGCCACACCGACAGAGGCGATGTGGCTTTAGGAGCAGTTATGATATTAGACATCTTCTTTTTTATTCGTTTCGATGTTAATTTCTGGCTCGTTATCAGCAGATTCGATTTCATCAGCAATCATTTCTTCGCCAATAATTTCATCTTCATCTTCGACTAAATCATATTGAGTCAGCTTAGCCAGTAATTCAGCCAGCTCATCACGCATTTCTGGACGACGAACAATCATATCAATCGCCCCTTTTTCTAACAGAAACTCACTACGTTGGAAACCTGCTGGTAGTTTCTCACGTACAGTTTGCTCAATAACGCGAGGGCCTGCAAAACCAATCAGTGCTTTAGGCTCCGCAACATTAATATCACCTAACATAGCTAAACTTGCAGAAACACCGCCCATTGTAGGATCAGTCATCACTGAGATATAAGGCAAACCACGTTCTTGCATTTTTGCTAATGCGGCACTGGTTTTTGCCATTTGCATTAATGACATCAGCGCTTCTTGCATACGCGCACCGCCACTTGCAGAGAAGCAAACCAGAGGGCAATTATCTTCTAGTGCTTGTTCAACTGCTCGAACAAAACGCGCGCCGACAACAGATGCCATTGAACCGCCCATAAACGCAAATTCAAAAGAAGCAGCAACAACTGGCATCTTTTTCAGAGTGCCTTTCATGACAATTAATGCATCTTTTTCTTGGGTTTGCTTTTGAGCAGCACTAATTCTGTCTTTATATTTTTTGGAGTCGCGGAATTTCAGAATATCTTTAGGTTCTAATTCACTACCTAATTCTGTGGTACTTCCTGTATCAAGGAAAGTCTCAAGGCGACGGCGCGCTGAAATGCGCATATGGTGATCACATTTAGGGCAAACCTCTAAATTACGCTCTAATTCTGCGCGATAGAGTACCTGTCCACAGCTATCACATTTAGTCCAAACCCCTTCTGGGATATTGGCTTTACGTGAACTTGTGATAGTGCTTTTATTTAGAATTTTTTCAATCCAGCTCATTAACGGACCTTTTCGTCTGAATCTGACCTTCGCCAGTAATATTATTGTGAGCGTATCAACCACAATGCACTGGCTGTGTGGTTAGCAAAGTTTATGATGATACCGCTTACTGAATTTCAGCGCATCTCTTTATTATGGCTATTCTACGGCAAAAACTAATGATAACTGCTCAAACCTCTTTGCTATCATTTTCTTTCTTCGCTTTTGCGCTCGCTCTGCGATGGCGTATGATCTCAATGACGCCCGGTAAAATAGAAATAACAATAATGGCAACAATTAGCAATTTTAAGTTCTTTTGAACTATATCTAAGTCACCAAAAAAGTATCCCGCATAAGTAAATAGCAGTACCCATGCAATTGCCCCAGTAACATTATAAAAGGCAAAATGACGATATGACATTTTTCCCATTCCTGCAACGAATGGCGCAAAAGTTCGGATAATCGGCACAAATCTTGCCAAAATAATCGCTTTACCACCATGTTTTTCATAAAAAGCATGGGTTTTATCCAGATATTCACGACGGAAAATACGTGAATTAGGCTTACTAAATAGCTTTTCGCCAAAAAGTCGCCCTATAGAATAATTCACTGCATCACCTAAAATCGCGGCACAAAGCAACAGTAAAACAATAATATGGACATTCACATCATTGGTATCTAAAGAAGCTAAAGCACCAGCAACAAACAGCAATGAATCACCAGGTAAAAATGGTGTTACCACCAGCCCCGTTTCACAAAAAACAATCAGAAACAAAATGGCATAGACCCATGTACCATATTGTGCGACAAGCTCTGCTAAATGCGCATCAATATGCAAAATAAAATCAATTAGAAATTTTATCAAATCAACAAATTGCGTTAATATTTCCATAAATCCTCAGAGAACTGGGTGTTTTTATGATTGAGATATCTCAATAGGGTTATCCGCTAAAAATAGTGGGCCCATTGCTGGTTTTGGTAATTCAAAATGCTCAGGATAATCCACTGCCACTAAATACAAACCATTTGCTTTAGCTGTTGCCGCGGCTTTGGTTCTGTCTTTTAGGGCTAATAATTCAGCCATCCAAGTAATATCCTGATTGCCACACCCTATTTCTAAAAGGCTACCGACAATATTTCGCACCATATGGTGTACAAAAGCATTCGCTTTAATATCCACCACAACATAATCACCATATCGAGAAACGTTAACATGCATAACGTTACGCCATGGCGTTCGTGATTGACATTGAACCGCTCTAAAAGAGGTAAAATCATTTTCACCCAGTAAACATTGTGCGGCCTGATGCATACGCCCAGCATCTAAAGGATAATGAAAATGCGTCACACCAGATGATAATATAGCCGGACGGTAGCGATGATTAAAAATCACATAACGATAACGTCTTGCCGTTGCACTAAAACGTGCATGGAAATCATCAGAAACCGTTTTTACCCAACGCACAGCGATATCCGCAGGTAAATGGGTATTAACACCCATAGTCCATGCGGGATCTTTACGATGTGCGGTTGTTTCAAAGTGGACAACTTGCCCCGTTGCATGAACTCCAGCATCTGTTCTTCCGGCACAAAAAACTGATATGGGTTCATTAGCCACTTGTGAAAGCGCTTTTTCTAACCGTTCTTGTACACTGCGCACTTCATTTTGACGTTGCCAGCCATAATAACGGCTACCATCATACTCAATGCCTAACGCAATTTTGATTGTTGTGCTTTCAGAAATAACCGTTGACTCAGTCAAGGGTTGTTCTGTTACTTCAGCACTCACTGGCGCATTCATTAGTAAAACTGCTCCTGCATTAATTGCTCTGCTACTTCAACAGCCATTAATGCCCCACCAAAGCGCACATTATCTGCTACTGACCAAAATTGTAAGGCTTCTGGCATACCATAATCATTACGGAAGCAACCTAAATTTAGGCTCACATTCCCCGAAGCATCGGTCACTTGTGTTGGAAAATCATTTTCATCACTGATACTCAAATCTTCATTTTCTTGCAATGTTTCACGCGCTTCATCGCAGCCCATTGGGCGTGATGTTTCTAATTGCACTGATTGCGCATTACCATAGAAAACTGGAGCCTGTAATGTTGTGACTGAAATTGGAAGGCCTTCGTCTTGTAAGATTTTACGAATTTGGTCAACCATGCGACGTTCTTCTTCTACGGAGCCTTCGTCATCAACCATAAGAGGTAGAATATTAAAGGCCAGTTGCTTATTAAAGCGGCCTAATTCAGGTGGAACACCATTGAGCAAACGCGCACTTTGTCCAGCAAGTTCATCAACCGCTTGTTTTCCCAAACGGGAGACAGACATTAAATTGGTCACGCTAAGACGAGATAAACCAGCGGCTTCTGTTAATGGATTAATTGCACGTAACAATTGGCTTACCATGCTGTCAGCAATAGAAACGATATTACGGGTGCGGTATTCTGCAAGCATTGAGCTATTCACACCAGGGACAATCAGTGGTACATCCCAATCCATGGCAAATACACCACTACAATCAATGACGATACAGCCTGAGTCTGCTGCTTGCTGTGCATATTGCGCACTAATTTCTGTCGAGGCCGCAAAGAAAGCTAATTGAATATCTGCCCATTCGATATTGTGAATACCTTGAACTGCAACACTTTTACTGTTTACACGCACAGATTTTCCAATGCTGTCTTCACTCGCAATTGCCGTCAGTTCACCAATGGGAAATTCACGCTCTTGCAACAGCTCTAAAATAGCTTCACCAACAGCACCTGTTGCACCAACAACAGCAATATTCCAACCTTCTCCCATAAGATATCCTCCAATATCGTAAAATTTTTAAAATAATATTTTGCTTTATTTGTGTGTAGCACTTTTATATGTAGCACTAAAGCCAATTGCATTTAATGTGTTAGCCGTGGTTTGATTATCACAAATTACATGCAGTGAAGACCACTCACGACGCACAGGATAAAATTTGCGTAATTTATCAAACTCGCCTTTTATTCCTGCCACTTTTCGTAACGGGGCATCATCACGACGCACATCATAAACAAGATGAATAAGTTGTTTTAAAAGTGTTTGTGTTAACTCACCTTGTACTGAAATGGTAGAAATAGTAGGGGCAGGCAATAGTGTTGATAACTCAACTTTTTGAGGTCGCCCAATAAAATCACAATAAGCTTCAAAAACTTGAGTTGTACCGCGCGCCTTACCTTCTAAGGTATAACCTGCAATATGTGGTGTTGCGATATCAACTTTATTTAATAACGCAATAGAGAGATCTGGCTCCGGCTCCCAAACATCCAATACAACACGTAAGGATTTTCCTTTCTCAAGTACAGACAATAATGCTTGATTATCAATAACCTCACCACGGCTCGCATTAATTAAAATGTGTCCTTCAGGTAATTTTTCGAGGTTGCTCTCATTAATTAAATGATAACTTTTGTATGGACCTGATTTATTGAGGGGTGTATGGAAAGTCAAAATGTCCGCTTTTTCTAATAGCGTTTCCAATGAATGAAATTCTTCATTATCACCGTTATCTGCTCTAGGTGGATCGCAAAGTAATACATTTACACCCAATGCGCGTAAACGTGTAGCTAACCGCCCACCGACATTGCCCACACCCACAATACCAACAACTTTATCAGTTAATTGAAAGCCATCTTGCTCTGCGAGTATCATCAGTGCAGAAAATACATATTCTACAACAGCAATAGCATTACAACCTGGTGCTGATGAAAAGCCAATTTGTTGTTGTTCTAACCATGCAATATCCACATGATCAAAACCGGCCGTTGCCGTTCCAACAAATCTCACTGGCTTGCCTGATAATAAGGATTCATTGACTTTAGTAATCGATCTCACCATTAAGGCATCAGAATCATTAAGTTCATCAATAGGTAAAGGACGACCAGAAACCGCTTTTACCTCACCTAATTGGCGGAAAAGCTGTTCCGCATAAGGCATGTTTTCATCAACCAGAATTTTCACTGTGTTATCTCACTGATTTGGTATTTATGTGTGTAAACAATCAATCGAAAAATAAATTTAAGCGTCCTATTTTGCCACTTATTAACAACAAAGCCTATTATTGACAGTAAAATCTGCCTAGATTTTAAGTAAATATATGAAAAGAAGACTTAGCAATTGGGTAATCTGCGAAAACGTTCTGGTGTTGTACCAGCAAATTGTTGAAACATCGCAATAAATGAAGACGAAGAGCTATATCCCACATCAAATGCAATTTCATTCACACTTTTTCCTTGTTCTAATAAAGAAATTGCATGTAAAAAACGTAAGCGCTTACGCCATTCACTAAAAGACATGCCAAGCTCTTGTTGGCAACGACGAGAGAGTGTTCTCTCTGAGGTATAACGTTTTTTAGCCCATTCTTCTAACGAAGTATTATCAGCCGGATTCTGCTCTAGTGCAGAAAGTATTGGAGCAAGTAATTTATCTTTAGACGAAGGTAAGTAAGTATGATGGATCGGCGAAGCTTTAAGTTGATCTATCAACACTTGTGCTAAGCGAAAATCTTCTTCTGTTTGTGGTTTACAGACACCGCGATGAAAAAAATCAGAAAATATAGTTGAAAAAATAGCACTTAATTGAATTAAACACGGCTTATCTAACAAACCTTCACACCAACTTGGTGCAATATCTAGTACCTTAAAAGAGAGTGTCTTTTTGTTATAACTGGCATGCCCTACATTTTTAGGTATCCACACACTAAATTCAGGGGGTGCTAAAAATCGCTGTCCTCCAGCTTCTAAATCCATGACACCTGAAATCACATAAAGCAACTGACCAAAGTCATGTTGATGATAAATAAACTCCGTTTCAGCTAATAGTTGCTCATCACGAAATCGCACTGTATCTGGATCAGACAATAACCATTGCATTTTTTGTTGTTCAATTGTCATCTTTATGTTGTTCTCTTGTCATGTTGTCTTTATTGGCCTATCTGTTGTCTGGTTTTCATTATATATATCTAATCAGACAGGCTTACAATAGCGACCTGGTTTAAAAATAGATGTGAGAACAATGAAAAACGCAATTTTTCCGCTTTTAGCGGTTCTGATCTGGTCCATTAATGCCGTCGTCAATAAAGCAGCTGCGTCTGTTATCGATCCTGCGGCTATCTCTTTTTATCGTTGGTTTCTCGCCTTTTTAATTATGACGCCTTTTTTGATCATGCCTGTTTGGCACCATCGTAAAACCGTCAAACAATATTGGTGGAAATTATTTATCCTTGGTGCATTAGGAATGGTGATGTACCAGAGTTTAGCTTATTATGCTGCACATTATGTTAGCGCCACCTTTATGGGTATCTTGAACTCACTGATCCCATTACTAACTGTCATTATCAGTATTTTTGTTTTACGCGTTGTGCCTACTATTGGAATAGTACTTGGTACTGTGCTTTCAATTAGTGGTTTAGTCTGGCTAATTAGTCGTGGAGAACCTTCTCAGTTACTTTCTCAAGGATTGGGATATGGCGAGCTAATGATGTTTATTGCTTCGGCATCTTACGCGCTTTATGGCGTTTTAACAAAACGGTGGTCTATCGCACTACCTAATTGGCAATCACTTTATGTTCAAATTGGGTTTGGTGTTCTGTTATTATTACCAAACTTCTTTCTTGCCGAAAGCGTGGCATTAACGAAAGACAATATTGGATTAGTGATTTTCGCGGGTATTGGCGCTTCTATTCTTGCACCTTACCTGTGGATCTTAGGTGTGATGAAATTAGGTGCGAATACAACCTCTATTTTTATGAACCTAATGCCATTATTTACAGCAATGATTGCGATCGCACTTCTTGGTGAAGAAATGCATAGTTATCATTTAGTGGGTGGTGGTATTGTGTTATTAGGTGTGCTCTTAGTGCAACAACTTAGAACACCACTAAATTTCCGACGTCAGTCTGCGACGAAAAAAGCAGATTGTCATCAGGAGATGTGAGTCAATGTCAAAAAGACAACAATAAAAAAATGCCGGCTAAATTCTTAGCCGGTCACATTCATGATGTTAGATTTAATAAATAAAACTGACATTAAGAAATCAAAGTATAAAATATAAAGTAATACAAGTATCCGAGGCAAACATTACCAACTTTTATATTAAATAGCTTCTACTTATTTGTAATAAAATAATCCAGATCAATTTTTTACAGCTCTTTTTGTCCTATTAGTCCTTTCTATTAACCTAACTCCATATAAAACAAAACATTTAATAATTTTAGTTACAATTAAATTAAACGATTGAAATAAAATACGATTAATTTTATTTAATATTTTAAAACAATAACTTACTAGAAACCGTCTATTTTATTAGAATAATAAAATAAGTAACTATTAGGACGGGTATTTTTAAAGATTATTTATATAATCTTTTTTTAATAGTTCTTATTCGAAAAACATCTTTATTAGAATAATAATTTATTTTACCTTGTGAATTTAAAATAAAAAGGCAAGCTCCATTAAAATGAAGCCTGCCTTTTTTAACAAGAAAATATAAGTATAACTAACTAGTTTTTATATTTACTCATTACTAATGAAGCATTAGTACCGCCAAAACCAAAGCTATTTGACATTACAGTGTTCAACTTTTGTTCTGTTGGCTGAGTAATGATATTCATACCCAGTGCTTTATCATCTAATTCTTCAATATTAATGCTTGGCGCAATAAAATCATGCTCTAACATCAACAAGCTATAAATTGCCTCATGTACACCAGCCGCACCTAATGAGTGGCCGGTCATCGCTTTAGTGGCTGAAATAGCTGGTGTATGTGTGCCAAATACTTCAGTGATAGCTTCCAGTTCTTTTAAATCACCTACTGGCGTTGAAGTGCCATGTGTATTGATATAATCAACTTTCTCAACATCTTGCATTGCCATTTGCATACAACGCACAGCACCTTCACCAGAAGGAGCAACCATATCTGCACCATCGGAAGTCGCGCCATAGCCTACAACTTCAGCATAAATATGTGCCCCACGCGCTAATGCGTGCTCTAACTCTTCAACAACCACAATACCGCCACCACCAGCGATAACAAAACCATCACGGTTTTTATCGTAAGTACGAGAAGCTTTACTTGGTGTTTCGTTATATTTCGTTGAAAGTGCACCCATTGCGTCAAATTCGCAGGTCATTTCCCAACTTAATTCTTCACCACCACCAGCAAATACAACGTCTTGTTTGCCTAATTGGATAAGTTCAACGGCATGGCCAATACAGTGTGCTGATGTTGAACAAGCAGAACTGATTGAATAGTTAACGCCTTTAATTTTAAAAGGTGTTGCTAAACACGCTGAAACACCTGATGCCATTGCACGAGTCACCATATAAGGACCTACGCCACGTAGACCTTTTGCTCTCATGCCATCAGAACCTTGAACCTGATTACGTGGAGAACCACCACCAGACCCTACGACTAAACCTGAACGAATATTAGAAACTTGGTCTTCACTCAGACCTGAATCTGCTATTGCTTCTTGCATAGATAAATAGGCATAAACCGATGCGTCGCTCATAAAACGGCGGATTTTACGGTCAATAAGACCTTCAGTATCAAGCTTAACGTTGCCCCAAATGTGGCTACGAAGCCCCATCTCTTTAAATTCTTCTGAGAAAGTTATCCCGGAACGGCCTTCCTTTAAAGAATCCAGCACTTCTTTCTGGTTATTACCAATGCTCGAAACAATACCCAGACCCGTGATCACTGCGCGCTTCATTCATACCTCTTTACAATAATAGTTGTAGCTGCGGGATTTCTGAGTAGCACTCTAGCGTACAGTTGTACGCTGAACAAGTCCGATCAGGATCTTTTTTACAAAAATGCAGATAAGCTGATAAAACACTTTCCCCTTAAAGGCTGGTACAACCTAGCTAACAGCGCTAAGATATTAGACAATATCTTAGAGAAATACAGGCAGTTCCGTGAATAATAGCCCAATAAATACCGCATCTTTAAGTTGGAATGAACTTGGTACGCCTATCTCAGAACAATTTGGCGATATTTACTTTTCAAACCAAGATGGCCTAGAGGAAACACGACACGTATTCTTACAGGGAAATCATTTTCCATTACGTTTTGGTACACATGTACGCTCTGAATGTGTTATTGCAGAAACAGGGTTTGGCACTGGGCTGAATTTTTTAACACTGTGGCAAGCATTTGAGCAATTTAGGCAAGCATCACCTAACGCATGTTTAAAGCGCCTTCACTATGTTAGCTTTGAAAAGTTCCCTCTCAAAAAAAATGATTTACAATCCGCACATTACCATTGGCCTGAACTTGAAAAATATTCAAAAGCACTTTGTTCTCAATGGCCATTACCCATTGCTGGTTGCCACCGTATTATTCTCGCAGATGGAGCAATTACACTAGATTTATGGTTTGGTGATATCAACACATTGTTACCACAAACTCGCCAAGCACTACACAATAAAGTAGATGCATGGTTTCTCGATGGCTTTGCCCCTTCTAAAAATCCACAAATGTGGAGTGAAACACTCTTTCAATCCATGGCTGATTCAATGAGAGAAAATGGTACATTTTCGACATTTACTGCTGCGGGTATTGTCAAGCGAGGCTTGCAAAGTGTTGGGTTTGAGATAAAAAAAATCAAAGGGTTTGGGCAAAAAAGAGAGATGCTAACAGGTGTATTCCCTCATCCTCTCTCTCCCGAACATCTACCTTATTATGCACGACCTCATGCAACACAAGCACAAAATATTGCTATTATAGGCGGTGGTATTGCTAGCACCTTTATCGCGCTTTCTTGCTTAAGAAGAGGTGCTAAAGTCACCTTATATTGTGAAGATAAACATCCCGCAACAAATGCATCAGGTAATCGACAAGGTGTTTTATATCCTTTGTTAAATGGTAAGTCAGACGAAATAGAGCAATTTTTTACAACCGCATTCTTATTTGCTCGACGTACCTATGACAATCTAAGCCAAGCTGGCATTATGTTTTCTCACCAATGGTCTGGTGTTGCTCAACTTATTTATAATGATAAAGTGCGAAAAAAAGCAGAGCGAATAATTAATCATTCTGCTTTTTTTCACGAAATAGCTTGTTACCTTTCTCAAGATGAAATAAATGCCCAGTGCGGATTAGATATGAATTACGAAGGGCTTTTTTATCCGCAATCTGGCTGGCTCTCTCCCACTGAATTAACGACTCAAACACTAAAACATGCTCAACAACTGGGTTTAATACTGCATTTTAATCATCAAGTTACGCAGATAATGCGACACGGTTCATCTTGGTGCTTAGATATCGTTCATCATAGCGATGATCATGTGACACAAATTCAATCACAACATGACTGCGTGATTTTGGCAAATGGACATCGAATTACCGACTTTACTCAAAGTGCAAAATTACCTGTTAGTGCGGTCAGAGGCCAAGTTAGTCATATTCCAACAACAAAGACACTATCAAAATTAAAAACAGTACTTTGTTATGATGGCTATTTTACGCCTGTTGATAATCAAGATAAATTACATTGTGTTGGTGCAAGCTTTCGCCGAGATAGGTTAGACTTTACGATTTCCCGTGAGGAGCAAGAAGACAATCAATATCATCTTACGCACTGCCTAGCTAAAACTCCTTGGTGCTTTGATGTCGATTTTAGCCAAAACAATGCGCGAGTGGGTATTCGTTGTACAATACGCGATCATCTACCGCTATTAGGTGAAGTACCTGACTTTGAAAACCTGCTATTAGCATACACTCATTTAGATAGGTTTAAGCGTAGAAGACAAACGCCCGTTTTAGCACCCGCTTATCATCAGCTTTATATCATCAGTGCATTAGGCTCTCGTGGATTATGTTCAGCACCATTATCAGCTGAAATTCTTGCAAGCCAAATTTTTGATGAACCATTCCCAGTTGAAGATAGCGTGTTGAATGCCTTACACCCTAATCGTTTTTGGGTAAGACCTTTACTACGCGGAAAAGCGATTGAAGTTAAAAAGTAGTATATCCAATTAGCGTATAAGCAACCACTTTAGGTTGCTTAGCTTATTTTTTAACGGTTTATTTTTAATGTTACAACCTAATAAATCTTACACCTCATTGCACAGCGAGTTTCCTTCACAAAGCCCCCTATTTCGACTTCATCGTCTAAGATTTTTTGCAAAGAATGTGGAACTTCGTTTTCTGGCAAAATAGAAAAACCTAAGCGTTGATAATACGGAGCATTCCAAGGAACATGACGAAACGTTGTCAACGTAACGGTACTGAATTGGCGCGCCTTTGCTTCGTCTTTGGCTTTTTGAATAAGTAATTTACCAATTCCGTTATTTTGCCAATCTTGACTGACAGAAAGTTCATGAATAAATAAACTATCAGGCAATGTTTGCATCATAATAAATCCCACAGGTTCATTGTCGTGATTTACCGCGACCCAATGTCCATGTTGGTTAATAAATTCTAGATGTGCTTCAATCCCTTGGACATCACTTTCGCTGATCCACTTTAAGTCTTCTAATGTGCTAAAAAGTTGCCCTGCAGATTGCTCAATCATCGGTAATTTAATGGCATCATCAATTTGTGTTTGGCGAAGTGTAATACTATTATTTTTTATTTTATTTTGTTTGATTGTCATATCTATTTCCAGTTCTGTACTTTGATACTTCGATAGTTAAACTTATTAAAAAGCCATCCTATTGGATGGCTTACATAATAATTGATACTTTGGATATCTTATTGTTTAGGCAAAATACCGTAAGATTGGAACTTTCCACTCTCTTCAATGAAGCGATTGTAGTATTTATTATCTTCTACTGAATCTTTCACTACTCTATTCGCATACGCGCTAGAAACAGCCAGTGTTGCATTATGAAGTTTATCTTTTAATACACGGTGGATCTTCGGATCTTCACTTTCCTGAATTTGATTTAAAAGCAACACAAGCTCTTCTGCTTCAGCTTGAATATCAGGATCAGTAAATTCTGCTATCGGTAGCATGTAATCTAAATTGAGATTCACTGAATCGTTATACTCATCTTCTTGTGTAAATGGATTTAAATCTTTAGCGTACTCAGCAGAAATATATTTAATAAATTCTGGTTTATCAAAACACTTATTTTTTATGCCACCGTCATTATTTTTATTACGTGTACGAATTTCATTAGGAAATGGCTCTCCTAGAGGGTAAGTACATTGAAAGGTATTACCATCAATTAATGTAGCATTAGTGCTACGTACGGGGAGTTCAAACTCATAACCATTAATAATCAGTGGGTAGTCAACTGTTTTAAATTGGTCTGTTTTCCCTTTCACTGCATACACTTCAGAAAGAGTGTAGTACATGAAATTATCAGGGTTTAATATGCCACCATTATTGTTGTCATAAACCATAAAAAGGGCATTATTGCCCGCACTGTCTTTCAAGTTATGTTCACCAGGCGACAATGTAATATAGCCATTTTTACCAGGCTCAACCTGATATTCTTTACCATCAACACTAAAGCTGATCATATTTTCGCTTGGATTACTGTAATAAAATTTATTTTTTTTATTATCTAAATCAATTTGATCACAAGCAGATAAAAATAAAAAGGCACTCGTAAGTAAGCTTATTTTAAAGAAATTTTTCATCGTATCGTTATCCTTATCATAAATATTCTATGCAAATCATTTGCATCCCGAGAAACATTCCTAAAAAACATTTAAAAGTAATTTTACAGAAATGGCAAGGTGTTACAAAAGATAGCACTATTATGCTTAATCAATGAGAGATACATCGACTTTGAAAAATCAAATAAATACAATTGATAAATAGTAAGGATTAATTTTTGACTAAATACTCACCTTTTTCAACAGCAAATATCTTAAATATGACTTAAGTGTCATTATTTTAATGAGATTTTAAGAAAGAAAAAACAACCGATTGTACCGGTTGTTCTCTTAGGTAGGCATATAAAATTAATTAATTGAATTAACTAAATCATGCCACGTAGATAATACTAATGCTTGATCAGGTGGCGATAGCTCACCTGCTTTTATTGCCTTTTGAATGCTCTCTTCCACACGCGCTCTTAGCGCTTCTAATTGTGTGTTGTTTTCTTGCTCAAGCTCAGCAATAGCCAGTGTTATATGGCCTTGTAAATATCCACCAGCAAATAACTCATCGTCAGTAGCATGTTCAACACGGCTATCAATTCTATCTAACAAGTACGTTTCATACTCAGAAAGCATTATTTATCCTCAATATATAATGTTGCTGCATTCAACATCTGCCCTACATTATCAATGCAGTGAAATATATGATACAGCAACCTTACTACATCAGACTCCACCCTATCGGGTAAAACCTTCACAATGGATAAGCGATGGTTATTCTCGCAATCCTTAATTAACTAAAGGGTTTTCCTGATAAGGAAACATCTCTTCCGTTAGCTCTGGGGTATTGTAAAACAAATGTAACGCATTAATAAATAGCTGAGCACGAGGTGGCGTATTTTTATCTCGTAAATAAGCAAGCACTTGTTCTCTGACCTTGTTTCTAAACTCATAGCGATCAGGCTCAAAGTTACCTTCTAGATTGTCACAACTGACATTAAAAGGATAACCCGCAGCTTGGCAAAATAACCAATCCAATGCTTGAGGTTTAATCTCTACCACCTCAAACTGCCCTTGCGTCGTTTCGTCGCGTCCATCTGGACAATACCAGTAACCATAATCAACTTGTTGACGGCGAGCCGCGCCAGCAATACACCAGTGTGAAATTTCATGTAATGCACTCGCATAAAAGCCATGAGCAAAAATGATTTGGTGATAAGGTGTCTCTTCATTTGCTGGCAAATAAATCGGCTCATCATCCCCTTTGACTAAACGGGTTTGAAAACTTTCGCTAAAACATTGATTAAAGATATCAATTAACTGTTGATAATGATGTGCTGACATTTAAAAAACCATTTATTCCTAATTAAAAAGTGCAGAGAACCAAAGTGCAATAGTATCGCCATGATTGTCATTAATGAGTTTGATACTCATCAAGAAGGAGATAATGACCAGCATAGGCCTTATTAATTTTTGCCCTTTCGTTAAAACCAAGCCTGCACCTAAGCGAGCACCAATAAATTGCCCACAAAGCATAACTAAACCAAGAGTCCAAATAACTTGCCCACCAATAATAAAAAATAATAGGGACCCAAAATTAGAGGTGAAATTGAGTAACTTTGCATGAGCCGTCGCTTTTGAGAGATTATACCCAAGTAACATGACATAACCTAAAGCGAAAAAAGAACCTGTACCAGGCCCAAAAATACCATCATAAAAACCCACGCCTCCGCCTAATATTGCGCCAAATGTATAGTAACCAATACGTTGTTTACTATCTTGGGCACCAATTGACGGAGTAAGAAGAAAATAGAGACCAATAGCAATAGTGAGAATAGGAAGCGCTTGTTTAAGAACCTCAGGGTTAATGAATTGCACCAACATAGCGCCAGAAACAGCACCAATAAAGGTCATTAAAATCGCAAATCGTTGGGATTTTAAATCAATAACCCGGCGACGTATAAAATAGAGTGTTGCAGAAAATGAACCACCAACAGATTGCAGTTTATTGGTTGCAAGCGCTTGTACTGGTGAAATACCGACCGAAAGTAAAGCCGGAATAGTAATTAAACCTCCACCACCAGCAATTGAATCTATAAAACCCGCAATTAAAGCAACAAAGAAGAGAAGTAGGTAGATGCCATCTGAAAAGAGCCAATCCATTTATCTATCCGAATTATCAGAAATGAAAGGACGTGTTGCTGTTTCTTTCGTTTATTTATTTTCAAGAGAGTAACAGCAACACGGTCTGAGCATAATAAAATTAGGCGCTCACACCTTTAAAGCTAACATCAAACTTACTACAGCTTATCAACCACGTTATTGATGTAGAATGATTACCATTGCATTAAAGGTGGTACAACATCACCGCACTGACCACGCTGGCGCAATGCATGATCGAGTAATACAATCGCCATCATCGCTTCTGCGATTGGAATAGCGCGTATTCCCACACAAGGATCATGACGCCCCTTAGTTATCATATCGACTTCCTCACCGTCACGATTAATTGTTTTGCCTGCAATCGTGATGCTAGAGGTCGGTTTTAATGCGATATGGGCAATAATTGGCTGACCACTGCTAATTCCACCTAAAATCCCACCAGCATGATTACTGGTAAAACCATCCTTAGTGATTTCATCTCGGTTCTCTGTACCTTTTAAGGTTACAACACCAAAACCATCACCAATTTCTATACCCTTAACGGCATTAATACTCATCAATGCATGTGCTAAATCAGCATCTAATCGATCAAAGACAGGTTCACCAAATCCAGCAGGTACACCTTGTGCAACAACGGTGACTTTTGCACCAATGGAATTGCCTTCTTTTTTAAGTGCGCGCATATATTCATCAAGTGCATCTAAACGCGAAGGATCAGGACAAAAAAATGGATTACTTTCGACAATAGACCAATCAACAAGATCACACGTAATTGGCCCTAATTGAGATAGATAACCTCGAACTTCGATACCAAATTTCTCTTTTAGGTATTTTTTTGCAATTGCACCTGCAGCAACGCGCATTGCTGTCTCACGAGCAGAAGATCGTCCACCGCCACGATAATCACGTAAGCCATATTTTTGTTCATAGGTATAATCCGCATGACCAGGGCGAAAAACATCTTTGATTTCACTGTAATCTTGAGAGCGTTGGTCGGTGTTTTCAATCAATAAACCGATGCTAGTTCCTGTTGTGACACCATTAAATACACCCGATAAAATACGGACTTGATCAGGCTCACGACGTTGTGTGGTATAACGTGAAGTGCCTGGTCTGCGTCTATCAAGATCAACCTGTAAGTCTGCTTCTGTTAGAGGGAGTCCAGGAGGTACACCATCAACAATGCAACCTAATGCAACGCCATGAGACTCACCAAAAGTCGTCACTCTGAACAATTGTCCGATACTGTTTCCTGCCATCCCTTTATTCCTATCTTTTACTGTGTGATGTTATCAATATGTTATTTGCAATAAATAACAATCTACCGTCTCATTGCTGTTACATCAACGATTATCAGTAGGACGTGTTGATCTTTTTGCTTGTTTTTACAACAAGAGAAGCATGTAAAGCAACCTGTTCAACGATGATGGTCATTGATTTATATTAACAATGACCATCAAAGATCAATTCGCCCTAGAAAAACGATCTGAATATTCGACGAGCTGTTCGCGAGTCAGCATAAAGACACCAAGCCCCCCATTATCAAACTCAAGCCATGTAAACGGAACGTCTGGGAATTGTTCGATAAGATGAACCATGCTGTTTCCCACTTCACACACAAGAACACCTTTTTCACTTAAATATTCAGGGGCTTTTAGTAAAATTTGGCGTGTAATATCAAGACCATCAATACCTGATGCCAATGCTAATTCTGGTTCAACCTGGTATTCATCTGGTAAATCGCCCATATCTTCAACATCAACATAAGGCGGATTTGTCACAATAATATCGTAAGGCGTTGGAACAATAGCGTTAAACAAATCAGATTGCATAGGGTAAACACGATGAGCTAGGCCGTGGTTTTCAATATTAAATTCTGCCACTTCCAGAGCATCTACAGAAATATCAACCGCATCCACTTCTGCATCTTCAAATTCATGCGCACATGCTATGGCGATACAACCACTTCCGGTACATAAATCAAGAATACGTGTTGGTTCTTGCTGGATTAAACCATCAAAGTGGTTATTGATTAATTCACCAATAGGAGAACGAGGAATAAGCACACGTTCATCAACATAAAATTCATGACCGCAGAACCAAGCACGATGAGTTAAATAAGGAACAGGGATCTTTTGCTCAATTCGACTTTCTATCAGAGTAATGATTTCCATTTTTTCAGAGGTTGTTAATTTTGTCGATAACAGCGCATCTGGAATATCTAAAGGAAGTGCAATAGTTGGTAATACAAGCTGTAATGCTTCATCCCATGCGTTATCTGTGCCATGACCATAATAAATGTCAGATGAATTAAACTGACTCATAGCCCAACGTAGCATATCTAGGATAGTGCTTAAATCAGCAACTGCTTCCTCTTTTAGTGTTATATCCAAAATGGTTGTCCTCTGAAGAAATAGAAAGTCTGTAGTTTGCCATGAAGATGGTGATAAATCAGCGGGAAACCGTAAAAAAACATAACAACGTTATCAGTACGGCTTATACCAACACACTTATTATGGTTTTATACTTCAGTCATAGAATAAAAAGCAAAATATACGAACTACTTAAAATTAAAATTTAGTGTTTTATACTTTTAATTTAAGTTTTATTAGCAAGAATGCAAAACCAAGCCATACTTAATACATGAAAGAATTAACTGTATACCAATATGCGCCTAAAGATGTTTTTTCATTCAATATGCAGTCACTTGATAACAAATACATAATTTTTGAAGACTTTTTTGATATCTTTTTATCGTAGTTTTACTACAACCGTAAGATATATAAAAGTTTATGTTCCACAGATGTTCTGAACAAAGCAACTTGTTAATCACCTCGTATTTGCTAGCTATGTGACTATTTCGGCAGGGTAAATACCCTGCCTTTTTTTATGCCAAATTTATAACCTATACTTTTTTATCTCTGGCACTATTTCATGTACTATTACCATATAAAAACAGTAACACTATGAAGAATCATAAAAAATGAATAAAAAATTTTCACTGCCATCTTCTGAAATTGAGTTATTTCAGGAAATGATAAAAGGCACAAAGAAATTATCTCAAGATAAAATACTTCACTCGCCAAAACGTAAAAAAGTAACACACTACGCTGTTGAACGTTTGCAACAAGAGCAAGTTGATGCTTCATATTATTTTTCTGATGAATTTCAACCTAATTTAGCAACAGAAGGCCCAATGCGCTACTTAAGAGAAGGCGCAAATGCTTATGAATTGAAAAAACTACGTCGTGGCGATTATGTTCCTGAATTTTTTCTCGATTTACATGGTTTAACACAATTAATTGCCAAACAAGAGATTGGTGCTTTGATTGCAGCCTGTAGGCGAGAGCACGTTTACTGTGCCTGTATTATGCATGGCCATGGCAAACATATTTTAAAACAACAAACACCACTTTGGTTAGCACAGCATCCAGATGTCATTGCGTTTCATCAAGCGTCAAAAGAATGGGGAGGTGATGCCGCGTTATTAGTATTAGTCGAAAATGATGATATTGCCCGCCGTTGACGTATCAGTTATCCCAATTATTAACCCTTAAATCACCCGAATGGTGAAATAAGGCGTTAATTATTTTTATTGGACTAATTTATTTTAATGTTGAGGGTGAGACTTGCCATACCAACTCCCCAACACCTTTTGACAAATCAAAATCAACACAAGCTATCGTCGATGTTGAAAACATAGGTGCACACACTGCAGGGCACAATTCAGCCACAACATAGCCGACTAAAGGCAAATGGGATATAACCAAAATATTTTGATACCCCGTATCCCCTAGCGCACGTAAATAATGAGCAATATGTGACGGATTACCACCAGGAATAAGCCCTTCATCGGTTTCTACTTTGCTTGGTAGCGCTAAATCTGTTTTTACAGCCTCTAATGTTTGTTGAGCTCGTAAATAAGGGCTAACTAAAACATAATCGATTGTATGTCCTTGCGTTGTCATCCATTCAGCCATTTTTATTGATTCACTTCTTCCACGCTCAGTCAGTGGTCGTAGTGCGTCGCTTGCAGCATCAAGCGCTGCTTCTCCGTGGCGCATAATAAAAATTTGCATAGTAAATTATTAAACCTATTTTATTTTTTGTAATTACTGACATTAACGTTTTTAAAATAGTTAATCTAATCAAGATAAAATTAATATATTCTTATATCAAATCGCCAATGTCCTAATTGCAATTGCATAATTCATCTAGTTAAAATCATGCCATTATTTTACAAATTTAATGTCATTTTCAGGATTTTATTTTAAAAAACTTCATTTTTAAATTTATTTTCAAATAACTATATTGCCATATCTGGCTATCATTAACACTTTCGACCTTTTTTTCCATTAAAAATTCATCAATTATTAATCTGACGCAAAAAGTACAAGAAAAAAGGCGCCTAAGCGCCTCAATCAAAACAAGTATCACAAAAGGAAAATGCAATGGTATAGAGGTTTAATTAATCATAAAAACGTTCATTTCGTTTAGCCATTTCAACTAGCCGTTCACAAGGACGATATTTTTCGCCATATTTATCAGCAAGTTGATTAAGTTTTTCTGCTATTTTTGTCGTTCCCATGCTATCCATATAACGGAAAGGCCCACCAAAGAAAGGAGGGAAACCAATACCAAAAACAGCACCAATGTCACCATCACGCGGTTGTTTTATAATATTTTCATCTAAGCAACGAACTGCTTCATTTAGCATCAATAATAAACAACGTTCTGTGATTTCCGAGGAAGATAATTGGCTTTTGGGTTTAATTTGTAAAAGACGATAAATAGTGGGATCGGGCTGTTTTTTATTTTTTCCAAATGAAAAAGGCAGAACATGTTTTGTATAAAGGTAAAAACCTCTGCCATTTTTACGCCCTTTTCTATCATCAGCAATAATGGCATCAACAGCCGGTGGAGAAGCAAATCGTTCACCAAATGCATTCACTAATATTGGTGTTATTTTTGTACCAATATCAATACCAACTTCATCTAATAACTGAATAGGCCCTACAGGAAAACCAAACTGAACGAGTGCTTTATCAATATTTTCAATCGGCTCACCTTGTACTAAACATGTCAATGCTTCACTAATATAAGGAGCAAGAATACGATTAACATAGAACCCGGGTTTATCACCTACAACTATCGCGACCTTACCTTGTTTTTTAGCAAAAGCCACCGTTGTTGCAATAGTTTTTTCGTTAGTATTTTCATGCGGAATAACTTCAACTAATGGCATTTTTTCTACAGGGCTAAAATAGTGAAGGCCGATCACTTTTTCTGGATATTTCGCTGTTTCTGCAATTTCATGAATAGGTAATGAAGAGGTGTTAGATGCAAAAATAATTTTACCTTTACCCACATCTTCAATATCTGCCACCATTTTCTGTTTTAAAGCAAGATCTTCAAAAACTGCTTCAACAATAATGTTGGATTGATGAAAACCGCTGTAATCCAATGAACCAGAAAGTAAGCTCATTTGGCGTTGGCGTTCACGTACAGATAATCTTTTTTTACTGACCTTGGTCGAAAGCGCTTTCCAACTATAATTTAAGGCTTGAGCAATTCCCTTATCGCTAATATCTTTGATCCTTACAGGTAAATTGCCTTTTGTGGCAGTAACAAAAGCTATACCGCCCCCCATTAATCCCCCACCTAAAATACCGATGTGATGCAAACTATCTGGTTTTTCAGATGATCCTGTCTCATTTTTAAGTGCTGTAGAAGCAAAAAAGAGGTGTCTTAACGACGATGAAACAGGTGTCATCGCTAACTCACCAAAAGCATTCGCCTCTTCTTTAAACCCTGTTTGAAGATCTTTTTCAAGTCCACGTTCTATTACATGTAAAATACGTTCAACTGCAGGATATTGCCCTTTTGTCTTAGCTAATGCGCGTTTTTTCGCTTGCCCAAAAAGTATATTCCTCCCTAATGTGGTATTTGCCCAGAAACGATCCATGATTGAATGCTTTTTCTGCTCTTTTTTACCTGACAAAATCCATTTTGCTGCAACATCTAATAAAATATCTTGCGAAACAACATCATTAACAAGACCTAATTTCAACGCTCGTTTAGCATTGATTTGTCTACCCGTTAAAATTAAATCTAACGCCGACGTTACACCAATAAGACGAGGCAAACGCTGAGTTCCTCCTGAGCCAGGTAATAACCCAAGTTGCACTTCAGGAAGTCCTAAACGTGTTTTGTTATTGTCAGAACAAATTCGTCCGTGGCAGGCCAATGCTAATTCAAGCCCTCCCCCAAGGCATGCGCCATTGATAGTAGCCACAACAGGTAATGGGTAATTTTCAAGTTGCGTAAAAAGATCCTGCCCTGCTTTTGCTAATGCACTCGCTTCTTCTTTGGTTTTACAACCCGCAATCATCGAGATATCAGCGCCAGCAATAAAACTATCTGCCTTGCCTGATGTAATAATTAATCCTTTTACACCAGAATGTTGTTGCGCTTGTTTCAAAACATCTTGGAACTGCTGCACAAATTCAGCTTTTAAGGTATTCACTTTTTCGCCGATAACATCAATGGTTATTACGCCAACTTTATCGTTACGAACTGAAAATTGGAAAACGGAAGATTTTTCTAGTGTTGTTTGTTGTTGTTCCATTATTCCACCTCCAAAATCATCGCTGCACCTAATCCACCTGCCGCACATGCGGTCGTTAACCCAAATCCGCCACCTCGGCGTTTAAGCTCATGGAGCGTCTGTGTCACCATTCTTGCACCCGTCGCTGCAAACGGATGTCCATAAGCAATAGATCCCCCTAGCACATTAAATTTATCCATATCCACTTTTCCAATTGCCTTGGATAACCCTAATTGCTCTTTAGCAAATCGTTCACTTTCAAATAGCATCAAATTACTCAATGTTTGTGCGGAAAAAGCTTCATGCATATCAATTAATGTTATATCACTCAAAGAAAGACCTGCCCGAGAAAGTGCAAGTGGTGTGGCATATGAAGGGCCTAATAACATATCTTTCCAGACATCTGTTGCAGTAAATGCATAACTACGTAGATAACCAAGTGGTTGATAACCTAAGCTTTTTGCAACTGACTCTTTCATCATTAATACTGCAGCTGCGCCGTCCGTTAATGGCGTACTGTTTGCAGCAGTCACACTACCATGACGACGATCAAAAGCAGGTTTTAACTTAGCGTAAGAATCAAGAACAGAGTTTTTACGAATATTATTATCTTGATGGAAACCTTCTTTGTAAGGCGGGAAAAAAGCGGTCATCACTTCATTATCTAGTTTTCCCATTTCCCATGCTTTAGTTGCTAATTGATGAGAACGATGTGCTAATTCATCTTGAGCAACTCTGGAAATATGATAAGTCTTTGCCATTTGCTCAGCGGTATCTCCCATACGTAACCCAGTTGAATACTCAGCCACAGCAGGAGCAACAGGGAGAAGATCACGAAACCGTAATTGACTTAAATAACTTAAACGTTGGCCTAATGATTTTACTTTATTAAGACTTAGCAACACATCTGCTAATTTTTTACTGACACCAATTGGTAAAACAGATGATGAATCTGCACCACCAGCAATACCGACAGAAACATGCCCTGCCATCATGCTTTCAGCAACATTTGCAATCGCTTGAAAGCTCGTTGCACATGCTCTTGTTACGCTGTAGGCGTCTGTTTTTACACTTAAGCCAGCACCGAGCACAATTTCTCTGGCAATATTCGGTGCTTCTGGCATTTGAACCACTTGTCCGAAAACAAGTTGATCGATAATTTCGGGAGGAATTTCATTGCGAGTCACTAATTCTTGAACCACTGAACGCCCTAATTCAACCGCAGGTATTCCTCGATACGCAGTCGCTTGTTTAGCAAAAGGTAAGCGTAGCCCGCTGACAATGGCGATGCGATCTTTCATAGCACTGTTCGTTGATGACTTCATAACGGCTCCTGACAAAATGAGTTCCTAACACCAAAGAGGTCTGACCTGACAATAGTGTTAACAAAAATTTCACCTACCAGAAACATCATTTTATGAGAAGTGGGAGTTAGCGCGCATTATTTCGATAGAATGTCTGAAACCCAACAATAACGATAGGAAGGATAAAAAACACAATGGTGGGCAATAAAAAAGGCTGTTGAATTTCAACAGCCTTAAATCTATTTATTTTCAGCGGATTAACGTAATCCTAACTGGAAGATCAGGTTTTCTGCTTCACAAGAAAATGTAAAATCAGCGGTAAGTTGAACACCACCATCAACATCAGCAAATTGTTGATTAATTTTGCAAGGCTCTGAAGCAATAGATTGTGCTTTTGCACTGAGTTGATCCAACATTGCTTGCGCTTCTACTTTATCAGCGAAGACATGCTGATATGACGCAGTGCAATTTTTATTGTCAATAATAGTACCCACATCTACACAACAGCAAGCAGCGGTTTCTTCTGCACTACAGCGATTGATTGCGTCTGCCATTTTAGTCTCCCAACGAAAGAAATGTTAATTATCTATCATAATTGCAAAAAAATAAAATAAACTGCTTTAGCTCAAATTATCTTACAATTTTACAAAAAAAATTGATTACTCTGTTTATTTAACAATCAAAAATATCTTTATTGGGATATTTTGTGAAAATAATGTTAACCAAATCCCAATTATCAAATCAAAATGGCAATATTTGTAAAACATACTTGCAACATTTGGGGTAATCAACTTTATACTTAATCAACTGGTCTGATTTGTCATAACGACAACCGCACCTAAAATCCAGCGCTTCTAATCAGAAGTAACAACTTAAAAAAATTATGAGGGTTTAGGTCATGAACCGTAAAAACCTGTTTACTCGCACAGCACTAGCTGCCTTGGTAGGTGTTATCTCCTCTCAAGCAGGCGCTGCCGGTTTTCAGTTAAATGAATATTCTACTTCAGCACTAGGGCGTGCATTTTCAGGAGAAGGCGTTATTGCCGATGACGCAAGCGTAGGTAGCAGAAACCCTGCTGCTCTCACTATGTTTGATCGCCCTGAATTCTCTGTAGGTGCTATCCATATTAACCCAAGCGTTGATATTAAAGGTAAATCTCCGCTTACAGGTGCTAGCACTAATGCTGGTGATATCGCACCAAGTGCATTAGTCCCGAATATCCACTTTGTTGCCCCTATTAATGATAAATGGGCAATTGGTGCATCAGGCACAACAAACTTTGGCTTAGCGACTGATTTTAAAAAGGATTATGCTGCAGGCCTTATTGGCGGTAAAACTGATTTAAAAACCATGAACTTAAACTTAAGTGCGGGTTATCGAGTAAATAACCAATTTAGTGTCGGTTTAGGCTTAAATGCCCTTTATGCCGATGCAGAAATTACACGCCATGTTGGTGAAGCGGGTAAAGTTTTAGGTGGTGCTTTATCACAAAAACCGGGCATGGGACAATTAGGCGGTTATTTATCAAGCCTATCACCAAGTGATCGCTTCGCTCAATTGAAAGGTGATGCTTGGGGCTTTGGTTGGAACGCGGGTTTATTATATGAATTCGACGAAGATAACCGTGTAAGCTTTACTTACCGTTCTAAAGTTAAAGTGAAATTTAAAGACGGTGAATACCAAAGTGACTTACGTTCAATTCCACAACTCGAAGGAATGGGAATTGTAGGTACTAACGGTGAAACCATTAAAGGTAAACTTGACCTTAACCTACCTGAAATTTGGGAATTTGCCGCTTATCACCGCGTTGCACCAAAATGGGCTGTTCACTATAACTTTGCTTACACAAGCTGGAGTGCATTTGAAGAGTTAAGAGCCACACGTAAGAGTGATGGTCAGCAACTATTCAAGAAAGAAGAAGGCTTCCGTGATGCATGGCGTGTGGCTTTAGGTACAACCTATTATCATGATGATAACTGGACATTCCGTACAGGTATTGCCTTTGATGATAGCCCAGTCCCTGCTGATAAACGCTCAATCTCTATTCCAGACCAAGATCGCTTCTGGTTAAGTGCGGGTACAACTTATGCATTTAATAAAGATATGTCTGTTGATGTTGGCTTAGCGTATATGCACGGTAAAAAAGTCACAATTAAAGAGAAATTATCTGAAGATTTGCCATTACCAGCTTATGAATTCGAATCATCAGGTAAAGCATGGTTATACGGTATGAACTTTAACTATCGTTTCTAATTTTTCACTGTGCTTTTTATACAAAAAATGGTCTTTTTCAAGACCATTTTTTATTTATTCATCAAGCTAACCGCAAAAATTAATCAATTGAATCTAAATCATCTTCAATTGCTTTCGCATTAGGGTTCTCTTTTACCGTGCCAGCTTGGAAGTCATTACTCTGGAAGTAAGCTTCACGCATCATTAAGTAAGGATCAGACGAGTTTTGTAAAATAGCATCGGAATCGAGCAATTGTGCACGCGTTTCAATGCCTTCTAATGCCCATTTACCCGCTGACATCCAAAACGTTAAATAGCTCAACATTGGATACGTTAAGTCAGCCCAATCACCACCCTCTTCACGGACAGTAAAGCTACCATAGCCCGGTACAACCACATAAGGGCCATAATCCATACCATAATGACCTAACGTACTACCAAATCGCATTGGAACTTCTTTTTCCATTGTTTCTTTGGACATACCAGCAACATCAATTAAGCCACCCATACCAAAGACTGTATTGATCCAAAAACGACCAAAATGTTTTGCTCCCTTTTCAAAATCGCCACGCAATACACTATTTAACATACTAGCAGGCTCTTCTAAGTTACCGAGAAAATTAGATAAGCCATTTCTTGCTGGTGGCGGAACATAGTCACGCCAAACAACAGCAACGGGACGTAGGATATAAGGGTCTAAAACATAGTAGTTAAAATCAAACATCTGGCGGTTAAACCCTTCCAATGGATCAGAGCGCCCCTCCCCATTATTAGGGGTACTTGCACATCCTGAAAGTAAGGCGACTGAAAGAGCAACACCGCACAGGCGATACTTCATAATGTTCTCCGCTAATTATATTATGATGAGCAGCATCATAGTTCGCATATTCATAAATTCTATACATAATACTGTCAATGCGTAACAAGTGGTACTTTTATTAGGCGTTGATCTTATAAGATAATTCAGTTTTTAGGATTATCCCATTGAGCTAATTTACAATATTAGCCCAATATTATAAGGTTAATATAATAATATTTGATGCTTATTTACTGATATTCTTTTATCACTAATTGCTCTTTAGCATCAGGGTACGAAAAATGCTCTGTGATAAAATCAAACTCTTCATTTGTTGTTTTAAACGGGTTTTCGTCAGATTGATTACGTAAAGATAATCGTTTTTTACACTCAGTATTTTCTACTTTCAAAACATGAAATAAATAAGGCATATTCGCATTATCAGCTAATGATTTTAGCCATTGCCGTTGTTTAGGCGTATTAGCAGGAAAATCCATAATAACGGTATTTCCTGCGCTAAGAAGAGCTGCAATATGTTTGCTCAATAGCTCCTTCATTAACTCACTTTTTTCAATATAGTCAGTCACTGTTTTTATTTGATTTGGGTAAAGCCGCGATAGCCATTCATCTTCATTGATTAATACCGTTCTGGGTGATTTAGCAAATGATTTTGCTAAAGTTGATTTACCAGAAGCAATTTTTCCACAGAAAAAATGTAAACGAGCATCTGGAGATGATTTTAATAAATCAGTACCATAAGAGTTATCGATAACACAAAGCCATTGGTCATTGATAAATTTAAAAACATAAGTGGCTTCTCTTACTGTATTAAATTTTCCTTCATTTGGCATATTTGCACTTAAAAGTGTTTGTGCTAAAACAAGCGCACAATCTTCACCAAAAATAACTTTTACTTTTCCTTGAGAGACTTGTAATGAGTGATTAAAAAATCCAGCGATCGCCATAAATGCTTTTTTTAGTGAAGGCTTACCAGCAACATGCAAATCATCTTTAACTACCAACGTGCCATTTTCAGTATAAAATTTCATGAGATACTCAAAATTTTCGTCAGTGATAGCTTGGTCTGCATTTGCAATTAGTTGTATTAGTGATTGGGTATGTTGATCAACTTCTTGTGGAGTAAACATTTTTATCCTTATCTTTTCTTTATGCTAGATAAGGAGTCTAAAATAAAAAAACCCGCTTATCTGGCGGGTTCCTAATACAACCAATTCCCACCACTAAAAGATGGTAATAATAATTGCTGAAGAGGTTGTAAAATATGACATAAAAATAAACCTTATAAATAGACTAAACAAAATCTAGCAGTAATTTACTTTGTAAACAAGAATATCTTTTAAAATAAAAGCAATAAGTTAGCTAATATTTAATTTCCCTTTGAATATAAAGATATTTTATTTAACTGTTATAGATAGATAATTACTTATTCTCATTTTGGCAGCAATATGATAATTTCTCAGATAATTTCGCCTCTTGAATAGGCAGGCAAGAGACTGTTCTATAAGAATAAAATACACAGCAATCTCCCTCAAGAGATTTTAATAAAGTATGACAATGAGTGCATTTATAAAACCATTGGCAAGCATCTTTTAGCATTATTTCTATTTTTTCGTATGACAATGCGGGCAAGTAATTTCTGACATCAAGTTAATCTAATTACTTAACATTTTATTTCCACATAAATTTATAAATATCATCTTTGTTATTTAGAATACGCTATTTTTATTTTTCAATAGCGTATAAAACAAAAAAATCATTTGCTTATCTGTCACTTACTAATCGAATACTTGTTGTTTTATTACTGAAATATCCACATCTTCTAAATATTGAACAATATTAGGGAAAAAAAGCTCGTGATATCCATACTCTTTTTTTCTTAATTCAGTAATTGCTTGCTCTTTTGTCCAATTTTCAAAGATTAACCGATACATTGCTATGACTGTTCCTGTACGATCACTACCATGCCAGCAATGTACTAATACTGGTCCAGACGAACTGTTTATTTTACGCAATACCGCAATAATATCCTCATCAGTTATTCTACCTGCGTTCATTTTTACTTGAAAAGCTTCTAATTGCGTATTCTTTACATCATCACTATCACTATGATATTCACGTAAATTAATAATCGTTTTTATACCTTGAGCTTCCAACCATTTCATTTCGCCCGGCGTTGGTTGTCCAGAACGATAAATTTTTTCTGAAACTTGATAAAAATTTTCAGGCGGTACAGGAATATCAGTTGGCCTTGAATTACATCCTATCAGCAGAAAAAAATAAGCAATAAATAAAAACTTCAAATAGCGAATATCATTAATTGATTTTATTTCCATATAAAAACCTAAAAGGATTATGAATTATTGAACGAGAAGGTGAAATTTTGGTGATAATAGCGCGAATTGATAGACAATGCTCTAGGAATAATTTCTGTATTTACAGACTAGGTAATAGATGGCGTTCCCTACAGGAATCGAACCTGTAACTAGCCCTTAGGAGGGGCTTGTTATATCCATTTAACTAAGGGAACATACGTAGGAAAATCAAGTATGACTTATGGACGGGCTATATTTTACCCCCCTCACTCTCTATTAATCAAGTTTTAACGCACTGATATTGGAAGGAATTTTTTTGTTTCTTTTTTGAACAATGTAATTTGACTTAAAAAGTATCTGATAAATATCATCATCACTGATTATGTTTATTCTTATATATGTCTGTTTTATTAAAACTCTTTCAATTGCTTTAAAAACAATTTCGGTGAATATCCCATCTCTTTATTAAACATCGCACTAAAGGCACTCGGATTCTCATACCCTAATTCTAAAGCAATTTCAGTGACTGAATGACCTTTCTTTAACGCCGTTAGTGCATACATTAAACACGCTTTTTGACGCCAATCTCGAAAAGAAAGCCCTGTTTCCTTATGAAATAAACGAGTAAAAGTGCGTAGGCTCTTATTTAACTTCTCAGCCCACATTTCTGGCGTAGTACGAATACTTGGTTGTGACATAAATTCAGTACATAACGCATCTAATAAAGCATGTTGGGGCAAAGGTGTAAAATAAGGTAATGGTTTAGCCTGAGCTAACTCATGACAAAGTAACGTTAATAAAGCGCTATCTCTCCCACCTAAATCATAAAGCAAAGGAAGTTGATTTGCTGAAAGTAATAGCTGATGAAGCAAAGGAGAAACCTGCAAAACCTCACAATATTCCGAATAACGAGGTACTTTATTCGGCTCAATGTAGAGACTATAAGTGCTACTACCCAACATTAATACTTGATGTATTTTTTCAGCAGGGATCCACACACCACTGTAAGGTAATACAATCCATTGGCCATCTTCTGTTTTGACTTTCATTACGCCATTGGGTGCATATAAAAATTGCGCTCGCCGATGATGATGTGCTTCAAGTAATGTGTCATAAGGATAATCAGAGCCTAATGCCAAAATTTCACGAGGAAGATGATCCACACTGTTAATATCGATATTACGCATAATATTAAAATTGTCCTAAATTCATATAAACTTGTCATTATCACGTGGGTAAGCCATCATTTTATTCTATATTGTTAATCTCCTGACTCAACAGGAGATTTGAAATGACACTCTGGCTGGTTTCTTTTGGTTTAATTTCAGGCATCACAACATGGTTATTTGGCTTTGGCGGTGGCTTTGTCACGGTTCCCCTACTCTATACACTTATTCTGACACTTTGGGGAATAGACAGTTTACCTGCCGAACATGCTATGCAAATCGCAGTTGCTACTTCTGCATTAATTATGTTGTTTTCTGCAACAGTCACAACCATTAAACATCATAAAGCCAAAAGGCTTGATTGGAATATCATGTCTATTCTGTTTATGGGTATCGCTTTTGGCGGGATCTTAGGCGCTCTTCTTGCATTAACAGTTGAAGGTACGTGGATCAAATGGATCTTTATTGGTTACCTTTTTATCACTATTTTAGACTGCTATTTTCGCCCCGGTTTTATGGCCCCTACTCACAACTCAAAAAAAGTAACTAAAGCAAGAGAAACGGTTAATGGCACAGTGATTGGTATTATCGCTGCTTTTCTAGGCGTTGGTGGAAGCGTCATGACAGTACCTTTATTGCGCCGTAGAGGAACACCCATGGCACAATCAGCAGCAATGGCAAATGCATTAACCTTACCTTTAGCTCTCACGGCAACATTTACTTATGTCGCCCTTTCTTTTACGTCACCTTTAAATAATGAATCTGGTTTTATTGGTTATATTTGGCTAAAGGCAGCCTTTATTCTGATTTGTAGCACATGGATAGGTTTAAAGATTTCTGAGCATTTTTTATCCCGTATTCCCGACAAATGGCATGCAAGGGTTTACCCCCTATTACTGAGCCTTGTCTTAATTGTTATGTTGTTTTAAATCCTTTCTTTTATATAAGAAAGATAGACAGAAAAATAACTTTGACAACATGCAAACAAAGTGGCTTTCAATATTCATGAGCCACTTTGTTTTTAACACTTACTTTAAACCTTTTCCTACGCATATTTACTTGGCATTAATATTATTAATATGCACAAAACAAAAAATAGCTCTTTTTGACAATCAATACACAGCCCGATAACTATTAGCTTTATTAATTAATATTTAAACATAATGAATAATAATTTATAGATTGTCTTATATTTAGTATCAGTTTGATTACGTTTCAATGAGCATTTTTCGTATAAAATGTCATCTATTTATTTTTCTCTTTTATTCGTATTTATTATGAAAATAATAAGTTAGCTATTTTTAAAAATTATATTTTAAGAAGAAATTGGATTTAAATAATGCTAAGAAATATTATTTAATTTTATTTTTAAATAACAAATTAATTACAATATCACCGACATTCGATATATAAATTATTATATATCGATGGCCTTTTTTGTCAATTATTTATTGTAATTAATCATATATTTAAAATACACTTTAATAAAACAAATTAATGGCATAAGTAAGTGAATTTAAAAGAAGTAAGCTTTATTGTTACATCCTCTAAGATCCTCTCTTCCTCCTCAAAACCTTTATAATATAAGTTAATAAAAGAAAATAATTATCATTTGATTTTGTCTATTTTAGTTAATTTATTTTGTGACATTTATTAACGTCTTATTCTCTATTATTTATTATTTACAACTAAGTCATCACTTATAGATTAATAAATTGGAGACGCCTTCAAATATTTATTTAACCGCCTGTATATAATATTTAGCTATAAGAAGAAACTGGAGGTTATATGAGTATTAGTCGTCGTTCTTTCATTAAGGGGATGGGGATAGGATGTGTGGGTTGTACCGTAAGTAGTTTACCACCGGGTGCACTTGCATTTAATCCTGTAGATTCTCTTAAGGGTCAGTCAACATTAACACCTAGTCTATGTGAGATGTGCTCTTATCGTTGTCCTATAGAAGCTCAGGTTGTTAACAATAAAACTGTATTTATCCAAGGAAACAGAAACGCAGAGCATCAAAGTAGCCGAGTTTGTGCCAGAGGTGGAAGTGGTGTTAGCCTTGTTAACGATCCAAATCGTATTGTCAAACCAATGAAACACAAAGGCCCTAGAGGTGCAGGTGAATGGGAAGTCATAAGCTGGGAACAAGCCTATAAAGAAATAGCTGAAAAGATGAATGCCATAAAACAAAGCTATGGCGCAGAGAGTATTTCATTTTCTTCAAAATCAGGCTCACTCTCCTCTCATTTATTCCATCTTGCGGCAGCCTTTGGCTCACCAAATACGTTTACACATGCATCAACCTGCCCAGCAGGTAAAGCCATTGCTGCATCCGTTATGATGGGTGGCGATCTGGCAATGGATTTAGCAAATTCAAAATATATTCTTTCTTTTGGTCATAACCTGTATGAAGGTATTGAAGTTGCTGAAACGCATGAACTGATGACAGCACAAGAACGTGGTGCAAAATTAGTCAGTTTTGATCCTCGTTTATCTGTTGTTTCAAGTAAAGCAGACGAGTGGTTCGCAATCCGCCCTGGCGGTGATTTGCCAGTTCTAATGGCAATGTGCCATATATTAATTAAAGAAGATCTCTACGATAAAGAATTTGTTGAGAAATTTACGGTAGGTTTCCCACAATTAAAAGAGGTTCTACAAGATACAACCCCTGAATGGGCTCAAGCGCACTCAGATGTTCCCGCTCAAGACATTGCTCGTATCGCCAGAGAAATTGCAGCAAAAGCCCCTCATGCACTGATTATGCCTGGTCACCGCGCAACCTTTAATAAAGAAGAGATCAATATGCGCAGAATGATCTTCACCTTCAATGCTTTACTAGGCAATATTGAACGTGAAGGTGGTATGTATCAGAAAAAAGCAGCAGCAAAATACAATAAATTAGCAGGTATTAATGTTGCTCCTGAATTGGCAAAACCAAGTGTCAAAGGTATGCCTGAAATTACCGCAAAACGCATTGATGCAACAGCACCTCAATTTAAATATATCAATAAAGGTGGCGGTATTGTTCAATCAATTATCGACTCAACATTAGAAGGCGTACCGTATCAGACAAAAGCATGGATTATGTCTCGTCATAACCCATTCCAAACAGTCAGTTGCCGTCCTGAGCTAGAAAAAGCAGCACAGAAGTTGGACTTAATTGTCAGTTGTGATGTGTATTTAAGCGAAAGTGCCGCTTATGCCGATTATTTATTACCTGAATGTACCTACTTGGAACGTGATGAAGAAGTTGCTGATGTATCAGGTTTAAATCCTGCATATGCGTTAAGACAACAAGTGGTTGAACCTATTGGTGATACTAAGCCAAGTTGGTTAATTTGGATGGAATTAGGTAAAAAACTGGGATTAGAAGCCTATTTCCCTTGGGAAAACATGGGAGTAAGACAGCTTTATCAAGTTAATGGTAGCGAAGCACTATACAAAGAGATGCATAAAAAAGGCTATGTATCTTATGGTATTCCATTATTGTTACGCGAACCTTCTTATGTAAAAGCTTTTGTTGAGCAATATCCAGAAGCCATCAAACATGTTGATAGCAATGACACAATGGAAAAAGCGCTATCATTTAAATCACCAAGTGGCTTAATTGAAATCTACTCTGAAGAATTAGAAAGCCGTTTAGAAAACTACGGTATTCCACGCTTCCACAACTTCCCATTAAAAGAAAAAGACGAGCTTTATTTTATTCAAGGTAAAGTCGCCGTTCATACTAATGGTGCAACACAATATGTGCCGTTATTAGCTGAATTAATGTGGGAAAACCCAGTTTGGCTTCATCCAGAAACAGCAAAAAATCATGGTATTAAACATGGTGATGAAATCATTCTGGAAAACAGTATAGGTAAAGAAAAAGCACACGCTTTAATCACTGAAGGCATTCGCCCTGACACTGTATTTGTTTATATGGGTTCGGGTGCTAAAGCAGGTGCAAAAACAGCAGCGACTACAACAGGTGTTCACTGTGGCAACTTATTACCTCATGAAATTAGTCCTGTATCGGGTACTGATGTGCATACATCAGGTGTCAGAATTAGTCGGGCTTAAGGAAAAAAATAACGATGAACAATAATGATAAACAATTTGTCATGCTACATGATGAAAAACGTTGCATTGGGTGTCAGGCCTGTACTGTAGCGTGTAAAGTCATCAATGACATTCCTGAAGGTTTCAGCCGACTTCAAGTTCAAATTCAAGGCCCACACAACGATGAGGCGGGTGCTCCACATTATCAATTTTTCCGTGTGTCATGTCAGCACTGTGAAGATGCACCTTGTGTTTCTGTTTGCCCAACTGGAGCCTCTTTTATTGATGAAAATGGCATCGTACAGGTGAAAAAAGAGTTGTGTATTGGCTGTGATTATTGTGTTGGAGCATGTCCTTACCATGTTCGTTATATCAACCCAATGACACACATCGCAGATAAATGTAATTTCTGCTCTGATACTCGATTAGCTGAGGGTGAATTACCTGCGTGTGTAACGGTATGCCCAACAGATGCACTTGCTTTTGGTCGTATTGATTCACCTGAAATTCAGGCTTGGATCAAACAAAAATCCGTTTATCAATACCAATTAGATAATGTCGGAAAACCAAGTTTATTCCGTCGTAAAGAAATCCATCAGGGGGATAAAGCATGACTAGTATCTGGGGAGCAGAACTCCATTATACGCCAGATTATTGGCCTGTATGGTTAATGGCGGCAGGTTTATTAATCGTTGCCATGATAGCAATTTTGGTTATTCATGGCTTACTACGCTATGCCCTTGCACCAAAACAGTCTGGTCATTACGAAGAAGAACGTGTTTATTTATATTCTAAAGCGATCCGTTTTTGGCACTGGGGTAATGCTTTACTGTTTATCCTATTATTACTAAGTGGCTTTTTAGGGCATTTCTCTATCGGAAATGTCACTTCAATGGTGCTATTACATAAAATCTGTGGTTTCGTACTTATCGCGTTCTGGATTGGTTTTATTCTTATCAATCTAACAACCAGTAATGGCGTACATTACAAAGTAAGATTTAGTGGATTAATTGCACGTTGTATCAAACAAGCTCGTTTTTACCTCTATGGCATAATGAAAGGTGAGCCTCATCCTTTTGCTGCAACTGAAACTGATAAGTTTAACCCTCTTCAACAACTGGCTTACTTAGGCGTGATGTTTGGTTTAGTGCCACTGTTACTTGTTACTGGATTATTATGTTTATATCCAGAAGTACTTGGCTATGGCTATTGGATGTTAAAAGCACACTTAGTCTTGGGTATTGTGGCATTAATGTTTATTTGTGCTCACTTCTATTTATGTACATTAGGTGACACTTTTACACAGACATTCCGCAGTATGGTTGATGGTCATCATCGTCACCAAAAACATGATACTCATGGTTCAGTAACTAAAAAAGCAGAGCGTTAATTCCCTCTGGTTACGCCTTACAAAAGGATCATTATCTAAAATGCCCGTGTAAACGGGTATTTTTTTGATCTTAATTCAGAAGTAATTTCATAATCTTATTATTAGCAAATATATCATTTTATTTACATGTTATTCGGTGTATAGTCGGCGCCCTCCATCGCTATATAAAAACTTATATAATGAATCATATTGCTTCACATCTGCGATGAGCATCGTTGTATAAATTTTTTAATATCGATGAATTTAAATAATTAAAAAATACATTTTGGGAGCCAATCGTGAAGAAATTTATCATTTCGACAATAGCTTGTGCTATAGCACAAACATTAGCCATATCAGCAAGCATAGCCACTGACAACGCTGAAAAAATCATCGTTACTGCACAACCAGTGAATAATAGTGAGGCTGGCGCGGGATTTGTAACTCGTGAAGTTGATATGGGACCCTTAGGTGAGAAAAAATGGTTAGATACACCTTACACAACAAATACCTTAACTCAATCTATGATTGAAAATCAACAAGTTACCAGTGTTTCGGATATCTTAAAATATAATTCCTCCTCCCAAATGCAAGCACGTGGTGGTATGGATGTTGGTCGCCCTCAAAACCGTGGAATGCAGGGCAACGTTGTTGCTAACTCTCGTTTAGATGGTGTGAATATTATTTCTACCACCGCCTTTCCTATCGAAATGCTTGAACGTGTAGATATTATAAATGGCCTAACAGGTTCACTCTATGGGCCAGCAAGTCCAAGTGGACAATTTAATTTCACACAAAAACGTCCAACCTTAAAACGCTTAACTTCACTGAATGCTACTTATGTCAATGATAACCAATTTAAAGGCCATCTTGATTTAGGTGGTTTTATTGATGATAACAACACTTTTGGTTATCGCATTAATCTAATGCATGATGAAGGTAAAGGTTATGTTGCCGGTAGTAAAACACGTCGCCAGCTTATTAGTACTGCTTTTGATTGGAATATCTCTTCTGATACCGTGCTAGAAGTGAATTTTAGTGATTATTGGTTTAAAAAAATGGGTTATCCTGGTGCATTTTCTTATGGATCAAAAGTCACCACATTACCTGATGCACCGGATCCAACTAAAACAGGCTATGGTCAAGCTTTTGCAGGTGTTGATCTACATACCAGAACAGTAAGTAGCCGACTAAAACATGATTTTAATGAAGATTGGCAAATAAATGCTGCAATCGGCTATCAAACTGCCGATCGCGGATTCCGTTCTGTTTCTAACCAGCTAAGTAATGATGGTAAGCACTTTACACCAACATTATCTGTTCCTTCTACTTATGGTCGTTTTACGATTTTAAGTCATTCTATCAATGTTAATGGTCATGTGATGACAGGCACACTTTCTCATGATTTAGTCCTCGCTACTAGTGGTTATCGTTGGGATATTTACGGAGCAAATGGTAACGATCTGAAATTTACATTGCCAACACAAGATATTAATAATCCACATCGTTATGATGATCCTTCTAATGAAGGCTTCTATACTGGTAGCGCTCGCACTAAAAATAGTCGCTCACAAGTTCAATCCGTTACTTTAGGTGATACCGTTACCTTTAATCCTCAATGGTCAGTGATGGGATCGCTAAGCCAAAACTGGATCAAAGAAACTTCCTATCGTGCAGGTGGTGAAAATCATACTGAAAATGGTTTAAGTCCTGCCGTCGCATTAATGTTTAAACCGATCCCGGAAGTGATGACTTATGTTTCTTATGCAGATTCATTAGAAGAAGGTGATTCAGCACCCGATACTGCAAATAACAAAGGTGAAGTACTAAAACCTTACCGTAGTGAACAATGGGAAATAGGTGTTAAATCACAAATTGGCGATCTCAATTTAAATGCAGCTATTTTCCAATTAGAACGTCCTTTTGCTTATGTAGGAAATGACAATATATTTAAAGAGCAAGGCAAACAACGTAACCGGGGATTAGAGCTGATTGCTAATGGACAAGTAACCAATGAATTGTTCGTATTCAGTAGTATGACATGGTTAGATCCCACATTAACCAATACTGGAAAAGCTGAAACCCAAAATAAAGATGTTGTGGGTGTACCAAAATATCAAGCAAATTTATTAGCTGAATACCATTACCCTACCGCACCAAATGTTATCTACAGTGCTAATATTCACTACACCGGAAAACGTGCGGCAAATACCACAAATACAATGTGGGCAAAAGCCTATACCACTCTCGATTTAGGTGCTCGTTATCAAACACAGTATTGGAATAAAAAAACAACTTTCCGTGTGAATTTGGATAACGTTACCAATGAACATTATTGGGCGTCTATCTTCTCTGGTAACCAAAATGGTGCAATTGGTGGTGCTAATGCTTTCTTAGGTACACCTCGCCAAATTTCCGCATCTATCAGTATTGAACTCTAAGAGGATAGTTAAATGTATAAAGGTTTTTTTAAAACCCTGTGCATTGTATTACTGGGAGGTTCGGCCCTCAGTACCTCTTCCAATGTACAGGCTCAAAGAAGTGTTCAATATTATCAAGACCAATCGATTACTGTTCCAGATTCACCAGAACGAGTCGCCACTAGTTGGAATGCACAAAATGCAATCCTTGCGATGCTTGGTGCTGGAGATAAAATTGTTTCTACAACCGATTTAGTCAAAACCATTCCTTTTTTTACCGAGATTGTTCCAGCTATAAAAATGGCTTCAATTTCTAGTAAAGGTAATAATGACACACTGAATATCGAAACATTAATTATTAGTCAGCCTCAAATCTTTTTTGCAACAGGAAAACTATCTGATGCACAAATGACAATGCTAGAAAATGCAGGGATCAGTGTTGCATTGTTAAAGTCAGGCTCAATGGACGCCTTGTTAGAAAGAACCCTGATTACGGGGGAAATTTTAGGCTCAAGTAGCCACCAATTAGCAAAAGATTATTTAGCTTACTTTCAGCGTAATACAGCGCTTGTAGAGAGTATAGTAAGTGAGATAAGCATCAAGGAGCCAATAAAGGTGTATCATGCTTTTGGGTCGCCATTAAGAACGTCAGGCGCACCTTCGCTAAATCATGATTGGATAACACTTGCTGGGGGAGTCAATATTGCAGAGCATTGGTTTGACAATGTACCTACTCGAGCAGGTGAAGTTTCTTTAGAACAAGTCATTCATGCCAACCCTGATGTTATTGTTACTATGTATGCTAGAGATACGGAAATCATCAAGAATTCACCTGAATGGCAATCAATTACTGCAGTACGTGAAGGCCGTGTCTACACAAATCCCAAAGGTCTATTTTGGTGGTGTAGAGAAACGACTGAAGAAGCTTTACAATTTTTATGGCTTGCAACGATTTTATACCCAGAGCAAACACAACACATTGATATCATCAAAGAGACAAAACAGTTTTACCAAACATTTTTTAATATCTCCCTAAGTGATCAACAGCTCGAATATATTTTGACGCCACCACTCAAAGACTAAACTGACAGCCTTTTCATCATGAAGGTGAAGAGGCTGTAGGCTCTCTCTTATAGGAAGATTATCTGTTACCATTCCTACATTGCCATTAAATGCTTAAATTTAAAAAATTGATCTATTCCCAATTTCTAACCCGATTCTCTTTTTCAATTTTTATCGTACTAATTTTTATTCTTTTTGAATTCCTTGATATAAAACACATAAGTTATACATTAATAGCTTTGAAAATGTTATCAAAGAGTAAAATGATAGTAGGTAATATAAAAGCTGATTAGCAAGAGATTTATATTTATAGGTATTTACCCTCCTGTTAATTTACACATAACAATAGGTATTTGAGTATATTTTTACAGATATGTAAGTCTCAGGTATTCTGCAATAACATTTTTCTTTTTCTTGACGAGAATTAAAACTTTTCATTTCCCTAAAAACGTAAAATGCCCTAATAAGGGCATTGATATTATATAGAGGATTTATTCTCCTAACTAAGAAAATTCTTATTATTTACTAATCTTAAAGATATACAGATATAAGAATTATCTTACTAAATTTAGTTATTCTAAAATGAGTTATCCTCTAATTTAAAGATATTTTTAGAAAATAGAAAGAGCCTTACTATCGAAATGAGCTGGAATATGTTGTTCATTATGCTCAATTTCTTGAGTCATTCCACCTGTTACTTCTTCAAAGAAGCTACCAATATTAACACCTAGCACTTCAAGTACTCTAACTAAGCAATCAATATCAATACGGTTTACACCACGCTCATAACGAAATAACTGTTGTTCACTAATATCAATCTCTTTTGCTAACTGAAATACAGTATAACCCTGAGATTTTCTTAATGACTTAATTTTTTGTCCAACTGCATAAGCGACTGGATACTTGCTACTCATAATATGTTCTCGCTTTTCACTTTGATTGATATCTAATTTATAATGGTGTGTTATCGCGCAATAATATATAAATTTATATATTATCGAGGACACCTTTTTGTTTTAATAAAATATTATTTTTTAGTAGATAAGAAATATTACAATTCATAACATGACTTATCATATGTAAATAATATACTACGCATTTAAACACTTTCAACCAGTCGAAAAAAGACAATGAAGACTTAGCACTTTACTCATACTAGTAAACAATACCTAGGATAACGATATATATTCTTTATTTTCATATAGTTAAAATATTTTATTTATAAAATAGCTCTTTTTTTTTCTTAAACTTTACTCATTAATTAGAATTATCACCTGCAAGCATACTAATTTAAAGTGTGATAACCTAAATTGTGCAAAAATAAGTCAAGTTATATTAGTCTAATTTATTTAAAATAATAAATTAACCTCATAAAGAAGGTAATTTTCTTATTTTTCTGAAAGAGCTTAAGTAATGTCAATGAAATCTGATGGATTTACAGCATAACAAAAATTATCATTTAAAATTAGTGAGTTGCACTCATTACATTAACATTAAGATATAGATCACCTTTTAAACATTTGTTAATAAATATATATAAGCATAAACCCTTAGCGTTTCAGCTAAATATATTTAAGATGTAATAAATCTTTATTGTACTCGAATAAATAGGCAATATATTTAATTAATCATTTTTTTTGAATTTCTATTAATGAATAACTAATTTTTATTATTAATAAAATTAAAAATCTCATTTACACAATAAAAAAACGTAATCACTTGCATAAATATTTTTTGCTTTATCAGTAAGTTATTCTACATCTAAGATCACCACAACAAAATTTGAACACTTTATCGCCATATTATTCTATTCTTTCTTTTTCACTCAAATACACGCATTTTGATAGCGTAAAAATAGAATTTTTATTGCAACTTAAATTAAATTTAAAAATGAATGATCTGTTAAATATCCATTTTAGTATGATCTAATTTTGTTAAAAAGCACAAGAAATATTCTTTTTACGTCCTAAGTATTAATACTCACTCTATATAAGAGTTATTCTTAGTCCGAAATAAACATTAATATTTTTATATAATTTATATTCCTGTCAAATGCACAATTTTCTCCATTTTAAGTAAAAAATGAAATTAACCACTTAAGGACAAATCAATTAATGATGAAATAAGTTCTTTTTGCTTTATATCATTTGTTACGTAGTTCATTATTGCGAATAAATTGACAAATATCAATTTTTTACAAAAATAATATAAAAATCATTTAGTTAGAATTGGATTTTTAACTTTATAATTATTTAAAAGAAGGATAAAAAAATTTAAATATTATTATATTTAATCATTTAATTTCATCATGTTAGTAATAAATGGATGATGATTAAGAAAGATTAACTATAAAATTGTATTTTTTATCTTTATTCCTTCAATTTCCTTATTAAAAATAAAAAAATGTACTTTTTTTATAGTCATAAAAAATGCCTTAACTCACTAATTTTAAAAAGGTTTTATCGTGTTAAGCACACTAAAGTCACTCAATATACTGTTTTTAAAGTTATTTAATTTTATAAATAAACCGAAAAAGCCTATAGATCATCAAAAAAAGAGTAGATCTTTCTTTCGAACCGCTCTCGTTTTTTGAATATTTCAGGCGAATACATGGAAAGTATTCAAAAATTGCTCATCTTTATTTTAAATATAGTGTACCAATTAAGGCATGAAAGCCCTTATTTCCTCTTTGAGAACACCTCTATTTTCCGGATAAAATATAACAGAATGTAAAAAAGCGTAATGAAAAACCGTCTGTTAACTTTTTGCATCATATAGAAGACTTAATGTCTGAATAGACTAAAAACAACCTTATAGAAACAGAGTACATAAGAGGAAAGAAGCAAAGCAAACGAGATGTACCGTGGGACATGAAAATAAATGAAACCATTAGAATGACTTAGAAAGCACACACACTTAAAGTAAGTGTAATAGGAAAAACGATGCAATAACTCATAAAAAGCTAATTTAAAAAATCAATCGGTGAAGTTGTAGAGCAATAAATAAAACGTTAACTCACTGATCTGTAATTATGATCATTTAAAGAAAATATAGGAAGTAATGAGATAGGATAAAAGAAGTGGTGGGCGGTATTGGGCTCGAACCAACGACCTCCTCCTTGTAAGGGAGATGCTCTACCAACTGAGCTAACCGCCCGCTTGATTATTAAATGGTGGGTCGTGGGCGATTCGAACGCCCGACCAATTGATTAAAAGTCAACTGCTCTACCGACTGAGCTAACGAC